>NZ_JBJNMO010000005.1:0-439898 GCF_052168495.1 Serratia sp. CY52157 | reverse complement strand
GCGGCAATAGCGCGGTGGTCCCACCTGACCCCATGCCGAACTCAGAAGTGAAACGCCGTAGCGCCGATGGTAGTGTGGGGTCTCCCCATGCGAGAGTAGGACACTGCCAGGCATCAAATTAAGCGTGCTGATATGGCTCAGTTGGTAGAGCGCACCCTTGGTAAGGGTGAGGTCCCCAGTTCGACTCTGGGTATCAGCACCACTTTATTTAAAGTGGGTTTAGAAGTTCGGCAGAAAAAAGAATTTGCTTGGCGGCAATAGCGCGGTGGTCCCACCTGACCCCATGCCGAACTCAGAAGTGAAACGCCGTAGCGCCGATGGTAGTGTGGGGTCTCCCCATGCGAGAGTAGGACACTGCCAAGCATCAAATAAAACAACAAGCCTCATGCGAAAGCATGGGGCTTTTTGTTTTGTCTGTTATCTGGCGTTCTGCTCGAGCATGGGCATGCGAAAGGCCCGTCGGGAACGGGCCTTAACGCCGCTTGCGGCGGCCCCCGCAGGGGAGAGTCTCAGGATGAGACGAATACTGTAGGACACTGCCAAGCATCAAATAAGCCAAGAGGCCATCCGAAAGGATGGCCTTTTTGCTTTCAGTACCTCTCATCCTCCCTGCCAAGATCCTGACGCAGCTCGCGCAATGAAACATTTTCACCTTTCCGCTGAACGCTCGACATCGACGGAAAAAAACGCTATCTTCGGGCATCTAGAAGTCTAAACGTATAAATGGATGTGTGAGGGTTAAGCAATGCCGATTCGTGTTCCTGATGAGTTACCTGCGGTCAATTTCTTGCGCGGTGAGAATGTCTTCGTGATGACATCCTCGCGGGCAAAAACACAGGAAATCAGGCCGCTGAAAGTGCTGATCCTCAACCTGATGCCAAAGAAGATCGAAACGGAAAACCAGTTTCTGCGCCTGCTTTCCAACTCGCCGCTGCAGATTGATATCCAGCTGCTGCGCATCGACAGCCGCGAATCGAAGAACACGCCGGCCGAGCATCTGAACAACTTCTACTGCGACTTCGAGGATATCCAGAACGAGAACTTCGATGGCCTGATCGTCACCGGCGCGCCGCTGGGGCTGGTCGATTTCTGCGACGTTGCCTACTGGCCGCAGATCGAGCGTGTGATCGACTGGGCTAAGCACCACGTTACCTCCACGCTGTTCGTGTGCTGGGCGGTACAAGCGGCGTTGAATATCCTGTACGGCATTCCCAAGATGACGCGCGAAGTGAAGCTCTCCGGCGTTTATCCGCACCAAACGCTGCAGCAGCATGCGTTGCTGACGCGCGGCTTCGACGAAAGCTTCCTGGCGCCGCATTCACGCTATGCCGATTTCCCGACCGAGGTGATTCGCCAATATACCGACCTGGACATCCTGGCCGAATCCGAGCAGGCCGGCGCCTACCTGTTCGCCAGCAGGGATAAGCGCCTGGCGTTCGTTACCGGCCATCCGGAATACGATACAATGACGCTGGCGGGAGAGTATTGTCGCGACAACGATGCCGGCCTCGATCCTGCCGTACCGCTCAACTACTTCCCCGATGACAACCCCACACTGACACCGAAAGCCACCTGGCGCAGCCATGGCCACCTGCTGTTTTCCAATTGGCTCAACTATTATGTCTACCAGATCACGCCTTACGATCTGCGCCATATGAATCCGACTCTCGACTGATCTTTTCTGCCTGCCGGCGGCTGAATCGAGGCCGCCGCACTGCTCATCCTCTGCACGATCCTCTTTTTACCCGTCAATTCTCCCAAAAAACCATTGCCTAACAACGCGTTAGTCCGTCTTTGCAATTCTATTGGAACCGATTTCCTTACCTGTTGATCGTGTTATTTATCCTAACCAATTGATAATAAAGTGTTAATAAAATATTTAATAATAAAATGGAAATGGTTTTTGATTTTTATTTTTTGTTGGGTATTCTTAACGCTATCGGGATGAGATCTGACCAGTTTAGGATCGTTTCATCCGCCCTGATCCACAGTGATTTCTGATGAAAATGCGCCGGTCGCTCGGGCGCAACGATGGGAAGGAGCAAGGTCATGACGCAACAGATAGCAGGCACGGAGTTAAGATTTACGCAGGGTTTCGCCGCTGCGGAGCGCCAGGTGTTAACGGATGAAGCGGTTGAATTTCTGGCGGAACTGGTGGGGAAATTCACGCCGCGGCGCAACGAACTGCTGGCGGCGCGTGCCCGCTGGCAACAAAATATCGATCGCGGCGAATTGCCTGGGTTTATTTCGGAAACCAATTCCATTCGTGAAGGCAATTGGCAGATCCGCGGCATTCCGCAAGACCTGCGCGATCGCCGGGTAGAGATCACCGGGCCGGTCGAGCGTAAGATGGTGATCAATGCGCTAAACGCCAACGTAAAAGTGTTTATGGCGGACTTCGAAGACTCGCTGGCGCCAAGCTGGGACAAAGTCATCGACGGTCAAATCAACCTGCACGATGCGGTCAACGGCACCATCTCCTACACCAATGAAGCCGGCAAGATCTACCAGCTGAAACCGAATCCGGCGGTATTGATCGCTCGCGTACGCGGTCTGCATCTGCCGGAGAAGCACGTGCTGTGGCGTGATGAGGCCATTCCCGGCGGCCTGTTCGATTTCGCGCTGTACTTCTACCACAACTATCGCCAGCTGTTGGCCAAGGGCAGCGGCCCGTATTTCTACCTGCCGAAAACCCAGTCCTGGGAGGAAGCGGCCTGGTGGAGCGATGTCTTCAGCTTTACCGAGGATCGTTTCGATCTGCCGCGCGGCACCATCAAGGCGACCGTGCTGATCGAAACCTTGCCGGCGGTGTTTCAGATGGACGAGATCCTGTATCACCTGCGCGATCACATCGTTGGTCTGAACTGCGGCCGCTGGGATTACATCTTCAGCTACATCAAAACGCTGAAGAACCACGGCGATCGCGTGCTGCCGGATCGTCAGTCGGTGACCATGGAAAAACCTTTCCTCAGCGCCTATTCGCGCCTGTTGATCAAAACCTGTCATAAGCGCGGCGCGTTCGCCATGGGCGGCATGGCGGCGTTTATCCCGAGCAAAGACGCTGAGAAAAACGCCTGGGTGCTGAACAAGGTGCGGGCGGACAAAGAGCTGGAAGCCAACAATGGCCACGACGGCACCTGGGTGGCGCACCCGGGCTTGGCGGACACGGTGATGGAGGTGTTCGGCAACGCATTGGGCGATCGCCAGAACCAGCTGGACGTGCTGCGTGAGCAGGATGCGCCGATCAGCGCCGCGCAACTGCTGGAACCGTGCGACGGCGAACGCACCGAAGCGGGGATGCGCGCCAATATCCGCGTGGCGGTGCAGTACATCGAAGCCTGGATCTCCGGCAACGGCTGCGTGCCTATCTATGGGTTGATGGAAGATGCCGCGACGGCGGAGATCTCCCGTACCTCTATCTGGCAGTGGATCCACCATGAGAAGAGCCTGAACGACGGGCGCCCGGTCACCAAGGCGCTGTTCCGCCAGATGTTGCAAGAAGAGATGTTGGTGGTGCGTGAAGAAGTAGGGGAAGCGCGCTTTAACGCCGGCCGGTTCGAAGAGGCGGCGCGCCTGATGGAGCGCATCACCACGCAAGATGAATTAATCGACTTCCTGACGTTGCCCGGCTATGCGCTGCTGGCCTGAACTTTCCCAATCAACCCTACATGACTGAAAGGATAAAAATTATGTCTACCTCTCGCTCTCAACAGATCCAGCAGCTGGAACAGGAATGGAAATCGGCCCGTTGGGAAGGCATTACCCGCCCTTACAGCGCTGAAGACGTGATCAATCTGCGCGGTTCGGTCAACCCGGAATGCACCCTGGCGCAAAACGGCGCCGCCAAACTGTGGGCGTTGCTGAATGGCAAGGCGCGCAAAGGCTACGTGAACTGCCTGGGCGCGCTGACCGGCGGCCAGGCGCTGCAGCAGGCCAAAGCCGGCGTCGAGGCCATCTACTTGTCCGGTTGGCAGGTGGCGGCCGACGCCAACAGCGCGGCCGCCATGTACCCTGACCAATCGCTGTATCCGGTGGACTCGGTGCCGAAGGTGGTCGAGCGCATCAACAACACCTTCCGCCGCGCCGATCAGATCCAATGGGCGAACCAGATTGAGCCGGGCAGCAAAGGGTACACCGATTATTTCCTGCCGATCGTCGCCGATGCGGAAGCCGGCTTCGGCGGCGTATTGAACGCCTTTGAGCTGATGAAAGCGATGATTACCGCCGGGGCCGCCGGGGTGCACTTCGAAGATCAGCTGGCGGCGGTGAAGAAATGCGGCCATATGGGCGGCAAAGTGCTGGTGCCGACGCAAGAAGCGATCCAGAAACTGGTCGCCGCGCGCCTGGCGGCCGACGTGCTCGGCGTGCCGACGCTGGTGATCGCCCGTACCGACGCCGATGCGGCCGACCTGCTGACCTCTGACTGCGATCCGTATGACAGCGCCTTCGTCACCGGCGAGCGTACGGCGGAAGGCTTCTTCCGCACCCATGCCGGCGTCGAGCAGGCGATCAGCCGCGGTCTGGCTTATGCCCCTTACGCCGATATGGTGTGGTGCGAAACCTCAACGCCGGATCTGGATGCCGCCCAGCGCTTCGCCGACGCCATCCACGCCAAATACCCAGGCAAGCTGCTGGCCTACAACTGCTCGCCGTCGTTCAACTGGAAGAAGAACCTCGACGACCAGACCATCGCCCGCTTCCAGCAGGCGCTGTCGGACATGGGCTACAAGTATCAGTTCATCACGCTGGCGGGCATCCACAGCATGTGGTTCAACATGTTCGACCTGGCGCACGCCTATGCGCAGGGCGAAGGGATGAAACACTACGTCGAGAAGGTGCAGCAGGCGGAGTTCGCCGCGGTGGAGCGCGGTTACACCTTCGCGTCGCACCAGCAAGAGGTGGGCACTGGCTACTTCGACAAGGTCACCACCATCATTCAGGGCGGCGCCTCTTCGGTCACCGCGCTGACCGGTTCGACGGAAGAACAGCAGTTCTGATGCGGCAAGCTTGAAGACGTTTCACCCGGAGCCTGCATGCGCAGGCTTCTTTTTCTGGCGGGGGTAAGGATGGCGGCAAAACTGGAGTTGTTGATCGCACAGACGATCCTGCAGGGCTTCGATGCGCAGTACGGCCGCTTTCTGGAAGTGACCGCCGGCGCGCAGCAGCGCTTTGAGCAGGCGGACTGGCCGGCGGTGCAGCAGGCGATGAAAAAGCGCATCCATCTGTACGACCATCACGTCGGTCTGGTGGTGGAGCAGCTTAAATGCATCACCGGGCAGAAATATTTCGACGCCGACTTCCCCAGCCGGGTCAAAGCGGTCTATATCGATCTGCTGCCGGACTACCCGCGTTTTGAGATCGCCGAAAGCTTCTTCAACTCGGTCTATTGCCGGTTGTTCAAGCATCGCGATCTGACGCCGGACAAGCTGTTCGTCTTCAGTTCGCAGCCGGAACGGCGTTTTCGCGACATTCCGCGTCCGCTGGCGCGCGATTTTACCCCCAATGGCGATCTGCCGGCGATGCTGCGCAGCGTATTGAGCGATCTGCCGCTGCGGTTGCCGTGGGAGGATCTGACACGCGATATTCGCTACATCACTCAGGCGCTGCAACGCGCCTTCAGCCCACAGCAACTGACGGGGGCGACCTTCCAGATCGCCAACGAGCTGTTCTATCGCAACAAGGCCGCCTGGCTGGTCGGCAAGTTGCGCCTGGCCGACGGCGTTTACCCGTTCCTGTTGCCGATTCACCACAGCGAATCGGGCGCGCTGTTTATCGACGCCTGCCTGACCGGCAAGGCCGAGGCCAGCATCGTCTTCGGTTTCGCCCGCTCTTATTTCATGGTCTACGCACCGCTGCCGGCGGCGATGGTGGAGTGGCTGCGCGAGATCCTGCCGGGCAAGACCACCGCCGAGCTGTACATGGCGATCGGCTGCCAAAAACACGGCAAAACCGAATGCTATCGCGAATACCTGACCTTTATGGCGCACTCACAGGAACAGTTCATCATCGCGCCGGGCGTGAAAGGCATGGTGATGCTGGTGTTCACCCTGCCGTCCTTCGATCGGGTGTTTAAAGTGATCAAGGATGAGTTCGCCCCGCAGAAAGAGGTGACGCAGGCGCAGGTGATGGCTTGCTATCAGCTGGTGAAAGAGCACGATCGCGTCGGGCGCATGGCGGATACCCAGGAGTACGAAAATTTCGTCGTCGACAAGGCGCGTCTCAGCCCTGAGCTGTTGGCGGAGCTGCGGCGTGAAGTGCCGGGCAAGCTGGAAGATCTCGGCGATCGCATCGTGATCAAACATTTGTATATGGAACGGCGCATGACGCCGCTGAACCTGTATCTGGAGCAGGCCAACGACCAGCAAATGCGCGATGCGATTGAAGAGTACGGCAACGCGATCAAGCAGTTGGCCGCCGCCAATATTTTCCCCGGCGATATGCTGTTCAAGAACTTCGGCGTGACGCGCCACGGGCGTGTGGTGTTCTACGACTACGACGAGATTTGCTACATGACCGAGGTCAACTTCCGCGACATTCCGCCGCCGCGTTATCCGGAGGACGAGCTGGCCAGCGAGCCGTGGTACAGCATCGCGCCCAACGATGTGTTCCCGGAAGAGTTCCGCCACTTCCTGTGCGGCGATCGGCGCATTCGACAGGTGTTTGAAGAGTTGCACAGCGATCTGTTTACTGCGGAGTATTGGCGCGGGTTGCAGCAGCGCATCCGCGAGGGGCATGTGGAAGACGTGTTCGCTTATCGCAAGAAGCAGCGGTTCAGCCAGCGCAGCGGGGCGGCGCTGCCGGCCGCCACCGCTGCGATGTAAATCAGGCCTGGGCGCCCGCGACGGCGGCGCGCGCCAGTTCGGTAATGCGCGCGTAGTCGCCGCTTTCGAGCGCGTCCGCCGGCACCAGCCAGGAGCCGCCGATGCACAGCACGCTTTTCAGCGCCAGATAGCTGCGGTAATTGTCCGGCGAGATGCCGCCGGTCGGGCAGAAACGCACCTGCGGGAATGGGCCGCCGATCGCCTGCAGCGCTTTTACGCCGCCGTTGGCTTCCGCCGGGAAGAATTTAAATTCGCGCAGGCCGTAATCCATGCCCTGCATCAGCTCGGAAACGGTGCTGATGCCCGGTATAAGGGGAATGGAACCGGCGGTGGCGGCTTTGAGCAGCTCGTCGGTCAACCCCGGGCTGATGGCGAACTGCGCGCCGGCCTCGGTCACTTCCCGCAGCTGCTGCGGATTGATCACCGTACCGGCGCCGATGATCGCTTCCGGCACCTCTTGGGCGATGGCGCGAATGGCGTCCATGGCGCAGGCGGTGCGCAGCGTCACCTCCAGCACCCGCACGCCGCCGGCGACCAGCGCTTTCGCCAACGGCACCGCATGTTCCAGCTTGTTGATCACGATGACCGGCACCACCGGCCCCGCCGTCAGGATATGCTCGGCGCTTGTTGTCCACTTGTTCATGCTGACGTTCTCCTCTGTGGCCGCCGCCAGGCGGCGATGCGGCCAGGCTATCGATTAAAATTTGATGCAGCAGGCGCCCTGCTCGGCGCCTGACAGCTGGCTGCGCAGCGCGCCGAACAGCTCGCGGCCGCAGCCGATGTGTTCGGCGCTCAGATCGGGTTGGCAAGGCGTGCGCTGCGCCAACTCGTCGGCGTCGACCAGCACCTGCAGCTCGCCGTTGCGGCCGTTGACGCGGATCGGATCGCCGTCGCGCACTTTCGCCAGCAGGCCGCCGGTATAGGCTTCCGGGGTGACGTGAATGGCGGAAGGCACCTTGCCGGAGGCGCCGGACAGGCGGCCGTCGGTCACCAGCGCCACTTTGAAGCCGCGATCCATCAGCACGCCCAGCGGCGGCATCAGCTTATGCAGCTCCGGCATGCCGTTGGCCTGCGGCCCCTGGAAGCGCACCACCACCACGCAATCGCGATCCAGCTTGCCGGCTTCGAACGCCGGCACGATATCGTGCTGGCTGTCGAACACCACCGCCGGCGCTTCGATGATCTGGTTATCGGCGGGCACCGCCGAGGTTTTCATCACCGC
Source organism: Serratia sp. CY52157 (assembly GCF_052168495.1). Lineage (NCBI taxonomy): Bacteria > Pseudomonadati > Pseudomonadota > Gammaproteobacteria > Enterobacterales > Yersiniaceae > Serratia > Serratia sp. CY52157. The sequence goes on along the minus strand of NZ_JBJNMO010000005.1, from coordinate 431,855 downwards.
GCGGCCCAGATTGCCGGCCATCACTTTGGTGCCGCCATGATGTTCGAACGGCTGGGCCACGCTGGCGATCACGCTGGCGTCGAGCGAGCCGGCCACGCCTTCGCGCCATACCAATTGGCCGTTGTCCAGCCACGGTTCCTGGGTGTAGCGGCGCAGGCCGAAACCGGCCACGGTGTGCACGTCTTCGTGCAGCAGGCCGTGTTGCAGCAGCTCGCGCACCACCAGCGGCACGCCGCCGGCGGCCTGGAATTGGTTGATGTCGGCCGGGCCGTTCGGGTAGATGCGGCACAGCAGCGGCACCGCCTCCGACAGCTCCGAGAAATCGTCCCAGGTGATGATGATACCCGCCGCCCGCGCCATCGCCACCAGATGCATGGTCAGGTTGGTGGAGCCGCCGGTGGCCAGCAGCGAGACGATGCCGTTCACCACCACTTTCTCGTCCACCAGGCGGCCGATCGGCAGGTAGTTGCCGGCGGTATCGGTCAGTCGGGTCACCTGGCGCGCGGCGGCGTCGTTCAGCGCGTCGCGCAGCGGCGTGTCCGGATGGACGAAGGAGGCGCCCGGCAGATGCAGACCCATCACTTCCATCACCATCTGGTTGGTGTTGGCGGTGCCGTAGAAGGTGCAGGTGCCGATGCCGTGATAAGAGGCCGCCTCGGCCTCCAGCAGCGCCAAACGGTCGGCTTTGCCCTCGGCGTACAGCTGGCGTACGCGCACTTTTTCCTTGTTCGGCAGGCCGCTGCTCATCGGGCCGGCCGGCACGAACAGCGCGGGCAGGTGGCCGAAGGAGAGGGCGGCCATCACCAGCCCCGGCACGATCTTGTCGCAGATGCCGAGGAACAGCGCGCCGTCGAACATATTGTGCGACAGGCCGACGGCGGCCGACATGGCGATCACGTCGCGGCTCATCAGCGACAGCTCCATGCCGTCCTGCCCCTGCGTCACCCCGTCGCACATCGCCGGCACGCCGCCGGCCACCTGGCCCACGGCGCCGACCGCCTTCAGCGCCTGCTTCAGCCGCTGCGGGTAGTGTTCGTACGGCTGGTGGGCCGACAGCATGTCATTGTAAGCGGTGATGATGGCGATATCGCTGCGCACCATGTTTTTCAGCGACGCCTTGTCATCGGGCTGACAGGCGGCGAAGCCGTGGGCCAGGTTGCCGCAGGCGAGCTGCGCGCGGTGGACGGTTTGGGAGCGGGCCGCCTCGATACGCGCCAGATAGGCGGCGCGGCTGGCCTGGGAACGGTCGATGATGCGCTGTGTGACACGGGACAAGGTTGGATTAATCATGCCTTCCTCACATTGCTGTTGTTATAGTCGCCGCCTGTGGCGGTGCCCCCGGGGGTGATTTGCAGCCCTGGTGTGCAAGGCCGGGGGCGATTTAGGATTTAAAACATCGTGAATGCAATCATACCGATGGCGCCGCCGACGCTGCCCAGAATGGTTTCCATCACCGTCCAGGTTTTCAGCGTTTGCAGTTCGTTGGCGCCGGTGAATTTGCCGAACAGCCAGAAGCCGGCGTCGTTGACGTGGCTCAGCACGATGGAGCCGCCGGCGATGCAGATGGCCAGCGCGGCCAGTTGCCCGCCGTTCAGACCGAGCTGACTGGTGACCGGCAGCACCAGACCGACGGTGGTCAGGCAGGCGACGGTGGCCGAGCCCTGAATCACCCGCACCATGGCGGACAGCGCGAAGGCGGCCACGGCGATCGGCAGGCCGGCGCCGATCATGGCGTCACCCAGCGCCGGCCCGACGCCGGAATCCACCAGGATCTGCTTGAACACCCCGCCGGCGCCGGTCATCAGCAGGATGATCCCGGCCGGCTGCACCGCAGCGGAACAGATGGCCAGGGTCTGTTCGTTGCTCATGCCGCGCGGTTTCGCCAGACCGTAAATCACGATCAGGCAGGCCAGCAGGATGGCGGTGAACGGGTGGCCGATAAACTCCAGCCACTGCTGCAGCTGCGAGCCGGGGGGGACCAGCCGCGCGCCGATGGTTTTCATGCCGACCAGCACCAGCGGGCACAGCACCAGCGCCAGGCTGAAGCCGAACGACGGCAGATTGCCCTTGGTCAGCGTCGGCTCATTCTCTTCCGGCGGCATCGGCCAGTTGACGAAACGGCTGATAAAGCTGCCGTACAGCGGGCCGGCGATCAGCATGCCGATCACCGCCGCCACCAGGCCGATGGCGATCATCCAGCCGAAATCGGCCTTCATCTGCGACGCCAGCAGCATCGGCACCGGCCCCGGCAGCAGGAAGGAGGCGGCGGCGGCCACGCCGGCGAACAGCGGGATCGCCAGCTTGACGATATTGCCGTCGGTGCGGCGCGCCACGGCGAACACGATGCCGATCAGCAGCACCACCGCCACGTCGAAGAACAGCGGCAGTGCGCAGATCAGCCCGGCGATGCCGAGCGCGTAGTGCGCCTTGCTTTGTCCGAATCGTTTCAGCAATTGCGCCGCAATTTGATCGAGCGCGCCGACCTCATGCAGGATCTTGCCGAACATCGCCCCGAGCGCCACCACGATCGCCAGGAAGCCCAGCGTGTCGCCCATGCCTTTTTGCATGGTGTCGGCGATGTGTTCCAGCGGCATGCCGGAGAAAATGCCGGCGGCGATGGACACCAGCATCAGCGCGACGAAGGCGTGCATGCGCGCCTTCATCACCAGGAATAACAGCAGTAAAACCGAGCCGACTGCGGTACCGACCAGCGTTACGGTACTCACGCGCACACGTCCTGCGGCAGGAAGCTCTGGATATGGCGCACGGTATCGGCGATCACCGCGTCCAGCGGCTGATTGATGTCGATCGCCATCACGTCGTTCTCGTCGGCGCCCGGTTGCTCCAGCGCGGCGAACTGGGTGACCAGCATCTGCGGCTTGAAGAAGTGGCCGTTGCGCGCCGCCAGGCGGGATTCGATCACCGGGAACTCACCGTGCAGATAGATGAATGACAGGTTGCCGTTGCCGGCGCGCAGGCGGTCGCGATACTGCTTTTTCAACGCCGAGCAGACGATGATCGACACGTTGTTGGTGCGCTGCATGGCGAAGGCGGCGTCGTTGAGCGCGGCTAGCCACGGCGCGCGATCGTCGTCGTTCAACGCTTCGCCGGCGGCCATCTTCAGGATGTTGCTGCGCGGGTGCAGGAAGTCGCCGTCGAGGAAGCCGGCGGAGAGTTGGCGGGCCGCGGCGGCGGCGACGGCGGACTTGCCGCTGCCGGAAACGCCCATAACGACGTAAATGCGATTTTGATTGTTGGTCATGGCTTGGCTCCAAAACACCGGGTGACGTTACCTTCGTTCAGTTTGATTGTTACCGGTAACATGTTATCGGTAACATTGTCGAAGGAAGTTTGAGCGGTTGCAATGGGCTTTCGCCGTGAGGATCGTTAACTGTGATCGGCTTCAAGCTTTTTTCCTGTGCGCTAAACAGGATGCCGACAGCCTGTTACATGCTGACAACAGAGCATGGCAGGGGAGCAGGGGCGCACTGGGGCGCCCCTCGGATGAGCAGGATTAGCGCACGCCGCCGTAGGCCAGGCTGATCTCTTTCGCCGCGTGGATCACCAGCGCGCCCAGCTCGATCACGCGATCGTCGGTGATGCGCGACACCGGGCCGGAGATGGAAATGGCGGCGAAGGCTTCGCGGTGCTCGTCGAAGATGCAGGCCGCCACGCAGCGCAGGCCGAGCGCGTGCTCTTCGTCGTCAAAGGAGAAGCCCTGTTTGCGGATCTGCGCCAGCCCCTCTTTCAGGTTGTGCGGCGTCAGGGTATGCGGCGTGTAGGTGTGCATGCCTTTCTTGTGCAGCAGTTTGGTCACCTGATCGTCCGGCAGGGTGGCGAGGAACGCTTTGCCGGCGCCGGAGGCGTGCATCGGCAGTTTGCCGCCGATCGGCGCCGACATGCGCATCAGCGCCGTGCACTGCACCTGATCGATGATGATCGCCTGGTACTCGCTGGTATCCAGCACCGCCAGGTTGACGGTTTCGCCGGACTCCTCCATCAGGCGGCGCAGCGTTGGATGCACCATCGCCAGCAGGTTGCGGCTTTGCAGGAAGCTGCTGCCGACCACAAAGGCGTGCGAGCCGATGGTCCACAGGCCGAGATCGCCGACCTGGCGCACGAATCCCTGCTGCTGCATGGTGGTGAGCAGGCGGTGAGTGGTGGAGTTCGGCAGGCCGGCCTGCTGGGCCAGATCGGTCAGCGCCACGTTGCCCTGGGCTTCCGAAATGTATTCCAACAGTTTCAGGCCACGGGTCAACGATTGTACCTGACCGGTCGCCGCACTGGCGGCGGGGGCTGCTGCGCGGGGCTTCTTGCCGCGCTTGGCGGGAGCAGGGGTGGCCATGGGTGAGATTCCTTTTTCCGTATGATGGAATTCATTTTCGTTTTTTGTCGATGAATTGCAAGCCGCCGTCAGCTCATCGGAGGTGTTGGCGCACAACCTGAAAAACTCTCAATTGTCGCCTGGCCCTTTGTCCTTACAAGCTGTGCTAGGATGACTCGTTGGTTTTTGCGGCAGTTGAGCAATGGGCTGGATGGCAATGGAAGGGGTTACAGTGACGAATCGAGTAGAACAACTGCGCCGCCAGTTAGCGCAGCGCATTTTGGTGTTGGACGGCGGCATGGGCACCATGATCCAGAGCTACCGTCTGGATGAGCGCGATTTCCGCGGTGAGCGTTTCGCCGACTGGCGCAGCGATCTGAAAGGCAATAACGATCTGCTGGTGCTGACCAAGCCGGAAGTGATCACCGCCATTCATTACGCCTATCTCGAGGCGGGCGCCGATATCCTTGAGACCAATACCTTCAACTCCACCTCCATCGCCATGGCCGACTACCATATGGAGTCGCTGTCCGCCGAGATTAACTATCAGGCCGCCTGCCTGGCGCGCGCCAGCGCCGACGAATGGACGGCGCGCACGCCGGAAAAACCGCGCTACGTCGCCGGGGTGTTGGGGCCGACCAACCGCACCGCGTCCATCTCGCCGAACGTCAACGATCCGGCGTTCCGCAACATCTCGTTCGATGAACTGGTGGCGGCTTACCGCGAATCGACCCGCGCGCTGGTGGAAGGCGGCGTCGATCTGATCATGATCGAAACCATCTTCGACACCCTCAACGCCAAGGCCGCCGCTTTTGCGGTGGAAACCGAATTCGAAGCGCTGGGGGTGGAACTGCCGATCATGATTTCCGGCACCATCACCGACGCTTCCGGCCGCACCCTGTCCGGCCAGACCACCGAAGCGTTTTACAATTCGCTGCGCCACGTCAAGCCGCTGACCTTCGGCCTGAACTGCGCCCTGGGGCCGGATGAGCTGCGTCAGTACGTCGCCGAGCTGGCGCGCATCTCGGAGACCTACGTCACCGCACACCCGAACGCCGGTTTGCCGAACGCCTTTGGCGAGTACGATCTGGATGCGGCCGAGATGGCGCGCCAGGTCGGGGAGTGGGCGCAGGCCGGCTTCCTCAATATTATCGGCGGCTGCTGCGGCACCACGCCGGAACATATCGCCGCGATGGCCAAGGCGGTCGAGGGCGTGCCGCCGCGCCGGCTGCCGGATATCCCGGTCGCCTGCCGCCTGGCCGGTCTGGAGCCGTTGACCATCGACGCCAACACCCTGTTCGTCAACGTCGGCGAGCGCACCAACGTCACCGGCTCGGCGCGTTTCAAACGCTTGATCAAAGAAGAGAAATACAACGAGGCGCTCGAGGTGGCGCGTCAGCAGGTCGAGAGCGGCGCGCAGATCATCGACATCAACATGGATGAGGGGATGCTCGACGCCGAAGCGGCGATGGTGCGCTTCCTCAACCTGATCGCCGGCGAGCCGGATATCGCCCGGGTGCCGATCATGATCGACTCCTCCAAGTGGTCCGTTATCGAGAAAGGCCTGAAGTGCATTCAGGGCAAGGGCATCGTCAACTCGATCTCGATGAAGGAGGGCGAAGAGGCCTTTATCCACCACGCCAGGCTGGTGCGCCGCTATGGCGCCGCGGTGGTGGTGATGGCGTTCGACGAAGTGGGCCAGGCGGACACCCGCGAGCGCAAGTTCGAGATCTGTCGCCGCGCCTATAAAATTTTGACCGAACGCGTCGGTTTCCCGCCGGAAGACATCATTTTCGACCCGAACATCTTCGCCGTCGCCACCGGCATCGACGAGCACAACAACTACGCCGTCGACTTTATCGAAGCCTGCGCCGACATCAAAACCCACCTGCCGCACGCGATGATCTCCGGCGGGGTGTCCAACGTGTCGTTCTCGTTCCGCGGCAACGATCCGGTGCGTGAAGCGATCCACGCGGTATTCCTGTATCACGCCATTCGCAACGGCATGGACATGGGCATCGTCAACGCCGGGCAGCTGGCGATTTACGACGATCTGCCTGGCGAGCTGCGCGAGGCGGTAGAAGACGTGATCCTCAACCGTCGCGAGGACGGCACCGAACGCCTGCTGGAACTGGCGGAAAAGTACCGCGGCAGCAAAGACGGCGAAGCGGCGGTGCAGCAGGCGGAATGGCGCGGCTGGCCGGTGGAGAAGCGGCTGGAATACTCGCTGGTGAAGGGCATCACCGAGTTTATCGAACTGGACACCGAAGAAGCGCGGCAGCAGGCCGAACGCCCGATCGAAGTGATCGAAGGGCCGCTGATGGCCGGGATGAACGTGGTCGGCGATCTGTTCGGCGAGGGCAAGATGTTCCTGCCGCAGGTGGTGAAATCCGCCCGCGTGATGAAGCAGGCGGTGGCCTACCTGGAACCGTACATCGAGGCCAGCAAGCAGCAGGGCACCTCCGCGGGGAAAATCCTGTTGGCGACGGTGAAAGGCGACGTGCACGACATCGGCAAGAACATCGTCGGCGTGGTGCTGCAGTGCAACAACTATGAAATCGTCGATCTTGGCGTGATGGTGCCGACGGAGAAAATCCTGCGCACCGCGCGCGAGGAGAATGTCGACATCATCGGCCTGTCGGGGCTGATCACGCCGTCGCTCGACGAGATGGTCAACGTGGCCAAAGAGATGGAGCGCCAGGGCTTTACGCTGCCGCTGCTAATCGGCGGCGCCACCACCTCCAAGGCGCACACCGCGGTGAAAATCGAGCAGAACTACAGCGGCCCGACCACCTACGTGCAAAACGCCTCGCGCACCGTGGGCGTGGTGTCGGCGCTGCTGTCCGCCACCCAGCGCGACGAGTTTGTGGCGCGCACCCGCAAAGAGTATGAAACGGTGCGCATTCAACACGCGCGCAAAAAGCCGCGCACGCCGCCGGTCGATTTGCACAAGGCGCGCGCCAACGCCATGGCGCTGAACTGGGCCGACTATCAGCCGCCGGCGCCGCGGCAGCTTGGCGTGTTTCCGGTGTCGGCCGGCATCGAGACGCTGCGCCACTATATCGACTGGACGCCGTTCTTCATGACCTGGTCGCTGGCGGGCAAATACCCGCGCATCCTCGAGGATGAGGTGGTGGGGGAAGAGGCCAAGCGCCTGTTCCATGACGCCAATCAGATGCTGGATCGGTTGGCCGCCGAGCGCAGCCTTAACCCGCGCGGCGTTTACGGCCTGTTCCCGGCCAACCGCGTCGGCGACGACGTGGAGGTATACCGCGACGAACGGCGTGACGAGGTGCTGGCGGTGAGCCGCCACCTGCGGCAACAGACGGAAAAAACCGACTTCCCGAACTACTGCCTGGCGGACTTTGTGGCGCCGAAAAGCAGCGGCAAAGCCGACTACTTCGGCGCCTTCGCGGTGACCGGCGGGCTGGAGGAAGACGCGCTGGCGGCGGCGTACGACGCGCAGCATGACGATTACAACAAAATCATGGTCAAGGCGCTGGCGGATCGTTTGGCGGAGGCCTTCGCCGAATACCTGCACGAACAGGTGCGCAAGCTGCACTGGGGCTATGCCGCCGACGAGAGCCTGAGCAACGAGGAGCTGATCCGGGAAAACTATCAGGGCATCCGGCCGGCGCCGGGTTACCCGGCCTGCCCGGAGCACACCGAAAAAGCGACCATCTGGCAGCTGTTGGACGTCAACCGCCACACCGGTATGGAACTGACGGAGTCCTTCGCCATGTGGCCGGGGGCGGCGGTGTCCGGCTGGTACTTCAGCCACCCCGAGAGCAAGTACTTCGCGGTGGCGCAGATCCAGCGCGATCAGGTGGAAGACTACGCGGCGCGTAAAGGGATGAGCGTGAGCGAGGTCGAGCGCTGGCTGGCGCCAAACCTCGGCTACGACGCCGACTGACTTTCCTCTTTAAGGGCGCAGCGATGCGCCCTTGTCATTTACAGCGCTTCCACATCGATGTGCAGCGCGTCGTACCGCCAATACTCCAGGTCGCAATCGATCACCCTGTCGTGCTGATCGCGATTCACCCGCGTAATGAACAGCGCCGGGCTGCCGTAGGTCACCTTCAGCATGGCGGCGGCCTGCTGCGGCAGCAGGGTGGGCAGCATGTCGAAACGCACCCGGCCGTAGTGAATGCCGTAGCGCGCGGCGTACAGCGCGGTCAGCGACTGGGTGAGATCTTCGTCCAGAATGCCGGGGAAATAGGCCGGATTGAGGTAGTGCTCGCAGTACAGCACCGCGCGTCCGTCGATGTAGCGCAGCCGGCGAATGCGATAGGCCTGCGCGCCGGGAGGCAGCGCCAGGCGGCCGGCGAGCGGCGCGTCGAGCGTGACGACCGCGCTGTCGATCGCTTCGGTATGCGCGGCGCGCCCCTGCTGCTGCGCCATGGCGTGAAAATGGCTGCGCTGCAGCGGGTTGTAGATCAAACGTGGCGGCGAGATGAACCAGCCGCGCCGCACCTGGCGGTAGATGACGCCCTGCGCCTCCAACTGGCCGAGCGCCTCCTGCAAGGTAATGCGGGTGGTGGCGAATTGCTCGCTCAGGGCGCGTTCGGAGGGCAGCTTGCCGCCCGCGGCGAACTCGCCGGCGGTGATGCGGGCGCTCAGCGTTTGGCAGATGGTGGCGACGGTCGTCGGTGCTTCACTCATACAGCGGGTGTCCCGTTTCAGTGCGTTTGGCCTTCCTTAAGGTAGACCAGCGTCGCGTTTTCGCCGTTGCAATGGGTGATAAAACTGTCGCTTTTTTAAGCTGACATATAATTATCACATTCGTCCGTTAGATTGGTTTGGTCCTTGCTGGACTAGTCCAGCCATCCCCACACTACCACCTGGAGCATCAGTTATGAAACGTTTGTGCGCTTCTGTGTTAACCAGTGCCATCGTGTTATCCAGCCAGATGAGCTGGGCCGCGGATACCGATCTGGCGGCGCTGGAGCAGGCCGCGAAGAAAGAAGGCGAAGTCAACAGCGTCGGCATGCCGGACAGCTGGGCCAACTGGAAAGGCACCTGGCAAGATCTGTTGAGCAAGTACGGCCTGAAGCATGTCGATACCGACATGAGCTCCGCGCAGGAGATCGCCAAATTTGATGCGGAAAAGAACAACGCCACGGCGGACATCGGTGACGTCGGCGCGGCCTTCGGCCCGGTGGCGGTGCAGAAGGGTGTAACGCAGCCGTACAAACCGTCTACCTGGGATCAGGTGCCGGAGTGGGCGAAAGACAAAGACGGGCACTGGGCGCTGGCTTACACCGGCACCATCGCCTTCATCATCAACAAGCAGCAGGTGAAAGACATCCCGCGCAGCTGGGCCGATCTGCTCAAGGGCAGCTATCAGGTCACCATCGGCGACGTCGGCACCGCGTCGCAGGCGGCCAGCGGCGTGCTGGCGGCGACCTACGCCATGGGCGGCAACGAGAAAAACCTCAAGCCGGGCCTGGAATTCTTCGGCAAGCTGGCCAAGGCCGGCCGCCTGAGCCTGAGTAACCCGGTGATCGCATCGTTGGAGAAAGGGGAAGTGCAGGTTGGCGTGGTGTGGGACTTCAACGGCCTGAACTATCGCGATCAGATCGACAAAACCCGTTTTGAAGTGCTGATCCCGTCGGACGGCTCGATCACCTCCGGCTACACCACCATCATCAACAAATACGCCAAGCACCCGAACGCCGCCAAGCTGGCGCGCGAATACATCTTCTCCGACGCCGGCCAGATCAACCTGGCGCGCGGCTATGCCCGCCCGATCCGCGCCGAACATCTGACGCTGCCGGACGACGTCAAGGCCAAGCTGCTGCCGGCCGAGCAGTACAAGAACGCGCACCCGATCGCCGATCCGGCGGCCTGGGAACAGAGCGCCAAAGCGCTGCCGCGTTTGTGGCAGGAAAACGTCATTATGTTTATGCAGCAGTGAGTTAACGCACCATGAAAACGATCCTCGTGCTGCTGGACGGCCTCAACTACCGGGTGGCGCATGACGCCATGGGGTATCTGCAGGCCGAATGCGCGGCGGGACGCGGGCGGTTGTACCTGCTGGAGAGCGAGTTGCCCTCGCTCTCCCGGCCGCTGTATGAATGCATCCTCACCGGCGTCACGCCGGTGGAGAGCGGTGTGGTGCACAACCACGTCTCGCGCCTTTCTCATCAACAAAGCGTGTTTCATTACGCGCGCGCCGCCGGGCTGACCACCGCCGCCGCCGCGTATCATTGGTTCAGCGAATTGTATAACCGCACGCCGTTCGACGCCGCGCGCGACCGCCACACCGACGCTCCCGAGCTGCCGATTCAGCACGGCCATTTCTATTACGACGACGGCTATCCCGACAGCCATCTGTTCGACGACGCCGAAAGCCTGCGCCAGCGTCATCAGCCGGATTTCCTGCTGATCCACCCGATGAACATCGACGACGCCGGGCACCGCTTCGGCCTCTCTTCGCCGCAGTACCGCAACGCGGCGCGCCGCGCCGACGGCTCGCTGTCGCGCTACCTGCCCGAGTGGCTGGCGGCCGGTTATCAGGTGCTGGTCACCGCCGACCACGGCATGAACGACGATCGCAGCCACGGCGGGGTGTTGCCGGAAGAGCGCCAGGTGCCGCTGTTCGTGTTCGGCGCGGGCTTCAGCCTGGACGACGCCGATCCGCAGCAAACCGAGCTGTGCGGCACGATCTGCGATCTGCTGCAGGCGCCGCACGACAAGCCGCGCTGTCGGGCGCTTCTGGCGCAGGATGCGCGATGAACAGCAAAACCAAATGGATCGCCGCGCTGTGCCTGCTGCCGTTTATCGTGCTGTTCGGCGCGTTTCAGATCGCCCCGCTGGTGTGGATCGCGGTTCACAGCTTTTTCAGCGAGAGCAGCGGCTGGGGATGGGGCAACTATGTCGATATCCTTACGTCGCCGTTCTACCTGCAGGCCTTTCAGTTCTCGCTGGAGATCTCGCTGTGGTCGAGCGTCTACGGCTTGCTGATTGCATTAGTGGGCAGTTACTCACTTCGCCAGCTCGGCCAGACCCGCTTTCATGACTTCGTGATGTCGTTCACCAACATGACCAGCAACTTCGCCGGGGTGCCGCTGGCGTTCGCCTTCGTCATTCTGTTGGGGTTGAACGGCTGCCTGACGCTGCTGCTGCGCAAATACGGTTTGATGGAGAGCTTCAACCTCTATTCCAAGAGCGGCCTGATCGTGCTGTATACCTACTTCCAGATCCCGTTGGGCGTGCTGTTGCTGTATCCGGCGTTCGATGCGCTGCGCGCCGATTGGCGCGAGTCGGCGGCGCTGCTCGGCGCCGGCCCCTGGCGCTACTGGCGGCATATCGGCCTGCCGGTGTTGGCGCCGGCGCTGATGGGCACCTTCGTCATCCTGCTGGCCAACGCGCTGGGCGCCTACGCCACGGTGTACGCGCTGACCACCGGCAACTTCAACGTGATCCCGATCCGCATCTCGGCGCTGGTGGCGGGGGACATCTCCCTCGATCCGAACCTGGCCAGCGCGTTGGCGATGCTGCTGGTGGCGATGATGGCGTTTATCACGGTGATCCACCAATGGATGCTGCGCAGGAGCTACCTCAATGCGCGCTCATAATCGGATGGAGAATGCTCATGTCGCGTGTTGAACGCCTGTACCACCGCACGGTGACCGGCCTGCTGCTGTTGATTCTGCTGCTGCCGCTGGCGGCGACGCTGGTTTACGCGCTGGCCACCCAGTGGGGCGCCACCATTTTGCCGGACGGTTTTACCCTGAAATGGCTGACGGCGTTGTGGAGCGATTCGCGCTTTTTGCTGGCGCTGTGGCACTCGCTGCTGATCTGCTTTGGCACGTTGCTGCTGTCGGTGGTGGTGATCCTGCCGGCGATGTTTGTGATCGCTTACTACTTCCCCAAGCTGGACGCGGTGATGAACGTGCTGATCCTGCTGCCGTTCGCCGTGCCGCCGGTGGTGTCGGCGGTGGGGCTGATGCAGCTGTTCGCCGCCGATCCGCTGCCGCTGCTCGGCACCCCCTGGATTTTGGTGGGCTGCTATTTCACCATCGCGCTGCCGTTTATCTACCGCGCCATCAGCAACAACATGCAGGCGATCAACCTGCGCGATCTGATGGACGCCGCGCACCTGCTCGGCGCCAGCACCTGGCAGGCGGCGCTGTGGGTGGTGCTGCCGAACCTGCGCAAGGGCGGAACGATCGCCGTGCTGCTGTCGTTTTCGTTCCTGATCGGCGAGTTCGTGTTCGCCAACCTGCTGGTGGGCAGCCAGTATGAAACGCTGCAGGTCTATCTGTTCAATATGCGCAACGGCAGCGGGCATTTTACCAGCGCGCTGGTCATCTCCTATTTCGCCGTGGTGCTGCTCGTCACCTGGCTGGCGAACCTGCTGAATAAAAACAAGGGCTAACCCGATGGCTTATCTCAACGTCACCCGCCTGAACAAACACTATGGCCAGACCCAAGTGTTTCAGGATATCGATTTCACCGCCGAAGAGGGGGAGTTCGTCACCCTGCTGGGGCCTAGCGGCTGCGGCAAATCGACGCTGCTGCGCTGTCTGGCCGGCCTGACCCCGGTCGACAGCGGGCAAATTTTGCTGCAGGGCCAGGATCTGGTGCCGCTGGCGCCGCAAAAGCGCGGCATCGGCATGGTGTTTCAAAGTTATGCGCTGTTTCCCAATATGACGGTGGAAGGCAACGTGGCCTTCGGCCTGAAAATGCAGAAGCTGGCGGCCGGACAGATCGGACAGCGGGTGCAGGAGGCGCTGGCGCTGGTGGAGCTGAGCGATTTGGCGAAGCGCTATCCGCATCAGCTGTCGGGCGGCCAGTGTCAGCGCGTAGCGTTGGCGCGATCGCTGGTCACTCGCCCGCGTCTGCTGCTGCTCGACGAACCGCTGTCGGCGCTGGATGCGCGTATTCGCAAACACCTGCGCGAGCAGATCCGGCGCATTCAGCGCGAGCTGAACCTGACGGCGATCTTCGTCACCCACGATCAGGAAGAGGCGCTGACCCTGTCGGATCGCATCGTGCTGATGAACAAGGGGCAGATCGTGCAGAGCGGCGATGCGGAAACCCTGTATACCCAGCCGGCGGATGCCTTCGCCGCCGGGTTTATCGGCAACTACAACCTGCTGAGCGCCGAACAGGCCGGCCGCTTGACCGGGCGCAGCTATGTCGGCAAGGTGGCGATCCGCCCCGAATCGATCGGCCTGTTGCCGGCCGGACAGGGGATCGGCGGGGTGATCCTGGGTCACAGTTTGCTCGGGAATGTGGTACGGTATCGGATTCAGGTTTGCGAGGTAGAATTGCTGGTTGACGTGCTCAACCGTTCGGTGGCCGACCTGCGGCCCGACGGCGCGGAAATTGGGCTACACTTGGAACCTGTTGTATTGCGGGAAGTTGCATGACTTCGCAGCGCGGCGCCGGGGCCTTCCCGCCGCCGCATTAACCCTTCTCTTCTGCGGTCTGCCGCCCGCCCGCTGTCCTGCCAGACCCACGCCCGGCAGGCGGGACCGCGCGCTGTATCCGTCATCCTTTGGCTCGCCTCTCTGCGTCGCGTGACAAGCATCGGGTATCAGCCTCCTTTGGCCGGGCGTTAATGGAGCGTATCTTCCGTGCTGACCCTTCTTCACCTGCTTTCGTCCGTGGCGCTGTTGGTGTGGGGCACCCACATCGTGCGCACCGGGATCATGCGGGTTTACGGCGCCAATCTGCGGCGCGTGTTGAGCGACAGCGTTGAGAAAAAACCGCTGGCGTTCGTTTCCGGCATCGGCGTGACCGCGCTGGTGCAAAGCAGCAACGCCACCGCGCTGCTGGTGACCTCTTTCGTCGCGCAGGGGCTGGTGGGGCTGGCGCCTGCGCTGGTGATCATGCTGGGCGCCGACGTCGGCACCGCGCTGATGGCGCGCGTGCTGACCTTCGATCTTTCCTGGCTGTCGCCGCTGCTGATCCTGGTCGGCGTCTTCCTGTTCCTCAGCCGCAAACAGATGCGGATCGGCCAGATCGGGCGCGTCCTGATCGGCCTTGGGCTGATCGTGCTGGCGCTGGAGCTGATCGTCGCCGCCGCCACGCCGATCACCCAGGCGGCCGGGGTGAAAGTGCTGTTCTCGTCGCTGACCGGCGACGTGATGCTGGATGCCCTGACCGGCGCGCTGTTCGCCATCGTCAGCTATTCCAGCCTGGCGGCGGTGCTGCTGACCGCCACCCTGACCGCATCCGGCGTGATTTCGCTGAAGGTGGCGCTCTGTCTGGTGATCGGCGCCAACCTCGGCAGCGGCCTGCTGGCGATGATCAACGCCAGCGGCCAGAACGCCGCGGGGCGGCGCGTGGCGCTCGGCAGCCTGCTGTTCAAGCTGGTGGGCTGCATACTGGTGCTGCCGTTCGTCTCCTATCTGGCGGATTTGATGGCTCAACTGCCGGGCGGCAGCGAAGAGCTGGTGATCTATTTCCACGTGTTCTACAACCTGATCCGCTGCCTGGTGATGATCCCGCTGGCCGGGCCGATGGCGACGCTGTGCGAACGGCTGATCGTCGACGAAGCGGCCGACGATCCGCGCATGCGGCCGCGCCATCTGGACGCCAGCGCGCTGGACACGCCGACGCTGGCGTTGGCCAACGCGGCGCGCGAAACGCTGCGCATGGGCGACGTGGTGGAACACATGATGATCCTGCAACGTGAGGTGCTGCACGGTAAGCAGGGGGGCGATAAAGAGGTGCGGCGCCTCGACGATGACGTCGACGTGCTGTACACCGCCATCAAGCTGTATCTGGCGCAGATCCAGAAGGAAGATCTGGGCGAGGAAGACTCGCGCCGCTGGGCGGAGATCATCGAAATGGCGCTCAACCTGGAACAGGCGGGCGACATCATCGAGCGAATGGCCGGCGACGTGGGCGCCAAGTCGCACGCCGCGCGCCGCGCCTTCTCGGCGGAAGGGTTGGCGGAGCTGGACGGGCTGCACGAACGGCTGATCGGCAATCTGCGCCTGGGGCTGTCGGTGTTCCTGTCCGGCGACGTCACCAGCGCCAAGCGCCTGCGCCGTTCCAAGCACCGCTTCCGCATTTTGGATCGCCGCTACGCGCACGCGCACGTCGATCGTTTGCACCAGCAAAACGTGCAGAGCATCGAGACCAGTTCGTTGCATTTGGGATTGTTGGGGGACATGAAGCGCCTGAACTCGCTGTTCTGCGCAGTGGCTTACAACGTGTTGGATCAGGATGCCAAGGACGACGATCGCGACTGGGAAGACACCCCGAGCACGCTGTAAAAAAAACGCCCCCGGTTTTAACCGGGGGCGTTGCGTTGGGGAGTGTTATTTGCCGCTGAACACCCCGGCTTTGGCGTCCGCTTGCTGAGTTGAAGCATGGCCGCTGGCGATCGGCACGTTGCCGCCGACGCTTTGCTTCGCCGCGCCGCCTAACAGCCCGCCGATCGTGGCGGCCGCATCGACGCGGCCGCCGCCCTGATAGCGCTGGCCGCTGACGTCCTGCTGGCTGACCTTGCCGCCGCCCAGTTCCACCTTGCCCTGCTGGCTGCGGATCTCGCCGCCGGTCAGTTGGGTTTGGCCGCCGACCTGCAGCGCCACGCCGTTCTTGCCGGTAATCGCCGACTGCTCGCCAACCGCGTTGTTGTTCACCACGTCGGCATTGACCTTGAGGTGCCCCTGGCGACCGGCCGGACCGGTGATGCTGTCTTTCACCGCGCCGCCGACGGTGCGTGCGCCGCGATCCCACAGCGGGCCTTGCGGTTTTTCACCGGCCGGCGTTGCCGGCAGCGTGACTTTGCCGTCGGCCTTGCTGAAGCTGACCGCGCCGGTGGTGTCCTGCTGCGGATCGAGGCGACGCGCCACGCTGTTGTACTTGTCGGTGGTGGCGTCGGCCACTTTGTTTACCCCGGCCTCCAGTTTCTCTTTCACCTTACCGGCGTAGCGCGGCGTGCCCACCTTCGACAGCTTGGAGGTGACGCTGCTGCCCGGATCGTTGCTGTGGCTCAGGCCGGCATCCACATCCACCTTCACGCCTTTCTCAACGTCTTTGCGGCTTTCAATGCGCAGATCGCCGCCCACCTTGCCCTGGACGCTGTCGGCATCGACGCGCGCCCCGGCGAGACGGGTGTCCTTGCCGCTGTTGATCGCCACGTCGCCCGCGGTGATGCCGGCGTTGGCGTGGGTGGTTTTATCCTGCTGCTCCACGCCGACTTTCAGACCGGCGCCCAGCGTGTGGGTATCTTTGCCGGTGTTCGGATCGACCTTGCCGCCGGCGTCCTTGTTGAAGGTTTGGCCGCCTTTGGCGTTGGCTTTGATGCCCAGGCTCCAGTTGTCCTTATGCTGCTCGTTTTTGGCGGATCCCAGCAGGATGCCGCCGTTTTTCGCCTCGAGCGCGGCGCTGCCGCCGCTGACTTTGGCGCCCTGCAGATGCAGCGCGTCATCGCCTTTGCCGTTGGCGGACAGGGTGACCTTGCCGTCTGAGGCGAGAGTGGCGCCCTGGCGTTCTGTCGCGGACTCATTCACCTTGGCGATGTCGAACGCGCCGCCGGCGGAGAGGCTGCCGCCGGTTTTTTCCTTGCTGTCGCTGCTGCCGGCGCCCAGATCGATATTGCCGGACAGCTTGCTCTCCTTACGCGTTTGGGTCGATTCCGCCGCCCGCAGCGCGACCTGGTTGCCCGCGCTCAGAGTGACGTCGCCCCGGCTCTTGACGTCGGTGCCCTGCAGCGTCAGATCGCGGCCCGCCTTCAGCTCAACGCCCTGTTGGCCGCTGACGTTGCCGACCTGCGCGGTGCTGCTGCTGCTTTCGCTGTTGTGGGTGCCGCCGCCGAACCCGGCGCCGAAGTTTTTACTGTCGGCGGTGAAACCGCCCTTGGCGGAGGCTTTGACGTTAAAGCCGCTGTGGCTTTCGCTCTGTTTGTCGCTGGCCTGATCAAGACGGATATCGCCGCCGGCGTTGACGGCGGTTTTACCGCTGCCCCCGTTCAGCGCGGTGCCCTGATAGACCGCGTCTTTTTTCACGTTGACGTTGATGCCGTTGGCCGCGTCGATCGAGCCGGTCACCGCCTGACTCGCGCTGCTGTTGCTGCGCTGAGTGCCGCCTTCGCCCTTGGCGTCCACGGTCAGATCGCTGCCGGTGGTGGTGTAGACGCGCACGCCGGCGCTGCCGCGGGTGTCGCGGCTCTGCTCGTCCTGACGGTTCGCCGCGGCTTCGCTGCGGTGGCTGTCCGCCGTCAGCGTGACCGCGCCTTTGTCAGCTTGATATTGCGTGCCCTGATCGCGCACTTCGCCTTTGGCGTTGATGTCGATGCTGCCGGCTTTCACCGAGCTGACCACCGCCTGCGAGCTGCTGCTGCGTTTTTCGCTGCTGCCGCCCTGTGCGCCGATATCCAGGCCGACGTTAGGCGCGCCGATGCCGCCGATGTCGTTGATGACGCCGGTGGCGTCCAGCTTGGCCGCCTTGCCGACCGCACGCTCGACCGGACGAGTGACGGCGCTGTAATCGACGTTGGCGCCGATGTTCACGCCGACGTCGGTTTTGGTGGTGCTGCTGCTGGTAGTGTCGGCGGCGGCCAGATGATCGACGCCCGCGGCGTTTTCTTGATAGGCGCCGCCGACGCTGTGTTGCGCGCCTTGCTGGGTCAATTTGTCACGGGCGTTGACAGTCAGGTTGCCTTTGACGTCGCTGCCGGAGGTGACGGCCTTGCTGCTCTGCGCCTGCGTTTTGCTGTTCTCGTAACCGGCCTCTACGCCGCTGCCGAGCTTGTCGATGCCGCCGGTGTAGTAGAAACCGCCGCCGACCTTGGTCTGCTCGGTGTTCGAGGTGGTTTTGTCGTCGGCCGCCAGGAACGAAACCTTATTGCCGCTGACGCTGGCGTCGCCTTTGTCGGCGACCAATTTGGAGCCGCTGAAGGTCACGTCCTTATCCGCTTCGAGCTTCACGCTGCCGCCGCTGAGGGTGGCGCCGCGGTTCTCGGTGCGGGTAGTTTTCTCGCTGTCGCGGGTGTGTTCGATGCGTACACCGGCGCGGTATTGCTTGTCGCCGGCTTCTTTGGCGTAGCCGTTGACGGTAAGCGCGGTCTTCTGCTCGTCGATGTTCTGCCGCTGCTCGGCGGCCTTCACGTTGATGTTGCCGGTCTGTGAGGTGACGTTCAGTTCGCCGCCGCTGGCGACCTGGCTGCCGATCACGTCGGTATCCTTACGGCTGACCAGCTTCAGGTTGGTGTCGGACTTCAGCTCGCTGGCGGTGCTGCTCTGGTAGCTGTTGTCGGCCTTGTGCGAGCTGCTGGTGATGTTGAACACGGTGCCGGTGCGCGCGTCGATTTTGTCCACGGTGGTGCTCAGCGCGTTGTCGATGCGCAGGCCGCCGTGGGTGGCGGTGACTTCGCCGCCTTTCTGGCCGCGCGCCTTGCTGCCGGTGATGGTAACGCCCTGCTGGCCGTTCAGGCGCAGCGTGCCGCCGCTGGTCAGTTCGGAAGCGTGGCTGACTTCGCGGCGGTTGCTGTTGTTCTTGTTGTCGCCGCCGCCGATGCCGCCCCAGGAGGTTTTGTCATCGCGCACCGCTTTGGCGTTGGCGGTTTTCTGCACCCCGATCTGGATCTGGTTGTCTGCGTCGATCGTCAGATCGCGCTGGGCGTGGACCCTGGCGCCCTGGGTTGCGACATTGCGGCCGGCTTTCAACGTCAGTTCGCCCTGGCTGCGCAGTTCGCTGGCCTTCAGGCTTTCGCTTTCGTCGCTGCTGCTCCAACTGCCGGTGCGCAGGCTGGAGGTGTGGTTGCGCTGGTAGCCGCGTTCGCTGGACTTATCCTTCTCCACCAGCCCGGCGAGGTGCGCGTCGCGCGCCGCTTTGACGCTCAGCGCGTGGTCGGCGCTGACGTTGGCGCCCAGCAGCGTCACGTCCTCCCGTGTGCTGACGAGTTTGGCGTTGCCGCTGGCGGCGACGGTGCTGCCCGCCTGCTGCTGCTGCTCGCGCTCGCGGGTGACGTCGTATTGCCAGGAGTAGAACCAGCGGTTGTCGGTGTGACCTTGGGTTTGCTTCAGCTGTTGGCCGTCGAGCGTCAGCTTGCCGCCCTGCAGCGTAATGTCTTCGCCGCGAATATCGGTGGCGGTAAGGTGCGCGTGATTATCCGCCACCAGGCTGATGTTCTTGCCTTTCAGCTCGGTGCGGGTCAGCTTCTGGCTGCTGCTGCGATCGTTGACGTAGATGCCGCCGCGGTAATTTTGATAGTTATCGCCGCCGTTTTTGTTGCTGCTGGCGTCGTCGACGCGGCTTTCGCTGCGGATATCATAGGCTTTCACCTTGAGTTCATCGCCGGCGTTCAACGAGCCGGCCAGCTTCACGCCGCTGCCTTGCGCGGTGTTGATGATGTTGATGCGCCCGGCCTGCATGCTGCCGAGGTAGTAGCTGTCCAGCGCGGTCGTTGGTTGCTCGCTGGCCAGCACCTTGCCGTCGCGCGCCACGCGGTTAAGGCCGCTGATGGCGTTGATCGCCGCCGGCGTCACTTTGCCGTTGCGGTGGGTGAAGTCTTGTACGATGACGTCGCCGCGGCTGTCTATCTTCGGCGCGATCAGATCCAGCACGCCGCCGGCGTTCAGGGTGCCGTTGAGGCTCAGGGTATTGCGGTTGCCCAGGGTGCTGTAGCCCTGCAGCAGGCCGTTTTCCACCAGCGGGTTGCCGACCACCAGCGAGGAGCGGCTGGTGTTGATGAACCCGCAGCCCTGGCAACTGATGCCGTTCGGGTTGGCCAGCACGTAGTCGGCCGCCATGCCGAAGATCTCTTGCTGGCCGTGCAACAGCGACGGATTGCGGCCGATCACTTCATTGAGGATCACGCTGGCTTCGCGCCCGCCCAGATTGGGGTTGGCGCCCAGTTGGCCGGCCAACTGCGACAGCCCCGCCTCGCGGGAGTTGTTCAGCACCGCGCCGGGCTGGTTGACGTTGAAGTCCTGATATTGGTTATGCGACAGCCCGTTGCCGTTCGGCGCGACGATGTCGACCACCTGGGCGCCGGTGGCGGCGGTGGAAACGCCGGGGCCGTTGGCGCCGTTGGCCGCGACGATCTCACCGGCGTAGGCGCCGGCGGAAGCGGCGAGAATTATCGCCAGCGCGGCGGCCAGTTTGCCTGCCGCCGAAAGTCTGAAGTTATTATTTTTCATCCATGTATCTCCGTATATTGCCGTGGGGTCCTGCAAAACTGCTGATTAAAAGGTGTAAGAAAAGCGCGCCAGCACCTGAACGGGATCTTCAGGCGTGGCGTGGTTCGACAAAATCCAGCCGCGGCTGACCTCCAGATCGACCAGCGCCTGCCGGTAGCGTAACGTGGCGCCGCTGCTCACCCCGGCGCTGCTGCGCCAGCCCGAGTTGTCCTGACGCGGCAGAATGCGGCCGACGTCGGCGCCAAGGCGCGGCGTCAGCGTGGCGGCGCCTAAATTGAAGCTGCGCGACAGCGTGTTCTGCAGATACCAGCCGTTGTCGCCGGACTGGGTGCTGCGGCTGAAGCCGCGCACGGCGCTGCGATCGGTAAGGCTAAGCCACTCCACGCCAGGCAGCGGGTCGCGGCTGTATTGGCCGTAGAACAGGTTGTTGAGCTGATAGGTGGCGTCACCCAGCTTGAGGCGCTGGCTCAGGTTGGCGAACAGCTTGCCCTTGGTGAATTGACTGTCGAGGTGCACCGAACTCGGGTGGCGATCGGCGCCCAGCCAGGGCAGGCCCTGCTCGACGCTGAGGTTGGCGCTGAATACCCCATGGGGCAGAATTTGCAGGTGGCTGGCGCTCAGCTCGGCCAGGGTCAGCGTTGGGCTGCTGACCTCAAGACGCACGCTTTCGAAGTAGTTGTCGATGCGCTTGTAGGTCAACTGGCCGCTCAGGCTGTCTATCTGATCGTGGTCGCGATAAAACACGTAGTCGCTGCGCAGCCCGTACTGTTGAGTCTGACCGTGCAGTTTGACCACGTTATGCGGCAACTGCTGGTGGTTCTCATAGGACGAGAAGCTGGCGAACCCGCTGAAGGTGAACGCGCCGTACGGCAGCGAATAGAGCAGGGTGTAGGCGCGATTGTAGCGGTGAGCCGGGTTTTCCAACGTGCTGTTGGCGTTCAGGCTGACGAAGTCCGACAGGCCGAACGGGCTGTCCAGCGTGGCGGTGGCGCGCGCCAGCCACTGGCCGGTGCTTTTCTGGCCGTAATTATCCGTGCCGGCGGTAATCAGCCAGGGCTTGGCGTGCTGATTGCGCAAACGAATGACCGAACCGCCAACCTGGCGGCCGGGTAATATATCCAGCTTGGTGGTATTCGATTGCAAACGATTGGCCTGATCCAATCCTTGATCGAGTTCGGTTAATTTCAGCGGCTTGCCTTCCAGCCCAGGAAATAATAATCGGCTGTTGACCCAGCGATCGCCGCCTTCTATTTTCTCGATAAATCCTTCGGTCACGCTCAGCCCCAATTCCCCCTGCGAATTAGGGCGAACAATTTGCACGCGCGCGGTGATATAGCCTTTTTGCACATAAAGGCGCGTTAATTCGCGGGTCAGGCGATTGATATCGTTGCTGCTGATGCAGTTTTCCGGCAGCGCGCTCAGGGCCGACAAATCGGCCGGCGAGAGCAGGGTAATGCCTTGCAGGTAAACGCCGGCGATCGGCAGGCACTGCGCGGATTGCGGCAGGGCGGGCGCGGCCGGTTCCGGTTCCGCCAGCAGGCGCTGTTGCTTCAGTTGCTGATAGCGGCGCTGTTCAATCAGCTGGTTGACTTCACGCGTGCTGTCTTGCAGCGCGCGGCGTGATTCCCCCATCGACATATCCCGCATCATGTGGGAATCCGGCAGGGTTTCAGCGGAAAGGGCCGTGCTGACCAGCAGCATCAAGGCGGTGATTTTTTTTATCATTGTAATCCATTATGAGAGGCTGCCGGGGCAGCCAGCCCAACCCATGAGGTTAACCACGGGCGACCGACGGCCGGCCCGAAATAATGAGCGACATGCACATTGCGAGGTATCTCGATTTGCCGCAGCAAATAAGACGGTGGGTATAGATCTAAATAATAATTAGGCTGCTTCTTTTTTGGCGGGCAACCCTGGTGACTTAATTAATTAAAAAAAGTGGAGCGTCTCTCCCCCTTGCCAACATTATCGGCATGGATAGGAAGAATCTGAATTTTTATTTTTCACGGATGATAGAGGATGGGGGGAATTATGACAATCCGACCAGTGGGAAATACGAAATTTCGCAGAGAAGAACGGGGACGCAAATGTTTGCGTCCCCGCAGGCGGTTTATTTTTTCTTGATGGGGCGTCCGGACCAATAACCCGCCAGCAGCGAGCCGGAGAGATTGTGCCAGACCGAGAACAGCGCGCCCGGCAGCGCGGCCAGCGGCGAGAAGTAGATTTTGCCCAGCGTGGCCGCCAGCCCGGAGTTCTGCATGCCGACTTCAATCGCCAGCGTGCGGCAGGTGGATTCGTCGAAGCCGAACAGCTTGCCGCCCCAGTAGCCGCTCAACAGACCGATGCCGTTGTGCAGGATCACCGCGACGATCACCACCAGGCCGACCGAGGCGATGTGGCTTTGGCTGCCCGCCACCACCGCGCTGATGATCGCCAGGATGCACACCATCGACAGCGCCGGCAGCAGCGGCTCAATGCGCTTCACCGTTTGGGTCAGGGTATGGTGGACGATCAGGCCCAGGCCGATCGGGATCACCACGATCTGCAGGATGCTGAGCAGCATGCCCATGATATCGACGCTGATTTCGGCATCGACGTACAGGCGGGTCAACAGCGGCGTGGCGAACACCCCCACCAGCGTCGAGACCGCCGAGATGGTCACCGACAGCGCCACGTCCCCCTTGGCCAGGTAGATCATCACGTTGGACGCGGTGCCGCTGGCCACGCTGCCCACCAGCACCATGCCGGCGGACAGATCCGGCGGCATGCGGAACAGCATCGCCAGGATCCAGGCCGCCAGCGGCATGATCAGATAATGCAGGAAGATGCCTGCCGCCACCGGGCCGGGGCGCGCCAGCACGCGTTTGAAGTCGTCGAGCCGCAGCGTGACGCCCATGGCGAACATGATCAGCATCAGCAGCGGGCTGACGTAGGGGCCGATGCCGGTAAAGGTGCTCGGCGTGTAATAGGCGGCGACGGACAGCAGTATCGCCCAGAGGGGGAATAAGCGCGTGAGTATTGCCAGCATGCAGGTTTTCCTTAGCCAGATTGAGAACGGTGGGTGTGGTTGTGTTTTTTTGCGGGTTCAACAAGCTGAACCCCTGC
Source organism: Serratia sp. CY52157 (assembly GCF_052168495.1). Taxonomy (NCBI): domain Bacteria; kingdom Pseudomonadati; phylum Pseudomonadota; class Gammaproteobacteria; order Enterobacterales; family Yersiniaceae; genus Serratia; species Serratia sp. CY52157. The sequence goes on along the minus strand of NZ_JBJNMO010000005.1, from coordinate 408,317 downwards.
CGGTTTTGAACGGATTTTTTAGACGCAGGGGCGCAGCATGCTGCGCCCGCAATCAGGGATAATGACTTATTCGAACAGGTTGTGGTGCAGGGTGCGCACCACCTGCTCGGCTTCTTCGCCCGGCACCAGGAAGCACAGGTTATAGCTGCTGGCGCCGTAGCAGATCAGGCGGATGTTGAACGGATCGAGCACGCCGAACACCTCTTTGCCCACGCCGCAGGCCCGCGACAGCTGGTTGCCGATGATCGCCACCAGCGCCAGGTTTTCTTCCACCTCCACCCGGCACAGCGACGACAGCTCGGTCAACAGCGAGGTGGTCAGCAGGCTGCCGCCGACGGAGGTGGCGCCGGTGGTGTCCATGGTCAGCGCGATGCTGACTTCCGAGGTGGTGATCAGATCGACGGAGATATTGTGGCGCGCCAGAATATTGAACACCTCGGCCAGGAAGCCGCGCGCGTGCAACATGTTCAGGCTGTGCAGCGTCAGCAGCGTTTGCTTGCGGCGCAGCGCCAGCGCGCGGAACAGCGGCGGGTTCTCGGTGGTGTTGCACACCAGCGTGCCGCCGGCCGCCGGATCCTTGCTGGAGCCGACGAACACCGGAATATCGCTGCGCACTGCCGGCAGCAGGGTGGCCGGATGCAGCACTTTGGCGCCGAAGGTGGCCATTTCCGCCGCCTCTTCGAAACCGATTTTATCGATGCGCTTGGCTGCCGGCACCACGCGCGGATCGGTGGTGTAGATGCCCGGCACGTCGGTCCAGATATCCACCCGGCCGACGCCGAGCGCCTCGCCGAGCAGCGCGGCGGTATAGTCGCTGCCGCCGCGGCCGAGCGTGGTGGTGCGGCCTTTCGGTTCGCTGCCGATAAAGCCCTGGGTGACCACCAGCGCCTCTTGCAGACGCGGCCGCAACTGCGCCTGCGCCAGTTCGCTGAGCGCGGCGCTGTCCGGCACGGCGCGGCCGAAGTGATCGTCGGTGCGCATCACTTTACGCACGTCGAACCATTCGGCCTGCACGTTGCGGGCGCGCAGGATTTCAACGAACAGCAGGGTGGACATCAGCTCCCCATGGCTGACCAGCTCGTCGGTCAACGCCGTCGAGGTGGCCAGCGACGCGGCCTCCGACAGCATGGCGATGTTTTCCAGCAGGCGGTCTATCTCGTCGCGGATCACCGCAGGTGCCGCGAGGCGATCGAGGATGGCGTACTGAATGCGGCGAATTTCATCAAGCTGGTAGTTGCGCTTCTCGGCCTCGCAACCTTCGGCCAGGGCGACCAACAGGTTGGTGACGCCCGCCGAGGCGGACAACACCACCAGGCGGACCTGCGGGTTGGCCAGCACGACGTCGGCGCTGCGGTTCATGGCTTCAAAGTCGGCGACGCTGGTGCCGCCGAACTTGGCTACCACGGTGGAATTCTGGGGTACTGCTTGGTTCATGTAGAAACCTCGTGTCAGGGATGCCCGTTTGGGGGCACTGTAATTCCATAGCCTTGGCACAAGGGGAGAGCGGTAAACAGGGGGCAGGCGTAGAGGTCAGGCTACGATACACCCAGAAGCGCCCCACCTTGTCGATCGCCCTGCGGGCGATCCCCTGGTGACAACCCAGGGGATTCAGCCCCTGTAGTCGATACGATAATGGCCGGCCATTACCCTACCTCGGCGTCGCTCCCCCTCGGGTGCCGTCAACGGAGAAACGGCTCCTCTGACACTCTACCTGGGCGACGCGCCTCTTCTGGCTTGCGCACCGGGTGCGCAAGTAGGCTGTTAGGAATAGCCGGTTATCGTCATTCTGTCAACGTACAGACGGTGAGGGATTTTCATCTTGCACCAGCGCGATAAGCGTACAGGGCATCGCGGGCGTGGAACCGGCGCCAATCGGTTGCAGAGAACCGTCTTCCTTTTGGCTGAATAACGGGATAACGCCCTGATGTTTTTCCAAATACTCCAACCAACCGAAATTTTCGTTCAATTTGGTTGCCTTGATGGTGGCGCCTCTGGCGAGCAGGCTGCTCAGGCGGCCGTAGGTGGCTTCCTGATTAAATAAAATTTCATGTCGGCGGAAACGCGAACTTTCCGCGCTGGCGCCGCGTCCTTTCAATGGCGCCCCCGAACGGATGGCGAACACGTGATCCTCGCCGAAGAGGTGGCCGAAGTGATAGACGGCCAGCGCGTTTTGGTGACGATTGGGCGACAGCGCCAGCACCTGGGCGATATTGCTCAGGTCAAGATAGTTCTCGGCGTGTTCGGAGTAGGCGTGGCCATAGTAGGCTGGAATGCCGTCCATGCGCGCCTGACGGTAGTATTCCCAGCTGCTGTCGGTGACGATCACCGGCACGTTCAGCTTGATCAGCGCCTGCGCCAGCATGCGCGCTACGCTGTTGGCGCCGACGATCAGCACGCCGCGCGGTTTCTGCTGCTGCACCCGCAGCCAGCGCGCCATCATGCCGCTGGTCAGGCTTTGCAGCACCACGGTGCCGATGATGATGGCGAACACCACGGTCACCAGCCGGTCGGCGCCTTGATAACCGCTGCGCTGCAGCGTCAGCGCGAACAGCGAGCTGACCGCCGCGGCGACGATGCCGCGCGGGGCGATCCAGCACAGCAGCAGCCGATCGCGCCAGTGCAGGGAAGAGCGCCAGGTCGACACCGCGATGCACAGCGGCCGGGCGATGAACTGCACCGCCAGCAGCAGCAGGAGCAGCGGCCAGCCCATGTTCCACAGCGCCTGGATGTCGAGCCGCGCCGCCAGAATGATGAACAGCGCCGAGATCAGGATCGCCGACAGCTCCTCTTTGAACGCCAGAATATCGCTGGTGTCCACGTCGCGCATGTTGGCCAGCCAGATGCCCATGACCGTGACGGTCAGCAAACCGGATTCGTCGGCGATGGCGTTGGACACGCCGAAGGCGGTCAGCATAATAGCCAGCACCGCCAGGTTCTGCAGGTAGCGCGGCAGCCAGACGCGGCGCAGCGCCAGGCCGAGCAGGTAGCCGAACAGCGCGCCGGCGATCAGGCCGACGGCGGCGGTCACGCCCAGCGTCCAAAACAGGTGGGTATAGGATTCCGCATTCTGCTTCAGCACGATGAACTCGAACACCAGCAGGGTGAAGATGGCGCCGACCGGATCGATGACGATCCCTTCCCAGCGCAGCACCTGGTTGATATTGGCGTTCGGCCGCACGACGCGCATCAGCGGGGCGATCACCGTCGGCCCGGTCACCACTGTCACCGCGCCGATCAACGCCGCCAGCTCCGGCGGGAAATCCAGCAGCCACCAGCTGGCGAGGCTGATGACCAGAAAGGTGACCAGCATGCCGACGGTGACCAGATTGCGCACCACGCCGCCAAGGCCGCGAATTTCCTCGAAACGCAGCGTCAGCGCCCCTTCGAACAGGATGATCGCCACCGACAGCGACACCAGCGGAAACAGCAGATCGCCAAACAGCAGATCCGGCTGCACCAGATGCACCGTCGGGCCGAGCACGATGCCGAACAGCAGCAGCGGCAAGATGGCCGGCAGGCGCAGCAGCCAGGCCAGCCACTGCGCCAGCAGCGACGCCAGGCCGATAAGCACCAACATGAGTGGGGCGGATAATTCCATAAGCGAGATCCCTTTCAAATGACGAAATAAGCGACGATGACACAGCCTGATGACAATTCGGCAACCCCGATAACAGGCCGTTAGCCAAAAGTATAGAGTGAAAGCTGAAACGAGGCGGCAATGCGTTGACAGTTAGCGCCTATCGCAAGAAAAGCGATCATAATCACAGTCGAACAGGCTACAATCGGACAAACGCGTCATTTTTATTCTCAAGCCTAAGAGTGTTGCTATGAAAAATATCAATCCTAGTCAAACCGCTGCTTGGCAAGCCCTGCAGCAACATTATGCACAGATGAAAGACGTACGGATCGCCGACCTGTTCGCCGAGGACAGCGATCGTTTCTCCAGGTTCTCCGCGACCTTCAACGATCAAATGTTGGTGGACTATTCCAAGAACCGCATCACGCAGGAAACCCTGGAGAAGCTGCAGGCGTTGGCGAAAGAAACCGATCTGCAAGGCGCCATCAAATCGATGTTCGCCGGTGAGAAGATCAACCGCACCGAAGATCGCGCGGTGCTGCACATTGCCCTGCGCAACCGCAGCAACAGCCCGATCCTGGTCGACGGCAAAGACGTGATGCCGGAAGTGAACGCGGTGCTGGCCAAGATCAAACAGTTCTGCGCGCGCGTCATCGGCGGCGAGTGGAAAGGCTACACCGGCAAGCCGATCACCGACGTGGTGAACATCGGCATCGGCGGTTCGGATCTCGGCCCTTACATGGTGACCGAAGCGCTGCGCCCTTATAAAAACCGCCTGAACATGCACTTCGTCTCCAACGTTGACGGCACCCACATCGCCGAAACGCTGCAGCCGCTGAACCCGGAAACCACGCTGTTCCTGGTGGCGTCCAAAACCTTCACCACTCAGGAAACCATGACCAACGCCCACAGCGCGCGCGACTGGTTCCTGAGCAGCGCCGTCGATCAACAACACGTGGCCAAGCACTTCGCTGCGTTGTCCACCAACGGCAAAGCGGTGGCCGAGTTCGGCATCGATACCGACAACATGTTCGAATTCTGGGACTGGGTCGGCGGCCGTTACTCGCTGTGGTCGGCGATCGGTCTGTCGATCGCGTTGTCCATCGGTTACGACAACTTCGAGCAGCTGCTGAGCGGCGCGCACGCCATGGATAAGCACTTCGCCGAAACGCCGGCGGAGAAAAACCTGCCGGTGCTGCTGGCGCTGATCGGTATTTGGTACAACAACTTCTTCGGCGCCGAAACCGAAGCCATTCTGCCGTACGATCAGTACATGCACCGTTTTGCCGCTTACTTCCAGCAGGGCAACATGGAATCCAACGGCAAGTATGTCGATCGCAACGGCAATCCGGTGGATTACCAGACCGGCCCGATCATCTGGGGCGAGCCGGGCACTAACGGTCAGCACGCGTTCTACCAACTGATCCACCAGGGCACCAAGCTGGTGCCGTGCGATTTCATCGCGCCGGCCATCAGCCATAACCCGCTGGGCGATCACCACGCCAAACTGCTGTCCAACTTCTTCGCCCAGACCGAAGCGTTGGCGTTCGGCAAGTCGCTGGAAGTGGTGGAAGCCGAGTTCGCGGCGCAGGGTAAAACCCCTGAGCAGGTCAAACACGTGGCGCCGTTCAAAGTGTTTGAAGGCAACCGTCCGACCAACTCGATCCTGCTGCGTGAAATCACCCCGTTCAGCCTGGGCAGCCTGATTGCGTTGTACGAGCACAAGATCTTCACCCAGGGCGCAATCCTGAACATCTTCACCTTCGATCAGTGGGGCGTGGAGTTGGGCAAACAGCTGGCCAACCGCATCCTGCCGGAACTGGCGGGCAGCGAGAAAATCAGCAGCCACGACAGCTCGACCAATGCGCTGATCAACCGCTTCAAGGAATGGCGCTAATCGCCTGATCTGAGCCAATAAAAAAACCCGCCGCGGCGGGTTTTTTTACGTCTGCGAAAAGTTACAGGTTGATCGGCACTTCGAAGCTGACGCCGGCGCCCACGTCATCGGCGGTGCTGTGATCGCTGTCGGTGTACCACAGGCTGGTGTCGAACTTAACCTGTGACGGGAAGGTGTAACCCCAGCCGAGCTGAATGCCTTTCAGCGTATCGGAACGCGGGAATGCCCGGTTGATGGTTTGGTTGTTCGGATTCACCTTGGCGTATACCAAGCGGGTGCTCCAACGCTGGCTGTCGTCCAGCACCAGCTCGACGCGACCGGACAGCATCTGGCCGTCGCCGCCCATCGCATGGCCCAGCGGGTAACCTTGCTGGTAGTAACCGCCCCGATAGACGTAGTGGTTGTACATCACGTTGTTGGCGTTGCCGTTAGAACGGGTATCAGAACCTTCGATATGCCAGTTGATGGTGGTCGGACCCCATTCCGGATGGCCTTCAAGCCCCAACATATAGGCATTATGCGAAGGCAACATGCCGGCTTCATCTTCGCCGGTGATTTGGCCATAAAGGCTGACCGGCATGCCGACTAGCGGCTGCAGTTTGAGTTTGAAGTCAAAACCGCCCAACTGGTTGCCCGGATCGTTTTTCGGATCGCCGGTATTGTCGTTGCCGGTTACGCCATCCCAGAAGGAACGCCAGGAGTGCGGACGGCCATCACCGCCCCACATCATGACGCGCGAAGCGCCCAGCTCCAGGAAATCGGTCGGCATCATGGTCAGGCGACCGCCGATCAGTTTGGTATCCGGCACGGCAGCGTACTGCGACAGCTGACCGGCGGACAACTGGTATTGCCAGCGGCCGATCCACGACAGCCACGGCGTTTCAAACGGCGATTGGTCGGCGCGCTGCAGCATAAAGCCGGCGACCGGGCGCGCGGCGTCGGAGCGGATCAGGCTGCCGTCGTAACCCGGGCCCCACCACTGGGAGACCTCGCCGAAGGAGAGCCATTGGTTCCAGATTTTCACCGCGCCGTAGGAGCCGTTCATATTGAATTTGGAGCCGTCGCTGACGCGCTGGTCGCCTTCCACCGAGCCCTGCAGACGCACGTCCCAGAACTCGCCGTTGGCGCCGGCGCCGATGGTCAGGCGATCGTCGGCGTACTCGTTTTGGCCGAAGCCCTGCGGGGTGCCGGGTTTATCGGTCGAGGCGTAACCGCTGACGCGGATGTTGGCTTTGAGGGCGTCAACGCGGCGTTGCACGCGGTCGATGACGTTTTTCTCGGTATTGGTGACCGGTTTGGCCTGCGCGATAACGGAACTGATCTCTTCCTGACTCAGCGGCCAGGTGGACAGGCTGACGTTGATGACGCCGCGGTCAGACAACCAGGCGAGATCGTTACGCAGATCGTTGTCAGGGGCTACCAGGCCGGCGGCGTGGCCGGACAATGCACAGGTAAACAGGCCCGCAGCGACCAGTCCGTTAAGTTTAGCGCGCATAAAGAATTCCCTTGTTAATTCGAGGTTATTGGTTTTATGTAAAGATCTCTGTGACCCATGATAGTTGACATTTCGATTTGCTACAAATCTATAAGCCAGAAACATCTTATTATAACTTTATGAATTAAATGGGGTTTAAAGTGCTTTCGCGAAGGGCGTAATTTTTAGGACAATGCCTATATTGGCAAGGTTGAATCATATAAGCGGTATTCAGAGAGAGGTTTTATGGCAAAAACGTCGCGTTCGATAATGATAGCGAAAGGGCTGCAGCGAGTGCTGAACGTGGGCCTGTTGCTGCTGGCGGCAATTCTGGTGGTGTTTCTGGTTAAGGAAACCATCCATCTGGCGAAGGTGTTATTTATCAACAGTGAAGAGTCGTCCTCTTACCTGTTGATTGAAGGCATCGTGATTTATTTTCTGTACTTTGAATTTATCGCCTTGATCGTCAAGTATTTTGAGTCGGGTTATCATTTCCCGCTGCGCTATTTTATTTATATCGGCATTACCGCGATTATTCGTTTGATTATCGTGGATCACAAAAATCCCATCGACACCCTGATCTACTCGGCGGCGATATTGGTGCTGGTGGTGACGCTCTATCTGGCCAACACCGATCGGCTGAAACGGGAGTAGCGATAAAAATGGCGGCCAAAGGCCGCCAAAGACACAGGATATCATTACCCGTCGTCTTTCAAGCGACAGCGTTGTTGACTGCACTCGCTAACCCCAGTTACTTACTGAAGTAAGCGCCTGGGCTTAGCGAGCTGGTCGCCTGGCTGTAACTTGAAATCCATAGGGTAAAAGATAAGGAAAAACATCAAACGCACTGCAGTGGCACAAATTACCCCTTCACGCCGCCGGCCGTCAGGCCGCCCACCAACCAGCGCTGCGCCAGCAGGAACACGGCGGTAATCGGTATCGCCGACAGCACCGCGGCGGCGGCGAAATCGCCCCACAGGTAGTTCTGCGGGTTGAGATATTGCTGCATGCCCACCGCCAGCGTGTAGCTGTTTACATCGCGCAGCAGCAGCGACGCCACCGGCACCTCGGTGATGGCGGCGATAAACGACAGAATGAACACCACCGCCAGAATCGGCACCGACAGCGGCAGGAGCACCAGCCGGAACGCCTGCCACGGCGTGGCGCCGTCCAGCGCCGCCGCCTCTTCCAGCGAATTGTCGATGGTTTCGAAATAGCCCTTGATGGTCCAGACATGCAGCGCGATGCCGCCCATATAGGCGAAGATCACGCCGCCGTGGGTGTTGAGGCCGATAAACGGAATGTACTGGCCCAGGCGATCGAACAAGGCGTACAGCGCCACCAGCGACAGCACCGCTGGAAACATCTGGAAGATCAGCATGCTTTTCAGCAGCGTGCTCTTGCCGCGAAAACGCATGCGGGCGAAGGCGTAGGCGCAGGTGGTGGACAGCGTCACGATGCCGATGGCGGTGATCGCCGCGATCTTGACTGAGTTCCACAGCCACAGCAGCACCGGGAACGGCGGCGGCGTCACGCTGCCGTCGGCGTGGGTGACGCTGAAGCCGAGCGCCAGCCGCCAGTGATCCCAGGAGAGGGTTTCCGGTATCAGGCTGCCGGTGGCGAAGTTGCCGGCGCGCAGCGAGATGGCCACCACCATCAGCAGCGGGAACATGATCAGGGCGATAAAGCACAGCATCAAAATGTGGGTCATCCACAGGCGCAGGCGCTGGGATTTGGGTTGAACCATGGCCATCGTTATTCTCCCTAATCGAAGTTCATCTTGCTGGCTTTCAAATTCAGGATCGCCAGCGCGCCCACCAACAGGAAGATCAACGTGGCGATGGCGGCCGCCAGCCCGAAGTCTTGCCCGCCGCCGCCTTCGAAGGCGATGCGGTAGGTGTAGCTGACCAGCAGATCGGTATAGCCGGCCGGCGTGGTGGTGCCGATCATGTCCGGGCCGCCGTTGGTCAGCAGCTGGATCAGCACGAAGTTGTTAAAGTTGAAGGCGAAGCTGGCGATCATCAGCGGCGTCAGCGGCTTGATCAGCAGCGGGAAGGTGATGCGGAAGAAGTTTTGCCACGGGTTGGCGCCGTCCATCGCCGAGGCCTCGTACAGATCGTCCGGGATTGCCTTCAGCAGCCCCATGCACAGGATCATCATGTACGGGTAGCCGAGCCAGGTGTTGACGATCAGGATCATGCTCTTGGCGGTGAGCGGATCGCTGAACCAGGCCGGTTTGATGCCGAACAGGTGGCTGAGCATCATGTTGATCTCGCCGAAGCTCTGGTTGAACAAGCCTTTGAAGATCAGGATCGAGATGAACGACGGTACCGCATAGGGCAGGATCAGCAGCACGCGGTAGATAGCCTTGCCTTTCAGCGCCTCCCACTGCACCACGCAGGCCAGCACCATGCCGACCGCCACGGTAAGGATCACCGTCATCACCGAGAACACGAGGGTCCAGATGAAGATCGACACGAACGGTTTTTTGATGCCCTCGTCCTGCAGCACCCGCAGGAAGTTTTTCCAGCCGGTGGTGACGGTATAGCCTGGGCTCAGGGTTTCCTGCGCCCAGCCGCCGTCGGCGTTGATCGCCTGATAGAAGCCGATGTCGCCGTTCGGCCGGTAGCGCACCTGAGTCTGGTTATTGGTCAGCGTGCTGCCGTCTTGGTCCAGCGCATACAGCGGGCGGGTGCCGGAGAACTGGCGCAGGGAGCTCATGCGCAATTCATCGCCGTCCGGCAGCTGCGCCACCAGTTGGCTCAGCGCCTGCCGGTTCTGGGTGATCACCCGCAGCGTGGCGGGTTCGCCCTGCGGCGCGGCGCTCTGGGCCGTCAATTTCAGGGGGAGCGGCGGCGTCGCGTCGAGGCGGAAAGGCTCGGAAATCAGCGGCTGTTCACTGTCCGGCGAGGTCAGCTGCAGGCGCCACTGCTGGTTTTCCGCCGGGTAGAGGCCGAAGGTGAACGTTTTGCCGCTTTGGAACTGACGCTGCATCAATACCGATTGCGCGCGCTCAAACGTCAGCTGGTTGGTGCTGCTGTAGTTGGTAAAGGCGATGGCGATGGTGCAGATCAGCGGGAACAGGACGAACAATCCCATGCCGGCGACGCCGGGATACACATAGCGCCAGGCGTAGGCGCGGCGGTTGGCGAAGACGTAAAGCCCGGCGCTGACCAGGATCAGCGTCAGGATGGCGAACAGGTATTCACCCTGTGCATACATCAACACAATCAGGTAGCAGGTCACCAGGCTGAACAGGCCGACCACCAGCCATTTCAGCGCGTCGCTTTGCCACCACTTCGATTTTTTACGCGCGGGCGTCCCGGCGTGAGCGAATTGCATAGGGCGTTCCTTTCTGTGAAGCAACGGCGGGGCGCCACGGCGCCCCGCACGACGACATTACTTGGTGATACGGGTCTGCACATCGTCCAACGCGGCTTTCACCGTTTGGCGGCCGCTGACGGCGTTGAGCACCGCGCTGCGTTCGGCGTACCAGAAAGCGCTCATCTGCGGAATGTTCGGCATGATCTCCCCGTTTTGCGAGTTCTGCATGGTGGCGGCGATCTTCGGATCTTTGGCCAGCGTTTCCTGGTAGGACTTCAGCGCCACCGCGCCCAGCGGTTTGTCTTTGTTGACGTCCGCCAGCCCTTCGTTGGTCAGCAGATAGTTCTCGAGGAACTCGGTCGCCAGTTCTTTATTCGGGCTGGCGGCGTTGATACCGGCGGTCAGCACGCCGACGAACGGTTTGGACGGTTTGCCTTTGAAGGTCGGTAGCAGCGTCACGCCGTAGTTGATTTTGCTCTGCTCGATGTTGTTCCAGGCCCACGGGCCGTTGATGGTCATCGCGGTCTGGCCTTTGTTGAACGCGGCTTCGGCGATCGAGTAATCGGTATCGGCGTTGATGTGTTTGTTTTTCACCAGATCGACGATGAACTGCAGGCCGGCCTGCGAACCGGCGTTGGCGACGCCGACATCCTTGATGTTGTATTTGCCGTTCTCATACTTGAAGGCATAACCGCCGTCGGCGGCGATGATAGGCCAGGTGAAGTAGGGTTCCTGCAGGTTCCACATGATGGCGCTTTTGCCGCTGGCGCGCAGCTGTTTGTCCAGCGCCGGGATCTCTTCCCAGGTCTTCGGCGGCTGTTTGACCAGGTCTTTATTGTAAATCAGCGACAGCGCTTCGACGGCGATCGGGTAGCCGATCAGCTTGCCGTCATAGCGCACGGCGTCCCAGGTGAACGGGAACAGCTTGTCCTGGAAGGCTTTGGACGGGTGGACTTCGGCCAGCAGGCCGGACTGCGCATAGCCGCCGAAGCGATCGTGGGCCCAGAGGATGATGTCTGGGCCGTCGCCGGTGGCGGCCACCTGCGGATATTTCTCTTCCAGCTTGTCGGGATGCTCGACGGTGACTTTGATGCCGGTGTCTTTTTCGAATTTCTTGCCGACTTCGGCCAGGCCGTTATAGCCCTTGTCGCCGTTGATCCAGATAACCAGTTTGCCTTCCTCTATCTTGGCGAAGGCGGAAGAAGAGAGCACCAGAGTAGCCAGTGCCGAGAGCGCCAGCGTACGGGCGAGGGTAATGCTGCGAGTCATAATCCAGTCCTTCTTTTTGTGGGCACATAAATCAAGGAGAGACGTTTCGCGATCATAGTGGGTCACAACGCGACATATTCTCATCCTCCCCCCCTCTACGCCCCTGAGATGAGGAGTGTGATCCAGTTAACGTTGCGCTCTATTCTGTGGCGTCAGGCACAAAATAGGGGGGCGATTTTTGCCGGCTTGATCACAGATTTGCCTTAAGCGCGGAACTTCTCATCGCCGCGGTCGTTCTCTCATCCTCCCGTCTCCTCCCCCATGAAAAATCCTGTTACGGATGATTACCCTTTCCGGCGACTCCCGCACTATCGGCCCATTGATTTTTAACGCCACGCGCAGCAGGGATACCGGATTTATGTCGTCAATGCCTATCGCCACTCAGCCCACCCTGTACCGGATCCATCCGGCCAGTTTCCGTGACGGAAACGGGGACGGCGTGGGCGACGCGCACGGCATGCTGGCGGCGCTGCCGTACCTGAAAGCGCTGTCGATCGACGGTCTGTTGCTGCCGCAGACGCTGGCGCCGGAGGCCGAAACGGCGGTGACGGGCGAAGGGCTGACGCTGTGGTACGCCGACGAAGCCCATCGCGTTCGTCATGCCGCCGACGTGCAGCGGTTCGCCCACGGCGCGCTGGCGCTCGACGTGATGCCGTTCAGCGCGGAAAAGCTGGTGGCGGTGCTGCATGCCCGCCGCGCCACGTTGGCGGACAGCCTGTGGAGCACCGGCGACGCCGATCAGCCTCGGGTGGTCAGCCGCTGGGGGCAGGGCGACCTGCGTTCCGCCGCCGCCTTTTTGACGCTGCTGGCGATGTTGCCGGCGCCGATCTGCCTGTACCAGGGCGAGGAGCTGGGGCTGCCGCACGCCGCCGGCCTGCAGGATCCGCGCGGCGCGCAAACGCCGATGCCGTGGCATGAAGCCCCCGAACAGGTCACCGCCGGGGAGATCAGCTGGTATCAGCAGGTGGCGATCGAACACCGCGCGTTGGCCATCAGTCGCCAACAGCACGACAGCCACTCCACCTTGCGTTACTGCCAGACGCTGCTGGCCCTGCGCCGTTCGCCGCTTTTCCAGCGCGGCGAGCTGAGCGCGGTCAGCCAGCGCGATGGCGTGGTGCGCTTACTTATTACCCATCAGGATCAATGCCTTGAAGCGCTGATAAACCTGCAGCCTTATACTCAGGCGGCCGCGCCGTCTGAGGCGACCTTGCCGTTGGCATGGCAGCACGGCGCGCAGCAAGAGGGTCATCAATGGGTTTTGGCGGGCTTTGCCTCCGCCATTTTCACACGACATGTTAACTGCGAAAGCAGGGGAGTAACGCATGGCTAGCGTGACACTGCGCAGCGTTTATAAGGCCTTCGGTGAGGCCGTGATTTCCAAAGACGTCAATCTGACCATCGAAGACGGCGAGTTTGTGGTGTTTGTCGGGCCGTCGGGCTGCGGCAAATCGACGCTGCTGCGCATGATCGCCGGGCTGGAGGACATCACCTCCGGCGACCTGCTGATCGGCGAGAAACGCATGAATGAAGTGCCGCCTTCCGAGCGCGGCATCGGCATGGTGTTCCAGTCTTACGCGCTGTATCCGCACCTGTCGGTGGCGGACAACATGTCGTTCGGCCTGAAGCTGGCCGGCGCCAAGAAAGCGGAAATCAATCAACGGGTGAACCAGGTTTCCGAGGTGCTGCAGTTGGCGCACCTGCTCGATCGGCGGCCGAAGGCGCTGTCCGGCGGGCAGCGTCAGCGCGTGGCGATCGGCCGCACGCTGGTGGCCGAGCCGGACGTGTTCCTACTCGACGAGCCGCTGTCCAACCTCGACGCCGCGCTGCGGGTGCAGATGCGCATTGAGATCTCCCGTCTGCACAAGCGCCTGCAGCGCACCATGATTTACGTCACCCATGATCAGGTCGAAGCGATGACGCTGGCCGACAAGATCGTGGTGCTCGACGCTGGTCGCGTGGCGCAGGTCGGCAAGCCGCTGGAGCTGTATCACTACCCGGCCAACCGCTTCGTCGCCGGGTTTATCGGCTCACCGAAGATGAACTTCCTGCCGGTCAAGGTCACCGCGGCGGAGCCGCGACAGGTGCAGGTCGAACTGCCCAACCGTCAGCTGGTCTGGCTGCCGGTGGAAGGCGCGGGTGTCCAACCCGGCGCCAACCTGTCACTGGGCATTCGCCCTGAACATCTGCTGCCCGGCGAAGCCTCTGAAGTGCGGCTTACCGGCGACGTGCAGGTGGTGGAGCAGCTCGGCAACGAGACGCAAATCCATATCCAAATCCCGGCCATCCGTCAAAACCTGGTGTACCGCCAGAATGACGTGGTGCTGGTAGAAGAAGGTGCCACATTCGCCATCGGCCTGCCGCCTCACCGCTGCCACCTGTTCCGTGAAGACGGTACGGCATGTAAACGGCTGCACCAGGAGCCGGGCGTTTAAAGCATCAAAGTCGGTATAACAGGAGAATAATGATGACTACTCTGCGCAAACTTCCTCTGGCACTGGCTGTCGCCGCCGGTGTTCTCTCTACTCAGGCGCTGGCCGTGGATTTCCACGGTTACGCCCGTTCCGGCATCGGCTGGACCGGCAGCGGCGGTGAGCAACAGTGCTTCAAGGCCACCGGCGCCGCGAGCAAATACCGTCTCGGCAACGAGTGCGAAACCTACGCCGAGCTGAAACTGGGGCAGGAAGTGTGGAAAGAAGGCGACAAGAGCTTCTATTTCGACACTAACCTGGCCTATTCGGTCTCGCAGCGCTCCGACTGGGAAGACGTGACGCCGGGCTTCCGCGAAGTGAACGTGCAGGGTAAAAACCTGATCGAGTGGCTGCCGGGCTCCACGCTGTGGGCCGGTAAGCGTTTCTATCAGCGTCATGACGTTCACATGATCGACTTCTACTACTGGGATATCTCCGGCCCGGGCGCCGGTCTGGAAAACATCGATCTGGGCTTCGGCAAGCTGTCCGCCGCCGTGACCCGCAACTCGGAATCTGGCGGCTCTTACGGCTACCTGGATAACGAATGGAAACAGCGTCCGACCGTCAACGATACCTTCGACGTGCGCTTGGCCGGGCTGGAGCTGAACCCGGGCGGCACCCTGGAGCTGGGCGTGGACTACGGCCGAGCCAATGCGCAGGATAACTACCGCCTGGCCGACGGGGCCAGCAAAGACGGCTGGATGTTCACCGCCGAACACACGCAAAGCATCCTGAACGGTTACAACAAATTCGTGCTGCAGTACGCCACCGACTCGATGACCTCGCAGAACAACGGCCGCAACGAAGGCGCCACCATCGATAACAACGGCAAGATGATCCGCGTGTTGGATCACGGCGCCATCGACTTCAACGATCAGTGGGCGCTGATGTACGTCGCCATGTTCCAGGACATTGACCGCGACAACAACAACGGCACCACCTGGTACACCGTGGGCGTGCGTCCGATGTACAAATGGACGCCGATCATGAGCACCCTGCTGGAAGCCGGCTACGACAACGTCAAATCTCAGCGCACCGGCGATCGCAACGGCCAGTATAAAGTGACCCTGGCGCAGCAATGGCAGGCGGGCAACAGCATTTGGTCGCGTCCGGCCATCCGCCTGTTCGCCACCTACGCCAAGTGGGACGAGAAGTGGGGCTACGCCACCGGCGATGACACCGGGTATAACGCCGGCACCGCTTACAACGACACCAGCATGCATACCTTCAGCCGCGGCAAGGATGACGAAGTCACCTTCGGCGCCCAGATGGAAATTTGGTGGTAACGACAGGACGGGGAGGGCCGCCGGCTCTCCCCCAACCGCATTCGCCGCGGCCCGATCTCTTGCCTGATCCGCCGCGGTGCTGAAAGAGGATATAACGATGAAAAAGAATCTGCTGTCACTCTGCCTGTCGCTGGCGCTGACCGTCGGCGCGCCTTTGGCGGCCAACGCCGATACGCCGGCCAACGTTTCCGTCGCCCCGGCCATCAGCGCCGCCACGCTGCAAAGCCTGCCGTGGCAGCCGCTGCAACCGCCGGTGTCGCAAGAAGTGAAGCTCGACGCCGTCAGCCCGCAGCTCAATCAGGGCGACATTCAGGGGGCGATCGCCGCCTATACGCTGCCGGCCGATCGCGGTTCGCTGGAAGTGACGCTGAGCAGCCTCGCCAAGAACAATTCGCTGTACGCGCCGAGCGTGCTGGTGCTGGACGAGCATCTGCGCCCGGCGGCGTATTACCCGAGCAGCTATTTCCCTTACCAGCCGCCGGGGGCGATGTCCTCCGATCGCCTCGAAGGCACGCTGAAACTGACGCCGGCGCTCGGTCAAAAACAGATTTACCTGCTGGTGTACACCACCCGTCAGGATTTGGCGAAAACCACGCAGCTGACTAACCCGGCCAAGGCCTACGCGCAGGGCGTGGGTAACGCGGTGCCGGATATCCCGGATCCGATCGCCGGCCACGCGACGACCGGCACGCTGAAGCTCAAGGTGACCGCGGAACAGGGCACCGGCAACGTGATGATCGGCATGCTACAGCCTGCGCCGACCGTGGCGCCGGTGGTGGTGGGATCAACCGCACCGGCCGCCGTGGCGGCGCCTGCACCGACGCCGGAGAAACCGGCGGAGCCGATGCTCAACGATACCGAAAGCTACTTCAATAACGGCATCAAGCAGGCGGTGAAGGCGGGCGATATCGACAAAGCGCTGAAACTGATGAATGAGGCCGAGAAACTGGGCTCGACCACTGCGCGTAAAACGTTTATCAGCAGCGTAAAAGGCAAGGGGTAACACCCGACGCTGCCGATGCTGGCTCGATGATTGGTGCGCTTTGGCGCACCTTTTTTCATCCGCGGGCCAGCGTTGCACCGATCAACGCCAGCAGACGGGCGTTATCGACCTGCTGCATGATGCGCACCGGCTTGCCCTGCGGCGGCGGCATGCCGACCGTCAGGCGCAGGCTGTCCGGCCGCCAGCGGCGTGAGCTGCCGCGCGTCAGCGCCCCTTCCAGCGCCACATCCACATGGAACATCTCGGTCGTGACCAGCTGCGGTGCCAGCAGCCAGGCGATCACCAGCGCATCATGGATCCAGCAGCCCGGCAGGCGCCGCGTATGGCGCGAATAATCGATCCACGGCTGCGTGGTGGCGCGCAAATAGCGGCACAGCGGCGTATCCGGCTGCGTCAGTGCGGCGAGATCCGCCTGGGTCAGCATGGTCTGGGTGGTGACGTCCAGCGGCGCCAGCGTGATAGCGGCGCCGCTGTTCAGCACCAGCCGCGCCGCTTCCGGATCCAGGCCGAAATTGGTGTCCTTGATGTATCCCTCGACGTTGAACACGCCGCCCATGATCACGATCTCTTTCACCGCCTGCGCCATCTGCGGGTACAGCTGCATGGCGTGCGCAACGTTGGTCAGCGGGCCGATCGCCGCCAGCGTTATCTCGCCGGGATGGCGGCAGATCAGCTCGCCGATGGCGATGGCGGCGTCCGGTGCGGGCGCGTGGGCGAGCGAGGGTGCGGGCAAGTCGCGCCACAGCGCTGCCAGCTTGGGATCGGCGATCGGCCTGTCCAAATGCGCGCGCCATGGCTCCGGCGGTTCGCTCAGGGCGCGCGCCGCGCCGAGGGCGACCGGCACCTGGTAGCCGCTTTGCGCCAGCAGCTCGGTGGCGACGGCGAAGCCCACTTCGCGCGGGGTGTTGCCGGCCACGATGCTGATCAATTCCAGTTGCAGCTGCGGTTTGGCCGCCAGCGCCAGGGCTAGCGCCAGGCCGTCGTCGACGTTGGCGCCGGGAACGCCGTTACCGGGATCGCAATCAATGATCAAACGCATAGAAGGTGTCCTGAAAAACCGCTAACAGCCGCACGAACGGCGGATGCGCAGTTGAAAAGCGAATTCATGCAGCTCGGCGGGCGCGGCGCCGGCGGCCAGCATGGCGATGGCCCGCTTGGCCATGGCGTCGATAGGCTGCTCGACCGCGCTGAGCGGCGGCACGCTGAATTCGGATTGCTGCGTGCCGTTAAAACAGATTAGCGCCAGATCGTCCGGCGCGCGCAACCCATGCTCCGCCAGCGCCGACAGGCAGCCGAGCGCCTGCTGCTCGTTGGAGGTGAAAACGGCGCGCGGGCGCGGGCCTTGCACCATGCGCTGGGTGGCCTGGTAGCCGCCCTGGCGGGTGTAAGGCGCCTCGAAAATCCACTCGTCGCGCGGCGCAATGCCCGCCTCCAGCAGCGCATCGCGCCAACCGTTCAGGCGATCCTGCGCGTTGAGCATGGTTAGCGGGCCGATAAAAATGCCGATGTCGCGATAGCCGTGCTGCAGCAGATGGCGGGTCGCCTGGCAGGCGGCATCGCGCTCGTCGACGCGGATGGCGCAGACGCCGGCCTGGTTGTCGATAGTGTCTATCATCACGCAGGGCGTGCCGGAGGCGCGGATCAGCTCGAACCACGGATGGCGATCGACGCTGGTGTACAGCAGGCCGTCGACCTGGCGACGCAGCAGGTTATTGATCAGCTCATACTCGCGCTGCCGGTCATCGCCGGCGTCGCCCAGCAGCAGCACGCGGCCGCGGCTGAAGGCCTCCTGCTGCAGCGCCCGCGCCAGCGTGGCGAAGAACGGGTTGGAAATATCCGGCACCACCAGCCCGTAGGTTTGCGTGCTGCCGGAGGCCAATGCCCGCGCGATGTCGTTCGGCCGGTAGCCGGTCTGCTCGATCGCCGCCAGCACGCGCAGCCGGGTGGCTTCCGCCACCGGGCGCGGGCCGTTGTTGATCACATAGCTGACCACGGCGACGGAGGTGCCCGCTACGCGGGCCACGTCGGCGCGGGTAACGCGTCGCGCGGAGTGATTATCCAAATTGGGATCCTGTTCGCCTTCTCGCTACGCGGCATCCTGCGGCAGGTTGAGATCGCGGCCGCGGGTTTCGGGAGCAAAGAAGGTGGTGATTAAGCCGATGGCCGCCATTACAACAAAATAGCAGGCGACAGGCCACCAGTGACCGAAACCGGACAGCAGCGCGGTGGCGATCAGCGGCGCGGTGCCGCCCGAGAGGATCGAACCGAGCTCTTTGGCGAACGCCATCTTGGAGTAGCGATTCTTCACGCCGAACAGTTCGACGCCGTAGGCCGCCTGAACGCCGAAGATCCCCAGCGACGCGATGCACATGCCGACCACGATCACCGAGATGACGATAGCCGGTTCACGGCTGTCGAGCAGCCAGAACGCCGGGAAGGCGTACAGCACCAGCAGCAGGCAGAACCAGCGGTAGGTAATGCGGCGGCCGAAGCGATCGGACAGCCAGCCGGCCAGCGGGATCACTAGGAACCCGCACAGCGAGGCGATCAACACCGCCAACGCCGGCACCGATTTATCGACCATCAGCACCTTGGCGACATAGCCGACGATAAAGCCCTGGCACAGGTAGGAAGGGCCGTTTTCGCCGATGCGCAGGCCGAGCATCACCCAGAACGCTTTGGTACGTTGCAGGTAGCTGCGCGTATCCGGCGCGGCCTGGGCGGCGTCCAGCATGCGCTGGTGGTTTTGCTGCAGCTCGCGTTCGAACACCGGCGTTTCCCGCACGTGACGGCGCAGGTACAGCGCCACCCCGGCGATCAGAATGCTGGCGAGGAACGGAATGCGCCAGCCCCAGCTCATCAGATCTTCCTTGTCCAGCTGCAGCACCAGCAGCCATACCAGCGACGCCAGCAGGGTGCCGCTGTTGGAGCCGATGGCGATGATCGACGCCACCAGCCCGCGCCGCTTGGCCGGCGCGTATTCCGCCAGCATCACCGCGCCGCCGGACAGCTCCGCACCGGCGCCGAACCCCTGCGCGAAGCGCAGGATCACCAGGCAGGCGGGCGCCCAGACGCCGATTTGCGCATAGGACGGGATCAGGCCGATCAGCGTGGTGGAGAGGCCCATCAGCGCCACGGTGGTGATCAGCACCACGCGGCGGCCTTTGCGGTCGCCGATCCAGCCGAACACCAGCGCGCCGATCGGCCGCGCGACGAAGCCGACGGAGTAGGTGGCGAAACTGGCCAGCAGCGCCACCAGCGGCGTGGCTTCCGGGAAGAACACGTCGCCGAACACCATGCCGGCCGCCAGGCCGTACAGCGCGAAGTCGACGTATTCCATGGCGGTGCCGAGCCAGCAGGAGAAGGTGGCGCGCCAAAATTGGCTGCGCCCCTCTTTGGTTGCCAGGCGTTCATCGGCCGCCAGCGCGGCGTCGGCGGTCTGTGAAGGGGCAAGCGTTGTTTCGCTCATGGCAGTGCTATCCTCTTTTGTTCTGCGCCTGGAGGGGCGCGGTTAAAGATGGTTTCCCTGGTGCCGGCAACAAAGGTGTGCCGACAAATCATGTCGGACGCATGGCGATTCAACGCTGCCGTATCAGGGTATCTACGCGCGTAGATAACACAACGCGAGGAAGCTGAAACTTTGCGGGCGATCACAGAATCGTCAGCGCGCCGGGAAATGAAGATAGAGAATGCGGATGGCAAAAAGATGACAGAACCCCGGTTTTTCCGGCCGATAGGCCTGCCGTTTTCGCCACGAATCAGCCTGCCGCTTTCGCATTTCTGCGCTACAATGGGGGCCTGTTAACAGTTTGTATCGTCTGGCGCGCCGTACCGGCTGCGGTTCAGGCGAGGAGTAAAGCAATGTCTGGCATCAGGGATTCCATCCTGCCGCCGCTGGAGTGGTTATCCGAACAGGATCCTCCGGCGCCCGCCGCCGTCAGCGACTGGCTGATGGAGTTAGGCTCCATGACCCGCCGATTTGAACGCCATTGCGCCCAGGTGCGCGTTGAACCGCAGCGCGAATGCTTCGTCACGCGCGAGGCGCTGGGCGACGAGGCGAACCACCTGCCCGACAGCCCGCGCTACTGGCTGCGCGAAGTGGTGCTGCTGGGCGACGACCAGCCCTGGCTGCTGGGGCGCACGGTGATCCCGGAACATACGCTGACCGGCCCCGATCAGGCGTTGGTGGATCTGGGGACGCTGCCGCTCGGGAGCTATCTGTTCAGCAGCGGCGATCTGACCCGCGACTATATCCATATCGGCCGGCAGGACGCGCTGTGGGCGCGTCGTTCACGGCTGCGGCTGGCGGGCAAGCCGCTGCTGCTGACCGAACTGTTTTTACCGGCTTCGCCGCTGTATTCAGCGGTTCCCGCATAAGAGAGGAGAGCAAGACGTTGGAGGGAAGCGTGACTCAAAGTAAATGGCGGGCTTACAGCCATTTGATGCGCATTGATAAACCGATCGGCACGCTGTTGCTGTTGTGGCCGACGCTGTGGGCGCTGTGGCTGGCCGGGAAAGGCGTGCCGCCGCTGTCGATTCTGGTGGTGTTCGTGCTCGGCGTGTTCCTGATGCGCGCCGCCGGCTGCGTGGTGAATGACTACGCCGATCGCGCGGTGGACGGCTACGTAAAGCGCACCGCCGGGCGGCCGATGCCGAGCGGCCGGGTGAGCGCGAAAGAGGCCAAGGTGCTGTTCGTGGTGCTGGTGCTGATCTCGTTCTGCCTGGTGTTGACGCTGAATGCGATGACCATCTGGCTGTCGCTGGCGGCGCTGGCGCTGGCCTGGGTGTATCCTTTTATGAAGCGGGTGACCAACCTGCCGCAGTTCGTGCTGGGCGCCGCGTTCGGCTGGGGCATTCCGATGGGCTATGCGGCGGTCAGCGAATCGCTGCCGCTCAGCTGCTGGCTGCTGCTGCTGGCGAATATCTGCTGGACGGTGGCCTATGACACGCTGTATGCGATGGTCGATCGCGACGATGATCTGAAAATAGGCATCAAGTCCACCGCTATCCTGTTCGGGCGTTATGACAAGCTGATCGTCGGGCTGTTGCAGTTCGCAACGCTGTTGTTGCTGGTGTGGGTCGGTTATCTGGCGCAGCTCGGCGGCGCGTTTTACTGGTCGCTGTTGCTGGCGGGCGCGCTGTTCATTCACCAGCAGAAGCAGATCGCCGGGCGCGAGCGCGAGGCCTGTTTCAAGGCCTTCCTGCAGAACAATTATGTTGGGCTGGTGGTGTTTATCGGCATCGCGCTCAGCTATCTGCCGGCGTAACGGTTTCCTGCAGCAAGAAAAAAGGCACCCCTCGGGGTGCCTTTTGTGTTTCCGCGCCGGGTGAAATCACTCGTCTTTCTCTTCTTGCGCATCGGTTTGCGGCAGAGCGTTGGTCTCTTCCGGCATGTTGACGCTTTCGATGGTCAGCTTGATTTCCGGCGTGATCAGATCGCTCAGCATGTTGTACACCTCGAGGGTGTGCTCGCGGATCGCATCGCCGCTGTCGTTGATGTAGCCTTCTTCGCGCAGCGTCGCCACCAGGGTGGAGAATACCGCCTTGTCGAAGAACTCCGGCGCGTTGATGCCGTGCAGCACCGACAGACGCTGCGCCATGATGCGGCTCTCTTTCTCCAGCGCGCCGCGGTTGATGCTCGGGTTGGCGCTGAGGATCGACATGGTGATGGCGTAGCGTTGCAGGGTTTCGCGCACCCCGGCGGCCAGCAGCTGCAGCGGGCGAATGCGCGCCGGGTTCAGCACCAGCTCGTCGCCTTTGTCGCAGATCAGCTGTTGGCGGATCAGCTCGTCGATCATCGGCCGCAGCACGTCCGGCAGCTGCTCCTTGTCGTTATGCAGGAACAGCTCGGCTTTCAGCATCGGGTAAATCATGCCAATCTGGCGCAGCAGTTCGGCGCGCGATACCCGGCGATGATGCATGACGATGCTGGCGATCAGCGACGGCAACACCAGCAGGTGGTGGATGTTGTTGCGGTAATAGGTCATCAGCACCGCCTGCTCGCGCGGCAGAATGATGATGTCGCCGATGTTGTCCTTTTCCACCTCGAACTTGTTCATGTTCAGCGCGTGATCCAGCAGCTCGTCCGGCGTCTGCGACGGTACGGTGACGTCATGCGCGTAAGGCGCGTTGCGCATCAGCTGCAGGTAGCACTCGAGCTGCTCGAGCAATTGTTCGCGGGTCAGCGAACGCTGGCGCGAGGCCAGCAGCGCGGTGGAACACAGGTTCATGGCGTTGGCCGCGGCGGCATTGTTGATGCGCACCATGATCTGGCCGGCGAGATCGTTGACCGTCGGCGTCAGCCAGCTTGGGCGCTGAGCCTCGATCGGATCGATCGACTCGCGCCACTGCGGCACGTGCTGGTTGAGGTAAGCGGTCAACGGCAGTGGTTCGCCGAAGTTGACGTAACCCTGGCCCAGATTGCGCAGTTTGCGCAGGCCGCGCAGCATCTGCAACAGGCTCTCTTTTTCCTTGGTGGCGCCGCGCAGCTCTTTGGCGTAGGTGCCCACTTCCATCACATGCTCGTAGCCGATGTAGATAGGCACCAGCGTGATCGGACGGGCGCCGCCGCGCAGCATCGCCTGGATGGTCATCGACAGGGTGCCGGTTTTCGGTTCCAGCAGACGCCCGGTGCGGGAACGGCCGCCTTCCACGAAGTATTCCACCGAGTAACCGCGGGTGAACAGCTCGCCGAGGTATTCGCGGAACACCGTCGAGTAAAGCTTGTTGCCCTTGAAGGTGCGGCGGATGAAGAACGCGCCCAGACGACGGAAGATCGGGCCGGCCGGCCAGAAGTTGAGGTTGATGCCCGCAGCGATGTGCGGCGGCACCAGGCCCTGGTGATACAGCACGTAGGACAGCAGCAGATAGTCCATGTGGCTGCGGTGGCAGGGCACGTAGACGATCTCGTGGCCGTCCTGCGCCAGCTGGCGCACGCGCTCGGCGTTGGTGACGTTGATGCCCTGATACAGCCGGTTCCAGGTCCAGCTCAGCACGCGATCGGACAGACGCACGGTTTCGTAGGAGAAGTCGGCGGCGATCTCTTCCATCAGCGCGATGGCGTTCTGCTGGGCCTTCTCGTGCGAGATCTTCTTGCTGCGCGCTTCGTCCTCGACCGCTTTTTCGATCGCTTTGGACGCCAACAGCTTGTTGAACAGATCCTGACGGGCCGGCAGGCTTGGGCCTACTGCGGCCAGGCGCTGACGCGAGAAGTGCATGCGCGCCACGCGCGCCAGTTTCTGCGCGATGGTTTTATCCGTGCCGTGTTCGGTGGCCATGCGGCGCAGCGAAACGGTGTTGGAGAAGCGCACGAAGCTGTCGCGGCCGAGCCACAGCACGGCGAAGAATTTTTGCACGCCGTTCAACAGACGCAGGTGCGGCGTGCCGTGGCCTTCGCGGCCCGGCGAGCGGCCGAACATGACCGAAACCGGCAGCATCTGAATGTCGAGATCCGGATTGCTGCGATGCAGATCCAGGTAGTCGTGGAACAGCTTTACCGACTCTTCTTTCGGGGTGTAGTAGCGGAACACGCGCGGGCCGTCGTGAATGAACACGTAGCTCGGCAGCACGGTGCCGTCGATCTCCAGCGCGTTGAGCGGATCGGGCAGATCCTGCGCCAGGCACTGGGTGCGCAGCGTCAGCAAATCCGCCTTGGAATTGTAAGGTAAAACATACAAAATCGGCCGTGAGGGATCCAACCCTAGCTCGGTAACCGGATCTGAAGGGATGACCTTACTTCTTACCAACAATTTAAGTGGTAAATTCAATATTTTATAATAAATTTTACGCCAACCTGACATAACAACGTGAAGCCTCTTGTTAGCAATGCGCCGCAAGCATACCAGAAACCGGGTAGCAGATCTGTGGTGTTCGAAAACCGAGAGCCGTCAGCGCGGACTGTTCTAGACTCTTTTTATTATGACCGACCTCTGAGAAAGGCACGAAAACATGGCAAACCAAGCAACCGGATTGACCCGCATCATCAAGGCCGCCGGCTATTCTTATAAAGGGCTTTCCGCCGCCTGGCAACACGAGGCGGCGTTCCGCCAGGAACTGGTGGTGACCCTCCTGGCTATCATACTGGCTGTCTGGCTGGACGTGGGTGCGATAGCGCGCATTTTATTGATCGGATCGGTGGCGCTGGTGATGATCGTCGAGATCCTGAACAGCGCGATCGAGGCGGTGGTGGATCGCATCGGCAGCGAACACCATGAGCTGTCCGGGCGGGCCAAGGACATGGGATCGGCGGCGGTATCGCTGGCGATCGTACTCGCGCTGTTCGTTTGGGGCACGGTCTTGTGGCAGCATTTTGGCTGACGCAAAGCGCCTACTGACTGATTTTTATTTATTCTTCGGTTCCCAATCCGCGCTTACCTGTATATACTCACAGCAAGACTGTATAAACAAACAGGGGGCGGAATGAAAGCACTAACTACCAGACAGCAAGAGGTCTACGATCTGATTCGCGATCATATTTCGCAAACGGGCATGCCGCCGACGCGTGCCGAGATCGCGATGCGTCTGGGGTTCCGTTCGCCTAACGCCGCCGAAGAGCACCTGAAGGCGCTGGCACGCAAAGGCGTGATCGAAATCGTCTCCGGCGCGTCGCGCGGTATCCGCCTGCTGATGGAAGAAGAAGAAGGGCTGCCGCTGATCGGCCGCGTCGCCGCCGGCGAGCCGCTGCTGGCGCAGCAGCACATCGAAGGGCACTACCAGGTGGATCCATCCCTGTTCAAACCGAGCGCCGATTTCCTGTTGCGAGTGAACGGCATGTCGATGCGCGACATCGGCATTCTGGACGGCGATCTGCTGGCGGTGCACAAAACGCAAGACGTGCGCAACGGCCAGGTCGTGGTCGCGCGCATCGAAGACGAAGTGACGGTCAAACGCTTGAAAAAGCACGGCAACGTGGTTGAACTGCTGCCGGAGAACAACGAATTCCAACCGATCGTGGTCGATCTGCGCCAGCAGAATTTCACGATCGAAGGGCTGGCGGTCGGCGTGATCCGCAACGGCGACTGGATTTAATCGCCGCGCCATCACCGTCGCTCCCTGTATCAATCGCCCCTGTTTTGGGGCGTTTTTGTTTCTGACTTCGCCCTTCGTCACTCTGTCACAGGAACATCCCATCATGCGCCTGATTTCCGCCTTCACCAGCGACACCGATAAAGCCCTGTGGCGCCTCGCCCTGCCGATGATTTTCTCCAATATCACCGTGCCGCTGCTCGGGCTGGTGGACACCGCGGTGATCGGCCACCTCGACAGCCCGATCTATTTGGGTGGCGTGGCGATCGGCGCGGTGGCGACCAGCTTCCTGTTCATGCTGCTGCTGTTCCTGCGCATGAGCACCACCGGCCTCGCGGCGCAGGCGCTGGGAGCGAAGAACCCGCAGGCGCTGGCGCGCGCCTTTATGCAACCGCTGCTGCTGGCGCTGTTGGCCGGGGGGGCGATCGTCCTGTTGCGCTACCCGCTTATTGAACTGGCGCTGCGGAGCGTCGGCGGCGATGGCGAGGTGCTGGAGCAGGCGCGGCGTTTTCTTGAGATCCGCTGGTTGAGCGCGCCAGCGGCGCTGGCCAACCTGGTGCTGCTGGGCTGGCTGCTCGGCGTGCAGTACGTGCGTGCGCCGGTGATCCTGCTGATCGTCGGCAACCTGCTGAACATCGTGCTGGATATTTGGCTGGTGATGGGCCTGGGTTGGAACGTGCGAGGGGCGGCGGCGGCCACCGCCATCGCCGAATATGCCACGCTATTGCTCGGCCTGTGGCTGGCGTGGCGGGTGATGCGTCTGCGTGGTATTACCCTGGCGATGTTGCGTCAGGCCTGGCGTGGCGATCTGCGTCGCCTGCTGGCGCTCAATCGCGACATCATGTTGCGTTCATTGCTGCTGCAGCTGTGCTTTGCGTCGTTGACCATTTTCGGCGCTCGCCTGGGGAGCGATGTGGTGGCGGTTAACGCGGTGTTGATGAACCTGCTGACGTTTACCGCCTATGCGCTCGACGGCTTCGCTTATGCGGTGGAGGCCCATTCCGGCCACGCCTACGGCGCCCGGGACGGCAGCCAACTGCGTAAGGTGTGGCACGCGGCCTGCAGGCAGGCGGGGCTGGTCGCGTTGGCCTTCGGCCTGGCGTATGCCGTTACCGGCCAGCAGATCGTGGCGGCGTTGACCTCCCTACCGGAGCTGCGCGCGTTGGCCGCCCACTATTTACCGTGGCAGGTCATTTTGCCGCTGGTCGGGGTGTGGTGCTATTTGCTGGATGGCATGTTTATCGGCGCCACGCGCGGCGCTGAGATGCGTAACAGCATGGCGGTGGCCGCGGCAGGGTACGGTCTGACGCTGTTCAGCGTGCCGCTGCTTGGCAATCACGGGCTCTGGCTGGCGCTGGCGGTGTTTCTGACGTTGCGTGGCGTGGCATTGGGCTGGATTTGGCACCGTCACCAGGTGCGCGGCAGCTGGTTTACTGCACATTAAACCGGACGTTTTGTTGGGTTAATGGTTAGCTTTTCTTATGATTTTGGTCATGTTTGCTTACATGTTTTCAGCCTTGATCTGTTCGCGTTAGTTCGTTGTTTGTTAGCGTTTTTTGTTTTTATTTTGTTTGTTGATGGTTTTTTATTCTGTGTTTTGGCTTTTTTATTTCCATGTTTAACTAGAATGAATCATGTGGCTGGTAAATGAAGGGGAGCGGTGCTTCTTAAGGTGAAGGAAGCATCGGCCAGAAAAATTTCTGGTTAACCCCGGCCGGCGACAGGGATCACTGATTCACCACAGGTTAACGGAGAGACTATGAATAAAGATCAAGCCGACGGTAACTGGAAGCAGCTGAAAGGCAAAGTGAAAGAGAAATGGGGCAAGCTGACCGATGACGATCTGACGGTCATCGAAGGGAAACGCGAACAGCTGGTCGGCAAAATTCAGGAGCGCTACGGTTACCAGAAAGAGGCGGCCGAAAAAGAGGTGAAGGCCTGGGAAGATCACACCAAACACCGCTGGTAACACGCAGGGCCGCCACTGACGGCGGCCGGCAACAGCGCAGGCCGGCGTCGCTCCATCCTCTGGCGCCCCGGCCGCAGGTACAGGGAAGTACCTGACTTCGTCTTACTTCTTCTTGATGGCGATGCTGTGATCGTGTTCGGCGCAGTCATGCTTGCTGTCACAAGCTTCAACTTCAACGCAACCGGCGCACAGACCGTGCGCTTCCACCACGCTGTGCCGCAGTGCAAATCCGGCTTCCTGCGCCAGCTTCTGCAGCGTTTCCTCCACGCCTTCGGTGGTGCGTTCGGTCACCTGGCCGCAGCGGTCGCAGATAAACAGCGCGGACGTATGCATCGGCTGTTCGAAATGGTGGCACAGCACGTAGCTGTTGGCCGACTCCACTCGATGGATAAACCCTTGCTCCAGCAGAAAATCCAGCGCGCGGTATACCGTCGGCGGCTTGGCCTGCGGTTCGGCGATGCGCAGCAGATCGAGCAGGTCATATGCGCTGATTGCACCGGGTTGCTGAGTCATCAGACGCAGCACTTCCAGCCGTTGCGGCGTCAATCGCACATTGCGTTGCTGGCAGAGGCGTTCAGCCTGCGCCAGCAGCTTTTCCTGGGTGGTTGAGTTCATCGCAAATATCCCGGTACGTAAAAAAGCCGATTTTACCATGATTACGGCGAATCGCCGAGAGTTGCCCCCTTTTCCCCTGATGATAGCGCAGGGAAAGGCGCGTCGATCGCGCTAAAAGAGAGATGCGTCACAACTTTTCCCCGCCGTCGGGCGGCAAATCAACGTTGCCGGTTTTAGCGCTGGAGAGCGGGGGGCGAGCGCGGTATAACGCCTTTCACCCGCGTGATGAGCAGGAGCCCTGTGTGATGACGGAAAGAGAGAAGCTGTTAAGCGGCCTGGAGTACAACAGCCGCGATGAAGAACTGATCGGGATGTACCATCGGGCGAGGGCGTTGATCAAAAGCTTGGGGGCGCTGGACTCGCATCAGGCGGACGAGAAAAACCGCCTGCTCGGTGAGCTGTTCGGCGCCTGGGGGGAGGCGAGCTGGATTGAAACGCCATTCTGGTGCGACTACGGGCAGCATGTCCGCATCGGTAAAAACTGTTTTATCAACGTCAACGCGGTGTTCCTTGACTGCAATACCATCACCATCGGCGACAACACGCTGATCGGCCCCAACGTGCAAATTTATACGCCGAGCCACCCGCTGAAGGCCGCAGAGCGCTTCACCGGCGATCCGGATTTCCCTTTCCGCACCTCGGCGCAGCCGGTGTCCATCGGCAACAACGTCTGGATCGGCGGCAACGTAGTGATCCTGCCGGGAGTGACCATCGGCGACGGCACCACCATCGGCGCGGGCAGCATCGTCACCGGCGACATCCCGGCCAACGTGCTGGCACTGGGGCAGCCATGTCGGGTTATCCGCTCGTTGGAATAGGGCGTTATCGACGAGCAGGAGGCAAGGGGGCGGGATGGCGTTCTTTGCGGTGCGGGCCGTCGTTTGCCAACGGGCGGTCATCGGCCAATGCCAGGCGTGCGGCCGCCAAACGGCTCATGACGGTGCCGATCGGCACCGCCAGCACTTTTGCGGCCTCCCGGTAAGACAGCCCTTCGACATACACCAGAAACAGCGCGTTGCGCTGGGCCGTCGGCAGCCGGCTGACGCGCCGCATCACTTCATGGAGCCAGACCGGCTGTTCGCCGTTGTCCGCATCGCCCAGCTCTTCCGCCGCCATGCAGCCTTGCCCCTGGCGAAGATGTTGGGCGCGAACTTCATTGAGCCAAATGGAGTGCAAGATGGAAAACAGCCAGCGATCCAGGTGTGAACCGGGGGTGAATTGCGCGGCGCGCTCCAGCGCACGCAGGCAGGTGGCCTGCACCAGATCGTCGGCGACATCCCGCCGGTGCGAGAGCACCAGCGCATAGCGCCACAGGCGGGAGAGATAGTGGCCGAGTTCATCGCGTATCGCATCGCCGCTGATAGTCACCTCCGCAGGCGCGTCGGATCACGATTCCGGGTGGCGGTCGATGGCCGCCGCCAAATCGCGGTACTCCTCGCACCCGGTGCCGCACAGCGACTGGATCACCTGCAGCTGTTGGCGAGCCAGATCGGGCCGGCCTTTCAGCATATAGGCTTCCCCCAGGTACTCGCGCACTTTGGGGTATTTCGGATCGAGGGCTACTGATTTTAAATAATAGCCGATCCCTTCATCGGTGCGGCCAAGCTTGCGCGTGGCGTAGCCACGATAGTTCAGCGCAACGGCGGTGTTGGGATTTTTCAACGTATTGAGCATATCGAGCGCTTCCTGATAACGGCCGCTTTTCGCCAGTGCATAGGCGTAGTTAGTGCGGTCGGCGTCGTCGACCTTGCCGCTTTTATCTACCATGCAAGTCTGAGTTTTGCTGTCGTAGACCTGGCCTTTCGGACAGGTTGGCGGGGTTTGGCCGCTGCCGTCGCCGCCCATCGCCAGCGCCGCGCCGGACAACAGCAGGCAGCCGGCAATGGCCGATGCCAGCAGGCGTTTAATGAAGCTGTTCATGGTTATGTCCTCAAGGCAGAGGCGCCGTGCGCGCCCGTAATGAGATAACACCTGAACGAGCGGGTTTATTCGCCTTGTCTCCGCTTATTTTTGCCGGCGGCAAGCGGGTTTTCCCAACGGCGCCGATTGTCGTTATAATAGCCGTTTGCGGCCGCGTGCCGTTCGTTGAACCCAGACAGACTCAGGTAGCCAGTAACTCAGCATGACGAAAGACAACCACGCCCCAACCTACGCCGCCAATCGTTTCTCCATCGCGCCGATGCTCGACTGGACCGATCGTCATTGCCGTTACTTCCACCGCCTGCTGACCAAGGAAACGCTGCTGTACACCGAGATGGTGACCACCGGCGCGATCATCCACGGCAAGGGCGACTATCTGGCCTACAGCGAAGAAGAGCATCCGGTGGCGCTGCAGCTGGGCGGCAGCGATCCGGCCGCGCTGGCGCATTGCGCCAAGCTGGCGGAGCAGCGCGGTTACGATGAGATTAACCTCAACGTCGGCTGCCCGTCCGATCGGGTGCAAAACGGCATGTTCGGCGCCTGTCTGATGGGCCAGGCGGCGCTGGTCGCCGATTGCATCAAGGCGATGCGCGACGTGGTGTCGATCCCGGTGACGGTGAAGACCCGCATCGGCATCGACGATCAGGACAGCTACGCCTTCCTGTGTGACTTTATCGAGACCGTCGCCGGGCGCGGCGAGTGCGACATGTTCACCATCCACGCGCGCAAGGCCTGGCTCTCCGGCCTCAGCCCGAAAGAAAACCGCGAAGTGCCGCCGCTGGACTATCCGCGCGTCTATCAGCTGAAGCGGGATTTCCCGGCGTTGACCATCGCCATTAACGGCGGGGTGAAAACGCTGGAAGAGGCGCGGCAGCACCTGCAGCACTTGGACGGCGTGATGATGGGGCGCGAGGCGTATCAGAATCCGGGTATCCTGGCGCGGGTCGACAGCGAACTGTTCGGCGCGCAGACCGCGGTGCCGGACAGCGTGGCGATCGTCGAAGCGCTGTATCCGTATATCGAGCGCGAGCTGTCTAACGGCACCTATCTTGGCCACATTACTCGCCATATTCTCGGTCTGTTCCAGGGCGTGCCGGGCGCGCGCCAGTGGCGTCGCCATCTGAGCGAGAACGCCCACAAGCCGGGCGCCGATGCGCGGGTGGTCGAGCAGGCGCTGGCGCTGGTGCGTCAGCCGCGCGTCGAAATGGCGTAATCCACAAAAAATTTGACCAACAGTTAGTCTTTTTCGCCAGGCGTTCGGTGCGTTACCGGATGCCTGTCCTCTGTTTTCAATGGGTTAGCCCATCCGCCGTTCTGGCACGCTTCTTGTAATCCACTCTGCAGATACGTTGTATTGCAAAGGAGCAATCATGTTGGAAATCTTCTTTCTCATTGGTTTTGTGGTGATGCTGATGGTGACCGGCATCTCGCTGCTGGGGATCTTCGCTGCGCTGTTGGTGGCGGCGGCATTCATGCTGTTGGGCGGGCTGTTCGCGGTGGTCATTAAGCTGCTGCCGTGGCTGATTTTGGCGGTGGTTGGGGTATGGATTTACCGTTCAATGCAGAAACCCCAGATCCGGCGTTACTGATTTTTTGCTGAATAATCAGACAGTCACACTGAAACTTGCACAATTTCCCGCACCGCGAATGCGGCAGCGATCACAGCTTGGCAGTTTTCCCCGGCGATGTGGCACATAAAGCGTGTTTTTTGCCGGACGGGGCTGTTAGGATGTGGGTCGATGCAGTGATGCGACCGATTTCATCACCGTGAGAGACACCTAAAATTCGTGTTGCTAAAGCAACCCCTGTCTCTGGCGGACTCTGCTCTACCCCTACAAAACGCAGTAACAGAAAGGGCTCCGCAAGGAGCCCTTTTCTTTGGCCGCGATCAGGGGATCAGCAGGCTGGAACCGCTGGTGCTGCGGCTTTCCAGCACCTGGTGCGCACGCTGGGCGTCGGCCAGCGCGAATTTCTGCTCGTCTCTCACCTCCACCCGAATGGCGCCGCTGCCGATCAGCGAGAACAGCTCGTTGCTGGCGTACTGCAGCTCGGCGCGGTTGGTGATGTAGCCGTTGAGGGAAGGGCGGGTGACGTACAGCGAGCCCTTCTGATTCAGCAGCGCCAGATCAACGCCGGTCACCGGGCCGGACGCGTTGCCGAAGCTGACCATCAGGCCGCGCCGCTTCAGGCTGTTGAGCGAGGCCTGCCAGGTGCTTTGCCCCACCGAATCGTACACCACGCCGACCTTCTCGCCGTGCGTCAGCTCGGCCACCCGCTGGGCGATATCCTCTTTATGGTAGTTGATGGTGGCCCAGGCGCCGGCCTGCTTCGCCAGCGCCGCCTTCTCGTCGGAGCCGACGCTGCCGATCAGGCGCGCGCCCAGCGCTTTGGCCCACTGACAGGCGATCAGCCCGACGCCGCCGGCGGCGGCATGGAACAAAAATACTTCACCCGGCTGCACTTCGTGGGTCTGGCGCAGCAGATAGTGCACCGTTAGCCCTTTCAGGAAAGAAGCGGCGCCTTGCTCAAAGCTCAGGTTGTGCGGCAGCAGCGCCACTTTCTCTTCCGGCACGTTGTGGATCTCGCTGTAGGCGCCGAGCGACGACTGCGCATACACCACCCGGTCGCCCGGTTTGATCGCGCTGACCCCGGCGCCGACCTTGACCACCACGCCGGCCGCTTCGGTGCCGAGGCCGCTCGGCAGGCTGGCCGGCGCGTACAGCCCGCTGCGCACATAGGTGTCGATGTAGTTGATGCCGATCGCCTTGTTCTCGATCTGCACTTCACCGGCAGCCGGATCGAGCGGTGTAAAATCAACGTATTGCAAGACTTCCGGTCCGCCGACGGCGGAGAATTGAATGCGCTTGGCCATTGGGTTACCTCGTTGGAGTGTCTGATTTCACCCTATTCTTTTTAGTATCGGAGATCCAGTTCGCCCGTGCGGGGTTCAATACCTTTTTTGCATCGGTTATGACGCAAAAATCACGTATACTCTCGCGTCAGGATCCTTCATTCGCAACCGGATAAAGACTACGTTTCATGGCAGGAAAAAAACCAACCAACAAAACAAACGCGGACGAAACCAGAGAGCGTTCCAGAGATCGTCAGATGGAAGGGCTGAAGATGCCGCCGCACTCGCTGGAGGCCGAGCAGTCGGTGTTGGGCGGTTTGATGCTGGATAACGAGCGTTGGGACAACGTGGCGGAACGCGTGGTCGCCAACGACTTCTTCAGCCGCCCGCATCGCCTGATCTTTACCGAGATGCAGCGTCTGCTGGAGATGAGCAAGCCTATCGACCTCATCACCCTGTCCGAATCGCTCGAACAGAAGGGCGAACTGGACTCGGTGGGGGGCTTCGCCTACCTGGCCGAGCTGTCGAAAAACACCCCGAGCGCCGCCAACATCGGCGCCTACGCCGACATCGTGCGCGAGCGGGCGGTGGTGCGCGAAATGATCTCGGTGGCTAACGAAATCGCCGACGCCGGCTACGATCCGCAGGGGCGCAGCAGCGAAGACCTGCTCGATCTGGCGGAATCCCGCGTATTCCAAATCGCCGAGAACCGCGCCAGCAAAGACGAGGGCCCGAAGGGCATCGAACGCATCCTGGAAGACACCGTCTCGCGCATCGAACAGCTGTATCAGCAGCCGCATGACGGCGTGACCGGGGTCGATACCGGCTATCAGGACCTCAACAAGAAAACCGCGGGCATGCAAAAGTCCGATCTGATCATCGTCGCCGCCCGTCCATCGATGGGGAAAACCACCTTCGCCATGAACCTGTGCGAAAACGCCGCGATGACCCAGGAGAAACCGGTGCTGATCTTCAGCCTGGAGATGCCCGGCGAGCAGATCATGATGCGTATGCTGGCGTCACTGTCGCGCGTGGATCAGACGCGCATCCGTACCGGCCAGCTCGACGACGAGGACTGGGCGCGCATTTCCAGCACCATGGGCATCCTGCTGGAGAAGCGCAACATGTACATCGACGACTCCTCCGGCCTGACGCCGACCGAGGTGCGCTCGCGCGCGCGGCGCATTTTCCGTGAACACGACGGGCTTAGCCTGATCATGATCGACTACCTGCAGCTGATGCGCGTGCCGGCCTTGTCCGACAACCGTACGCTGGAGATCGCCGAGATTTCGCGCTCGCTGAAGGCGCTGGCGAAAGAGCTGCAGGTGCCGGTGGTGGCGCTGTCGCAGCTGAACCGAAGCCTGGAGCAGCGCGCCGACAAACGCCCGGTCAACTCCGACCTGCGTGAATCCGGCTCCATCGAGCAGGACGCCGACCTGATTATGTTCATCTATCGTGATGAGGTGTATCACGAGAACAGCGATCTGAAAGGGATCGCGGAAATTATTATCGGTAAGCAGCGTAACGGCCCCATCGGCACCGTGCGCCTTACCTTTAACGGCCAGTGGTCGCGTTTCGATAACTACGCGGGGCCACAATACGATGACGAATAATCAGCTAAGGAACTGAAATGAAAGCGGCAACCGCTGTAATCGACCGCCGCGCTCTGCGACATAATCTGCAACAGGTGCGCCGCCAGGCGCCGCAAAGCCGCCTGATTGCCGTTGTGAAAGCAAACGCTTATGGACATGGCCTGCTGGAAACAGCACACACCCTGCAAGACGCTGACTGCTACGGCGTGGCGCGCATCGGCGAGGCGCTGATGCTGCGCTCCGGCGGCATCGTCAAGCCGATCCTGTTGCTGGAAGGCTTCTTCAGCGCCGAAGACCTGCCGGTGCTGGTGGCGAACAACATCGAAACCGCGGTGCACAGCATCGAACAGCTCGAGGCGCTGGAACAGGCCGAGCTGGCGCGCCCGGTGCCGGTGTGGATGAAGCTCGATACCGGCATGCATCGGCTGGGGGTGCGTCCCGAACAGGCGGAAGCGTTTTATCAGCGTCTGTGCGCCTGCCGCAACGTGGCGCAGCCGGTCAATATAATGAGCCACTTCAGCCGCGCCGACGAGCCGGAGTCCGACGCCACCCTGAAACAGATCGCCTGCTTTGAGCAGTTCGCGCGCGGCAAACCGGGCCAGCGCTCGGTCGCCGCCTCCGGCGGCACGCTGCTGTGGCCGGACGCCCACAACGAGTGGGTGCGCCCCGGCATCATTCTGTACGGCGTGTCGCCGTTGGATAGCGGCAGCGGCGCCGAGCATGGTCTGCAGCCGGCGATGACGCTGAAATCCAGCCTGATCGCGGTGCGCGAGCACAAGGCTGGTGAAGCGGTGGGCTATGGCGGCACCTGGATCAGCCCGCGCGATACTCGCCTTGGCGTGGTGGCGATGGGGTACGGCGACGGCTACCCGCGCAGCGCGCCGACCGGGACGCCGATCCTGATCAACGGCCGCGAAGTGCCGATCGTCGGCCGGGTGTCGATGGACATGATTTCGGTCGATCTCGGGCCGGACGCCGCCGATAAGGTAGGGGATGAAGCGGTGCTGTGGGGGCCGGCGTTGCCGGTCGAGCGCATCGCCGCCTGTACCGGCATCAGCGCTTATGAACTGATCACCAAGCTCACGCAGCGCGTGGCGATGGAATACATTGGCGACTGATACGCCGCAGGGGCCGACGCGCGTCGGCCCCGTTTCTCAGCGGGTTACTTCTTTACCGCCAACCACTTGTCGATAACCTTCTGATACTCGCCGGTCGCCTTGGCCAGGTGCAGCCACTGATCCACATACAGTTTCCAGCTCAGATCGTCGCGCGGCAGCATGTAAGCCTTTTCGCCGTACTGCATCGGTTTGGTCGGATTCACCGCGCACAGCTTCGGATAGCGCTTCTGCTGGTACAGCGCCTCGGAGGCGTCGGTGATCATCACGTCCGCCTTGCGATCCACCAGCTGCTGGAAAATGCTCATGTTGTCGTGCGTCAGCGTCAGCTTGGCTTTTGGCAGATAGGCGTGCACGAAGGCTTCGTTGGTGCCGCCCGCCGGTTCCAGCAGACGCACCGACGGTTTGTTGATCTGTTCTATCGTGCGGTATTTCTTCACGTCGGTGCAGCGCACCAGCGGAATTTTGCCGTCGGTATCCAGCTTGTCGGCGAAGAACACCTGTTTTTGTCGCTCCAGCGTGACGGAGATGCCGCCCATGGCGATGTCGCACTTGCCGGAGGCGAAGTCCGGCGTCAGGGTTTTCCAGCTGGTTTTCACCCACTTCACCTTGGCGCCCAGGCTCTTCGCCAGCGATTCCGCCATGTCGATATCGATGCCTTCATAGCTGCCATCTTCCTTGAGGAAGGTGTAGGGCTTGTAGTCGCCGGTGGTGCAGACCTCCAGGGTCTTTTGCTGCAGCACTTTGTCCAGGTGGGATTGCGCGCCGGCGCTGCCGGCGGCGAGCAGCAGCGCGAGAGGGAGTAACTTTTTCATCTGGCGTCCTTTTTATACATTCGTGGTTTTATGCGTTACTTCGCCGTTAATTGTCGTTTGCCTGCATGAGTTAGCCGTTTTTTATGCCGCTTACCGGCGAAAACGCCGGGCGTTGCTGCTGTACGCGATTTAAGCGCCAGGGTGTGACGTCGGCAACGGTAAAAAAACTGGTAGGCTGTAACGTCAACATTTATTAACACAGTTTACAGGTGGCTATGTACAACATTGACGATTTTGATATGAAAATCCTGACGCTGTTACAGGCCAACGGCCGTTTGACCAATCAGGAGCTGAGCGAACTGGTGGGGCTTTCCGCTTCCCAGTGTTCACGGCGGCGCATCAGCCTGGAGCAGGCGCAGCTGATCCGCGGCTACCACGCGCGGCTGGCGCCGGAGGCGGTCGGCCTGGGGCTGGTGGGGCTGATTGAAGTCAGCCTGATCACGCACGCTCAGGAGCAGATCGACAGCTTTCATCAGATGCTGGAGGAGGTGGACGCGATCCTGGACGCTTACAAGACCACCGGCGACGCCGATTACCTGCTGAAAGTGGCGGTGGCGGACCTGCCGGCGCTGAGCGAGTTCATCAGCCAGACGCTGTCGCCGCACAAAAGCGTGGCGCATATCAAAACGGCGGTGGTGCTCAATCGCATCAAGGAAAACGGTTTGTTGCCGGTGACGCGAGAAAGCTGAAACCGAATGCGCTTTTCCGTCTATATTAGGAACGTAACGCTGTGCCCAAACCACAATAAATAAACCAGGAGAAAAAAACGTGTTCCAGAACGTTGACGCCTATGCCGGCGATCCCATTCTGTCGCTGATGGAAAAATTCAAACAAGACCCGCGCGCGCACAAGGTGAACCTGAGCATTGGCCTGTACTACGATGCGCAGGGCGTTATTCCGCAGATGCGTGCGGTCGCCGCGGCGCAAGCGCAGTTGAACAGCGTCGAGCACGGCGCCTCGGTATACCTGCCGATGGAAGGGCTGCAATCCTACCGCACCGCCATCCAGCATTTGCTGTTCGGCGAGCAGCACCCGATGCTGCAGCAGGGGCGCATCGCCACCATTCAGACCGTCGGCGGTTCCGGCGCGCTGAAAGTGGGCGCCGACTTCCTGAAAAGCTACTTCCCGAATTCGCAGGTGTGGGTCAGCGATCCCACCTGGGAAAACCACGTCGCCATCTTCAGCGGCGCCGGTTTCAAGGTGAATACCTATCCGTATTTTGACGGCGAAAGCCTGGGCGTGAAGTTCGACGCCATGCTGGCTGCGCTGAAACAGCTGCCGAAGCATAGCATCGCGCTGCTGCATCCGTGCTGTCACAACCCGACCGGCTCAGACCTGACCCCCGCCCAGTGGGACGAAGTGATCAAGGTGATCGCCGATCGTGAGATCATTCCGTTCCTCGACATCGCCTATCAGGGCTTCGGCGGCGGTATGGAGCAGGACGTCTACGCCATTCGCGCCATTGCGGCGGCCGGCTTGCCGTGCCTGGTGAGCAACTCGTTCTCGAAGATCTTCTCACTGTACGGCGAGCGCGTCGGCGGCCTGTCGGTGGTGTGCGAAAGCGAAGAAGCGGCCGGGCGCGTGCTGGGCCAGCTGAAGGCGACCGTGCGCCGCAACTACTCGAGCCCGCCGAACTTCGGCGCGCAGCTGGTAGCTAAAGTGCTGAACGACGCTGAGCTGAAAACCCAGTGGCTCAATGAAGTGGAAAGCATGCGCACCCGCATTCTCGAAATGCGCCACGCGTTGGTGGACACCCTGAAGAGCGCGCTGCCGCAGCGCAACTTCGATTACCTGCTGGCGCAGCGCGGCATGTTCAGCTACACCGGCTTCAGCGCGGCGCAGGTCGATCGCCTGCGCGAAGAGTTCGGCGTCTACCTGATCCACAGCGGCCGCATGTGCGTGGCCGGCCTGAACCACGACAACGTGCGTCAGGTAGCCGAGGCGTTTGCTGCGGTGCAGTAACGCCTGTTAGTCTGAACGGACGTTCATCGGGAGCGATAGCGATATCGCTCCTTTTTTATTGCCGGCGCGCCGCCGAAGTTGCCGCAAACCGGAGAGAGAATATACTGATTGAGGGGCGCTCACTCATGTGGCATCAGCAAACGCTAATCCTCAGCGCAAAAGCGCGTGGCTTTCATCTGGTTACCGACGAGATCACCAACCAGTTAACCCACTTACACCGCCTGCAAACCGGCCTGCTGCATCTGTTGCTGCAGCATACCTCGGCCTCGCTGACGCTCAACGAGAACTGCGATCCCACGGTGCGAGCCGATATGGAGCAGCATTTTCTGCGTCAGGTGCCGGAAAACGCCCCCTATCAACATGACTACGAAGGGCCGGACGACATGCCGGCGCACATCAAATCCTCGCTGCTGGGCGCTTCCTTGACGCTGCCCGTCAGGCACGGGCGGCTGATGTTGGGCACATGGCAGGGCATCTGGCTGGGGGAGCACCGCATCCACGGCGGAGCACGCCGTATTGTGGCCACATTACAGGGGGAATAACCCAATGAATAACAGCGCATTGCTGGAGTACTGCATGGCGAAGCCGGGCGCGGAGCAAAGCGACCAGAACCAGTGGCAGGCCAGCCAGATCAAGGTGGGCGACGTGATGTTCGCCATGGTGTGTGAAGTGGAAGGGCGGCCGGCGCTGGCGGTCAAGTCCAGCCCGGAGCTGGCGGAAAGCCTGCGCGAACACCACCCTGAGATCGTCGCCTGCGACGGCCTGAACAAGGCCCACTGGAATACGGTGTTTCTCGACGGCAACCTGCCGAACTCGCAGTTTTATACGTTGATCGACAGCTCCTATCAGCTGGTGGTGGAAGGCCTGCCCGAACACGTGCGCCAGGAACTGCGCGCCTGATTGCCGGGCGGCGCCGCCGCCCGTTTTCTCCTGCTTTCTCGCGTTAAACCGTGATCGCGGCTTTAAATTGGGAACGTTCCCTTTTTATTGCCGGGCTAAAGCGGCTACGCTTGGGCATTCAAGAAACGCGGATGAAGGAGGCCGACATGGCCATGAGCGAAGAAAAGCGCAAGATGATCGCCGGAGAACTGTACGACGCCGGCGATGAACTGCTGCGCAGCGAGCGTCGGCGCGCGCGCCAGATAACGCATCGCTACAACCACTCATCGCCGGAAGAGGGCGAGCTGCGCAAACAGTGGCTGGACGAGCTGCTGGGCGGCTATCAAGGCGGCGCCATCGAGCCGACGTTCCGCTGCGACTACGGCTATAACATCTATCTCGGCAAGAACTTCTACGCCAATTTCGACTGCGTGATCCTCGACGTGTGCGAGGTGCACATCGGCGACAACTGCCTGCTGGCGCCGGGCGTGCATATCTACACCGCCACTCATCCGCTGGACGCCGAGACCCGCGCCGGCGGCGCCGAGTTCGGCAAGCCGGTCAAGATTGGCAACAACGTGTGGATCGGCGGGCGCGCGGTGATTAATCCGGGCGTGACCATCGGCGATAATGCGGTCGTGGCCTCCGGCGCGGTGGTGACCAAAGACGTGCCGGCCAACTGCGTGGTGGGCGGCAACCCGGCGCGCGTGCTGAAAACGCTGTAAGCCCTCGGGCGGATTAAAACATGCTGCCATGGCGCTCGAAGCCGTGCATCTCGATGTCTTTGAGCGCCTTGAAGCGTTTGACCATCACCGCATGGTCTGACAGCAGATTGCTGATGCGAACAAACAGCTCCTTGTTCTCTTCTTCGCACTGCTCCAGCCAGGCCTGCGGATTCACGCCGTGCTGCATCCAGGGGCCGACGGCCAGCAGCCGCACCGTGTTGGCGTAGTTCGGGCACACCGCGAGCGCCACGCGATCGGCGGAATACTCCTGCGCGCGAGTGGTCGCCAGGCCGGGCAGCACCAGCGACTGCGGCACAACGCCGATCGCCAGACGCCACAGCGACACGTGCCGCAGCTTGTGATGGGCCAATTCATGGGCCAGCACGAACTCCACGATCTCCGGCGCGGTGGGCATCAGCATGGCGATTTCAGCATGGATCACCACGTAGCGCTGGCGGCGGTTGCATTCCAGCGCGAAGGCGTTGACCACGCCGTTGCCGTTGGTCAGATAAAGCTTGGGCAGCGTCTTGAGTTCCAGCCGACGGCCGATATCCTGATACAGCGCGAACAGTTCCGGAAATTGCGCCGGCCCGATGCGCAAGGCGTTGGATTTCGCCTGTGCGGCGAGATAGAAACGGTAAATATAGAAAGCGATCGGGATCAGCGGTAATAACGCGAGCAGGCTGAGGGTATCCAATGTTTCCTTGGCGTCGTCTCCCAACCCAAGTGCAGTTCCATCCGTATTTACCACGACGGCGGCGATGCCAAATAAAAAACCGAACAAGGTAATTATCGCCGATAGCCAGATCATGGGCATTTCCCAGCGGTGGCGAAATGCGGTGAAATTACGACATTCCGTCGCATGATGTTGACACATAAAATATCCTTAATAAGGGAAAGCCACGCCTGACATTGTCAGGTAAATAATGAATGTTTAATTATCCATCCGTTTACCTAACACTCAGCTAAACTGTAGTTCGTTTTTTAATCATGGCGTTTATCCCTTCCTGCACAGACTTAGGCAAAAACGTCAAAAACTGTAGCTGGCGCTGGTGAAGGCCATGCCCGAGGTGGTTTTCTCAACGATGGGGCTGTCGGCCGCGTCGCCCAGCAGGCGCGTTACGCCGACGCCGGCCTGGAAGGCCACGTTCGGTCGCCATTGGTAGTTGAGTGCGGCGGTGAGCGTCGCGTCCTTGAAGCCGCTGCCCGGCCGATATGCGCTGAAGGCGCTGTGCTGCGCCTGCTGCGACGTCACGCCGAAATAGCCGCGCTGATAGCCGCTGTTGGCCCAGGTGGTGGAGAGATTGCCGATAAGCGTCAGCTGTTCGCTGAGCGGATATTGCCCGGTCAGTCCGCTTTCCACATAGGCGGTGTGGCCCAGTTCTTCCCCGCCGTAGCTGCGTTTGCGCGTCGCCTGCATCCCTTTGACATAGGCGCGGAAGGGGTCGAGTTGGTAGCTCAGCTCAGCGCCGGCTTCCAGCGCGCCGCCCAGTTTGCCCATGCCTTTGAGTCGAGTGTTGCGCCCGCGCAAGGTTTTGATTTCCTCGTCACGGCCGGCGTCATAGTTGAGCAATAACGCGATGCCTACGGGCCCGGCGATGGGGAATTGCCAGCGCGCCCCTTCGCTGCCCGCGCTGAATTCTCCCCAACTGGCGTTTTGATAGCCGGCATTCACCTGATACAGCGGTTCAATGCTGTAAAAAGACGAGCCTTCATAGGCGGGAGCGACGGCGAGGCCGCCGGCGAGCGTTAAAGACGCTTCGCCGTCCTGCGCCTGACCGGCGAGGGGAAAAAGAAAGAGCAGGGCGGCGGCAGAGGTACCCAGTTTATTATCCACGTTAAACACCTTTATATCATCCCATTGAATAAACGGCCCGCAGGCCCACGTTTAAATGACGGCTTATTGATAAACGCCATGTTTATATTGATTAATCGACAGGCGACGGCGCGCCATTGGCGTTATTTCACCGCAATAGTGAAACGCATGGGGAATAAACAAAAGCCAAACAAATGGCATGATGGGGCGAGTTTATTATTGGCTGGGTTCAAAGCGCCTGTTTTTAAAGGAATGATGCAGCGAAGGGTATTTAATGTTTCTCGCAGAGGGATAGGTTGATTGCTCAACGAGGCGGAATAGGGCGCCTCGTTGAGCGTATCATCCGCCGTTATTTTTCCAACAGCGGTTTCAGGAAGCGCGCGGTGTGCGATTTTTCACACTCGGCGACCGTTTCCGGCGTGCCGGCGACCAGGATCTCGCCGCCGCCGCTGCCGCCTTCCGGCCCCAGATCGACGATCCAGTCGGCGGTTTTGATCACGTCCAGGTTATGCTCGATGACCACGATGGTATTGCCCTGATCGCGCAGCTGATGCAGTACCGCCAACAGCTGTTGAATATCGGCGAAGTGCAGACCGGTGGTCGGCTCGTCGAGAATATACAGCGTCTGGCCGTTGCCGCGTTTCGACAGCTCGCGCGCCAGCTTGACGCGCTGCGCCTCACCGCCGGAGAGCGTGGTGGCCGACTGGCCGAGACGGATGTAGGACAGGCCGACATCCATCAGGGTTTGCAGCTTGCGCGCCAGCGCCGGCACCGCGTCGAAGAAATCGCGCGCTTCTTCGATGGTCATCTCCAGCACTTCGTGGATGCTCTTGCCTTTGTACTTCACTTCCAGCGTTTCGCGGTTATAGCGTTTGCCTTTGCACTGGTCGCACGGGACGTAGATGTCCGGCAGGAAGTGCATCTCGACCTTGATCACCCCGTCGCCCTGGCAGGCTTCACAGCGCCCGCCCTTGACGTTGAAGCTGAAGCGGCCCGGCGTATAGCCGCGGCTGCGCGACTCCGGCACGCCGGCGAACAGCTCGCGCACCGGGGTGAAGATGCCGGTGTAAGTGGCCGGGTTGGAGCGCGGCGTGCGGCCGATCGGGCTCTGATCGATATCGATCACCTTGTCGAAATGTTCCAGGCCGGTCACTTCGCGGAATGGCGCAGGCTCGGCGATGGTGGCGCCGTTAAGCTGGCGCTGGGCGATCGGGAACAGCGTATCGTTGATCAGCGTCGACTTGCCGGAGCCGGACACGCCGGTGATGCAGGTAAACAGACCGACCGGCAGCGTCAGCGTCACGTCCTTCAGGTTGTTGCCGCGCGCGCCGCTCAGCTTCAGCACCTTGGTCGGATCGGCCTGCACGCGCTGCGCCGGGATGGCGATCTCGCGCTTGCCGCTGAGGA
The DNA here is from genome assembly GCF_052168495.1 of Serratia sp. CY52157. NCBI lineage: Bacteria > Pseudomonadati > Pseudomonadota > Gammaproteobacteria > Enterobacterales > Yersiniaceae > Serratia > Serratia sp. CY52157. The sequence goes on along the minus strand of NZ_JBJNMO010000005.1, from coordinate 365,329 downwards.
ACTGGCCGGTCAGCGATTCCGGCTGCGCCATGATGTCATCGACGGTGCCTTCCGCCACCACCTGGCCGCCGTGCACGCCGGCGCCGGGGCCGATGTCGATCACGTGGTCGGCGGCGCGGATGGCGTCTTCGTCATGCTCCACCACGATCACCGTGTTGCCGAGGTTGCGCAGGTGGATCAGCGTTTCCAGCAGGCGCTCGTTGTCGCGCTGGTGCAGGCCGATCGACGGCTCATCCAGCACGTACATCACGCCCACCAAACCGGCGCCGATCTGGCTGGCCAAACGGATACGCTGCGCTTCGCCGCCGGAGAGCGTTTCCGCCGACCGGGACAGCGACAGGTAGTTCAGGCCGACGTTCACCAGGAACTTCAGGCGATCGCCGATCTCTTTCAGGACTTTCTCGGCGATCTTGGCGCGCTGGCCGCTGAGCTTCATGTTCTGGAAGAACGTCATCGCATGGCCGATGCTCAGATCGGAGATCTCCGGCAGCGTGGTGTCTTCGACGAACACGTTGCGCGCTTCTTCACGCAGGCGGGTGCCGTGGCACGAGGCGCAAGGGCGGTTGCTGATGAACTTCGCCAGCTCTTCGCGCACCGCGCTGGATTCGGTCTCTTTATAGCGGCGCTCCATGTTGTGCAGCACGCCTTCGAACGGGTGGCGGCGCACGGTGGTGTCACCGCGATCGTTGATGTATTTGAATTCGATCGACTCTTTGCCGGAGCCGCTCAGCACCGCCTTCTGCACGTTGGCGCTCAAGGTGTTGAACGGGGCTTCGACGTCGAACTCATAGTGCTCCGCCAGCGAGCGCAGCATCTGGAAGTAATAGAAGTTGCGGCGATCCCAGCCGCGGATTGCGCCGCCGGCCAGCGACAGCTCGGGGTTTTGCACCACGCGATCCGGATCGAAGAACTGTTGCACGCCCAGGCCGTCGCAGGTCGGGCAGGCGCCGGCAGGGTTGTTGAAGGAAAACAGGCGCGGTTCCAGTTCGCGCATGCTGTAGCCGCAGATCGGGCAGGCGAAGTTGGCTGAGAACAGCAGCTCGTCCGCTTTTTCGTCGTCCATGTCCGCCACCACCGCGGTGCCGCCCGAGAGCTCCAGCGCGGTTTCGAACGATTCGGCCAGGCGCTGCGCCATGTCGTCGCGCACCTTGAAACGGTCGACCACCACTTCGATGGTGTGTTTTTTCTGCAGCTCCAGCTTCGGCGGATCGGACAGATCGCACACTTCACCGTCGATGCGCGCGCGGATATAGCCCTGAGCGGCCAGGTTTTCCAGCGTTTTGGTGTGTTCGCCCTTGCGATCTTTCACCACCGGCGCCAGCAGCATCAGGCGCTTGCCTTCCGGCTGGCTCAGCACGTTGTCCACCATCTGGCTGACGGTTTGCGCCGCCAGCGGCACATGGTGATCCGGGCAGCGCGGCTCGCCGACGCGGGCGAACAGCAGGCGCAGGTAGTCGTGGATCTCAGTGATGGTGCCGACCGTGGATCGCGGGTTGTGCGAGGTGGATTTCTGCTCGATGGAGATCGCCGGCGACAGACCTTCAATATGGTCGACGTCCGGTTTTTCCATCAGCGACAGGAACTGGCGCGCATAGGCGGAGAGTGATTCGACATAGCGCCGCTGCCCTTCGGCATACAGCGTATCGAAAGCCAGCGAAGACTTGCCGGAACCGGACAGGCCGGTGACGACGATCAGTTTGTCACGCGGGATGATCAGGTTGATGTTTTTCAGATTATGGGTTCGAGCACCACGAACTTCGATATTGTCCATTTACACTTCCCGTCTTGATGATACACCGCGCCTGTCGCGATTTTTGCGGGGGATTTTGTGATGGATCTCGCAAAAAACCGGCACAGCCAGGTCGAAACGCATAATTATGACACAAAAAAACCTGAATGGATATCCAGTATGCGAATGCAATAAGGTCGATTGGAAAGACAATTCTGGAATGCAATTCGCACTTATCAACACGGGTGTGGTTTCGTACTCAGCGTGGTAAACTGACGCGTTTATACTGTGTAGAAATCAATCATCGGGAGAAGTGCTCATGGCCAGCAGAGGCGTAAACAAAGTAATTCTGGTCGGGAATCTGGGTCAGGATCCAGAAGTCCGTTACATGCCGAACGGCGGCGCAGTGGCCAACATTACCCTGGCGACCTCCGAAAGCTGGCGTGACAAAGCGACCGGCGAACAGAAAGAGAAGACCGAGTGGCACCGCGTAGTGCTGTTCGGCAAACTGGCTGAAGTGGCGGGCGAATACCTGCGCAAAGGCTCTCAGGTCTATATCGAAGGCTCCCTGCAGACCCGTAAATGGCAGGATCAGAGCGGCCAGGATCGCTACACCACCGAGATCGTGGTTAACGTCGGCGGCACCATGCAGATGCTGGGCGGCCGTCAGGGCGGCGGCGCACCGGCCGGTCAATCTGCCGGCGGCCAGGGCGGTTGGGGCCAGCCTCAACAGCCACAGGGCGGCAACCAGTTCAGCGGCGGCCAGCAGCAGTCTCGTCCGGCGCAGAACAGCGCTCCGGCGACCAGCAACGAACCGCCAATGGATTTCGACGACGATATTCCGTTCTAAGCCTGGCAACAGCGCTAAAAAAACCCCGCTCAGGCGGGGTTTTTTGTGGGCGCTCACTGCCGATTTTCTGCGGCGGTGTCGCCAATCAGTAAATTGCTACCGGGTTGATGTTGACCTGCGTTGAGCCGACATACAGCGGTTGTCCCAGCACGAACAGGAATTCCCAGGTTTTCGTGCGCACCAGTGGGCGGCTGTCGATCAGTTCCAGGTTATAGACGCCGCGTTTGGCCAGCAGGTATTGGTTGACCGGGAACTCTTCGTCATTTTTCGGGTTAGGGTATACTTCGGAAGCCCAGGTATCACCGCCAAAGGCCACGATGCCTTGGTCAGCCAACCACTTCGCCGCTTCCATGCCAATACCCGGCTCGACCTCCAGGAATTTTTTATTGTCCTTACCAATCAGCTCCAGCCAACCGGTATTAAATAAAACAACGTCGCCTTTCCTTAAGCTAATGCCCTGCTTCTTAAGCACCGCTTGAATATCCGCAACGGAAAATTCGGTGCCGCCCGGAACGATGTCTTTATGATAATAAGCCGTCATATCGAGCACCACGCCGCGTGTGACCATGGGCGGCACTTTTTCCACGCCCAATTTTTTCACGCCATCTACGGTGACGAAATCCGCCGCCTTATTGCCGTTATAATAAACATTGTCGATGCCGATATGGCCAATGCCATTCAACTGAGTGCCGACGCCGGTCCAGGCATTCACCAATTCATCATTAAAGGTGAATTTATTTGGGCCAAGCGTTTTACCGTCCTGCTGACCAGGCTGAATATTATATAAGCGGAAGCTGCGGTGGCGGAACGCCGGGAAATCTTTATCGACGGGCACCGCCAATGACAATGTCTTGCCTTGTTTTACCAACTGCACGGACTGTAATACCCCTTCTGGCGTGAGCAGGTTGGCCGCGCCGATTTCGTCTTTTGCACCGTAAACGGAAGGATACCAGTCTGACGGCTGAGCGGCGGACTCTGCGGCGTGTGCAGGCACTGTGGCAAGCAAAGGCAGCAAGAGGGAGAGGCGATACAATGATTTCATCAGTGACTCATCCTTATAACAACGTATTGCAGGGTGAATGAAAATGAGCCGTCCGGACATGGCGACATCAGGCCGCCGAATAATAACCGATGGAGAAAGAAGCTCATTTTTGGGTGCGCGGGATGTATTAGCGTAATGCCTTATAACAAGGCGTGGTGAATAACCACCCGACGATGACTTCCTTATGCGGAAATAAATAACGCCGGGCGAGCGGCGTCATTGATATTATTTTTTCAGCTCAGCACTCATGGTGACGAAATTACCCATATAGGCGCTGGTGATTTTGTAGCCGCTTGCGCCGGCCTCTTGCGCTTTTTTAGCGATGAGGGCTTCGGTGGAATCCAGCGTGCTGCCGGTTGCGGTAACGCTCTCTGCTGCAGCGTTAAACGACAGCGTGGAAAACAGAGCGAGTGAAATAACGGTGGTCATGGTTTTCATATCTTTATCCTGTGTTCGACAATTCGAAAAATAAGGGTGTCCGGTACGACACGATGGAGCGAAGGATAAAGGGGGCAGTGAGGTGAATAAATAACAGAATCGTCAATAAACTATTCCGTTTTTGTACATAAACTGATTCGATTGTTGTCTTTCACGCGGGATTGGCGGCGTAAAGCGTGGGCAGGGGAAACAAGCGTGCATCGACGTCGTCAGGCTTGCATACTGCGGCAAGCCAATAAAAAGCCCCTCGCGGGGCTTGGACGTTACGCCGAGAAGCCGCCGTCGATGCTCAGGCTGGCGCCGGTGATATAACCCGCCTGCGGGCCCGTCAGGTAGGCGACAAAACCGGCGATCTCTTCATCTTTGCCGTAGCGGCCGATCGCCATCAGCTGCTTGAGCTGATCGGCGAACTCGCCGGCGTCCGGGTTCATTTCGGTGTCCACCGGGCCGGGCTGCACGTTATTGACGGTGATGCCGCGTGGGCCGAGATCGCGCGCCATACCCTTGGTCAACCCGACCAGCGCCGATTTGCTCATCGCATACACCGCCGCGCCGCCGAACGGCACGCGTTCGGCGTTGGTGCTGCCGATGTGGATGATGCGCCCGCCGTCATTCATGTGGCGCGCCGCCTCTTGGCTGGCGACGAATACGCTGCGCACGTTGACCGCCAGCATGCGATCCAGATCGTCCAGCGCCAGCGCTTCGGTGCTGCCCAATGTAAACACCCCGGCGTTGTTCACCAGAATATCCAGGTTGCCGAAGTGGCTCACCGCCTGGCGAACCGCCTGCTGCAGCGCCAACGCATCGGCGCTGTCGGCCTTGATGGCGAGGGCTTTGCCGCCGGCGGCGGTCACGGCGCTCGCCACCGCTTCGGCGCGATCGGCCGAGGCGGCGTAGGTAAAGGCGACGGCGGCGCCTTCGTTCGCTAACCGTTTCACGATGGCGGCGCCGATGCCGCGGGAGCCGCCCTGAACGAATGCGACTTTGCCTTGCAGAGGTTGTGCTGTCGTCATGCTATTTCTCCAAAGTGGGTGAGGGTATTGCGCTGTCATTCAGTATGGGTGAAATGAATGGCGATCACTGTCCACAAAGAGCTCTGGCCGCCTGAAACGAGAAAAGCCCCTTGCGGGGCTTCTTTCTTCCGTCGATTGGCTGTCCGACGATCAGTTGAAGATTTCTGCGGTGCCGTACAGTTTGTTTTGGCCGCCGGCGGCGACGATGCGGTAGGAACTGGCGCCCGACGCAGCGGCTTTGCTGGCAAGTTCGCTTTCCAGCGCGCTCAGGTTGGCGGCGCCGCTCACGGTGACTACGCCGATTTTCTGCGCGTCTGCGGCTGGCTGGCTGGTTGGCAGGTCAGCGGCGAAGGTCGCGAAAGAAGCGGTAGCCAGCAGTGCAGCGGTAGCAAAAATTTTGACGTTTTTCATGATGTGTTCCTCAGAGTATTTATTAGGTGAGAGCGCGTTGTCTCTCGATGTGTTAAATACTAGTGCACCGGGTGTGAATAAAAAATCGGAGAGTTTTGAGTATCTCTGTCAAATAAATTGATGGTTTTTCAGCCGTTGGCGTGCGGCAAAAATTGCCACTACCCTTTACAGACGATCCTTAACCGGAGAAGCGTCATGACGGTAAACGCGTTTATCGGCAGCTGGGCGTTGGTGTCGTCGGCGTTCAAAAACCAGAACGGCGAGCTGAATTACCCGCTGGGCGAGCAGGTGTTGGGGCGCATCCACTATGAGGCCAACGGCACGATGGCGGCGCAGCTATACAGCGCCGTGCGGCCGCGTTTCGTCGCCGACGATTTGGCGCAGGGATCCGAGCGGGAGATCCATGCCGCCTTCATCAATATGATTTGCTATTTCGGCCGTTATCAGGTGGAAGAAAGCGAGCAACGGGTGGTGCATCAGGTTGAAGGCTGCTCGTTCCCCAATTGGATAGGCAGCCGTCAGGTGCGCTTTTACGCCTTTAACGCCGATCGGCTGACGTTGCGCACGGTGCCGCTGCAGCTCGGCAACGGCGTGCAGATCGGCGAACTGGTGTGGCAGCGGACAGGAGCGTCATCATGATCATTGTTCATCATCTCAATCACTCGCGGTCGCAGCGCATTCTGTGGTTTTTGGAAGAGCTGGGCGTGCCCTATCAGGTGCAACGCTACGAGCGCGATCCGCACACTCTGCTGGCGCCGCCGGCGCTGAAAAAGATCCACCCGCTGGGCAAATCGCCGGTGATCGTCGATGGCGATCTGACGCTGGCGGAATCCGGCGCCATTATCGAATACTTGCAGGAAGCCTACGACGCACAGGGCATGTTTATGCCGACGGACTTCCACGCGCGCCAGCAATACCGCTACTGGTTGCACTACGCTGAGGGATCGCTGATGCCGCTGTTGGTGATGAAGCTGGTGTTCAGCCGTCTCGGCCAGCCGCCGATCCCCTGGCTGCTGCGGCCGGTGGCGGGCGCGATCGGCAAGGGCGTACAGCGCGAATACCTCGACAAACAGATCGCGCCGCACTGCGAGTATCTCGAACAGCACCTGAACAAGGGCAGCTGGTTCGTCGGCAACGATTTCAGCGCGGCGGACATACAGATGAGCTTCCCGCTCGAGGCGATGGCGGCGCGCGGCGCGTTGGACAATTGCCCGAAACTGCGCGGCTTCCTGCAGCGCATCCACGCCCGGCCCGCTTACCAGCGGGCGCTGGAACAGGGCGGCCCTTACGACCTGCTGAGTTAAGCGGATGGGCTATACTCGATGGGGTCATTCTTCATCGGAGGTAGCCCATGGCTACGCAAATCTTCGTAAATCTGCCCGTACGCGATCTGCCCGCCTCAATGGCGTTTTTCACCCAGCTCGGCTTCGGCTTCAACCCGCAATTTACCGACGATACCGCCGCCTGCATGGTGGTCAGTGACACGATTTACGTGATGCTGCTGACCCACGACAAATTCAGGATGTTTACCCCGAACCCGATCGGCGACGCCAAACAGGCCACCGAAGTGTTGGTGTGCCTGTCGCAACCCAGCCGGGCGGCGGTGGACGAACTGGTGCGCAAGGCGATCGCCGGCGGCGGCAATACCTATCATCCGCCGCGGGACTATGGCGTGATGTACGGCCACGGATTTCAGGACCTGGACGGCCATATCTGGGAATTGATGTATATGGATCCCGCAGCGGTGCAGGCGCAATAAGATCGCCGTGAAACAGGCTGGCAGGGGCGCCGGATCGCCCCGTCTTTTCGCGCAGAAGCCCTTCCCGCCGCTTTCTGCATAAATTGCCGCGATCTTTAGTTGATTAGACGCTAGGGAAGGCAGGATAATCGTTTGCCTTGAATAAACCACCATAAATCACCCGTACCGCGCGCTGCGAGTTAAACGTTTGCCTTGGTGCGCATCGCCGTTGGCGGTGCGACGGAAGGGCAAGGAAGCGGAACGTGACGTAAACGATTACGTGGCGATCAGGCGCGGGCGAGATTACAGGCCTGCTGCGACGGGCCGATTCATGAAACACAGGGGAAGTAACCTATGTCGAACTCTCAAGCGAACCACGCCGCAAAACCAACCGGCGGGCTTGATGGCTATTTTAAAATTTCCGCGCGCGGCAGCAGCGTGCGTCAGGAGGTGGTGGCGGGGCTGACCACCTTCCTGGCGATGGTGTACTCGGTGATCGTGGTGCCGAGCATGCTGGGCAAAGCGGGCTTCCCGCCGGCGGCGGTGTTCGTTTCCACCTGTCTGGTGGCCGGTCTGGGCTCGCTGCTGATGGGGCTGTGGGCTAACCTGCCGATGGCCATCGGCTGTGCGATCTCGTTGACCGCCTTTACCGCTTTCAGCCTGGTGCTCGGCCAACATATCAGCATTCCGGTGGCGCTGGGCGCGGTGTTCCTGATGGGCGTGCTGTTTACCGTCATCTCGGTCACCGGCATCCGCGCCTGGATCCTGCGCAACCTGCCGATGGGCGTGGCGCACGGCACCGGCATCGGCATCGGGCTGTTCCTGCTGCTGATCGCCGCCAACGGCGTCGGCCTGGTGGTGAAGAACCCGCTGGATGGCTTGCCGGTGGCGCTCGGCGCGTTCACCTCTTTCCCGGTCGTCATGACGCTGGTCGGCCTGGCGGTGATCTTCGGCCTGGAGAAACTGCGCGTGCCCGGCGGCATTCTGCTGGTGATCATCGCCATTTCCATCATCGGCCTGATCTTCGACCCGGCGGTGAAATATCAGGGGCTGTTCGCCATGCCGAGCCTGGCGGACGCTGACGGCAAATCGTTGATCTTCAGCCTGGATATCATGGGCGCATTGCAGCCGGTGGTGTTGCCGAGCGTGCTGGCGCTGGTGATGACCGCGGTGTTCGACGCCACCGGCACCATCCGCGCGGTAGCCGGGCAGGCCAACCTGCTGGATAAAGACGGCCAGATCATTAACGGCGGCAAGGCGCTGACCTCGGATTCCCTGAGCAGCATCTTCTCCGGGCTGGTGGGCGCCGCGCCCGCCGCGGTCTACATCGAGTCCGCCGCCGGCACCGCCGCGGGCGGCAAGACCGGCCTGACCGCCACCGTGGTCGGCGTTCTGTTCCTGCTGATCCTGTTCCTGTCGCCGCTGGCCTATCTGGTGCCGGTCTACGCCACCGCGCCGGCGCTGATGTACGTCGGCCTGTTGATGCTGAGCAACGTCACCAAGCTGGACTTCAACGACTTCGTCGACGCGATGGCCGGCCTGCTGTGCGCCGTGTTCATCGTGCTGACCTGCAACATCGTCACCGGCATCATGCTGGGCTTCAGCTCGCTGGTCATCGGCCGCATCTTCTCCGGCGAATGGCGCAAGCTGAACATCGGCACCGTGCTGATCGCCGTGGCGCTGGTGGCGTTCTACGCCGGCGGCTGGGCGATTTAAGCCTCTTGGGTTTCCCTCGCCCATCGGGCGGGGGAGCCTGTGACGGCAATTCCCTTCTTAAGATAAGTCTTCTTCTGCTCTGCACCGCGTTTTGAAAGGCACAACAAGCTTTAACGGCTGTAAAAAAAGTGATCTACTATCGGGACCAACGCAGGCCCTGAGCCGATGTCGTCTGAATCGTAGAGTCTAAGGAAAGCATGGAAATCTTTTTTACAATCCTCATTTTGATCCTGGTGGTCTCCCTGTCCGGGGTGGTGACGCGCATGTTGCCGTTCCAGGTGCCGCTGCCGCTGATGCAAATCGCCATCGGGGCCCTGTTGGCCTGGCCGCATTTCGGGCTGCACGTCGATTTTGATCCCGAACTGTTCCTGGTGCTGTTCATCCCGCCGTTGCTGTTCGCCGACGGCTGGAAAACGCCGACGCGCGAGTTCCTGCATCACGGGCGTGAAATTCTCGGCCTGGCGCTGGTGCTGGTGCTGATCACCGTGGTCGGCGTCGGTTATCTGATCTACGCCATGGTGCCGGGCATTCCGCTGGTGGCGGCCTTCGCGCTGGCGGCGGTGCTGTCGCCGACCGATGCCGTGGCGCTGTCCGGCATCGTCGGCAAAGGGCGGATTCCCAAGCCGATCATGGGCGTGCTCGAGGGCGAGGCGCTGATGAATGACGCGTCCGGCCTGGTGTCGCTCAAGTTCGCCATCGCGGTGGCGATGGGCACGATGGTGTTCACCGTGGGCGGCGCGACCCTTGAATTCCTCAAAGTGGCGATCGGCGGCCTGTTGGCCGGCGTGGCGGTCACCTGGACTTACAGTAAATCGCTGCGGGTGATGAGCCGCTGGAGCGGCGACGATCCGGCGACCCAGATCGTGTTCCTGCTGCTGCTGCCGTTCGCGTCCTACCTGATCGCCGAACATATCGGCGTTTCCGGCATCCTGGCGGCGGTGGCGGCGGGGATGACCATCAGCCAATCCGGCGTGATCCGCAACGCGCCGCTGGCGATGCGCCTGCGCGCCAACAGCGTGTGGGCGATGCTGGAATTCGTGTTCAACGGCATGGTGTTCATCATGCTGGGCCTGCAGCTGCCGGGCATTCTTGAAACCTCCATCCTGCAGGCGGAACTGGATCCGACCATCCAGACCTGGTATCTGTTCGCCGACGTGGCCACCATCTACGCCGCGCTGCTGGTGCTGCGTTTCACCTGGCTGTGGGTGATGAAGAAGGCCAGCAACCGCTTTATGAAAAAGCGTCCGCTGCAGTTCGGCGATTACAGCACGCGTGAGCTGTGGGTGGCGTCGTTCGCCGGGGTGCGCGGGGCGATTACCCTGGCCGGCGTGCTGTCGATACCGCTGTTGCTGAGCGACGGCACCGCCTTCCCGGCGCGCTATCAGCTGGTGTTTATCGCCGCCGGGGTGATCCTGCTGTCGTTGATTGTCGGCGTGCTGGCGTTGCCGCTGCTGTTGCGCGGCGTGCAGGTGACCGACAAGAGCGCCAGCAAGCAGGAAGAGCGCATGGCGATCGCCATGGCGGCCGAGGTGGCGATCGAGAGCGTGAATAAAATGGAAGAGCGCCTGGTCGCCGATACCGAAGAGAACCTCGATCCGCAGGTGTTGAAAGAGGTCAGCTCGCGGGTGACGGGCATGCTGCGGCGGCGTATCGCGTCGAAAGACGATATCGAGAATGCGCTGGCGATGGAAAACCTCGAGCGGCGTTTCCGCCTGACGGCGCTGCGCGCCGAGCGCGGCGAGCTGTACCACCTGCGCGCCACGCAGAAAATCAGCAACGAGACGCTGCAAAAACTGCTGCACGATCTCGATTTGCTCGAAGCGCTGTTGATCGAGCGCGAGGGGTAAACGCAGAGGGAGGAATAAACGTTTTTCCTCGTTATCCCCATCCTGAAGGGCCGCCTGTGCGGCCCTTGTTTTTTGGCTACTTGACCGGCGGCCAGTAGTCGCGGCAGCAGGCGATCCAGGCCTGCGCGCTGTGCGACAAATAGCTGCCCTGGCGCCAGATCAGGCCGATTTTCCATTCCATGCGCGGTTCCAGCGGCAGCCAGACCAGGTTTTCCTTATCCAGCCAGCGGCAAACCGGCTCCGGCAGCATGGCGATGCCCACGCCGGCCTGCACCATCGAGGCGAGGAAGTCCCATTGGCCGCTGCGCACCGCGATTTGCGGTTCAAAACCGGCCAGGCGAAACGCCTTCATCAGCATCTTGTAAAGCGCAAAGTCTTCGTTATAAATCAGGATCGGGCTGTCGGCCAATTCGGCGATATTGATGCTGGTGCGGTTGAGCCACTGCGGCGTGCGCGGCGCCACCACGCACATCGGGTGGCCCAGCAGCGGCAGAAAGGTCAGCGGCTGCTCCGAGTCGAAGGGCAACACCGTCATCGCCAGATCCAGTTCGCCGGACATCACCGCCTGTTCGACCGACAGCCCGCCCAGCTCGGAAATCTTCAATTCGATGCCGGGGTAGGTCTGACGAAAGCGGCGGATCAGATCGGCGATCTGCCTGCCGACCATCGGCGGAATGCCCAGCCGTAACACGCCCTTTTTCACCGAGCTGATGTCTTCCAGCTCCGCCTCCAACTGGCGGAATTCGTCGAGGATCGTCAGGCCGCGCTGATACACCGCCTGGCCGCTGTCGGTCAGGCGCAGCTTGCGGCCTTCGCGGATCAGCAGCGTGCATTCCAGCTCCTCCTCCAGATGCCGCAGCATTTTGCTGATGGTGGGCTGGGTGACGAACAGTTTTTCCGCCGCGCGGGTGAAGCTTTGCTGGCGCACCACTTCAACGAAGTAGCGCAGGGTGCGGACATCCACGTTAGGGTTCTCCTTGGGGACGCTACCGGCGGGAAACTATTCCCGGACGGCATGATGTCGATAATTTTAATTCATTTCAGGCGTGGTTTCCCGGCTGCGTATACTGTAGGCCGTCAATTATTGTTTGAGGTCATCTTTCATGTCTCTGGCGTTACGCCGCGTTGCCCCCTCCCTGCTGACCCGTTTGCAGGTGCCGATTCAGGTGGCGTTGTATGCGGCGCTGTTCCTGATCGCCGATCGCCTGGTGCAACAATTCCACCTGCCGCTCCCCGCCAATATCGTCGGCATGCTGATGCTGCTGGCGCTGATCCTGCTGCGCATTCTGCCGCTCAGCTGGGTCAAGGCCGGTTCCCGCTGGCTGCTGGCGGAAATGCTGCTGTTTTTCGTGCCGGCGGTGGTGGCGGTGGTCAACTATGCCCAGCTGCTGATGGTCGAGGGCTGGAAGATCTTTCTGGTGATCGCAGTCAGCACCATGCTGACGCTGGGCGCCACCGGGCTGGTGGTGGACAGGGTGTATCGGCTGGAGATTTGGCTGCAGCGGCGGAAGCAGCGCCATGAATGATTTTATCCTTAGCCTGGCCTGTTTTCTGGCGACGCTGGCGCTGTATTTCGCCAACAAGAAACTCTATCGCCGCCGCCGCACGTTGCTGCTGATGCCGCTGGTGCTGACGCCGATGATTCTGGTGCTGCTGCTGGTGGTCACCCATATCTCCTATCAGGACTACATCGGTGAAACCCACTGGCTGCTGTGGCTGCTGGGGCCGGCGACCATCGCCTTCGCGGTGCCGGTGTACGAGAATCTGCATATCATCCGTCGCCACTGGCTGTCGCTGACCGCCGGGGTAACGACCGCGGTGCTGGTGGCGGTGTACAGCTCGGTGTGGCTGGCGCGCCTGTTGACGCTGCCGGAAGAGGTGCAGCGCAGCCTGGCGGTGCGGTCGATCACCACGCCGTTCGCGCTGGAGGCCGCCAAACAGATGGGCGGGCAGCCGGATCTGGTGGCGCTGTTCGTGGTGATCACCGGGGTGTTCGGCATGGCGGTGGGGGATATTTTGTTTTTGCGGCTGGCGGTGCGCAGCCGTCTGGCGAAGGGCGCCGGATTTGGCGCCTCGTCGCACGGCGCCGGCACTGCCCGCGCCTATGAGCTGGGGCCGCAGGAGGGCGTGGTGTCGAGTTTGGTGATGATGCTGGCCGGCATCATCACGGTCGTGGCCGCGCCATTGATCGGCCGGCTGATGTGGTAAGACCTCTTGGGGCGGGCTCTGCCGCCCCATTGACATTGTCTGCGGTTGGGAACGGTGCCGTTGATTTGCGCACGAAAAAACGCAAAATTTTTTCAGCATAATTTTTCCCATTGTTATAACAAAAAGCGATAGAGCCGCTGCCGATAAAACCGGGCATAAATTTCGATGACAATGAATTAATTAAATTATTAATTATTGCTTTTCAAACAATAAAGTATAACTTATTGATATGGAGAGGCTCTTATCGTAAGAATTGCTGCATATTAACATCGATGAATAATACAAAAAAATATTAATTATTCTCTAATCATCTCAGGTTAATACAAGTTCAATACCCTCGTCATCCCTGAGTAATATCGGGGAAATAAAATGGTCATTTATTCCCTTTCGCACGTTTCGCCAAAAAAAATATCCTCTCCTATACTTCACAGCTCAGCAAATTGAGGCACAGGGGGGACCTCTGGATTAGCCATTTTATCCTTTCTTAGTTGGGGGAGACCCAGCTTTTCTACGGTTTTTTTATTCTGACTTGAACTGTCGGGCGGCCAGGTTTTGCCTAAATCCGGACGGTCCCTTTCATTAACGTAATGAAAACGTGCTAGAGAATATTATGAACAAACAAACTGATGTGAAGAGTGGGGAATTCCGTGCAGGGTCTCAGGCCGCAACGGAGAAAGTTGAGCTGCATGAAATTACCACCGCTCAGCGCGAGCTTTGGCTGAGCGCCAGCATGTCTGAAGGCTTGCCGTTCAATATGTGGGGATACGGCACAATACAAGGGCCGTTGCAGATAGCCCTGCTGCGCCAGGCGATAGACGCGATCATTGAAGAAACGCCGGCGATGCAGGCCCATTTCACCGAACAAGACGGCGAGCTTTATCAATACCGTGCGGTGCGCAGTCATGATCCGCTTTCCGTGCATGACTTCAGCAGCCAGGAATACCCTGAGCTGGCGGCGCAGCGCTGGATGCGGCAAGATGCCGATCGTGTGATCTCCGCGCTGGATCAGGACCTGTTCGGTTTTGCCTTACTGACGTTGGCACCGGGCAACTATATCCTCTACCGACGTTTTCACCATATGTTGGTGGATGGCCGCAGCGCCGAAGAGTTCATGCGTCGTATCGCGCTGTATTACAACGCATTAGCTGAGAAAAAAAACATTCCTGAATTCAGCAATTGCAGTTTTACCCGGCTTTATGAACACGACTTGCAGTACCGCGATTCTTCCCGCTTCACTACCGATAAACAGTTCTGGCAGGGTTATACGCTCGCCGCGCCTCATAGCCTGACGCGTCAGGAGAAACTCGTCCCTTATTCGTCCATGCAAATCAGCAGTCACACATTAAAAATAAATGAGATAGCGGCGATTGATCGGGGGGCGGAAAAAGCCGGCGTGCATCGCGCTCATATATTGGCGACGGCCGTCGCGTTATGTTTCCACAGTATTACTGGTCAGACCTTGTTGAATTTCAGCCTGCCGGTGACCGGTACGCGAGAGCGAAACAGTATTGGCATGACCGCGAATGTGGTGCCACTGATTTTAACCATTAACCCTGAAAGTCATCTGGCTGATTTCGCACAACAGGTCGCGGCGGAAATAGCCAAAGTGGTTCGCCGGCAATTATATCGCGGTGAAGACATTCGTCGCGATCGCAGCACCATGAGCTCATCCTGGTTTGGCCCCGCCATTAATATCGTTTCCTTTGATCATGGCGATCCGTTTTGGGGATGTAAGACACGCTGGTATTACGGCGGCAACATCGCCGTCAGCGATATGCAAATTCTGTTTTACGAAGATCAGCAGGCGCAGGAGTTGGACGTCATGTTTGCCGATGCGCCGCATGCCCATTCATTAAGCCAGCTTGAGAGTTTACAGCGGCGTTTCCAGTTTATTCTGCGGAGCCTATGTGAGCAGCCTGAGGGCAGCATCGCTCAGGTGATGCAACAGCTTCATGCGCAGCCTGAAACGGACGTCAGCGGCAGTTTCTACGATCTTCGCCGACTGCCGCCGGCAGCCGGCTTCATCCGCTGGGATCGTCCTGCCGCTGAACTGGTGCGCCTCGCGACGTCACTCGACCATCCGTCGGGCGATTGCGCGTTGAAAATCCTGCTGGCCGACCGGGCGCTGGGCGTTGGACGCCTGGAAATGCTGCATGACGCCGGCGATGCGGCGCCCGGTACGCTGCTCAGCGTCGACGATGCGGGCTGGAATATCGCCACGGCGGAAGGGACGGTGCGGATCGGGAGCTGGTTCACCGCCGAGGGCGAGCTGGCGCCGGGGGAAGCGCTGGCGCAGCTGCGCGGCCTGGCGGTGGGCGAGCGGTTGCCATTGCTTGGCCCTTCGCAGGCGAAACGGCTGGAGGAGATGCAGGCGGCCGGCGGGCTCCATGCGGCCTTCTGGCAACCGCGATTGGCGCAGTTTGCCCCGGCGGCGTTCCCGGTAGCCTGGCAGCACGAAGCCCAGCCGGTATGGCAGGCTACGGCCTGGCAACACGCGGGCAAGATCGAGGTTGACGCGGTGTTGACCGGGCTGGCGTTGTATCTGGGATTGATGGGCGGCGAAAGTGATTTCCAACTTGGCTGGCTGAACGCGACGGACGACGTCATCGGCGAACTGGGCCAGGTCTGGACACTGCCGCTGCAGATCTCGCTGAATCCGATGCAGGGCTTCGCCGAGGCGCAGGCGCAGATGCGACGCGAATGGCAGCAGGCGCGCGCGCGCCGGGCCTACCATCCGGCATTGCTCGGCCTGGACACGCGTTCGCGCGCCTGGTCAACCGTTGTGGCGCTATTGGGTCGCGACACCGCGCCGGGGTTCGACGAAACCCAGGAGGGCGCAGCGGCGGTTAAACGCTCCGGTGCCCGGGCGGTGCTGCAAATCAATGAAAGCAACGGCGCTTTCCGTTGGGTGTACGACAGCGCCGTGGTGGGGGACGAGCAAATGCTGCGTGCAGCGCAGCATCTGCTGTTGCTGCTCCGGCAGGCCGCCGCGGCGCCGAATGCGCCGGTGCGCGGCGAACGTTTACTGAGCCAGGCGGAGCGAGAGCTATTGCTCAACCAGCTCAACCGCACCCGCCGGGCTTTCCCGCCGGCGTCGAGCGTGTCGGCCCTGTTTGAAGCGCAGGTGCGGCGTACACCAACGGCGCCGGCGCTGTCTCAGGGGGAGATGTCGCTGAGCTATGCGGAATTGAACGCGCGCGCCAACCGGCTGGCGCATTACCTGACGGCACGCGGCGTAGGGCCGGAAAGCCGCGTAGCGGTCTGCGCCGTGCGCAGCCCGGAGATGATCGTCGCACTGCTGGCGATCCTGAAAGCCGGCGGAGCCTATGTGCCGCTGGATCCGGCTTATCCCGCTGAGCGTCTGCACTATATCGTGCAGGACTGCGCGCCGGCGCTGCTGTTGGCGGATAGTATCGGCCGCGCCGCGCTGGGGGCGGTGGCAGCGCCGTTGTTGGCGCTGGAAGACGCACTGCCAGAGCAGGATCACGACCTGCCGCCGCGCGCGCAGCCAGGCAGCCTGGCGTATGTGGTTTACACCTCAGGCTCGACCGGCAAACCGAAAGGGGTAATGGTGGAGCAGGCGCACCTGATCAACCTGATCATGTGGCACTGCGAAGCGACCGGTTTGCAGGCTGGCGAGCGAACGACCAGCATGGCGGGGTTGGGTTTTGACGCCAGCGTTTGGGAAATCTGGCCGACGTTGACGCAGGGGGCGACGCTGCTGCTGCCGCCGGCAGAGGCGGCGGGCAATGGCGAAGCGCTGCTGCAATGGTGGCGCGGCAGCGGTGTGCAGGTCGGGTTTATGGTGACGCCGCTGGCTGAGATCGCACTGATGGGCGAAATGCCAGCCGATCTGCGGATGCTGCTGATCGGCGGCGACAGCATTCGCCGCTGGCCGCTGCAGGCGCCGCCTGGCGTAACCATTGTGAATAACTATGGGCCGACGGAGACGACCGTGGTAGCGACGTCGGGCGAGCCGGCGGTCGGTGCGGCGATGCCGTCAATCGGCCGGCCTATCGCCAACGGCCGGGTGTACTTGCTGGATGAATATGGCCAGCCGGTGCCGCTGGGCGCCGTGGGTGAGCTGTATATCGGCGGCGCGCAGGTGGCGCGCGGCTACCTGAACCTGCCGGCGCTGACGGCGGAGCGTTTCCTGGCCGATCCTTTCGCGCCGGGTGGCCGCATGTACCGCACCGGCGATCTGGCGCGCTATATGCCGGACGGCAGCCTGGAGTATCTGGGCCGCAACGATCTGCAGGTAAAAATTCGCGGCTTCCGCATTGAATGCGGTGAAATCGAATCGCAGCTGGCTATGCATGCCGCCGTGCGCGACGCGGTGGTGGATGCGCTCACTGATGGCGAAGGCGACAAACGTCTGGTGGCCTGGGTCGTGCCGCAGCCGGAAGCGGAACGCGAGGCGCTGGCGCAGACGCTGCGCCGGGCGCTCGCTGCAGCGCTGCCGGATTATATGGTGCCGACGGCCTTTGTGTGGCTGGAGGCGTTGCCACTGTCGCCGAACGGCAAACTGGATCGGCGCGCGCTGCCGGCACCGGATGCCGCCATGCGTGAAAACTATGTCGAGCCGCAGGGGGAAACCGAAACGCTGCTGGCTCAGATCTGGCAGGGGTTGCTGAGCGTTGAACGCGTGGGGCGTCATGACAACTTCTTCGAGTTGGGCGGTCATTCGCTGCTGGCGGTGAAGCTGATGGCGCAGCTGCGCCAGGTCGGGCTGTCGGCGAGCGTTCAGGCGCTGTTCTCCACGCCAACGCTGTCGGCTCTGGCGCAAACGCTGGTGTCGCAGCAGCGGATTAAGGTGCCGGAAAATCGGATTGCGCCGGGTTGCCGCGCAATCACGCCGCAGATGTTGCCGCTGGCCGATCTGACTCAGGCGGAGATCGATCAGATCGTCGACGGCGTGGAGGGCGGCATCGACAACGTACAGGATATCTACGCCCTCTCCCCGTTGCAGGAAGGCATCTTGTTCCACCATATGCTGGCGGAAGAGGGCGATCCCTACCTGTTATCGGCATTGCTGCGTTTCGACAGCCGGGCGCGTTTCGATCGCTGGCTGGCGGCGATGCAGCAGGTGGTGGATCGTCATGACATTTTGCGCACGGCTTTTGTCGGCGCGGGGTTGTCCGAGCCGGTACAGGTTGTCTGGCGTCGGGCGCGTTTAGCGGTGATCGAGCTGGCGCTGGATCCGGCCGAGGGGCCGATCGGCCGTCAGCTGGAAGCGCGTTTCGATCCCCGGCGGATCCGGCAGGATCTGACGCGTGCGCCGCTGCTGTATTACGTTATCGCCGAAGAGAGCGACGGCAGCTGGTACGTCTTGCAGCAGTGGCACCACCTGATTGGCGACCACTCGACGCTGGCGATGATGGGAGAAGAAGTTAACGCCATTCTGGCCGGACGCGGCGATACGCTGGCCTGCGCGCAGCCGTTCCGCAATGCGGTGGCGCAAGCGCGTTTGGGGCTCAGCGAACAGGAACATGAGCGTTTCTTCTGCGGCATGCTGGCGGATATCGACGAACCGGTGCTGCCGTTCGGGCTCGGCAACGTACACGGCGACGGACAGTGCGCCAATACCGGCCGTCTGGCGTTGGCGCCTGCGCTGAATGCTGGCCTGCGTCGACAGGCGAAGCGATTGGGCGTCAGCCTGGCCAGCCTGTGCCATCTGGCCTGGGCGCAGGTGCTGGCGCGCACCAGTGGGCGTGATGCCGTGGTGTTCGGCACGGTGCTGCTGGGCCGCATGGAGTCGGGCGAAGGCGCCGACCGGGCTCTGGGGCTATTCATCAATACGCTGCCGCTGCGGCTGGATATGGACGGGCGCAGCGTTGAGGCGTCGGTGCGGCAGGCGCATGCGCGCCTGAGCGGCTTGCTGGCGCATGAGCACGCCTCGCTGGCGTTGGCGCAGCGCTGCAGCGGCGTGAACAGCGGCGCACCGCTGTTCAGTGCGCTGCTGAACTACCGTCACAACGACGGGGAAGAATTGGCGCTGCCGGAAGGGGTCAGTCTGATCGGCGCGGACGAACGCACCAACTATCCGTTCGTGCTGTCGGTGGACGACGGCATGGACTCGCTGGCGTTGACGGCGCAGGTCATCGAGCCTATCGAAGCCGCGCGGGTGTGCCGCTATATGCAACAGGCATTGACCGCTCTGGTGAATGCGCTGGAACACACGCCAGAAATGCCGGTGCGTGAACTGTCGATTTTGCCGGACGACGAGTACGCTTTGCTGATCAACGGCTGGAACGCAACGGCGCAGCCTTACCCGCAGGATGTCTGCCTGCATGCGTTGTTTGAAGCGCAGGTGCGCCGCACGCCGGACGCCGTGGCGCTGGTCTGCGGCGACGCCGAACTGAGCTACGCCCAACTGAATGCGCAGGCCAATCGCCTGGCGCACGCGCTGATACAGCGCGGCGTCGGGCCGGATTGCCGCGTGGCGGTATGCGCCGAGCGCAGTCTGGCGATGGTGGCGGCATTGTTCGGTATCCTCAAGGCCGGCGGCGCCTATGTACCGCTGGATCCGGCTTATCCGGGCGAACGTCTGCAATATATCCTGCAGGACGCCGATCCGGTGCTGCTGCTGGCGGACGCCGCCGGCCGCGCGGCGCTGGGCGAACACGCGGTGCCGCTACTGGCGCTGGAAGAACCGTTGCCGGACGATCTGAAAGCCGATAACCCGGCGCCGCGCGCGCAGCCCAATCATTTGGCCTACGTGATTTATACCTCCGGCTCGACCGGAAAACCGAAAGGCGCGATGAATGAGCATCGCGGCATCGTTAACCGCCTGATCTGGATGCAGGAGGCTTATGGATTGACGCCGGCGGATACGGTGCTGCAGAAAACGCCGTTCGGCTTCGACGTCTCGGTGTGGGAATTCTTCTGGCCGTTGATGTATGGCGCACGTCTGGCGATGGCGCGCCCGGAAGGCCACAAGGATCCGGAGTACCTGAGCCGCGCCATTGAACAGTATGGCGTGACAACGCTGCACTTTGTGCCGTCGATGCTGCAAAGCTTTCTGCTGTATGGAGGCGCGAGCCGCCGCTGTGGGCAGGTGGCGCGCGTCATGTGCAGCGGCGAGGCGCTGCCCGCCTCGCTGGTGGCGGAGTTCTACCGTCAGATGCCGCATGTCGAGTTGCATAACCTCTATGGTCCGACCGAAGCGGCGGTGGACGTGACCGCATGGCACTGCACCCGCCAACCCGGGCTGGTGTCGGTGCCCATTGGGCGGCCGGTGGCCAATACGCGGATCTATTTGCTTGATGAACAAGGGCAGCCGGTGCCGCTGGGGGCGGTTGGCGAGCTGTATATCGGCGGCATCCAGGTAGCGCGCGGCTATTTCAACCGGCCTGAACTGACGGCGGAGCGCTTCCTGGCCGATCCGTTCGATGCCGGTCACGGCGGCCGCATGTACCGCACCGGCGACGTGGCTCGCTACCTGCCGGACGGCAATATCGAGTATCTGGGCCGCAACGATCAGCAGGTGAAGATCCGCGGTTTCCGTATCGAATGCGGCGAGATAGAGGCGGCGCTGGCCGCGCATCCTCAGGTGCGCGAAGCCGTGGTGGATGCGCGCGGCGGCGACGGCGGTGAAAAACGCCTGATCGCCTGGGTGGTGCCGCAGCAGGGCGCCGAGGAGGCGTCGCTGGCGGAGACGCTGCGTCGGCATCTGGCCGACAAACTGCCGGATTACATGGTACCGGCCGCCTGCGTGCTGCTGGAGAGGCTGCCCCTGTCGCCAAACGGCAAGCTCGATCGCCGCGCATTGCCCGACCCGTCGGGCGAGGCCTATCGTCGTGAAGCTTACGAGGCGCCGCAGGGGGACGTTGAGCAGCGTCTGGCGGTGCTGTGGGAAGAACTGCTGGGCGTGGTTCAGGTTGGCCGCAACGACAGCTTCTTCGCCCTGGGTGGCCATTCGTTGTTGGCGGTGCGTTTGGCCAACCGCCTGCAGCAAAGCGGGTTGCCGCTGTCGCTGCAGGCGCTGTTCGCCAACCCGGTTCTGCAGGCGCTGGCGCGCCAGATCACGCAGGCGGAAAGCCTGCCGCCGATTCTGCCTGCGCCGCGCGATGCGGCCTTACCGCTGTCGTTCGCTCAGCAGCGCCTGTGGTTCCTGACCCAGCTGGACGGCATGAGCGAAATTTACCACATGCCGCTGGCGCTGCGGTTGCGTGGACCGCTGAATCTGGACGCCTGGCAGAGCAGCCTCGACGCGCTTTATGCGCGCCACGACGCGTTGCGCACTGTTTTCATCAGCCGCGACGGCCAGCCGCAGGCGCTCATTTTGCCGGTCGCCGGTTTGCCGCTGACGATCCACGATCTGCGCGGCGTCGCGGATGCGCAGGCGCGCGCCGCCGCGTTGATGCGGGAAGAGGTCGCGGCGCCCTTCGATCTGGCCGGCGGCCCGCTGCTGCGCACCTGCCTCATCCGGCTGAGCGACGATGAACAGCTGTTCGCGCTGACCTGTCACCACATCATTTCTGATGGCTGGTCGAACGGCATCCTGCTGCGGGAGCTGGGCGCGCTGTACGGCGCGTTGTGTCGCGACGAACCGTCGCCGCTGCCGCCGCTGGCGTTGCAGTACGCGGATTACGCCCACTGGCAGCGGCAATGGCTGCAGCCGGCGCGGTTGTCGAAGCAGGCCGATTATTGGCGCCAGACGCTGGGCGATGCGCCGGCGCTGTTGACGCTGCCGACCGACCGCCCTCGCCCGGCGGTGCAGTCATTCGCCGGGGATCGGGTGGCGATCTCGCTCGATGCCGAGCTGACCGCGGCGCTGAGGCAATTCAGCCTGCGTCAGGGGTGCACGCTGTTCATCACGCTGCTGACGGCGTGGAGCGTCGTGCTGTCCCGCTTGTCGGGGCAGCGCGATCTGGTGATCGGCACGCCGGAGGCCAACCGCCGCCGGCTGGAAACGGAACCGATGATCGGCTTCTTCGTCAGCACCCTGGCGCTGCGCATCGATCTGTCCGACGATCCGGATTTGCCGACGTTGGCGCTGCGCGTGCGCGATACACTGCTGGCGGCGCGCGATCATGGCGATCTGCCTTTCGAGCAGGTGGTTGAACAGGTGAACCCGCCGCGTCATCGCGGCCATACTCCGCTGTTCCAGGTGATGCTGAGCTGGCAGGACGGTTCGGTGCACGACATCGGCCTGCCGGGGCTGCAGGCGGAAGCGATCGATGCCGGCTATGCCGCGGCGAAATATGACATGACGCTGGATCTGACCGAGATCGGCGAAGAGATCGCCGGTTCGCTGTATTACGCCACGGCGCTGTTCGATCGTGAAACCGCCGAGCGCTACGGGATCTATCTGCGTCAGGTGTTGCAAAGCATCGCGTTGGCGGCGCCGCAGCCGGTTTCGCAGCTTGCGCTGTTGCCGCAGAACGAACGACAGCGGTTGTTGCATGGCTGGAACCGGACACCGGACGAACCGCAGGCGGATCTCTGCCCGCACCATCACTTGGAGCGGCTGGCGCTGCGCACGCCAGAGGCGATCGCCGCGGTGTGCGGAGAAGAACGCCTCAGCTATCGGGCGCTCAATGAACGAGCCAACGCGTTGGCCCAGGTGTTGATCGCGCGCGGCGTCGGGCCCGATCGTCTGGTGGCGCTGTGTGCGGAGCGCGGCACGCCGATGCTGGTCGGATTGCTGGCGATCCTGAAAGCGGGCGGCGCCTATGTGCCGCTCGATCCGGCTTATACCGGCGAACGTTTGGAGTACATTTTACACGATGCCCAGCCGGTGTTGCTGCTGGCCGACGCCGCAGGGCGCTCGGCGCTGAGCGGGGCCGATGTGCCGACGATGGCGCTCGAGGAGGACTGGGGTGCTGAGGCCGCCAATCCGCAGGTTGCGGGGCTGACGGCGGCCAATCTGGCCTATGTGATCTATACCTCCGGATCGACCGGTAAGCCGAAAGGCGTGATGGTGGAACACCGTCAGGTTGAGCGCCTGTTTACCGCGACCGACGCCGGGTTCGGCTTTGACGCCGGGGATGTCTGGTGTCTGTTCCACTCGTTCGCCTTCGATTTCTCGGTATGGGAAATCTGGGGCGCGTGGCGCCACGGCGGCCGGTTGGTGATCGTGCCGCAGGAAACGGCGCGCTCCGCCCCCGCGTTCTATCAGCTGGTTTGTCACCAGGGCGTGACAGTGCTGAATCAGACGCCAAGCGCCTTTAAAGCGTTCATTCAGGCTCAGGACGACACGCCGCATCGGCTGCGCTACATCGTCTTCGGCGGCGAAATGCTGAATCCGGCCGATCTGGCGCCGTGGTATGCCCGTAATCGGCCGGACGCGCCGCGGTTAATCAATATGTACGGCATAACGGAAACGACGGTGCACGTCACCTACCGGGAAATGTCTCCGGCGGACATCACCGGCAGCGGCAGCCCGATCGGCCGCCGCATCCCGGATCTGCGCCTGTATCTGCTTGACGAACACGGTCAGCCGGTGGCGCAGGGCGCAGTGGGTGAGCTGTATGTCGGCGGGCTGGGCGTGGCGCGCGGCTATCTGAATCGGCCGGAGCTGAATGCGCAACGTTTCCTCGACGATCCTTTCGTGGCGGGAGAACGGATGTATCGTGCCGGCGATCTGGCGCGCTATCTGCCGAACGGTGAGCTGGAGTATCTGGGGCGCAACGACCAGCAGGTGAAAATTCGCGGTTTCCGCATTGAGTGCGGTGAGGTGGAGGCGGCGCTGCTGGACCATCCTGAGGTCCGCAGCGTGACGGTTGACGCCTGGCAGGACAACGGCGGCGACAAACGTTTGGTGGCCTGGGCGGTGCCGGGCGAAGGGGGAGATCGGGAAACGCTGGCGCTGCGGCTGCGCCAGCATCTGGCCGGCCGCCTGCCGGACTATATGGTGCCGACGGCCTTTGTGTGGCTGGACGCGTTGCCGCTGACCACCAACGGCAAACTGGACAAACGCGCGCTGCCGGCGCCTGAGCTGGGGGCCGCCGCGCGCGCCGTTTATGAAGCGCCGGCCAATGAACGAGAACGCCTGCTGGCGTCCATCTGGCGTCAGTTGCTGAATGTTGAACGCGTCGGGCGTCATGATGATTTCTTCGCCCTGGGCGGACATTCGCTGTTGGCGGTACAGTTGGCCAATCGGGTGCAGCAGGCCGGCTGGCGGCTGCCGCTGTCGGCGCTGTTCGCCGCGCCGGTGTTGCAGGCGTTGGCGCAGTGGCTGGAACGGGAGGGGGCGGCGCAGCCGACGGCCATCGTGCCGACCCCACGTCACGACGCATTGCCGTTGTCGTTTGCCCAGCAGCGGCTGTGGTTCCTGAGCCAAATGGGTGGGATCGGCGAGACTTACCATATCCCGCTGGCGTTGCGCCTTGACGGCGACCTGGATGCGCCGGCGTTCCAACGCAGCCTCGACGCGCTGTATGCCCGCCACGAAGCCTTGCGCAGCGTGTTTGTTTGCCAGGATGGGCAACCTCAGGTGCGGATCTTGCCGGAGGCGGCCATGCCGCTGGCACATCACGACTTGCGCGGCGAGCGTCATGCGGAGCAACGTTTGCACGCGTTGGCCGAAACGGCGATGAAAGCGCCGTTCGATCTGGAACGGGGGCCGCTGGTGCGGGCCTGCTTGCTGCAAGTGAGCGAGCGGCGGCATCTGTTCCTGCTGACCTGCCACCATATCGTTTCCGACGGCTGGTCTACCGGGATTCTGATGCGGGAGTTGAGCGCACTGTATGGTGCCTTCCAACGCGGTGAACCGTCTCCGCTGCCGCCGCTGGTGGTGCACTATGTCGATTATGCCGTTTGGCAGCGCCAGTGGCTGACGCAGGAACGGTTGGCCGAGCAGGCGGCGTTCTGGCGCCAGACGCTGGGCGATGTGCCGGCGCTGCTGACGCTGCCGACCGATCGGCCACGTCCGGCGATGCAGTCGTTCGCCGGCGGCGAGGTGCCTCTGGTTATCGACGCGGCGCTCACCGACGCGCTGCGGCGGTTGAGCCGCCAATACGGCGGCACGCTGTTCATGACGGTGCTGGCCGCCTGGAGTTTGGTGTTGTCCCGCATGGCCGGCCAACCGCAGGTGGTGATTGGCACCCCGGAGGCCAACCGCAGCAGGCTGGAAATCGAACCGCTGGCCGGCTTCTTCGTTAGCACGCTGGCGATGCATGTCGATCTGCGCGGTGAGCCGACGCTGAGAATCTTGCTCGAACGCGTGCGCGAGACGGTATTGGCGGCGCGGGAAAACGGCGATCTGCCGTTTGAACAGGTGGTGGAGGTGGTCAATCCGCCGCGCCAGCTGGACGCGACGCCGCTGTTCCAGGTGATGCTGGCCTGGCAGGACGGCTCGGTGCGCGATATCGCATTGCCGGGCCTGCAAACGACGGATGCGGGGCTGAACTATGACGTCGCGAAATTCGACATGACGCTTGAGTTGGCGGAAAGCGGCAGCGGCATTGTCGGCTCGTTGAATTACGCCAGCGCCTTGTTCGATCGCGACACGGCGGCGCGCTACGGCGCGTATCTGCAGCAGGCGCTGCGAGCGATGGCGGCGGATCTTGACCAGCCGGCGGCGTGCGTCGATCTGCTGCCTGCGGCCGAACGCCAGCTGCTGCTGCACGAGTGGAACCGCACCGAACGGGCGTATCCGGCGCAGGCGTGCGTGCATCAGCTGTTCGACGAGCAGGCGCGGCGCACGCCGCAGGCGACGGCGTTGATCGATGGCGAGCAGCTTATCCGCTATGAGCAGTTGGCGGAGCGCGCCAATCGGCTGGCCTGGCGCCTGATTAAGGCGGGCGTGGAGCCCGGCCAGCGGGTGGCGGTCCGGTTTGAGCGCTGCGCCGCCCTGGTGATCGCCCAATTGGCGATCCTAAAAGCCGGCGCGGCCTATGTGCCGGTTGATCCGCTGCTGCCGGCCGGCCGGCAAAACTGGATCATCGCCGACAGCGGCGCGGTGCTGCTGCTGAACGGCGGCGAGGACGACGCGCAGATCGGCGTCGGTGTCGCCCGTCTGCCTCACAGCGACGACGCGGATCTGCCGTCCGGCGCGCCGATATTGGCGAGCGACAGTCTGGATCTGGCCTACATCATGTACACCTCCGGCTCAACCGGTAAGCCGAAAGGCGTGATGGTGCCGCATCAGGGGATCAACCGACTGGTGATCAATAACGGTTATGCGGAGTTCAGCGACTCGGATCGCATCGCTTTCGCCATCAACCCGGCGTTCGATCCGGCGACGATGGAAGTGTGGGGTGCTTTGCTGAACGGTGCCGCGCTGGTGGTGGTGCCGCCGGCGGTCTTGCTGGACGCCTCGGCGTTCGCCGATTTGCTGACGCGCCAGGCGATTACGGTGCTGGTGCTGCCGACCTCGCTGTTCAATCAGCATGCGCACAGCATCCCCGCGACGTTGGCGGGGCTGAAATACTTGATCAGCGGCGGCGAAGCGGCGGATCCTCATGCCTATACCCGGGTGCTGAGGGAGGGCGGCCGGGTGCAGCTGATCAATGGCTACGGCCCGACGGAAGCCACCACTGCCGCCACCTCGGCGCACATTACCGTGGCGGCGGGGCGGCACCGTCTGCCGATTGGCCGGCCGATCGGCAATACGCGGGTGTATCTGCTGGACGAACACCGTCAGCCGGTGCCGCTGGGCGCGATTGGCGAGCTGTATATCGGCGGCGTGGGCGTGGCGCTGGGGTACCTGAATCGCGAAGATCTCACGGCCGAGCGTTTCCTGGCGGATCCGTTCAACGAGGGGGGCCGCATGTATCGCACCGGCGATTTGGCGCGCTATCTGTCGGACGGCAACCTCGATTACTGCGGGCGCAACGATCAGCAGGTGAAGATCCGCGGCTTCCGCATCGAGTGCAGCGAGATTGAAGTCCTGCTGGAAACGCACCCGGCGGTGCGCGAAGCGGTGGTAGACGTGCGTGGCGCGCATCCTGCATTGATCGCCTGGATCGTTCCGCAAGCCGAGGCCGAGGGCCGCGAGCTGACAGACGAGCTGCGGCGGCATTTGGCGGCGCAGCTGCCGGACTACATGGTGCCGGCGGCCTGTCTGATGCTAGCCGACTTGCCGTTGACCCCGAATGGCAAAGTGGATCGCCGCGCGCTGCCGGCGCCGCAGGCCGACGACTTTGCGCGCGTGGGTTATGAAGCGCCTCTGGGAGAGACGGAAACCCTGTTGGCGGCGATCTGGGGCGAATTGCTCGGTCTGCCGAATGTCGGCCGACACGACAATTTCTTCGAGCTGGGCGGGCATTCGCTGCTGGCTGTGAAACTGATCGCAGAGCTGCGTCGCTGCGGCCTGACGGCGAACGTGCAGACGCTGTTTACCGCTCCGACGTTGGCCTCGCTGGCGGAGGCGCTGGAGGCGCGCTGCGAAATCGAGATCCCTGAGAACCTGCTGCGGCCGGATAGCGAGCGCATTACGCCTGAGCTGTTGCCACTGGCTTCGCTGGACCAGGTTGAGATCGACAGCATCGTGGCGCGCGTGCCGGGCGGCGTGGCCAACGTGCAGGATATCTATGCGCTGTCGCCGTTGCAGGAGGGGATTCTGTTCCACCACCTGTTGGCGGAGCGGGGCGATCCGTACCTGTTGTCAACGCTGCTGCGCTTTGAGAACCGCGAGCGTCTGGATCGTTGGCGGACTGCGATGCAACAGGTGATCGATCGTCACGATATTCTGCGCACGGCGTTCATCAGTGAGGCGATCCGCGAGCCGGTACAGGTCGTTTGGCGCGCCGCCGCGCTGCCGTGGACTGAGCTGACGCTCGATCCGGCGCAGGGGGCGATTGGCGAGCAACTGCTGGCACGCTTCGATCCGCAGCATGCGCGCCTGGATCTTAGCCGTGCACCGTTGCTGAACGTGGTGGTGGCGCAAGATAGCGATGGCGGCTGGTGGATGCTGCAGCAATGGCACCATCTGGTGGGGGACCATTCCACGGCGGCATTGATCGAGGAAGAGATCGCCGCGATCCTCGCCGGCAAAGGTGCTGAGCTGAGGGCCGCACCACCGTTCCGCAATGCGGTGGCGCAGGCGCGTTTGAGCGTCAGCGCGCAAGAGCATGAAACCTTCTTCCGCACCATGCTGGCGGACATCGAAGAGCCGGTGCTGCCGTTCGGGCTCGGCAACGTGCGCGGCGACGGCAAGGGCGTCACCACGGCGCACCAGCCCATCGACAAGGCACTGAACGAACGTCTGCGGCATCAGGCCAAACGGCTGGGCGTGAGCCTGGCCAGCCTGTGCCATTTGGCCTGGGCGCAGGTCTTGGCCCGCACCAGCGGCGACGACCGCGTGGTGTTCGGCACAGTGCTGCTGGGGCGGATGCAGGCGGGGGAAGGCGCCGAGCGCGCGATGGGGCTGTTTATCAATACGTTGCCGCTGCGCCTCGACATCGGCGATGACGATGTGGCGACGGCGGCGCGCCAGACCCACGCGCGGCTGAGCGGGTTGCTGCATCATGAGCACGCGCCGCTGGCGCTGGCACAGAGCTGCAGCGGCGTGGCGGCGGGGATGCCGCTGTTCAGCGCGTTGCTCAACTATCGCCATAACAACGGCAGCGAGCTGGTGTTGCCGGAAGGTATGACGCTATTGAGCGCGCAGGAGCGCACCAACTATCCGTTCGTCCTGTCGGTGGAAGATGGCGGCGACTCTCTGGGGCTGACGGCGCAGGTCAGCGAACCGGTGCCGGCGGCGAGGATCTGCGGCTATATGCAACAGGCGTTGGCCTCATTGGCGCAGGCGTTGGAAAGTCAGCCGACCCTGCCGGCGAGCGAGCTGGAGATCCTGCCGCCGTCTGAGCGCCGGTTGCTGCTGGAGGAATGGAATCAGACGACGGCGCCTTATCCGGCAGAGCTTTGCGTGCATCAGCTGTTTGAACGCCAGGCGCAGCGTGCGCCGCAGGCTGTCGCGATCGTGCAAGGCGACCGTCGGATCGGCTATGCGGCGTTGAACGCCCAGGCTAATCGGTTGGCGCATGCTCTGATCGCTCACGGCATTCAACCGGGCGAGCGCGTGGCGACGCGTCTGACGCGCAGCATCGATCTGGTGGCGACGCAACTGGCGATCTTCAAAGCCGGCGCGGTGTATGTACCTATCGACCCGCAACTGCCGGCGGCACGTCAGCAGTGGATCCTGGAGGACAGCGACGTGCGCCTTATCGTCGGTGAAGCGATGGATGGGGATACCTTGCCGCTGCTGCGGCCGGAGGTCCCAGGCGGTGACGAGAACGACCCGGCGCTGGCGCTATCGAGCGGTGAGGTGGCGTACATTATGTACACGTCCGGCTCCACAGGGCTGCCGAAAGGCGTGATGACGCCGCACCAGGGCATCACTCGGTTGGTGATCAACAACCGTTATGCGGCGTTCGATGCGACCGAACGGGTGGCTTATGCCGCTAACCCGGCCTTCGACGCCGCGACGATGGAGGTGTGGGCGGCGCTGTTGAACGGCGGCGAACTGGTGGTGATCCCGGCGGAAACCGTGATGGATGCAGCGCGTTTGAGCGCCGCATTGACGCAACATCGCGTGACGACGTTGTTCCTGACGACCGCGTTGTTCAATCAGTATGTGTACAGCATGGGCGCGACGCTGGCTCAGCTGCGCTATCTGATCTGCGGCGGGGAAAAAGAGGAACCGCGCGCCTTCGAACGTCTGCTGCAGGAAGCGGGGCCGGTACAGGTGATCCACGCCTATGGCCCGACGGAGGCGACCACCTTCGCGACGACGGCGACGATCGTCGATGTGCAAGGCGCAACGCGCTTGCCGATTGGCAAACCGATCGGCAACACCTGCGCCTATGTACTGGATGCGCGCGGCCGACCGGCGCCGCTGGGCGTTACCGGCGAACTGTATATCGGCGGTGTCGGCGTGGCGCTGGGGTACCTCAACCGGCCGGAACTGACCGCAGAGCGCTTCCTGAACGATCCGTTCAATCCGGGTGGGCGAATGTATCGCACCGGCGACCTGGTGCGCTATCGGGCGGACGGCAATCTCGAGTATCAGCGACGCAACGATCGTCAGGTGAAAATTCGCGGCTTCCGCATCGAGATGGGAGAGATCGAGGCGCGCCTGGCGGCGCACCCTGCGGTGAACGAAGCGGTGGTCGATGCCCACTGCGTCGGTGTGGATACGCGGTTGATCGCCTGGATCAGCGTGCGTGAGGACGTGGCGAGCGACGGGTTGGCCGGTGAATTGCGCCAGCACCTGGCGGCGCAGCTGCCGGACTATATGCTGCCTGCGGCCTTTGTCTGGCTGGCGGCGATGCCGCTGACGCCAAACGGCAAGATTGACCGGCGGGCTCTGCCGGCGCCGGAGATGGCCGCCGCCGCTGGCGAAGTCTACGAAGCGCCGCGCGGCGATACTGAAACGCTGTTGGCGCAGGTGTGGGCGGAGCTGCTGGGGCTGCCGCAGATTGGCAGGCACGACAACTTCTTCGAACTGGGCGGCCACTCGCTGTTGGCGGTACGCCAGGCGAGTCTGGCGCAGCAGTGGGGAATTGCACTGCAGGTACAGGCGATCTTTGATCACCCGGTGTTGGCGGATCTGGCGGCGCATGTCGAGCAGCGCATGGGCGAAAAACCGCTCAAGGCATTGCCGGCTCGCCGCAGCGGCCAGCGCCTGCCGGTCTTCTTCATGCCGACCGGTTATGGCGATCACTCCTATGTTTATGAGATAGCCAAAGAGATCGATGCGGAGTTCCCGATTTATGCCGTGCCGTGGCCAGCGATGACCGACGCGCCGCCGGCAACGATGGAGACGATGGCGGAGATCGTTGCCGGTGTCATCCGACAGACGCAAGCCAGCGGGCCTTACCACCTGTTCGGTTACTCTTCGGGCGGGATCTTGACCTACATGGTGGCGGAACGGCTGCAGGCGGAGGGGGAAGAGGTGGCGCTGGTGGGCCTGCTCGACACCATGCGGCCGCAGCAGGCTATGCGCGATGCGACGCAGCTGTTCCTCAGTTGGCTGGAGGTGGAACATCCGACGCTGGAGACTGCGCTGTTCGCTCGCCTGCAGTCGCTGTCGGTGGAGGAGGCGCTGGCCGTGCTGCACGGCCAGGGCATCAGCACTTTCCTCGACGATCCGCTGAAGGAAGCCGCGTTATGGCACAAGCGTTATCACTATGCGACCCTGGTCGGCGCCAGCGTCATCCGGCCGCTCGGCCTTAATCTGCACCTGTTTAAAGCGGTGGAGGAGATGCCCGGCTTGCTGAACGACGATCTGGAAGCCTACTGGCAGCGCATCAAGCCGGCGGGTTACAACCGCCGTGACGGCTCGGCACTCGGCTGGGAGGGGCATTTGCCGGCGTCGGCGGTAACGGTTAATTTGGTCGATGGCGATCATGTCACCATGATGTCGGAAGCCGCGAACCGGCGCGGGTTAGGAAAGCGCATCAGCGCCGTGCTGAATGCGCTCATCCGGCACTGACCGCGTTATTTATATGTGAAGCCCTCGCAAGAGGGCTTTTTTTTGGTTCATCGCGCTTTACCCGTTGGCGGCGGCTTTGACGAGTTCCACCACCAGCGGTGAAAGCTCGCCGCGCAGCGCGGCGCGTTCCGACTGGAACAGCGTGGCGGCGTAAAAACGCCGGCCCGGCAGTTCGATGGCGCGCACGTCGCCTTCGGCATCGTGGCCGCTGATGATCAGCGGGAAGCGCTGCAGATCGGCGACGAAGTCCGGATTCACGCCGAAGTTGCAGTGGTAGCCTTCATGGGCGTTCAGGCTGCCGTAGGCCTGCGCGACGCGGGTGTCAGGCTGAAAAACGATGTCGCCGGTTTTTTCCACCAGTGAGCAGCTCAATGGGGCGATCACCAGCCGGCCACCGCTGTCGGTTTCCGCATGACCGGCGTCGTGCCAGCCCATCACATTGCGGGCGTATTCGACGATGGCGTATTGAAAACCGCCGCAGGAGCCGAGGAACGGCACGTCGTTTTCCCGCGCATGACGGATCGCCATAAAGGCGCCGTCGTCGTGACGATACGGGCTGCCCGGCACCACCCAGATGGCGTCGAAATCTTGCAGCGCGTCGGGGGAAGTCAGGGTTTCGGTCGGGAGCCACTGGGGCTGAACGTCGATGTCGAGGTGGGCGGCGGTGAGCTGGATCGCCACGGGGATAGCCTGGTGGGCCACGGCTTGCGGGTTGTAATCACCGACCAGAGCAATGCGGACTTGAGCTTTCATCATTTCCTTTCCTGTGCGGGTAAAAAAGGAGATTACAGGAAAGCGGGATCCCGAGCCGCAGATTTTTTAAACGCGGCGCACAAAAAAGCCCGGCGTTGGCCGGGCTGAAAAAAAGAGGGTCAGTACAGCGAGGGCGCGCCAGCCGGTCGGGTTTTGAAACGGCGGTGCAGCCACATGTATTGCTCCGGCGCCCGCATGATCTCTTTCTCGATCACTTTGTTCATGTAAGCCGCCGCCGCCTGTTCATCGCTGAGCGGATAGTCTTCCAGAGCCGGTTGGATCAGCAGGTCGTAGCCGCGGCCGCCTTCGCGGCGGATCAGCACCACCGGCACCAGCGCCGGGTTGGCCATGCGCGCCAGCATGAAGGTGCCGCTGGTGGTGGCGGCCTTATCGACGGCGAACAGCGGCGCGAATACGCTGCCGCGCGGGCCGTAGTCCTGATCCGGCGCGAACCACACCGCCTCGCCGCGCTTGAGCGCATGCACCATGCCGCGCAAATCCTTGCGATCGATCATCGCCTTGTTGGAACGCATGCGGCCTTTGGTCTGCGCCCATTCCATCGCCTTGTTGTTATGCGGACGGTACATCGCCATCATCGGCTGACACAGGCCCATCGCCCGGCCGCCCAGCTCCAGCGACATAAAATGCACGCCGATCACCAGCACGCCGCGATCGTCGCGCTGCGCCATTTTGAGGTGGTTGATGCCGGAGACGTTGAACCAGCGCTTGACGCGTTTATCTGACCAGAACCAGGCCATGCCGGTTTCCAGCAGGCCCATGCCGAGGGATTCGAAATTGCCCACCACTTTGCGCTCGCGCTGCGCTTCGTCCATCTCGGGGAAGCACAGCTCGAGGTTGCGACGGGTGATGGTGACGCGGCGCTTGAGAAAACGCATCGAGGTGCGTCCCATCCACACCCCCAGACGGTAGAGCAGCGGATAGGGGAGCTGTACCAGCAGGAACAGCAGAGCGAGGCCGAACCAGGTTAGCCAGTAGCGCGGGTGCAGCAAGGCCAGTTGAAATGCTTTGGCTGATTTCATAGAAACTCGTTTTATACGTTAAAAGGGGCAGCAAGCTGTAACGCATAAAGGTTCCACTCGATAGCGATACGACTACTCAGACACCCGGGTACGGCCAGGGTTTAGTCGGAATTCCATAATTGACTAAACATTTACATTCGAAGGGCGGTTTGCGCTGCTATCAGGCTTCGGAGGGATAGCTGTTGGCCAGCGGAGGCGGCTCTAGGAATGCTTATGCTAACACAGGGTACGGGGTGTGGCGGAAGAGGGGCATGCGAATATTCTCATTCGCGTTGCCCCTGAGTTGAGGATTGGCGCGTTTTACAGGCTGGGAATGATAATCGCGGCGAAGATCGCGGCGATCACCAGCCATTTCAGCAGGTAGTAACCGCGGCGGTTGCGCGCTTTCAGGCGTTGGCCGGCATCGCGCACCGCGTTGACGTATTTGAAGATGCGGTTGATGCCGCCGGTGCGGTCCTGATCGTCGTTCGGCGAACTGGCCGCCGACATCAGCGTAGCGCCGACCCAGTGGTTGACTGCCTGCGCCCAGCGCCATTTCATTGGCCGCTCGACGTCGCAAAACAGAATGATGCGCGTCTGATCGGTGGCGTTCTGCGCCCAGTGCACGTAGGTCTCGTCGAAGATCACCGCCTCGCCGTCGCGCCAGCTGTGCTGCTCGCCGTCTACTTCGATGAAGCAGCGATCGTCGTTGGGCGTCATCAGCCCCAGGTGATAGCGCACCGAGCCGGCGTAAGGATCGCGGTGTTTACCCAGGTGGCTGCCGGGCGGCAGCTCGGCGAACATCGCCGCCTTGACCGACGGGATGCGGTTGAGCAGCTCGACGGTTTTTGGACACAGCGTCTGCGCCGAAGGATGACTGTCGCTGTACCATTTCAGATAGAAACGTTTCCAGCCGCGTTTGAAGAAGGTGTTGAAGCCGGCATCGTTGTGCGACTGCGCCTTTTTGATGTGATCCTGCAGGCGCACCGCTTCTTCGCGGATCGTCTGCCAGTTGTCGGTCAGCGTCTGCAGCTCCGGGAAGCCTTTTTCGTCGAAATAGGGCTGTTTGGCGGGCAAACGGGAGAAACCGGTCATAAACATGTTGATCGGCCCCATAAACGTGGAGTGATCGAACAGCTGACGGGTAAGCTTTTGTTTCTCTTTGCCGCGGGAGTGTGCGTAGAGGAAGCTGATGATAAAAATGCCGATAATGATCGCGGCAACCATAGAATCCATCCCTGTTAGTGCATGTTAAAAATTCGTACAAATTATAGTTTTGTGACAGGAAAAATTTAACTTTTTCGTGCGCTTTCCCCGCTCATGCTGCTTAGTGGCATAAAAAATCAATAAAACTGTTTGTAATAAAATTTTATATCGATTTTTTTGGTTTTAGTCCTATTCTTAAATCGTTCAAGGGGCGTTTCATGCCATCTTGTTTCATGACGAATGGCACGTATCTGAGAAAAGAGGGACTTATGAAGAAATCAATCATTGCCTTGTCTGCACTGCTGCTCGCTTCCCCGGTGTTCGCTGCTGAAACCGCGACCGACACCGCCGCTCACGCCAGCAACGAGGTTGTCGCTGAGGCGCATAAAGGGGCGGATACCGCCAAAGAAAAGCTGCACCAGTCTCAGGACAAGGGTGAAGAGCTGAAGCTGAAAGCCAAGCACGCCGCCGAAGGCAAGAGCGATAGCGTTGGCAGTAAAGTGAGCGAAGGCTCGCAAAAAGCCTGGCACTCCACCAAACAGGGTACGGAGAAGGCTTGGGACAAGACCAAGCAAGGGGCGGAAAGCCTCAAAAACAAAGCGACCGAGTAAGGTCTCCGCTTTTTACCCCAAGGGCCGCGTTGCGGCCTTTTTTATTGCCTGCAAACCGGGCGTGCCCCAAAGAAAAAGGCGCTTATCAAATGAGATAAAGCGCCTTTTCAACACGTTAACTGACTAGTATCAGTTCATGCCGTATTTTTTCAGCTTCTTACGCAGCGTGCCGCGGTTGATGCCCATCATCAGGGCTGCGCGGGTTTGGTTGCCACGGGTGTATTGCATCACCATGTCCAACAGTGGCTGTTCAACTTCAGCCAGTACCAGCTCATACAGGTCATTTACGTCTTGACCGTTCAGTTGAGCAAAATAGTTCTTCAGTGCTTGTTTAACCGAGTCACGCAGAGGCTTTTGAGTCACCTGATCTTGTGAGTTAACGGTAGAAACGGTCAGTACGTCAGAATTTACGCGTTGTTCGAACATAGTTCTGTCAGCTCTTTTTTTACGCTAAGATTTTCGAAATATGCCTCCAACGCCTCCAGCTGTTCGCTGGCATCCTCTATGGCGTTGAATGTGCGCCGAAACTGGTCATTCGGAGCGTGTTCCTGGAGATACCAGGACACGTGCTTACGAGCAATCCGGAATCCCTTGCCTTGGCCATAGAAGCCGTGCAATTCCCGAATGTGCCCAATCAACAAGCGCTTCACCTCGCCAAGCGGCATCGGCGGCAGCAACTCCCCAGTGTCCAGATAATGCTGGATTTCCCGGAAGATCCAGGGTCTCCCCTGAGCAGCGCGGCCTATCATCAGGGCATCGGCCCCGGTGTAGTCGAGCACTGCTCTGGCTTTATGCGGGTCAGTAATATCCCCATTCGCGATAATCGGAATGGAAACACTCTGCTTAACTGCCCGAATGCTGTCGTATTCCGCGTTGCCGTTAAACAGACAGGCGCGGGTTCGGCCGTGAATCGTCAGGGCCTGAATACCACAGTCTTCGGCCAGTTGGGCAATCTCTACACAGTTACGGTGCTCTGGCGCCCAGCCGGTGCGAATCTTCAGCGTTACCGGCACATCCACCGCGTCGACCACCGCGTGGAGGATCCGTTTAACCAGATCCGGGTACTGCAACAAAGCGGACCCGGCAAGCTTCCGGTTCACTTTTTTGGCCGGGCATCCCATGTTGATGTCGATGATCTGCGCGCCGCTGGCCACGTTGATACGCGCGGCGGCGGCCATATCATCAGGATCGCATCCGGCAATTTGCACGGAGCGGATCCCAGGTTCATCGCTATGCACCATACGCAGACGCGACTTATCCGTCCGCCACACCTCCGGGTTGGAGGAGAGCATTTCGGATACAGCCATCCCAGCACCCATTGCATGACAGAGGGTTCTGAACGGGCGATCTGTAATACCGGCCATCGGGGCCGCAATCAGGCAATTAGTAAGCTGGTGGTGTCCAATGCGCATAGACAAAGAGTGACCATACTGTGTCCGCAAGGGCGCGTATATTACGCATTTTTGCGTCGAGATGAAAGGCCAAACTTTAACCAATTGGCCCGATATTAGGACGAAAAATACGCTACGCGGCGATTCATAAAAATATTATATATATTTTACAATAAGTTGATGAAAAGTGCTTATTTTGTGTGCGGCAAAATATTCGCCTTTGCGCAGGATATTATCTGCATTCGCCCGCTATTTTTGCCGGGATAGCCTGCCTGGAAGGCGCATTCTCAGGGCGATCCGTCGTTGAGCGGCGAAAAATTGCATAAAATTTTGTGCCGCCCGAGGGCCGATCGCCGGACAAAAAAAATCCACCGGCGCAGGGCCGGTGGACGAGAGGGGCACTATACCGTGACGCTTACTTGCGGCGACCGGTAATGCGGCACCACTCTTCGCGCTCGGCGACCGGGTTGAGTGTGAACTTCTCTGCGTAGGCTTCCGCTACGCTGCTCGCCTGGCTGGCCAGCACGCCGGACAGCCCCAGATGGCCACCGGCCTTCGGCAGACAGCCGATCAGCGGCGCCAGCTCGCGCAGCGGGCCGGCGAGGATGTTGGCGACCACCACGTCCGCCAGCAGGTCGGCAGGCTGGTCTTTCGGCAGATACAGCTCCAGACGCTCTGAAACGCCGTTACGCTGCGCGTTGTCGCGGCTGGCCTGAATGGCCTGGGGATCGATGTCGATGCCGATAGCGCGCGCCGCACCCAGCTTCAGCGCGGCGATCGCCAGGATGCCGGAGCCGCAACCGAAGTCGATAACGGTTTTGCCGGCCAGATCGAGGCCGTCCAGCCACTGCAGGCACAGCGCGGTGGTCGGGTGGGTGCCGGTGCCAAACGCCAGGCCCGGATCGAGCATCACGTTGACCGCGTCAGGATCGGGCACGTCACGCCAGCTCGGGCAGATCCACAAGCGCTCGCCGAAGCGCATCGGGTGGAAGTTGTCCATCCACTCGCGCTCCCAGTCCTTGTCTTCCAGCTGTTCTATCTTGTGGCGGAAACCGGCGCCCAGCAGCGGGTGCTGTTCCAGCATCGCCACCACCTCGGCCATATCGGTTTCGGCGTCGTACAGGCCGATCACATCGGTATCGCCCCACAGCAGGGTTTCACCCGGCAAGGGTTCGAACACCGGATTGTCGTGGGTGTCCTGGAAGGTCACCGACACGGCGCCGCTTTCCACCAGCGCGTCGCTCAGGTCTTCCGCCTGGCTGCCGGTGGTGTTCAGTTTGAGTTGGATCCAAGGCATAGCAATTCTCTTCAAGAGGGTAATGATGACGCCGCCCGGCGCTTTTCGCCGACGACGTTACCGAGATAAAACGCCAACAGGCTGAGCAACAGCGAAGGCACGATAGGGTGCAGCCCCGCCGGTTGCAGGTTGAAGCTGGCCAATAGCGTATAGCATACCGCACCCGACACCATTGAGCTAAGCGCTCCCTGTGCATTGGCGCGTTCCCAATACAGGCCCAGCACCAGCGGCCACAGGAAGACCGCCTCCAGCCCGCCGAAAGCCAGCAGGTTGAGCCAGATGATCATCTCAGGCGGCCGCCAGGCCGCCAGCAGCACCAGCAGACCGAGGATCAGCGTGGTCAGGCTGGAGAAGCGCTTGATCAATCGCTCGTTGTGGATCTGCTGCGGCCGCACGCCCAGGTAGAGATCCTTGATGATGGTGGCGGAGGATTGCAGCAGTTGGGCGTTGATGGTCGACATGATCGCCGCCATCGGCGCCGCCAAAAAGATCCCGGCGGCGTACGGCGGCAGCACGGTGATCATCAGCGTTGGGATCACCTGATCGGGGATCTTGAGATCGGGCAATACCGCGCGGCCGAGCGCGCCGGCCAAGTGCATGCCGAACATCAGCACCGCCACCACCACGGTGCCGAGCAGAATGCCGCGATGCACCGCCTTGCTGTCCTTGTAGGAGATGCAGCGCACGGCGGTGTGCGGCAGGCCGATCACCCCGAAGCACACCAGGATCCAGAATGACGCCATAAACGGCAGGCTGAGGATCTGATCGCCGCCCTGCGGCGACACCAGCGCCGGATCGATCTGCTGCAGTTTGCTTACTGCGCTGTCCAGTCCGCCGGCGGCATGGATCACCGCCACCAGCAGCAGCACGGTGCCAAGCAGCATCACCAGCCCCTGCATGGCGTCGTTCAACACGCTGGCGCGGAAGCCGCCGAAGGCGGTGTACAGCGCGATGCTGATGCCGAAGATCAGCAGGCCGGTGTCATAAGGAATGCCGGCGGCGGTCTCCAACAGGCGGGCGCCGCCGATGAACTGCACCGTCATGGCGCCGAGGAACGCCACCAGCAGGCTGAGGCTGGCCAGCCACACCAACAGGCGGCTTTGGTAGCGGCCATACAGCATGTCATTGAGGGTAATGGCGTTGTAGCGCCGCGCCAGGATGGCGAATTTCTTGCCCAGCACGCCGAGCGACAGCCACACCGCCGGCAGTTGGATCATCGCCAGCAGTACCCAGCCCAGGCCGTATTTGTAGGCGGCGCCGGGCCCGCCGATAAACGAACTGGCGCTGATGTAGGTGGCGGTCAAGGTCATCGCCAGCACAAAGCCGCCCATCGAGCGGTTGCCGAGGAAGTATTCGCTGAGGAAATTTCCGTTCTGACGGCGGCGATAGGCATACACCGACAGGCCGAACACCAGCAACAGGTAGGCGACCAGCGGCAGGATCACTTCAGTTTGCATCGCTGTCCTCCAGCGAAATGTCGCGGAACACCGTGCGCACCATCAGCCAGCACAGGCCGATGAACAGCAGCGGCACCAGCAGGCAGGCCATTTCGAACCAGTGCGGCAGGCCGGTGACGCCGATGGCGCTGTCCGGCAGGTAGGCCGCCAGCCCCCAGGCCAGCAGGTAGAGCAGCGTCAGCCCCAGCGCCCAGCGCGCTTCGCGGTGCGCCTGAATAAAGCGTTTGTCCATCCGTGTCTCCCATAGGTTTACGGTGATGGATTCATCAAAGGTAGGGAATTTTACGGCATGACGGCGTTTTGCCAAGCCGTTACTGGCGTCAGCGCCAAAGAAAAAGGCCGGTGATTAACCGGCCTTTCGTCAGACGATGCTGCGTGCCTGCTTAGGTTTCCTGCAGACCCAGCTTCTTCTCCAGATAGTGGATGTTGGTGCCACCGTGCTGGAAGTTTTCGTCGTTCATGATCTTCTGCTGCAGCTCAACGTTGGTTTTGATGCCGTCGATGATCAGTTCAGCCAGGGCGTTTTTCATGCGGGCAATCGCCACGTCACGGTTTTCGCCGTAGGTGATCAGTTTGCCGATCATGGAGTCATAGTACGGCGGTACGGTATAACCGGCGTAGATATGAGATTCCCAACGCACGCCGAAACCGCCTGGCGCGTGGAAGCGGGTGATCTTGCCCGGGCTCGGCAGGAAGGTGTTCGGATCTTCGGCGTTGATGCGGCATTCTACCGCATGGCCGTGGATCTTCACTTCTTCCTGTTTGATCGACAGCGGCTGACCGGCAGCGATGCGCAGCTGCTCTTTGATCAGATCCACGCCGGTGATCATTTCGGTAACCGGGTGCTCTACCTGAATACGGGTGTTCATTTCGATGAAATAGAACTCGCCGTTTTCATACAGGAACTCGAAGGTGCCCGCACCGCGATAGCCGATTTCCACACAGGCTTTCGAGCAGCGCTCGCCGATGTAGCGGCGCATTTCGCTGGTGATGCCCGGCGCCGGCGCTTCTTCGACCACTTTCTGGTGGCGACGCTGCATGGAGCAGTCGCGCTCGGCCAGATAGATGGCGTTGCCCTGGCCGTCGGCCAATACCTGAATCTCGATGTGACGCGGATTCTCCAGGTATTTTTCCATGTACACCATGTCGTTGTTGAAAGCCGCTTTGGCTTCCGCTTTCGTCATGTTGATGGACTGCTCAAGGTCTTTGTCGCTGCGCACGACGCGCATGCCGCGGCCGCCGCCGCCGCCGGAGGCCTTGATGATCACCGGATAACCGATGCGCTTGGCGAAGGCACGGTTTTTATCCATGTCATCGGTCAGCGGGCCGTCGGAGCCCGGCACGCATGGCACGCCGGCTTTTTTCATGGCGTTGATCGCGGAAACCTTGTCGCCCATCAGGCGGATGGTTTCGGCTTTCGGGCCGATGAAGATGAAACCGGAGCGTTCAACCTGCTCGGCGAAGTCGGCGTTCTCGGACAGGAAGCCGTAGCCCGGGTGGATCGCCACTGCGCCGGTGATTTCCGCCGCCGAGATGATGGCCGGGATGTTCAGATAGCTTTTTACCGATGGCGCAGGACCGATGCAGACGGTCTCGTCGGCCAGCAGAACGTGTTTCAGATCGCGGTCGGCCGCGGAGTGAACCGCAACGGTCTTGATGCCCAGTTCTTTACAGGCACGCAGGATGCGAAGCGCGATCTCGCCGCGGTTGGCGATAACAATTTTATCAAGCATGGGGGCGCCTCGTTATTCGATGACGACCAGCGGCTCGTCATATTCGACCGGCTGGCCGTTTTCCACCAGGATGGCTTTCACGACGCCGGACTTGTCCGCTTCGATCTGGTTCATCATTTTCATGGCTTCAACGATGCACAGGGTATCGCCGGCGTTCACTTTCTGGCCCACTTCCACGAAGGCTTTCGCGTCCGGGCTTGGGGTGCGGTAGAAGGTGCCTACCATTGGGGAACGAACGACGTGGCCACTCACGGCCGCCGGTGCTGCAGGGGTTTCTGCCGCAGGCGCGGTGGCAACGGCGTTAGCCAGGGCTGGCTGCTGCTGTGCCGGCATCGCGTAGGCCTGCTGCATGACGGGATAAGCCTGCGCCGGTGCGGCACGGCTGATGCGAACCGATTCTTCGCCTTCAGAGATTTCCAGTTCAGAAATGCCTGATTCTTCAACCAGTTCGATCAGTTTCTTGATTTTACGAATATCCATGAGTGTGATTCCGTACTCTTTTTGTGGAGCAATTAGTGGGTTTTCGACAGACGGTTAACCGCTGCCTGTAAAGCGAAAGCGTAGCCATCCGCGCCGAGGCCGCAAATCACGCCTACCGCTACGTCTGAGAGATAAGAGTGATGGCGGAAAGGTTCGCGGGC
Organism: Serratia sp. CY52157; assembly: GCF_052168495.1. Taxonomy (NCBI): domain Bacteria; kingdom Pseudomonadati; phylum Pseudomonadota; class Gammaproteobacteria; order Enterobacterales; family Yersiniaceae; genus Serratia; species Serratia sp. CY52157. Next base: position 323,844 of record NZ_JBJNMO010000005.1, on the reverse strand, counting down.
GTGCACGTTGGACAGGTGGATCTCGATGAACGGGATCTGCACCGCCAGCAACGCATCGCGCAGCGCCACGCTGGTATGCGTGAACGCCGCCGGATTTATCAGAATGAAATCGGTATTGCCGCGCGCCTGATGGATGCGATCGATCAGCTGATGCTCGGCGTTGGACTGCAGATGGCTCAGGGTAATATCCAATGCGGATGCCTGGTTTTCCAATCCGTTAACAATCTCTGTCAGCGTCGTGCTGCCGTACTTCTCCGGCTCACGCGTCCCCAGCAGATTGAGATTGGGGCCGTTCAGAAGCAAAATGTGAAACTTATCCGCCATTGTGCTGGTATCTCCGGCAATAAAACCATCATCGTAGAAAATAACCCGATGTTACCGATTTGTCACCTGTTAAGGGGCAAATTCACCCTGAGAACAGAAACAAGGTCGGGCATTATAACGATATCGTAGCAATTCGCAGCTAAATACTGGTCTTATCAGCGAAGATATTCAACCCCAAATCGACGAACTCGGGGAGCCGTGACAGGAATATGAGCGCTGGAACACAAAAAAAGTTCCCGCCGGCGGCGCGCGTTTTTCAGCGGCAATCCCACGCGCCGCCGCGCGATTCAGCGCCACCAGGCGCGGAATTTCTTGTAACGCAGGCCCAACAGCGCCACCGCCAACAGCGCGTAAATGAACGGCTGGGGTGAAAACGTTTTGACCGACCACAGATAGTGGATGGGCGCGAGGATCGCCGCCAGATAGACGAAGTTGTGCAACGTTTGCCATTTGGCGCCCAGTTTGCGCATCGCCCACAGCGTCGAGGTGGCCGCCAGCGCCAGCAGGATCAGCCAGGTGAGGATGCCGAGCGTCAGATACGGGCGATTCACCAGCTCGCTGCCCAGCAGGCCGAGATTGCTCAGCCCCAGTTCCAGCGTGGAGTAGCTTATCAGGTGCAACGTGCCCCAGGCAAAGCACCACAGCCCGACCAGGCGGCGGCAGCGGATCAGCAGCGGTTGCCGGGCGTAGCGCGCCAGCGGGGCGATAGCCAGCGTGGCCAGCAGCAGTTTCAGCGTCATCCGGCCGGTAAAATGCTGAATGTCCTTGGACGGATCGGCGCTGAACCAGCCCTGATCCACCGCCAATACCAGCCAGAGAAAGGGTAAAAACGCCGCCAGATGCAGGGCGGCTTTCAGCCATTTGATATGAACAGGCGTCAGGCGCACTTAGAAATTCTCCCGCAGGTCCATGCCGTGATACAGCGACGCCACCTGATCGGCATAGCCGTTAAACAGCAGCGTCGGTTGGCGTTTGACGTCGAGTATGCCGCCGGCGCCGATGAAACGCTCGGTGGCCTGCGACCAGCGCGGATGATCGACGTGCGGATTCACGTTGGCGTAAAAACCGTACTCGTTCGGCGCAGATTGGTTCCAGGTGGTCGGCGGCTGATCGCGCACCAAACGGATATGCACGATCGACTTGATGCCTTTGAAGCCGTATTTCCACGGCGTAATCAACCGCAGCGGCGCGCCGTTTTGCGGCGGCAGGGTTTTGCCGTACACGCCGACGGTCAGCAGCGCCAGCGGATGCATCGCCTCGTCCAGCCGCAGCCCTTCGACGTAGGGATATTTCAGGCCGCCGCCGATAAAGCGATCTTTCTGGCCGGGCATCTGTTCCGGATCGTACAGCGTCTGGAAGGCCACGTAGCGCGCGCTGCCGTTCGGCTCGGCCAGCTTGAGAAGCTTGCCCAGCTCGAAACCGATCCACGGCACCACCATCGACCAGGCCTCGACGCAGCGCATGCGATAAATGCGCTGCTCCAGCGGGAAACGCTTCATCAGATCGTCGATATCCAGCGTTATCGGCTTCGCCACTTCGCCGTCGATGCGCACTTTCCAGCCTTCGGTCTTCAGCCCGCCGGCGTTGGCGGCCGGATCGGCCTTGTCGAGGCCGAACTCATAGAAGTTGTTGTAGCCGGTGACCTTGTCTTCCGGCGTCATCGCCAGTTGCGCCTGCCAGGCGGCCGGTTTGCTGAATTCCAGCGCTTTGCCCGGCGGCGCTTTGGGACGATCGTTGCCTTTGAACCACGACAGCAGGTCCGCCTGCGCGCCGGTAGGCAGCGCCAGCGTGGCGGCGGTGATGCCGAGCGCCTGCAGCACTTTGCGCCGCTGGTGGAATACGCTCTCCGGCGTGACGTCGGCCTCGGTCAATTTGGGGTGTTTGTTCATGCTTATGTTCTCCGCGACTGATGCCCGCCGCCCGCGAGCGGTTAACGGGGCTCCATGAAATAAGCATGGCGCTAAAGCCGGCCGGAAGCGAGGGGACGCGGGAAAATATGAAATTTCGCAGACGCCGGTGAGCCCCCCGTCGCCGGGGGGAGTCCGTCAGCGGATTTTCACCAGAGTGCGGCCGGTGATTTGGTTGTTCAGCAGCGCGGCGGCGGTGGCCGGCGCCTGTTCGAGGGTGATTTCGTGCGTGGCTTGCTGATAGAAACTGTCCGGCAGAATGCCGGCCAGCCGTTCCCAGGCGGTTTGGCGGCGATGCAGCGGCGTATGCACCGAGTCCACCCCTTGCAGGCGCACATTGCGCAGAATGAACGGCATCACGGTGGTCGGCAACTGATAGCCGCCGGCCAGGCCGCAGGCGGCGACGGTGCCGTTATAGTTCATCTGCGCCAGCACCCGGGCCAGCAGTTTGTCGCCGACGGTGTCCACCGCGCCGGCCCACAGCTGTTTCTCCAGCGGACGCGGCGTGTCGATATAGCCATCGCGCGACATCACCTCTTTGGCGCCGAGCGCTTTCAGGTAGTCGGTATTGCTGTCGCGGCCGCTGATGGCGGTCACCCGGTACCCCAGCGCCGCCAACAGGGCGATGGCGGTGCTGCCCACGCCGCCGCTGGCGCCGGTAACCAGGATATCGCCGTCGTCCGGGTGTACCCCGCCTTCCTCCAGCGCCATCACGCACAGCATGGCGGTAAAGCCGGCGGTGCCGATGATCATCGCCTTGCGCTCATCCAGGCCGTTCGGCAGCGGCACCAGCCACTCGCCGGAGACGCGGGCCTGCTCGGCCAGGCCGCCCCAGTGGTGTTCACCCACGCCCCAACCGGTGAGCACCACGCTTTGCCCCTCTTTAAAGCGAGCGTCACCGCTGTGGCGCACGGTGCCGGCGAAGTCGATGCCCGGCACCATCGGGAAATGACGCACGATCTTGCCTTTCCCGGTGATCGCCAGCGCATCCTTGTAGTTCAGGCTGGACCAGTTGATGTCGACGGTAACATCGCCTTCCGGCAACCGATCGCTGCCGATATCTTTGATATGAGCCAGAGTTTGGTCGTCTTGTTGTTCCAATAACAGTGCACGCATGTCACTCTTCCTCTCGTTTACACTTTTCTATCAATGGCTGAATCACATTTATTTGACTATATGCATAATAAGCGGCCCAAGTCCTGATAAAGGACAAAAACGGCGCTTGCAGGTTTAATTCCTCAGCAAGGCTTGTTAGGGTTGGACGGCCCCTTTTAGCTAAAGGGTGAACACTCACTTAACCATAGCGGACAAGGCACAGGGATGCGATTTACCACCAAACTCTCTGCATTGATCACTCTGTTGGTCGCGCTGGCGATGTTTTTGATGCTGATGGGATGCTCATACAGCTTCTTTTACGTTACCCAGGATCGCCAGGAGCGTCGCTTTGATTCGCTGGTCACGTCTCTCGATCAAGCCATGTTGCGCGAGTCGCCGCGCGATCAGGAGAAATGGTTGCCGATTGTCATGCGCCCGCTCGGCATTGTGTCGATCCGCGTAGAGGCCGGCGCCAGCAAGCTCCTCGACTATAAATTGCCGACGGCGAAAAAAGAGCCTTGGGATGCGCTGAACGGCTATCGTCAGGTCTCGCGGCCGCTGTTGCAGCACCCGGGCAGTACGCTGCAAATCACCTACCTCGATCCCTTCGCCAGCGATGTGCGCACGTTGCAATCCACGGCCGCCGTCACGCTGTCGATCGTCGTTATGGTGGTGATTTTGCTGTTCAGCCTGCGCTGGCTGCGTGAACAGGCCGACGGCGAGGATCGTCTGGAGCGCCGCGCGCGGCGCATTCTGAACGGCGAGCGCGAAAACGTCATGCAGGGCGACGTGCGCGAATGGCCGGCCAACGTCAGCGGGGCGCTCGACCGCCTGCTGGCCGATCTGGCGGAAGCCCGGGAGGAGCGCAGCCGGGTCGATACGCTGATCCGCGCCTTCGCGGCGCAGGACGCCAAAACCGGGCTGAACAATCGCCTGTTCTTCGATAACCAATTGACCACTCAGCTGGAAGAGGAAGGCTCGCACGGCATCGTGATGATGGTGCGGCTGCCCGATTTCGAGACCCTGCGCGACACGCACGGCAGCGTGGCGGTGCAGGAGCTGATGTATTCGCTGGTCAATCTGCTGTCTACCTTCGTGATGCGCTATCCGTCGGCGCTGCTGGCGCGCTATTTTCACAGCGATTTTACCGTCTTGCTGCCGCATCGCACGCTGAAGGAGGCCGACGGCATCGCCTCACAGCTGGTCAACGCCATCGATGCCTTGCCTTCCACGGCGATGATCGACCGTGAGGCTTTCCTGCACATCGGCATCGTGGCGTACCGCAGCGGCCAGACCACGGAGCAGGTGATCGATTACGCGGAGCAGGCGACGCGGCACGCTACGCTGCAGGGCGAAAACGGTTGGTACGTGTACGACAGCCAGGTGCCGGAAAAGGGGCGCGGCAGCGTCAAGTGGCGCACGCTGCTGGAACAGGTGCTGGCGCGCGGCGGCCCGCGGCTGTATCAGAAACCGGCGGTGACCGTGGAAGGCGAGGTGCACCACCGCGAGATCATGAGCCGAATTTATGACGGCGCCCAGGAATTGCTGCCGGCGGAATATATGCCGCTGGTGGAGCAATTGGGGTTGGCGGAGAGTTACGATCGCCAACAGGTGAGCCGCATCATCCCGTTGCTGGCGCAGTGGCCTGAAGAAACGCTGGCGTTCCCGCTGTGCGTGGACTCGATTTTGCAGCGCTCTTTCCAACGCTGGCTGCGCGATACGCTGTTGCAGTGCGAAAAAAGTCAGCGTCGACGAATTCTGATTGAACTTGCGGAGGCAGATGTGTGTCAACATATCGACCGTTTGCGTCCGGTGCTGAGGTTGCTGTCAGGGCTGGGTTGCCGCCTGGCGGTGTCCAAAGCGGGGTTAACCGTGGTCAGTACGTCCTATATCAAGTCGTTGCAGGTGGAGATCGTCAAGCTCCACCCGGGGTTGGTGCGGAGTATCGATAAGCGGGACGAAAACCAACTGTTCGTGCAGAGCCTGACCGGCGCCTGCGCGGGCACGCGCGCTCAGGTGTTCGCTGCCAGCGTACGTACGCGCAACGAATGGCAGACGCTGAAAGAGCGTGGGATCCATGGCGGGCAGGGCGACTTTTTCGCGTCGCCGGAACCGATCGACGTGGGGCGTAAAAAATATTCACGTCGTTATCGTGTTTAAGCTGATTGACGGACAAAAATTGACGTAGAATGAGGACCGGATCCATCTGGGCCTCGTTACCGTCTTTTTGGAGTTTTTTCCAAACTGCCTGCGACAACAACGCCTATTTGAGATAGGCTCTTGTCTGCCTTTATCTGGTTGACGTTGGTAGGTGCTTACCACCGGCGGCAATCAGGGAATATGTTAGATTTTATGAGCTGTGTTACGCCGTTTCGTGCGTTGACAGGGTGGTAAACTGAGCCTTTGTTCAGGGAATTCAGGCCTCATCCAATTTCCGTGCATTCGAGCAGAAACAATACAGACTATTTTTCACCGAAGTAGAACGTTTTTGCGCCTTGTCGCTGCTTCGTGTGGTTGGTAAAGTAGGCGGATTTTATTTTCCGCCCCCAGCTTGCAGGATTATCCTTTCGTTATGTTTAAGAAATTTCGTGGCATGTTTTCCAACGACTTGTCCATCGACTTGGGTACCGCCAATACCCTGATTTATGTTAAAGGGCAAGGCATCGTACTGAATGAACCTTCGGTGGTTGCCATTCGCCAGGATCGTGCCGGCTCCCCAAAGAGCGTAGCGGCCGTCGGTCATGACGCCAAACAGATGCTGGGCCGCACCCCCGGCAACATCGCGGCTATTCGCCCGATGAAAGACGGCGTGATCGCCGACTTCTTCGTGACCGAAAAAATGCTGCAGCACTTTATCAAACAGGTTCACAGCAACAGCTTTATGCGCCCAAGCCCGCGCGTGCTGGTCTGTGTGCCGGTCGGCGCAACCCAGGTTGAACGCCGCGCTATCCGCGAGTCCGCCCAAGGGGCCGGCGCGCGTGAAGTGTTCCTGATTGAAGAGCCGATGGCGGCGGCGATCGGCGCAGGTTTGCCGGTTTCCGAAGCGACCGGCTCCATGGTGGTGGATATCGGTGGCGGTACCACTGAAGTGGCGGTGATCTCGCTGAACGGCGTGGTGTACTCCTCTTCCGTGCGCATCGGCGGTGACCGTTTCGATGAAGCCATCATCAATTATGTGCGCCGCAACTATGGCTCGCTGATCGGCGAAGCCACCGCAGAGCGCATCAAGCACGAAATCGGTTCTGCCTATCCGGGCGACGAAGTGCGCGAAATCGAAGTGCGCGGCCGTAACCTGGCTGAAGGCGTACCGCGCGGCTTTACCCTGAACTCCAATGAAATCCTCGAAGCCCTGCAAGAGCCGCTGACCGGCATCGTCAGCGCGGTGATGGTTGCGCTGGAGCAGTGCCCGCCAGAATTGGCCTCCGACATTTCCGAACGCGGCATGGTCTTGACCGGCGGCGGCGCGTTGCTGCGCAACCTCGATCGCCTGCTGATGGAAGAAACCGGCATCCCGGTCGTGGTGGCGGAAGATCCGCTGACCTGCGTGGCGCGCGGCGGCGGCAAGGCGTTGGAAATGATCGACATGCACGGCGGCGATTTGTTCAGCGAAGAATAGTCAGCCCCTGGAAGGAGGAATCGTATCGGATGAATGCGCACAGCGAAAATCGGGTACGGTTCCTCTTTCTGTTGTCGAGGAACTCGCATAATTTATGAAGCCGATTTTTAGCAGGGGGCCTTCCCTGCAACTGCGACTTTTTTTGGCGGTGATCGCGGCCATTGGCCTGATCGTTGCCGACAGCCGGCTCGGCACGTTCGTGAAGATACGTAACTACATGGACACCGCAGTCAGCCCTTTCTATTTTCTGGCCAACGGGCCGCGTAAAGTTTTGGACAGCGTGTCGGAAACGCTGGCCACCCGCCAACAGCTGGAGCTGGAAAACCGAGCTCTGCGGCAGGAACTGCTGCTGAAAAACAGCGATATTCTTCTTCTTGGCCAATTCAAGCAGGAAAACGCCCGCTTGCGCGAGCTGCTGGGTTCCCCGCTGCGCCAGGACGAACACAAGATGGTCACCCAGGTGATCTCCACCGGTTCCGATCCGTATAGCGACCAGGTCGTTATCGACAAAGGGTCGGATAACGGCGTCTATGAAGGCCAGCCGGTGATCAGTGACAAGGGCGTAGTTGGCCAGGTCGTGGCGGTGGCGAAGGTGACCAGCCGCGTGCTGCTGATCTGCGATGCCTCGCACGCGTTGCCGATTCAGGTGCTGCGCAACGATATTCGGGTGATCGCCGCAGGCAGCGGCTGCGCCGACGATCTGCAGCTGGAACACCTGCCGAACAATACCGATATCCGCGTTGGCGACGTGCTGGTGACCTCCGGCCTCGGCGGCCGTTTCCCGGAAGGGTATCCGGTGGCGGTAGTCTCTTCGGTCAAGGTCGACAATCAACGCGCTTACACTGTGATTCAGGCACGGCCGACCGCCGGTCTGCAGCGCTTGCGCTACCTGCTGCTGCTGTGGGGCGCCGATCGCAACGGCGACATGCCGTTGCCGCCGGACGAAGTTCACCGCGTGGCCAATGAGCGCCTGATGCAGATGATGCCGCAGGTGTTGCCGCCTGCCGGTTCGGTCGGGCCGCAGCTGCCGGCGCCGGCCACCGGCGTGGCGCCGCAAACCGTCGCTCCGGCGTCTGCCCAGCCTCCAGCCCAGCCTGCCGCGGCGGGAGTGGTGCAATGAACAGTTACCGCAGCCACGGGCGCTGGATCATCTGGCTGTCGTTCCTGGTGGCGTTGGTGCTGCAAATCATGCCGTGGCCGGAACAGATCTACATGTTCCGGCCTTCGTGGCTGGTGCTGATCCTCATTTACTGGGTGATGGCCTTGCCGCACCGCGTCAACGTCGGCACCGGTTTCGTGCTGGGGTTGATCATGGATCTGATCCTCGGCTCCACGCTGGGCGTACGCGCGCTGGCGCTGGGCATCATCGCCTACCTGGTGGCGTTCAAATTCCAACTGTTCCGCAATATGGCGCTGTGGCAACAGGCGCTGATCGTCGTGCTGCTGTCGCTGTCGATGGACGTGGTGGTGTTCTGGGCTGAGTTTTTAGTGATCAACGTCTCTTTCCGCCCAGAGGTGTTCTGGAGTAGTGTGGTAAACGGCATTTTGTGGCCGTGGTTATTCCTGTTGATGCGCAAAATCCGCCGTCAGTTCGCCGTACAGTAAGGGTATCTCAATGACTTCGCTTTATCTGGCCTCCGGCTCCCCACGTCGACGTGAACTGCTGACCCTGCTGGGCGTATCGTTCGACATCCTGTTGACGCATACCGAAGAGCAGCGCCGGGAAGGCGAAGCCGCAGAAGCCTATGTGCGCCGCCTGGCGCAGGACAAGGCCAAAGCGGGCGTGGCGCTGGCGCAGGAAGATCGGCCGGTGCTGGGCGCCGACACCATCGTGGTGCTCAACGGCCGGGTGCTGGAGAAGCCGCGCGACGAAGCCCATGCGGCACAGATGCTGGCGGCCCTGTCGGGCAAACAGCATCAGGTGATGACGGCGGTGGCGATCGCCGATCGCCAAGACGTGCGTTGCCAGCTGGTGGTGACCGACGTGACGTTCCGCAGCCTGTCGCAACAGGATATCCGCGACTATATTGCTACGGGCGAACCGATGGATAAAGCGGGCGCCTACGGCATTCAAGGAAAGGGTGGTTGTTTCGTCAGAACGATAACCGGGAGTTATCACGCGGTGGTCGGTCTGCCACTGGTCGAAACACATGAGCTGCTCAGTAATTTTGTCGCATTACGTGATGTAAGAACCGGTTGATGGGCGCTGCCATTATCGACCGGCTCTGAGGAGAAGGCATGACAGCTGAGCTACTGGTTAATATCACACCGTCTGAAACGCGGGTCGCCTATATCGATGGCGGCATTCTGCAAGAGATTCATATCGAACGCGAATCCAAACGCGGCATCGTCGGCAATATCTATAAAGGGCGCGTCAGCCGCGTCCTGCCGGGGATGCAGGCGGCGTTCGTCGACATCGGCCTGGACAAGGCCGCCTTCCTGCACGCCTCCGACATCATGCCGCATACCGAATGCGTCGCCGGCGACGAGCGGAAAAACTTCCACGTGCGCGACATCGCCGAGCTGGTGCGCCAGGGGCAAGACCTGATGGTGCAGGTGGTGAAAGATCCGCTCGGCACCAAGGGCGCGCGTCTGACTACCGACATTACGCTGCCTTCGCGCTATCTGGTCTTCATGCCGGGCGCGGCGCACGTCGGTGTGTCGCAGCGTATTGAAAGCGAAGCCGAGCGTGAACGCCTGAAGTCCATCGTTGCGCCGCACTGCGACGAGCTGGGCGGTTTTATCATCCGCACCGCGGCGGAGGGCATCGGCGAGGAGGAGCTGGCGCAGGACGCGGCGTTCCTCAAACGCCTGTGGACCAAGGTGATGGAGCGCAAGAAGCGCAACCAGACCAAATACAAGCTGTACGGCGAGCTGGCGCTGGCGCAGCGCATCCTGCGCGACTTCGCCGGCGCGGCGCTGGATCGCATTCGCGTCGATTCGCGGTTGACGCACGATCTGCTGGTGGAGTTTACCGGCGAGTATATCCCGGACATCACCCGCAAGCTGGAGCTGTATACCGGCAGCCAACCGATTTTCGATCTGTACGATGTGGAAAACGAGATCCAGCGCGCGCTGGAGCGCAAGGTGGAGCTGAAGTCCGGCGGTTATCTGATCATCGATCAGACCGAGGCGATGACCACCGTCGACATCAACACCGGCGCCTTCGTCGGCCACCGCAACCTCGATGAAACCATCTTCAATACCAACATCGAGGCGACGCAGGCCATTGCCCGCCAGCTGCGGCTGCGCAACCTGGGCGGCATCATCATTATCGACTTCATCGATATGAACAACGAAGAGCATCGCCGCCGGGTGCTGCACTCGCTGGAGCAGGCGTTGAGTAAAGATCGGGTAAAAACCACGATCAACGGCTTCTCTCAGCTAGGCTTAGTTGAAATGACGCGTAAACGAACGCGTGAAAGCATTGAACATGTGCTCTGTCACGATTGTCCTACTTGCAATGGGCGCGGCACCGTGAAAACGGTGGAAACCGTGTGCTACGAGATCCTGCGCGAAATTGTGCGCGTGCATCACGCCTACGATTCCGATCGCTTCCTGGTGTACGCCTCCGCGGCGGTCGGCGAAGCGCTGAAGAGCGAAGAGTCGCACGCGCTGGCCGAAGTGGAGATCTTCGTCGGCAAACAGGTGAAGGTGCAGATCGAACCGTTGTACAGCCAGGAGCAGTTCGACGTCGTCATGATGTAGCCCGCCCGACATCGGTAGGGGCCCGGCACGCCGGGCCCGTCAGTGCATAGATATTCCCGTTGCCAGGCAGCGGAGCAAGGAGAACTGCGTGAGGCGACTGCCTGGGATTCTGTTAGCAACAGGCGCCACCCTAATTGTGATTGTGGCGCTGCTGATCAGCGGGCTGCGCCTGATGCTGCCGAAGCTGAACGACTACCGCCCCCAACTGCTGGCGCAGGTGGAGAAACTGTCCGGCGTGCCCGTGCGGATGGATTTCGTGCAGGGCAGCTGGGAAACGTTCGGCCCGCAGCTTGAAATGCGCAACCTGAGCGCTACGCTGCCCAAAAGCGATGTGCATATCGAGCGCGTGACGCTGGCGTTGGACGTGTGGCAGTCGCTGCTGCACTGGCGCTGGCAGTTCCGCGATCTGACCTTCTACCAATTCCGCCTCGACTTGAACGCCACGCTGGGCGGCGACCAGCAGGGCGAAGGCCTTGAGCCGGGCAAGATCAGCGATCTGATGCTGCGCCAGCTCGATCACTTCGATTTGCGCGACAGCCGTATCTCGTTCCTGACGCCCGCCGGCGCGCGCGCCGAATTCGACATTCCTCAGCTGACCTGGCTCAACGGCCGCGATCGCCACCGCGCCGAGGGGCAGATCAGTCTGTCTACGCTGAACGGCCAACACGGCGTGGTGCAGCTGCGCATGGACCTGCACGATAATCAGGGCCTGCTGGATACCGGCACGGTCTACCTGCAGGCCGATAACATCGATATGAAACCCTGGTTTACCCGCTGGCTGCGCGCCAACACCGGGCTGGAAAGCGCCGACTTCAGCCTGGCGGCCTGGCTGCAGGTGCAGAACGGCCAGATCGCCGGCGGCAATGCGTTGCTCAAGCAGGGGGCGGCCAACTGGGACACCGGCGCCGCGCAGCACCGGCTGGACGTGGATAATCTGGCGCTGTCGCTGCGCCGCCAGGGCACCGGTTGGCAGCTCGACGTGCCGCAACTGCGGTTGAGCACCGACGGCCAGGCCTGGCCGCAGGGCGGGCTTTCCGCGCTGTGGCTGCCGGAAAACACCGAATTCATGGGGCCGGCGCAGAATGAAGAACTGCGTGTGCGCGCGACTGATATTCAGCTGGAGCGTCTGTCGGCGCTGTTGCCGACCTTCTCCTTCCTCAGCCCGGACGTGCTCGACCGCTGGAACGATCTGCAGCCGCAGGGGCAATTGGAAGCGCTGGCGCTGGACATTCCGCTCAAGCAGCCGGAAAAGAGCCGTTTCCAGGCGCTGTGGCGCGATGTCAGCTGGCAGCGTTGGGAACTGCTGCCGGGCGTTAACCACTTCTCCGGGGCGTTGAGCGGCGGGGTGGAGAACGGCCGCCTGACGCTGGGGCTCACCGACAGCACTCTGCCTTACGGCGACATGTTCCGCGCGCCGCTTGAAATCAGCAGCGCGCGTGGCGCGCTGACCTGGCGTTACAACGATCAGGGCTGGGAACTGGCGAGCCAGGGGCTGGACGTCAAGGCGAAGTCGCTGTGGGTCAACGGCGATTTCCGTTATCAGCAGCCGGCCAAGGGCGATCCGTGGCTGAACATCCTGGCGGGCATCCGCCTGTATGACGGCGCCGACGCCTGGCGCTATTTCCCGGAACCGTTGATGGGCAAGCATCTGGTGGACTACCTGAGCGGCGCCATTCAGGGCGGCCAGGTGGATAACGCCACGCTGATTTATTCCGGCGATCCGCAGCACTTCCCGTATCGCAAAAACGAAGGACAGTTCGAAGTCTTCGTACCGCTGCGCCATGCCACCTTCCAGTTCCAACCGGGCTGGCCGGCGCTGACCGATTTGGCGATCGATCTCGATTTCGCCAACGAGGGGCTGTGGATGCATGCGCCGCAAACCCGGTTGGGCAAGGTGGCGGGTAAAAATATCAGCGCGGTGATCCCGGATTACCTGAAAGAGCGGCTGCTGATTGACGCCGACGTGGCCGGCGCGGGCAGCGATGTGCATGACTACTTTATGCAGACGCCGTTGCACGATTCGCTGGGGGCGGCGCTGGAGCAGCTGCAAATTGGCGGCGATGTCAGTGGGCGCTTACATCTGGATATCCCGCTGGACGGCGAGCAGGTCAAAGCCACCGGTGAAGTGGCGCTGAACAATAATTCGTTGCTGATAAAACCGCTGGAAAGCGAGCTGCAGAAGCTCAGCGGCAAATTCCGTTTCAACAACGGCAATCTGGAGAGCGACACCCTGTCGGCCAACTGGTTCGGGCAACCGGTGGCGGTCAACTTCACTACGCAGGAAGGCGAGCGTGACTACAAGGTCAACGTTGGTCTGAAAGGAGACTGGCAGCCGGGCAAGTTCCCCGGCCTGCCGAAAGAGGCCGCCGATGCGCTCAGCGGCAGCGCGCCCTGGCAGAGCCAGGTGGCCATCACGCTGCCGCACCAAGGTTCGGCCAGCTACGATATCGGTCTCGACGCGGATTTGAAGAAAGTGAGCAGTCACTTACCTTCGCCGCTGGACAAGGCACCAGGAGAGGCGCTGCCGGTGAACGTCAAGGTCAAAGGCGGTTTGAACGGCTTCATGTTGACCGGTAGCGCGGGCAAACAGAACCGTTTCAACAGTGAATGGAACTTCGATAAAAAACAGGTGAATCTGGCGCGCGCTGCCTGGCAAACCAACGGGGGCGGCACGCCGCCGCTGCCGGCCGGCAAGTCGATGACGCTGAATCTGCCGGCGCTGGACGGTGAGCAGTGGCTGGCGCTGCTCGCGCCGGCGCTGAAACAGGGCGGCGGCAGCGGCCAGGTGGGCGGTTTCAGCTTCCCCACCACCGTGGCGCTGACCACGCCGCAGTTGCTGTTGGGCGGCCAGGCCTGGCATAAGCTGACGCTGTCGGCCGAGAAACAGCTTGGCGCTACCCTCGTGAGCGCCAAGAGCGACGAAGTGGACGGCAGCCTGCGGGTGGCCGATCGCGGGCCGTGGCGCGCCGATATCAATTATCTGTATTACAACCCGCAGTTCGCAGAGACGAAAAACGCGGCGGGCACGCCACCGCCGTCGACCGAAAAAGTTTCCTTCCGCGACTGGCCTTCGCTGATGTTGCGCTGCAAGTCGTGCTGGGTACTGGGGCAGAACCTCGGCAAGGTCGAGGCGGATCTGACTAATCGGGGCGATACTCTGACGCTGGATCACGGCCTGGTCGATACCGGCCAAGGGCGCATGACCGCCACCGGCCTGTGGAAACAAAACGCGCAGGAAGAGCGCAGCTCGCTGAAAGGCAAGCTGCTCGGCGGCAAGATTGATGAAACCGCCGCCTTCTTTGGCATCACCATTCCGCTCAAAGGGGCGCCTTACGACGTGGATTTTGATCTGTACTGGCATGGCACGCCGTGGCAGCCGCGGGTCGATACGTTGAGCGGCGCGTTGCAGGTCAAAATGGGCAAGGGCGAGATCGACAGCATGGGCGGCGGCCGCGCCGGTCAGCTGCTGCGGCTGGTCAGCTTCGACGCTTTGCTGCGCAAGCTGCAGTTCGACTTCAGCGATACCTTCGGCAAAGGCTTCTACTTTGATTCCATCCGCAGTACCGCCTGGCTGAAAGATGGCATAATGCATACTGATAATCTATTGATCGATGGCTTGGCGGCGGATATTGCTATGAGCGGCCAGATCGATTTGGCGCGCCGCCGCATCGATATGGAAGCGGTGGTGGCGCCGGCGATTTCAGCGACCGTCGGCGTGGCCACGGCGTTTGTCGTTAACCCGATCGTCGGCGCGGCGGTGTTCGCCGCCTCGCAGGTGCTGGGGCCGCTGTGGAGCAAGATTTCGCTGATTCGCTACCATATCGGCGGCGATCTCGACCAGCCGAAGATCAATGAGGTACAGCGTAAGTCAAAGGAGGATAAGGCGTCATGAGGAATGCTAACGTTGCGTTGTTGCAGTTGTGCAGTGGCGATCAGGTGCGCGATAACCTGGCCCAGATTGAACAGCAGATTAAGCAGCTCAATGCCGGGGTAAAACTGGTCATGACGCCGGAGAACGCGCTGCTGTTCGCCAACTCCGCAGCCTACCGCCAACAGGCGGAAAAACAGGGCGATGGCCCGCTGCAGAATGCGGTGCGCGAACTGGCGCGCCGCTATGGCGTGTGGTTGCTGGTGGGCTCGATGCCGCTCGTCAGCCGTGAGAACCCGGAGCTTATCACCACCAGCAGCCTGTTGTTCGACGAGCAGGGCGAGATCCGCGCCCGCTACGACAAGCTGCACATGTTCGATGTGGACATCAACGACGCGCACGGCCATTACCGCGAGTCGGATACCTACCAGCATGGGCAGCACCTGACGGTGGTGGATACGCCGGTCGGGCGTTTGGGCATGACCATATGCTACGATCTGCGCTTCCCCGCGCTGTTCCAGGCGCTGCGGGCGCAGGGCGCCGAACTGATTTCGGTGCCGGCGGCCTTTACGCGGGTAACCGGCGAGGCGCATTGGGAAATCCTGCTGCGCGCCCGAGCGATCGAGAACCAGTGCATGATCCTGGCGCCGGCGCAGGTGGGGCGCCACGGGCCGACCCGTCGCACCTGGGGCCACACGCTGGCCGTCGACGGCTGGGGCAAGGTACTGGCCGAGAACCCGGACGCCGTGGCGGCACTGAAGGTGCGCGTGGACGCCGCAAGCCTGAAAAATATTCGTGTGCAGATGCCGGTGCTGCAGCACAACCGATTCCAGACGTCGCTGACGGCGCCGTCTGACAAGTTATCCTCCAATCAAGAGTGAAACCATTATGAGTCTGACGTTTGTCAGTGAGCAGTTACTCGCTACCAACAAGCTGAGTCATCAAGACCTGTACTCGGTACTGGGTCAACTGGCAGAACGCCGTATCGACTACGCCGATCTCTATTTTCAGTCCAGCTATCACGAAGCCTGGGTGATCGAGGACGGCATCATCAAGGATGGCTCTTACAATATCGACCAGGGCGTCGGCGTGCGCGCCGTCAGCGGTGAGAAGACCGGGTTCGCCTATGCCGATCAGATCACTCTGAATGCGCTGCAGCAGAGCGCCCAGGCGGCGCGCAGCATCGTGCGCGAGCAGGGCGACGGGCGGGCGCATACCCTGGGCGAAATCGGTTATCGAGCGCTGTACCCGCTGCTCGATCCGCTGCAAAGCCTGCCGCGCGAAGAGAAAATCGCCCTGTTGCACCGCGTCGACAAGGTGGCGCGCGCCGCCGATGCGCGGGTGCAGGAAGTGAACGCCAGCATCACCGGCGTTTACGAGCAGGTGTTGGTGGCCGCCACCGACGGCACGCTGGCGGCGGACGTTCGCCCGCTGGTGCGCCTTTCCGTCAGCGTGCTGGTGGAGCAGGACGGCAAGCGTGAGCGCGGCTCCAGCGGCGGCGGCGGCCGTTTCGGCTATGACTACTTCCTGGAAACCGTCGACGGCGACGTGCGTGCCGATGCCTACGCCAAAGAAGCGGTGCGCATGGCGCTGGTCAACCTCGGCGCGGTAGCGGCGCCGGCCGGCAATATGCCGGTGGTGTTGGGCGCCGGCTGGCCGGGCGTGCTGCTGCACGAAGCGGTGGGCCATGGCCTGGAAGGCGACTTCAACCGGCGCGGCACCTCGGTGTTCAGCGGCCATATGGGCGAGCGGGTGGCGTCTGAGCTGTGTACCGTGGTGGACGACGGCACCCTGCAAGGGCGCCGCGGTTCGCTGGCGATCGACGACGAAGGCGTGCCGGGCCAGTACAACGTGCTGATCGAAAACGGCGTGCTGAAAGGCTACATGCAGGACAAGCTCAACGCGCGCCTGATGGGCGTCGCGCCGACCGGCAACGGCCGCCGCGAGTCCTACGCGCATCTGCCGATGCCGCGCATGACCAACACCTACATGCTGGCGGGTAAATCGACGCCGGAAGAGATCATCGCCAGCGTTGAATACGGCCTGTACGCGCCGAACTTTGGCGGCGGCCAGGTGGATATCACCTCCGGCAAGTTCGTGTTCTCTACCACCGAAGCCTATCTGATCGAGAAGGGCCGCATCACTAAACCGGTGAAGGGGGCGACGCTGATCGGCTCCGGCATCGAGGCGATGCAGCAGATCTCGATGGTCGGCAACGATCTGGCGCTCGATAAAGGCGTGGGCGTGTGCGGCAAAGAAGGCCAGAGCGTGCCGGTGGGCGTCGGCCAACCGACGCTGAAACTGGACACGCTCACCGTCGGCGGCACGGCGTAATTTTTCCTCCAGGGGCCCCGCGTTGGCCCCTCAATCATGCTCCATTTTGCGGCCTTTCTCGCATTCGTAACGCTAAGCGCGGCAGGACGCCGTAGCCTGCACGATATAATGGAATAAAATTGACGTGGCGAAAAAACAGAGCAATACGATGATGACGCGTCTGGCTATACCCGCCAGGCGTTGGCTGCTGGCGCTGGGCGTCCTGTCCCTGACGGGCTGCGCCCGCTCCGATGCGCTGTGGGGCGTGGTCGATAAGCTTTGCATGGCCAATTATCAGCAAAAGCGCGATCCGGCGCCCTGTGAGCAGATTTATATGCCGCAGGGGAAGGCCCAGGGCTTTAGCGTGCTGCAAAATCCGCGTTACCCCTATCATTTTATTCTGGTTCCGACGGCGCCGCTCTCCGGCATCGAAAGCCCGCAGCTGTTGGCCGGGGAACGGACGGACTATTTTGGCTATGCCTGGCTGATGCGTTATCGGCTGGCCGCCGAATATGGCGGGCCGGTGCCGGATGATATGTTGGGCATGGCGATCAACTCCGCATACGGCCGTAGCCAAAACCAATTGCATATTCACCTGACCTGTCTGCGTGAGGACGTGCGGCGTCAATTGCAGGCGGAACGCCCCTACATACAGGAACAATGGCGGCCCTTGCCGGATAAGCTGTTGCGCCACACCTACTACGCGCGCCGCGTGATGCAGCCAACCGCGATGGGCGTTTACCCGATTAAGGATCTGGCGGATTATTTCCATCTGTCGCCGCCGCAGATGGCGGAATATGGCGTGGCGTTAGTGCCCACCACGTTTGGCGGCCAACGGGGGTTTATTTTGCTGGCCTCGAAGCGCGGCTGGGACGTCGGCAACCGCGCTTCGGTAGAGTCGCTGCTGGATAAAGAGTGCGCGATTTTGCCGCGTTAATTTTGCGACATAAAATGACGCAGGTGAGAGCGGCGAAGCATCGCTCTCACCTCGTTGTCCCTACCTGAACCGCGCATCCCGCGCAAACAGAAAAGCGGCTTCCCGCTGGCGAGCATCGGCTTGTGCCTGATCCCCCTGATAGCGCAAGATCATGATCAGCGTGGCGTAGACGTTGGCGTCGATGCGGTGCTGCAGATAGGCATTGGCCCACTGCCGATAGCCGGTCAACAGGGCATCATCGCGCGTTTGGTTATAGACCAGCAGCGCGTGAGATTGCTCGTCGAAGGTTTTGCGCTCCCGGTAGATCCAGGCGGCCGGCGGCGGCATCTGCTCGATGCTGTCGATGTTGGCCAGCATAGTGCGCTCCGACTGAGTGAGCGCCATGCGCCCTTGCCAGGCGAAGGCCGCCATCACCAGCACGCCGAGCGCCGCAAGCGCCACCGGCAGGCTCAGGGTTTTGGCGAACGGCAGTTGGCGGGGCTCGCCGGTTTGGCCGTCCAGCAGCGCCAGCAGCAGCAGAAACGCCAGCCAGTGCGGCGCAGACAGATAGAAAGGGTATTCCAGCTGAGTGTGTATCAGCATCGGCAGCAGCACCAGGAACAGGCCGACGCGCGCACCGTTCGGCTGTTCTCGATCCCGTTGCCAGGCGCTTTTCAGCAGCCGTACGCCGGCGGCAAGGACGATAGCGATACCCGCCAGCGCCGTCAGGCCGCCCTCGACCCACCACAGCAGGATTTCATTGTGCGGATGCCCGGCGACTTCCAGCACTTCTCTCCAGGGCATTGTCTGCAGGCGGAAGTGCGCGAAGCTGTATTCGAAGCCGCCGTAGCCCCAGCCCAGCAGCGGCTTGGCCAGGATCATGGCGCCGACGTCGTGCAGCATGGTCAGGCGCGCGCTGTTGGAGAACTCGCGGTCGAGCAAGACGCCACTTGTCTCCAGACCGAAACCGGTGAACAGCACCGTCAGACCGATCGCGGCGCCCAGCAGCAGCGCGCCGCCGGCCCAGCGGCTTGCGGCCGGGCGTTGGCGGGCAAAGCGCCACAGCAGCAGCGCCGCCGCCAATGCGGCCCCCAACCAGGCGGCGCGCGACTGGATCAGCACCAGCAGGGCGGAGAAAGCGGCCAGCAGCGCGAGCAGCGGGATTTGCCGCCGTGTCGGCGCAGAGAAGGGAGCCAGCAGCAGCCAGAGCGCCAAAGCCAGCCCGGTGGCGATAAAGCTGCCCAGCACGTTCGGCTGCTGAAAGACGCCGTAGACCCGGCCGCCGTTAGGGGATACCCAGGCCAGCGCGGGGGCGAACAGCTGTAAAGCCGCCAACAACGCCTGAATGCCGACGGCAAACAACAGGCCGAACAGCAGCCGCTCGCGCTGCCGGGCGGTGACGCGCAGCTGCAGGCAGGCGACATAGAACAACCAACCGCCGAGCAAACCGGCGCAGCGCCACAGGGCGTCTTCGCGCCATTCGGGGCGGGTATACAGCAACGGCAGCGCCAGCACGGCGATGCCGAGCAGCAACAGGCGCGCGGTGGGCGTGAGCGAAAGGCGGATGCGACCCAGGCAAACGGTAAACGTCACGATCAGCGTAGTGAGCGCCATGACGCCCCAGGCCAGAATGTTTTGCGGCAGCGCCAGACCGTCGCCGCCCATGTTGGGATGATAGACTGGCAGGATCGCCGCCATCCAGATCAGCAGCAGGGGCAGCACGGCGATGGTCGCTGCGTTAGCGGGAGATTTATCGGCCATGGTTAACCTGCCAAGGCCTGATAGCGTTTATTAAATGCATGTTTTGATTATTCCCTATCCTTTATCCTGGTATTGAAATGCGTGTAATGTTGAAATCGACAATGTCTCACGGGAAATTTAAACCGTCTTTATGGTAAAAAGATAAATAATATTTGCCCTGAGAATGCGCGAGGCTGTTTGCCCAAAGAAAAGTTAAGCCGTATTTTTCACTCGCAAAAGGCATTTTTTTGTTTGCAAAATCAGACGCGCCATTTTCTCAAATCTATTGTGATTCAGTCAATTTTTAATCTTAATATTATTTTTATTAATTAAAATCAACAGGTTGGTTGTGGTTCTTGCGTGCGTGGATATCGTGGGGTATCCCGGTGATGGCCTATATTGGCAGGCCATGCGAAGAATAAAAGAGGTATCTGCTTGTTTAATTGATGCCGTCAGTGGCGGCGTGACGGTGGAGATTTATTTCATCGTTTTCCATTGCTGGTTTTTAAATTCAATGTGATTTTCATGGTTTTATTTTCATTAAGATTCTTCTTGTTATTATCTGTTTTTTTTAATTTTTATGAAATGATTAATAATTAGGATTGTTCTGCTGCATTGGAAATAAAAGCGGTTATGGCTTGAGCCTCCCTTTGCCGCGGCAGAATACGGACTAACGCGCCTGCCCAAGCGCGTTAATCTCGTCTCTTGTACGCTACTCCACGTCGCCGATCCGCTCCAGCGCATCCACCACCAGATCCCAGAATTTATCCTGATCCAGTTTGACCGCGACCTGGGTGTGGCAGTCCGGCGGCGGCGGCGCGCGGAAGTCCGCGACCGTCATGCCCAACGTCAGGGTGCCGGTCAGCTCGATATCCACCGGCACTTTGCGCACCGACATAACGCTCGGATCGATCACGTAGGCCACTGCGCAAGGATCGTGCACCGGCGGGGCGCTGAAGCCCTGCGCCTGTTGGTACATACGGCCAAAGAATGCCAGCAGTTCGCCGACGAAGGTGGCCGGCCGGGTGCCGAGGGTGGCGATGCGTTCGCAGACGGCCGGCGTGGCCAGCGCCTGGTGGGTGAGATCCAGCCCGACCATGGTCAGCGGCCATTTTTCATTGAACACGATGTGCGCCGCCTCGGGATCGATTTTGATATTGAACTCCGCCACTGCGCTCCAGTTGCCTACATGATAGCCGCCGCCCATCAGCACCACTTCCTTGACCCGCTCGGCAATGCGCGGCTCTTTACGCACCGCCATGGCGATATTGGTCAGGCCGCCGGTCGGCACCAGCGTCACGCTGCCGGGCGGGTGGGCCATCACGGTATCGATGATCAGATCCACCGCGTGGCGCGAGTCCAGCTGCAGGTGGGGTTCCGGCAGCACCGGGCCATCGAGGCCGGAGTCGCCGTGAATGTCGGGCGCCACTTCGATATTGCGCACCAGCGGGCGCGGGCAGCCGGCAGCGAAGGGCACGCCGGTGATATTGGCGATGCGCGCCACCGCGAGGGCGTTGCGCGTCACTTTGTCCAGCGTCTGGTTACCCACCACGGTGGTGACCGCCAGCAGGTCGATCTGCGGATTGCCCCAGGCCAGCAGCAGGGCGATGGCGTCGTCATGCCCCGGGTCACAGTCCAGTATGATTTTTTTCATGGTTATTCCTGATGCAGGGAGAGGTGCCCGCAGCATAACGCAGCGCGGCGGCGTGGGATAATGCCGATGATGCTTTTGTTAACGGCATCAAAGCCTTGCCATTATTACGATGTAATGAAACGTAAATCCTCATCGCCGGGCTTTACCCTGGAGTTTACTCCAGGGTTTACAGTGAGCTTCAGCGTGAATGCACAGAGGAGAGGCGGGATGAGCTTACTGAAAAGGTTGTTGGGGCAAGGCGGTATTAACGGCGGTCATCGGCGCGCGGGCCACGGCGGTGGCCACCATGGCAACCGCTATAGCCAGCATGGCGAACAGGGGCCGCAGTGCCCGGAATGCCGGGCCGTGAATAAGCCGGGCGCGCGTTATTGTCACCGCTGCGGCCAGCCGTTTGCCGCGGTGAGCGCCACCTGCGGACAGTGCGCCGCGCCGTTGCCGCCGGGCAGCCGCTTTTGTCCGCAGTGCGGCGGCGGTGTGCCGTGAATCGGGGCGGCTGGACGGCCGCGCTGCTGCTCGGCGCCATGGCGCTGTGGACGTTGCTGGCCTGGGGCGTATCCGGCCTGCTGACCTGGCTGCCGACGTTGGCGGAGGCGGCCGGAAACGCAACGTTGCCGGTGAACGGTGCGCTGAGCCTGGTGCCGCAGACGGTGTTGGACACCTGGCTGCCGTGGCTGAAACAGCTGGGCAACGGGCTGGCGAGCTATTTTCCTCTGCTG
This sequence comes from Serratia sp. CY52157, assembly GCF_052168495.1. Lineage (NCBI taxonomy): Bacteria > Pseudomonadati > Pseudomonadota > Gammaproteobacteria > Enterobacterales > Yersiniaceae > Serratia > Serratia sp. CY52157. Next base: position 301,987 of record NZ_JBJNMO010000005.1, on the reverse strand, counting down.
CTGGCCTGGGCGGGCTACGCCGTCTGGCTGCTGTGGGGCATCGGCATGTTGGCGCTGATGCTGCTGGCCGCGCTGGCGCGCCGCTATTTAAGCGCTGCTCAGCGATAACCCTGATAGACCGCCGCTACGCGTTCGAAATAGTCGGTTAAATAGTTGATGCACACCTGTACCTTCAGCGGCAGTTTGTCCTTCTCGGTATAGAGCGCGTAGATCGGCCGCGGATCCGAATGGTAGCTTTTGAACAGGATCTCGATCTCGCCGCGTTTGATCTCTTCGATCACCCACATCAGCGGGGCGTAGGCGATGCCGGCGCCGTTTTTCAGCCAACGGATCATGGTGGAGGAGTCGTTGGTGACGAAGCGCCCCTGCGGGGAAATGCGCGTGGTGATGCCTTCCGGCGACATCAGTTCGAATTCGCTGTCGGGCCGCACGCTGTACTCCAGCCAGGAAAAGTTGACCATGTCGCTCGGCTTCTGCGGCGTGCCGTGCTGGCTCAGGTAGCTTTTGGCGGCGCACACCACCATCGGCATCTGCCCCAGGCGGCGCGAGAACAGACTCGAGTCTTGCAGCGCGCCGGTGCGGATCACCAGATCCAGCCCGTCGGTGATCAGATCCGGCGCCGGTATGCCGGTCACCAGGTTGACCGTCAGACCCGGGTACTCTTTCATCATCTCGGCGGTCATGTTCGCCAGCACGTTTTGCGCCATGGTGGACGAGCTGCCGATGCGCAGCGTGCCGGCGGGCGTATTGTTAAACGCGTACAGCTGCTCATGCACTTCGCTGACTTCCTGCAGCATGCGTCGGCAGCCCTGATAGTAAATCTTGCCGGCCTCGGTCAGGCCGATGCTGCGCGTGCTGCGGTTCAACAGCTTGACCTGCAGCTCATTTTCCAGTTTCGAGACGGTTTGGCTGATCGATGAAACGCTCATGTCGAGTTGACGCGCGGCCGCGGTAAACGACCCGAACTCAACCACTTTGGCGAATACCGACATGCGTTTTAATCTTTCCATTATTCACTCTGGCTTAAAAGTGATTTAGATCACAGATTGTTGATGCCTTGATAGTAAGCAGGCTAATATAACGTGGTCGGGTGAATAGACCTCACCAACGTGCGAGAGCGAGCGGCGACGTCATCCTGCCGCTCCTCCGGCACCCTCGCAATCCCTGTCGTGGATGTCTGCCCCAAAGTTTAACCTTTTTTCGGGTTCGTGACCTGGACAAGCTGCCTGGTCAAGATTTGTGGCGCGCGCACGCTAAAATGTAAAGAGAATGTGAATGGCGAGACCTGTCTTTCCCCGGCGCAGTGAACAATAAGGAAAAAGTGATGAGTTTGCTTCCGGTTATGGTCATCTTCGGACTGTCGTTTCCGCCGGTGTTTTTCGAGCTGCTGGTGTCGCTGGCGCTGTTTTTTCTCTTGCGCCGCCTGCTGCAGCCGACGGGGATTTACGATTTTGTCTGGCATCCGGCGCTGTTTAATACCGCGCTGTATTGCTGCTTGTTTTATCTGATTTCGTGTCTTTTTGTTTGAGGTCGCTGTGAAAAATTTTTCGATAAAAATAACCCGAATCGCGATCACTTTGATTCTTGTGCTGCTGGGCATTGCCGCGGTATTCAAGGCCTGGGTGTTCTACACCGAGTCGCCGTGGACGCGTGACGCCAAGTTCACCGCCGACGTGGTGGCGATCGCGCCGGACGTCAGCGGCCTGCTGACCGACGTGCCGGTAGTGGACAACCAACTGGTCAAGAAAGGCCAGGTGCTGTTCGTGGTCGATCGGCCGCGTTATGAGCAGGCCTTGGCGGAAGCCGGCGCCGACGTCGCCTACTATCAGACGCTGGCGGCGGAAAAACGGCGTGAGGCCGGCCGCCGCGTGAAGTTGGGCGTGCAGGCGATGTCGCAGGAAGAGATTGACCAGTCGAACAACTCGCTGCAGACCGTGCAGCACCAGCTGGCGAAGGCCATTGCGGCTCGCGAGCTGGCGCAGTTGGATCTGGAGCGCACCACGGTGCGCGCCCCGGCCGATGGCTGGATCACCAACCTCAACGTACACGCCGGTGAATACATCACCCGCGGGTCGGTCGCGGTGGCGCTGGTGAAGAAAGATTCCTTCTACATCCTGGCGTACCTGGAAGAGACCAAGCTGAACGGCCTGAATAAGGGCGATCGCGCGGAGATTACCCCGCTCGGCAGCAACCGCATCATGCATGGCACCGTCGATAGCGTGGCGGCGGCGGTGAACAACAGCAGCAGCACGATGAACAACAAAGGGTTGGCCTCGATCGACAGCAACCTGGAGTGGGTGCGCCTGGCGCAGCGCGTGCCGGTGAAGATCCTGCTGGACGTCAAGGACCAACAGCATCCGTACCCGGCCGGCACCACCGCCACCGTGGTGATCGTCGGCAAGAACGATCGCAATGCCGACAGCGGCTCGCCTTTTGTGCGCCTGATGCACCGGCTGCGTGAGTTCGGCTAATGAGCAGCCCAACCTTTATCCGGCTGAGATTTGCCTTCAAACTCAGCTTCGCGATTGTGTTTGCGCTGTTCGTCGGCTTCCATCTCAATCTGGAAACCCCGCGCTGGTCGGCGATGACCGCCGCCATCGTCGTCGCCGGCCCGGCCTTTGCCGCCGGCGGTGAACCCTTCTCCGGCGCCATTCGCCATCGCGGCTGGCTGCGCATCATCGGCACCTTTATCGGCTGCTTCGTCGGCCTGCTCATCATCATCACCACCGCCCGCGCGCCGGTAGTGATGCTGATGCTGTGCTGCATGTGGGCCGGTTTCTGCACCTGGCTCTCTTCGCTTATCAAGGTGGAGAACTCCTACGCCTGGGGGCTGGCCGGCTATACCGCGCTGATCATCATCGTGACGGTCGCCACCAGCGAGGCCCACCTGCTGGAAGCGCCGCAGTTCGCCATCGAGCGTTGCAGCGAGATCGTGCTGGGGATCGTCAGCGCCGTGTTGGCCGATCTGCTGTTTTCGCCGCGTTCGATCAAGCAGGACATCGATCGGGCGGTGGATAAGCTGCTGGTGGATCAATACCGCCTGATGCAGATGTGCATCAGCCATGCCGATAAAGAGGACATCGACCGCGCCTGGAGCAATCTGGTGAAGAGCACCACGGCGCTGGACGGCATGCGCAACAACCTGATGATGGAGTCCTCGCGCTGGCAGAAGGTCAACCGACGGGTGAAAGCGCTGCATACCCTGTCGCTGACGCTGATCACCCAGGCCTGTGAAACCTATCTGATCTTGTTGAATCACCCGCAGGCGCTGAAAGAAAGTTTGCGGGAACAGCTGATGGTTCCGGCGGAGACCCCGCAGGAAATCCACAAGCGCATGAAGCTGTTGCGCCAGGTGCTGACCACGCATCGCTCCGAGGAAACGCTGCCGACCATCACCGGCTGGGTCGGCGCGGCGACGCGCTACCTGCTGCTGTCGAAAGGCGTGCACACCAACTGCAGCATCAGCGCGGTGGAAGAGGGCGTATTGAGCAATGAAACCGTGGTCAAGCCGACCTCGGCGGAAGGGCATCACGCGATGATCAACGGCCTGCGCACCTTTGTGGCGACGGCCTTCGGCTGCCTGCTGTGGCTGTGGACCGGCTGGACGTCCGGCAGCGGTTTTATGGTGATCATTGCGGTGATCACCTCGCTGGCGATGCGCACCCCGGCGCCGCGCATGGTGGCGATGGATTTCGTGCTGGGCATGCTGGCGGCAATCCCGGTCGGTTCTCTGTTCTTCATGGTGATCCTGCCGGCGACCCAGCAGAGCATTTTGCTGCTGTGTCTCAGCCTAGGCCTGCTGGCGTTTTTCATCGGCATCGAGGTGCAGAAGCGGCGGCTCGGTTCGCTGGGGCTGTTGGCGGGGACCATCAACATTCTGGTGCTGAGCAACCCGATGGAGTTCAACGTGACCCAGTTTCTCGACGGGGCGCTGGGCCAGTTCCTCGGCAGCTGCGTCGGGCTGATGGTGCTGCTGCTGATCCGCGATAATTCGCGCGAACGCACCGGCCGCACGTTGCTCAACCAGTTCGTCAGCAGCGCGGTGTCGGCGCTGACCACCAAGGCGGCGCGCCGTCGGCAAAACCACCTGCCCGCGCTGTATCAGCAGCTTAATCAGCTGCTGATGATGTTCCCGAACGACATCGCCAAGTATCGTCTGGCGCTGAACCTGATCATCGCCCACCAGCGCATGCAGCGAGCGGAAATTCCGGCCAGCGAAGAGCTGTCGGCCTTCCACCGCCAGATCCGCAGCACCGCCGATCGGGTGGTCTCCGCCAAGAACGACGTCAAGCGCGCCTATTACTACGATCGCTTGCTGGGCGAAATGAACGAGTACCAGCAGAAGCTGGTCGACAATCAGGCGCCGCTCAGCGTCACCGGGCCGGTGAAACGCCTGGCCGACATGCTGCACCGCTATCGCCACGCCTTGATCGATTGATGCGTTCCCTCCTGTTGCGCCGCGCTGTGCGGCGCCTTCCCTGACTATACTGTAAGCAGTCGTTGTTCGGCGGGCCGTCTCAGAGCAGGCGGCTCGTTTTCAGAGAGACTCCGAGTGCCAGAACGGCTGGAAAGTGGCATCATTGACATGAATGGATGAAACCCACACCGCCGCGAAAACGCAACGTGTCGGTCATCTTAGTTTCATCCAGGTCGACTATATACCTAACTAGCCTGGGGGAGCTGCGGCGCCTCCGGCGGCATAATTTCAGGGAATGTCATGAACAAGCGGATTCTGTTGGCGATTGTCATCGCCGTGGTCATCGCCGTCTTCAGCGCGTTGCGCGGCAACGAGCACCGTGCGATTGGCGGCAATGCGGCGGTGGTGCAAGCGCCGGCGGGGCAGCAACAGAGCATCGATCGGCTCACGCAGCAGCAAACGGTGGTGAGTTACCTGCAGCAGCATCAGCGGCTGCCGGATTATTACATCACCAAGAAGCAGGCGCGCGAGCAGGGCTGGGACCCGCGTTCAGGCAACCTCTGTTCGGTATTGCCGGGCAAGGCGATTGGCGGCGATCGATTTTCTAACCGTGAAGGGCAACTGCCGAGCGCCGGCGGCCGGGTCTGGCGTGAAGCGGACATCAATTACCAGTGTGGCCGGCGCGGCGCCGATCGCCTGCTGTATTCGAGCGACGGTCTGATCTTCGTCTCGCGTGACCATTACAAAAACTTCATTCGTGTGGAGTGAGTTTGATGGCAAAAGTAGAGTTTGATTTTGAGCAGATCCAGGATGTGCCGGCCTTCTACCGCGATTTCGCGCATAAGTTTGCGCTGGACGAGGGGTTTGGCGCCAACCTCGACGCGCTGTGGGACGTGGTGACCGGCGATATCGGTCTGCCGGTGGAAATCGAGTTCACCCACCTCAATGCCCGCAGCAAGCGTCGTTTTGGCGCGATCATTCTGTTGTTTGAAGAAGCGGAAGAAGAGCTGGAAGGCAGCCTGCGTTTCAATATCCGCGAAAGCAGCGGTGAACCGGCGCATCACCGGGGATGAAACGGGTTCATCCCGGGATGGCGGCGGCGCTTAGTCAGCCGCTTCGGCCAGCTCGCGCAGGTATTGGAAGATCTGGCGGTAAGCCTTAGGCGGCTTGTTGGCGGCCTTCTCTTTTTGCGCATTGCGCACCAGTGAACGCAGCTGTTGACGATCGGCGGCCGGATACAGATCCAGGATCGACGGAATGACGTCATCGCCTTCTTCCACCAGGCGGTCGCGCAGCGCTTCCAGCTTATGGAACAGCGAAACCTGTTGGTTGTGGCGGTTTTTCAGTTTGTCGAGCGCGGTCTGGATCGGCTCGATATCGCGGGCGCGCAGCATCTTGCCGATCAGCTGCAGCTGACGGCGACGGCCTTCTTTCTTGATCTTCTGCGCCAGCTCGATGGCGGCGCGCAAATCTTCGTCCAACGGAATGCGATCCAGCGCGTTTTTGCCCAGATCGACCATTTCGGCCCCCAGGTCTTTCAGCGCTTCGGCATCACGTTTAATTTCACTTTTACTGACCCAGATAATCTCGTCATCGTCCTCGTTTTCATTCTCCGGGACATCGTCGAGCCAGTCTTCAGGCTGTTTGTTCATGGTAGGCTCCGTTAAAAAGAGGCTAATCCTAACAGGTTGTCCGGCAACCCGCCAATTGCGTGCCCTGAGCAAACTGAGTATAGCTGCCGCGCTGGGGCATTATTATGTCTAGGCTCCTGTCCTCTGAATTCATGCTGTTGTTTTTATCATCATGTTTGTATAAAATTTTATACAAAATGAGGTGGTATTCATGGATGATGGCATCGAGAAAGCCATTGATTGGCGCGGTTCATCGTTAGAGGATTTATTGGCCTTTCCAATAGATGCGCGAAAAGCGGCAGGATTTGAACTGAGTAAAGTGCAAAGAGGTTTGGAGCCCGGTAATTGGAAAACGATGACCAGTTGTGGAAATGGCGTTATCGAAATCTGTTTATATGCCATCGACGGAGCGTTCAGGGTGGTCTATGTGGCAAAGTTCAGTGAAGCGATCTACGTTCTGCACAGCTTTCAAAAGAAGGCGGAGAAAACCAGCCGCCACGATATTCAGATAATCAAAGCGCGTTATGACGCGGTCATTAATGAGCGGAGTAAAGGTCATGACCAAGCCGATTGATACCGGTTCGCGCCACATTACGCCAGCAGGCGGCAATGTGTTTGCAGATTTGGGGTTTTCCGCCGATGAGGCTCGGCAATTGCAAGCACAGTCCAATGCGGAGATTGCGCAGCTTATCGCACTAAAAAAACAGCTGATGGGAGAGATCAGCGCGTGGATTGAGGAAGAAGGCTATCGCCAGGAAGAGGCGGCGCGTTATCTGCACACTTCCCGGCCGCGCGTGTCCGACGTGGTGAATCAGAAAACCGAGAAATTTACGTTGGATGCGTTGGTCAACATGATGGCGAATATCGGCAAGTCGGTAAAACTTATCGTCGAGTGACGCGCGAGTTTTGTATTTTATCCCGGCCTTACCGTTCGGCTTTATGCGAAATTCAACGCGGTTCCTGTTAGACTCAACGGCAGAGATCTCAGGATTTTTGCGCGCCGCCCCGCGTGCACAACTACGCCGCTCCGGCACTTTTCTCAACGATTTTCTGATTAATTATGGCAGATTGATGAAAGTAGTCACTCAAGTTGCAGAACAGCGCAAGGCGCTGGAACAGGCCGTTTCTCAGGCTCTGGAGCTGGCATGCGCCGGTTCCGACGCGGCGGAAGTCGCGGTCACCAAATCGACCGGTATCAGCGTCAGCACCCGCTTCGGCGAGGTGGAAAACGTCGAGTTCAACAGCGATGGCGCGCTGGGCATCACCGTGTATCACCGTCAGCGCAAAGGCAGCGCCTCTTCCACCGATCTCAGCCCGGATGCCATCGCCCGCACCGTACAGGCGGCGCTGGACATCGCGCGTTACACCTCTGAAGATCCCTGCGCCGGCCCGGCGGAGAAAGATTTGTTGGCGTTTGAGGCGCCGGATCTCGATCTGTTCCACCCGACCGAGCTGGACGCCGAGCGCGGCATCGAGCTGGCGGCGCGCGCCGAGCAGGCTTCGCTGGCGGCGGACAAACGCATTACCAACACCGAAGGCGGCAGCTTCAACAGCCACTACGGCATCAAGGTGTTCGGCAACAGCCACGGCATGCTGCAAAGCTACTGTTCCAGCCGTCATTCGCTGTCCAGCTGCGTCATTGCGGAGCAGGACGGCGACATGGAGCGGGATTACGCTTACACCATCGGCCGTGCGATGGGCGATCTGCACAGCCCCGAGTGGGTGGGGCAGGAGTGTGCCCGCCGCACGCTGGCGCGTCTCGCGCCGCGTAAACTGTCGACCATGAAGGCGCCGGTGCTGTTCGCCTCCGAAGTGGCCACCGGGCTGTTCGGCCATCTGGTGGGGGCCATCAGCGGCAGCAGCGTCTACCGCAAATCCACTTTCCTGCTGGACGCGCTCGGCAAGCAGATCCTGCCGTCGTGGCTGACCGTCGAGGAACACCCGCATCTGCTGAAAGGGCTGGCATCAACGCCGTTCGACAGCGAGGGCGTGCGCACCCAACGGCGCGATATCGTCAAGGATGGCGTGCTGCAAACCTGGCTGATGACCAGCTACTCGGCGCGCAAGCTTGGCCTGCACAGCACCGGCCATGCCGGCGGCATCCATAACTGGCGTATTGCCGGGCAGGGCGCAGACTTCGCCGGCATGCTGAAACAGCTTGGCACCGGCCTGGTGGTTACCGAATTGATGGGCCAGGGCGTCAGCGGCGTCACCGGCGATTATTCTCGCGGCGCCGCCGGTTTTTGGGTGGAAAATGGCGAGATCCAGTACCCGGTCAGCGAGATCACCATCGCCGGCAACCTGAAAGACATGCTGCGCAACATCGTCAGCGTCGGCAGCGATATCGAAACCCGCAGCAATATCCAGTGCGGTTCGGTGCTGCTGCCGGAAATGAAGATCGCCGGCCAGTGATCCTCTGTGCGGTCGGCGCCCGCCGGCCGCGCGTTATCCCGTCTCAACCTTGCTTACAAATCTCCGGTTTCGATTTTGCCCGGCCTTGCCTATGGTAGCGGTGGGTTAACTAAAACAATAACTGGAAGGTGAGCAAACATGCAGAATACCCTGAAAGCGCTGGCGGCGTTGACGCTGCTGGCGGCCAGTTCGCTGGCGGCCGCCGCCGATCTGGGCGACGATATGGACACCCTGGCGGAAAACTACAAAACGGTGCTGAATACCGACTCCGCCGCCACCCTCAAACAGAGCCTGCAGAACATGCGCGCCGCCGCGCAGGATGCCAAGCAGGGTACTCCGCCGAAACTGGAGAGCAAAGCCGCCGACAGCCCGGAGATGAAAGATTTCCGCAGCGGGTTGGATACCCTGATCGGCCAGATCGATCAGGCGCTGGCGCTGGCCAATCAGGGCAAAGTCGCCGAAGCCAAGCAGCTGGCGCAGGGCTTCAAGCAGACCCGCGACGCCAATCACAAGAAATTCCGCTAACCCGTCAACCGTCGCGCCCGTCTTCCGTCAGATAGGAGGAGGGCGCCTGCCCCAGCACGCGGCGAAACATGGTTGAAAACGCCGCGCTGCTGTCATATCCCATCTCCATGGCCACCTGCGTCACGCTGCGCCCTTCGGCCAGCAGCGCCAGCGCCAGCACCACGCAGGCGCGCTGACGCCATTGCGAAAAAGGCAGGCCGGTCTGCGCCCGAAAGAAGCGGCTGAAGGTGCGAATGCTCATGTACAGACGAGGGGCCCATTGCTGCGCGGAGTCGTGGGCGTCGGGGTGCTGCAAAAAGGCGCGGCACAGCTCGCCCAGCCGAGGATCGGCGGGCAGCGGGATGTGCAACGGCAAGGGTTGCAGCCGGGCCAGCTCGTGCAGCAGCAGCGTCGCCAGCGCCCCGTCGCGTCCCTCCCGCTCATACTCCAGCGGCATGTCCACCGCCGCCATCAACAGCTGGCGCATCAGCGGGGTGACGCTAACCACCTGGCAAACCTGAGGCTGTTCGGCGGGCAACGCGCCCGGTTCGAGGTACAGACTGCGGGTAGTGACGCCGACCATCCTCACCGCGTGCGGCATCTGCGGCGGCAGCCACACCGCGTGTTGCGGCGGGACGATCCAATTGCCTTGCTGCGTGAAAACGTGCATGACGCCGGTGGCGCCGTACAGCAACTGCGCGCGCCGGTGGCTGTGCATCGGCAGCAAATGCCCCGGCGGATAATCGGTGCCGATGGCGATCACCGCGCGCGCTACGTGGTCGATGTCATCAATGCGGACGTTGCGCATGTGTCCCCTTTGGCGGCAGGTTGGCCGAAACGCAATGATAGTTGGCCTTTCATATAAAGCAAGCCAGCGGAGGTCGCCCTACTATCGGGGCAGAAAAATAACGCTTGTCCGGGGCGCCGTTATTTTATCGGCCATAAAGCCCGCGCAAGTTTTCACACCGGGGTGAGAAGAAGGTTTTCGTTCTCGCAATACAAGAAGTTAATAAGGAATAAATCGTCATTTTATTCCAACACCTGAAGCAATAGTTCTTAGCGCAGTTCAATGACTATAAGGTGATATTTCATGTATAAGTTCGGTGTGATTGGCGGCGGAGCCGCCGGCATCTCTTTTGCGTATAACTTTATAAAAAATAAGTCGGTTAATCATTGCAAAAGGCCGCTTTCCCTGACGGTGTTCGACAAGCAGGGCTTCAAGGGCGGTATGGCATACAGCAGCGATTTTGACAGCCATATATTAAATATGACGCCAGAAAATATGTCGGCGGATATTTTCGACGACGCGCACTTCGTCGATTGGATCGCCATGCATTTCCCGCAGTTTTGCCAGGATCGTTATCCGCCGCGTTGGCTGTATCGGGAATATCTCGATTTTATTCGCGACATGACGATGTATATGGCGGCGGACAGCAACGTGGCGCTGAATTTCGTGACCGCCGAAGTGAATGCCATTGCGCCGCACGAGGCAGGCTATCGGCTGACCACCGCCTGCGGCGCCGCCGAACAGATGAACGCGCTGGTGCTGTGTTCTGGGCATAACCCGCCGGAATGTCTCTATCCGGTGGACGGGGTGATCGCTTATCAGGCCCACCGGGATCTGCCGCCGATCAACCCTTACTCAACCATCGGCGTGATCGGCTGCAGCCTGACGGCGATCGACGCCATCGTTGAACTGATGGAGCGCCTGGGGGCCACCGATATCTGCGCCCTGTCGCGTTCGGGCCTGTTCCCCAGCGTGCAACCGGCGTTGATGCGTCCGCCGCCGGAGGCGTTTGTTGAGGGGCTGCGGCGCTTTGTCGCCGGTAACGATTTTATTGATGCGCATCAGTTGGTGCATGCGATCAACGCCGCGCTGGCGCGTCACTATCCGGGGCCGGAACGGTTGACGGTGCTCTCGGCGCTGGGGGAAAGGCGCGATTGCTACCGCGATCTGGCGGACAGCCTCGACCGGGCGCGCTTTGCCCGGGAGCACATCTGCAGCTACCTGGCGGCGATCCATCCGACGGTGTGCGCCGCCTGGGTCAAAATGGATGCCAACAACCGGCAGATCTTCATGCGCTTTTACAACTCCTCCTGGATGCGCAATCGGCACGCCATGCCGATCAAGAACGCCTACAAGATCGTGGCGGCGTTGGAGAGCCAACGCCTGCGCGCCTGCGGTGGCCTGGCGGATATCAGCAAGGGGACGGACGGATTTATCCTTCGTTGCCATGAGACGCGGGTGCATGCGCAGTATCTGTTCAACTGCACCACGCCTTCCTATCAACTGCCGCCCAACCGCCTGAGCCATCAACTGCTGCAAGACGGGGTGGTGCAGGAGAACCTGTTCGGCGGCGTGAAGTGCAACCCGCACACGCTGAAAATCGCCGATCGCCGCGGCCGCGAGCAGCATCTCTACTCGCTCGGTGCGCCCGCCAAGGGCGACCTTTTTTACACCTCGGCGATGGAATCCATCACGCGAGATATCAGCAAAATCGTGTTTAACAACCCTATTTTCAACGCAAAGAAGGCTGAAGCATGAAAAACGTAGCGCTCTTTGTCGGCAACGACATTTTCTCCTGGCTGGTGTGTCAGGATCTGATCGCCGCCCTGAAAGGCGAGTGTGCTTTTACGGTGTATTTCCCCCTGGCGAAAAGCGGCGGCCGCGCCCAAGAGCCGGCGGTTCGCCGCCTGGGGCTGTATGAGCGCGAGGTGCTGAACGATTTCGTGTTCCCGTTCGTTGGCCGCAACGCCGCCGCCTGTGAGGGCGCCTATCAGCCGCCGGCACTGTTCCTGGCCGCCGCCGGGGTCAAAGCGCATCGCATTCTCGACATCAATGACGCCGCGTTTATCAGCAGCCTGGGTCATATGGACGGGGTGATTTCTTTGCGCTGTTATCAGAAATTTTCCGCCGACTATGTGCGCGCCTTCAGCCGGCGCGGCAAGCTGCTGTGGAACCTGCATCCGGGCGACTTGCCGCGCTATCGCGGGGTGATGACGCTGTTCCGCGCGATGATGAACGGTGACAAGGACTGTGCGGTGACGCTGCATGAAATGGACGAACATTGGGATGCCGGCCCGGTGCTCGCCCGCCTGCCCGCCGAGCTGCGCCACGACCTGTCGTTCCTGGAAAACATGATGTTGCTGGGCGTGCAGAGCGGCACCTTCCTGGCGCGCCAGCTGATGCGGGCGGAACGGAGCGAAGCGATAGCGGCGGAAAAGCAGGGCGATTCGCGCTATTGGGGCTTCCCGGATGCGCAGACGCTGGCGCAGGCGGAACAGGCGGGCATTGAGCTGGTGGATCACGACGCCGTGCGCGAGCAGTATCTGGGGCTGTTCGTCGGCGATCGTTTCCACCCGCTGGCGGGGCAGTTCTGCGCCGGGTTCGACGACTTCGTGCGGGCGCACGGCCATGATTGAAATGTTAATCGTTCTGGGTGCCGGTTTTCTGACCGGCATCACCACCATTCTGTTCGGCTTCGGCGGCGGCTTTGTGGTGGTGCCTTTCGTTTACCATTTGATCTCCGCCTCAGGCGAGCAGCCCGGCCAGGCGATGCATATTGCGGTGGCGACCTCGACGGCGGTGATGATCCTCAACGCGGGGTACGCCACCCTGACCAACTGGCGCAGCGGCAACCTGCTGCGGGAAACCATCGTGCCGCTGATCTTTTTCATCGGCATCGGCGCGGCGCTGGGCGCGTTTGCCTCCTCGCTGCTGGCGGACGGCGTGATCCGCGTGCTGTTCGTGGCCTATATGGCGGTGACCATCGCCGACTGTCTGTTCCGCCGGGGGTTCCTGACCAAACCGGCGCGCGCTGAACTTTCCCCTGCCACGCTGTGGGGCGGCGGGCCGCTGATCGGCGGCATTGCCACGCTGCTGGGGGTGGGCGGCAGCGTGATGACCGTGCCGCTGCTGCGCCGCCATGGCTATGACATGAAGTATTGCGTCAGCGCCGCCAACCCGCTGTCGATCCCGGTGGCGGTGATCGGGGCGCTGATGTATATCGTGTTGGGGTGGCGCGAGATGAGCGGGCCGCAGTATCTGGGCTACGTCAATCTGAACATTTTGGGGCTGCTGGTGGTGGCGGGGATTGCGGGGATCGTGTTTGCCAGGCGCTGTTTGCCGAAGGTGAGCGATGCGCTGCATGCCAAAATCTACGTGCTGCTGCTGATCGCCGTGCTGATCGCTATCTGCCTCTGAAACAGAAAGGGCGGCCGGATGCCGCCCTGAGAACCGCTTAACGGTGGTATTCGCCCGCCGCTTCCGGCTGGTACAGCAATTCCAGCACTTCAATCCGCGCTTCTTCACCGTTCGGCAATTGCCAGGAGATCTGCTTGCCGACGTGCATGCCGAGCAGCGCTGCGCCCAGCGGCGCCATCACCGACAGCTGATCGTGGCTGTCTTTCAGCGAGGCCGGGTAAACCAGCGTGCGCACGTGCTCTTCATCGGTGTGCAGATCGCGAAAACGCACGCGGCTGTTCATGGTCACCACGTTGGCCGGCATTTTCTCCGGCGGCAGGATTTCCGCGCGATCCAATTCGTCGTTCAGCGCGGCGGCGACGTCGGTGTTGGCAAAGGCCGGTTGTTCCAATAGCGCATCCAGGCGTTCCGCATCCAGCTCATTAATAGTAATGATGGGTTTGGTCATTCCACTCTCCAGTCAAATCAAAGGGCGCCAGTCTGTGCACCCATAAATTCGGAAAAACAACACAAAGCAACACCCCCGCGCCAGAGGAGCGGGGGTGTGGGTAATGTCGATTTGTCCCATTGATAGTAGGCGGTTGGGGCGAGAAAAGAAAGAGATCCCGATCACGAAGGCTTTTATCGTCAATCGAGGCAAAAAAAACCGTTAGCCGGGTTATGTAATTGTTATCTCATTTACTTTTTCGCCTTAACGCCGTTTTGCGAAATGGATCTCCGCGCGTCATTCGATTTCCACTTCGAACTGGAAAAAACCGGTCTCCACAGAAAATCTTACCGGGGGTAGGGTAAAGACATCACAGAAAGCGGGTTATTCAGGTGATGCGCTTTACGGCTTACTGATTAATGTGGGATCTAGGGGTACTGAAAAGTGAATGATGGATCTGCTTCGATAAAAGAAATTGAACAATCCGATATCAGCGAAGCCGGTGAGATCACCGCTCGGGTGCTGGCGGATATTACCGCGATGCTGAATGCTGAGAATATTTATACCAATGCGGTGCAGCAACAGATGCTGGAATCGCATATTCGCGCCATGGTGCTGCGCTCAATAACCGGTGAGCCGTTGCCGGAGGTGGATAAATCACTGTTCGACGAAATTTCCGCCGAGTCCATGCAAATGGCGGAGCGCGTGGTGGATCAGTTTGGCACATTGCCTATCGAAGAAGCCTATTTGCTTTCAGTGCACTTCGAAGTGGCGAAAGATAATAACGCATAGCGGTTAACGCATCGATTTCAATCAGGAGAATATACCATGGGTCAAATTACCGTAGTGATCGGCGATCGTTTGGGCAAAGGGCAAAAAGTCGGCCAGGGCGTTGAAAACGCAGGCGGAAAAGCGGTGGTTATCCCCGGCGTGGCGGCGGATATGAAGCTGGGCGACGTCATGAAAGCGGAAAACGCGCAGCTGGGCATCTCTTTTTGCGGCAGCGGCGGCGCCGGCGCGATTACCGCGCAAACCAAATACGGCTACAAAGCCAAATACGGCATGCGTTCGGTGGAAGAGGGCGTGACGGCAATTAACGAAGGCTGCAACGTGCTGGGGTTCGGCTTTATGGATAAAGAAGAGCTGGGCCAGAAACTGGTGGAAGCCTACGTCAAAAAACATGGCAACCCATAATGAAAGAGCAATATACCACATCGGTAAAGGTGGAGGGTAAAGGCGACAGCAAAGCGAAAGCTTTTGCTTCCGCCTTGGCTAATGTGCAGGGCGCGGTATTAAAGTCCACCAACAATATTCTGCTGCGCATCGAGCCGCAGGACGTCAGCGTGGTGAAAGCGGAAGAGAAAATAACAAAAGAGAAATTTCTTTTCTTCTTTTTGCCGCGTGAAAGAAAGAGCTATGCCGTTTCTCTGGAAATAACCGTGAACGTAACCATTATCAATACCGAGAAGGTTGTCTTCGTCACGAAATAAAAACGTTAGCATAAATGAAAGGGTATACTGATGTTTTTAATCATCTTATTTAAATCGATTATTATCGGTGGGCTGGTGGGGGTCGGCGTAGGGGCCGGCGCCGCACGCATGTTCCACGCGCCGACAACACAGGGCATGGGGGCGTTTCGTACCCTGGGCGAGCTGAACTCCTGCGAGGGCGATCCGGCTTCCCACTTCTCATTCGGTCTGGGCTTCTTCTTCAACGCCTGGGCGTCTTCCGTGGCGGCGGGCTCCTTCACGCAGGACGTCGATCACCGCATCATCCCGCACTGGGGCGCGGCGGCCCTGATGGTCAAGAACCGCAATCTGGCGCAAACGCTGCACGATCCGAAAAAAATGGCCATCGCCTGCGGCATCATCGGCATGCTGGTGGTGGCCTTCCTCAATACCACCGCTTCCGCCGTGCCTGCCGCGCTGCAGGTCACCGCGATCAAGGTGCTGGTGCCGGCGGCCAACCTGCTGGTGAACACCGTGATGCCGGTGATCTTCTGGCTGGCGGCGATCGACGCCGGGCGCCGTTCCGGCTTCTGGGGCACCATTTTCGGCGGCCTGGCGCAGCTGATCATGGGCAACGCCGTACCGGGCCTGGTGCTGGGCATTCTGATCGGCAAAGGCGTGGAAGAGAGCGGCTGGAACAAAATCACCAAGATCATGATGGCGGTGATCGTGCTGCTGTTCGTGCTGAGCGGCTTCTTCCGCGGCTTCGACATGAAAGTTCTCGAGTCCTTCAGCCTCGGCGTGCCGGGCTGGCTGGACGCCATTCACAACACCCTGAGCGGTAAATAAGGAGCGGGATGATGGAAGAGCAAACCCAAAAAGGCTTCTGGTACGCCGACTGGTCATTCCCGATTTTTGTTGGCCTGCTGTCCTCCGGCGTGTTCGCCGGGACGCACATGTACTACCTGTACGGCATCGGCGCCTTTAACGAAGTGGCCTTCGTCTCCATGCTGCGGGCGGGGATGGATACCGGCGTGTACGGCGCGGTGGCGGCGTTCGGCGCCAGCTTCCTGTTCGCGCGCATCATCGAAGGTTCGCTGGTAGGCATCCTCGACATTGGCGGCGCGATCCAGACCGGCGTCGGGCTGGGCGTACCGGCGCTGCTTTTGGGGGCCGGCATCGTGTTCCCGGTCGCCAACTTCGCCGCTTCGCTGGCTACCGGCCTGATCATCGGCCTGGCGATCGGTTATGTGATCATTCTGGCGCGCAAATTCACCATCAATCAGAGCAACTCCACCTACGGGGCTGACGTGATGATGGGCGCGGGCAACTCCTCGGGCCGCTTCCTCGGGCCGTTGATCATCCTGTCGGCGATGACCGCCTCGATCCCGATCGGCATCGGTTCGTTGCTCGGCGCGCTGCTGTTCTATATCTGGGGTAAACCGATCACCGGCGGAGCGATCCTCGGCGCGATGATCCTGGGGGCGATCTTCCCGGTAGCCATTTCTTAAGAGGCCTGCGCCAGGCGCCGCCCGATGCTGCGGCGGCGCCCGGGCTAACAGGAGCAATGCGGTATGTATGACTTAGTAATCAGAGGCGCCAGACTGGCGGACGATACGCTGATCGATCTGGCGGTGAAAGACGGCAAAATAGCCTCGGTGGGGCGGTTGGCGGCGGACGTCAGCGCCGTTCGCCAGCTGGATCTGGCGGGCAACTGCCGCCTGAGTGCCGGTTGGATCGATGCGCACGTGCACTGCTATCCCGAATCGCCGATCTACCATGACGAGCCGGATCGGGTCGGCGTCGCCAGCGGCGTCACCAGCGTGGTCGATGCCGGCAGCGCCGGTGCCGACGATATCGACGCCTTTTATCAGCTGACGCGCAGCGCCAAAACCAACGTTTTCGCCTTCCTCAATATCTCGCGCATCGGCCTGCTGCGGCAGAACGAGCTGGCGGAGTTGACGGACATCGACAAGCGCGAGGCCGGCCAGGCCATCGCCAACCACCCCGGCTTTATCATCGGCATCAAGGCGCGCATGAGCAGCAGCGTGGTGGGCAAGAACGGCACCCGGCCGCTGGTGTTGGCCAAAGAGATCCAGCAGGAAAACCGCCAGCTGCCGCTGATGGTGCATATCGGTAATAACCCGCCGGATCTGGACGACATCGCCGATCTGCTGACCCGTGGCGACATTATCACCCACTGCTACAACGGCAAACCGAACCGCATTCTGACGCCGGCGGGCACGCTGCGCGAGTCTATCCAGCGCGCGCTGCGGCGCGGCGTATTGCTCGACGTAGGGCACGGCACCGCCAGCTTCAGCTTCGAGGTGGCGCGCCAGGCAATCAAACTGGGCATTTTGCCGCACACCATCAGCTCCGATATTTACTGCCGCAACCGCATGAACGGGCCGGTGCACAGCCTGGCGACGGTGATGTCCAAATTCTTCAGCGTCGGCCTGACGCTGCCGCAGGTGATCGCCTGCGTGACGGAGAACGCCGCGTCGGCCCTGCAGCTGAGCGGCAAAGGGCGGCTGGAGCCGGGCTATGACGCCGATTTCACGCTGTTTGAGCTGCGCTGCGAACCGCAGGTATTCGCCGACGCCGAAGGGCAAACCGCCGAGGGCGAACGGCTGCTGGTGCCGCTGGCCGCGGTGGTGGCCGGGGAAATCCTATTAACCGAACAAGGGGAGGCAAGCCATGTCTTCGATTTATGAAAAATACGGTTTGAAGCAGGTGATCAACACCTCCGGCCGCATGACCATTCTCGGCGTTTCCACGCCGCGCCAGGACGTGATCGACGCCGTTGATTACGGCCTGAACCACTATTTCGAAATCAAGGATCTGGTCAACAAGACCGGCGCCTACATCGCCGATCTGCTCAACGTGGAAGATGCGGTGATCGTCTCCTGCGCCTCGGCGGGCATCGCCCAGTCGGTGGCGGCGGTGATCGTTAAAGATAACGCCAATCTGCTGGTGAACCTGCATTCGGCGCCGATCGCCGTGCCGCGCGAGATCGTGCTGCCGCGCGGTCACAACGTCAACTTCGGCGCGCCGGTGGACACCATGGTGGCGCTGGGCGGCGGCAAGGTGGTGGAG
Source organism: Serratia sp. CY52157 (assembly GCF_052168495.1). Taxonomy (NCBI): domain Bacteria; kingdom Pseudomonadati; phylum Pseudomonadota; class Gammaproteobacteria; order Enterobacterales; family Yersiniaceae; genus Serratia; species Serratia sp. CY52157. Next base: position 283,848 of record NZ_JBJNMO010000005.1, on the reverse strand, counting down.
GCGGGGTACGCCAACGAATGTTCGCCGGAGCAGATTGAAGCCTGCATCACGCCGCAGACTGCGGCGATCCTGTACGTCAAATCGCACCACTGCGTGCAGAAAAGCATTCTATCCGTCGAGCAGGCGGCGGTGGTGGCGCGCAAACATAACCTGCCGCTGATCGTCGACGCCGCGGCGGAAGAAGATCTGATGTGTTATTACCAGATGGGGGCCGATCTGGTGATTTACAGCGGCGCCAAAGCCATCGAGGGGCCGACCAGCGGTCTCGTGATCGGCAAGAAACAGTACGTCGAGTGGGTGAAGTTGCAATCCGGCGGCATCGGCCGGGCGATGAAGGTCGGCAAAGAGGGCATCCTCGGCCTGACCCAGGCGATTGAAAGCTATCTGACGCTTGAGAAAACCACCGGGCAACAGATGGTGGAGCGGATGACGCCGTTCCTCGACAGCCTCAACACCCTGACCGGCGTCAGCGCCAGGACCGTCTGGGACAGCGCCGGCCGCGATATCGCCCGCGCCGAGATCGCCTTTGACGAAGCGGTGCTGGGGCGGTCGACTTATGACATCGTCCAGGCGCTGAAAACCGGCGATATCGCCATCTACTTCCGCGGCTACAAGGCCAACGAGGGCAAGATTGAGGTCGACGTGCGCAGCGTCGACGAGCGGCAACTGATGACCGTCTTTACCTGTATCAAAAATCTGTTTACGGAGAAACAAGCATGAAGCTGCAGCCTAACTACTATCGCGACCGCGTCTGCCTGAACGTGCTGGCCGGCTCCAAAGCCAACGCGCAGGACATCTACGCCGCGGCGGAAGGCCATGTGCTGGTGGGCGTGCTCTCCAAGAACTACCCGGACGTCGACAGCGCGGTGACCGACATGCTGCGCTATGCGCGCCTGATTGAAAACGCGCTCTCGGTCGGCCTGGGTGCCGGCGATCCGAAGCAGTCGGCGATGGTCAGCCTGATCGCTCAGCAGGTGCAGCCGCAGCACGTTAACCAGGTGTTCACCGGCGTCGGCGCCAGCCGCGCGCTGCTGGGCCAGAACGACAGCGTGGTCAACGGCCTGGTGTCGCCGACCGGCCGCGTCGGTTGGGTGAAGATCTCTACCGGCCCATTGAGCGCCGCGGCGCCGGATGGCATCGTGCCGGTGGAAACCGCCATCGCCCTGCTGAAAGACATGGGCGGCAGCTCCATCAAGTATTTCCCGATGGGTGGCCTGAAGTGCAAGGACGAGTACCAGTACGTAGCCAAGGCCTGCGCCGAGCATGACTTCATGCTGGAGCCGACCGGCGGTATCGATCTGGAGAACTTTGAGCCGATCGTCGAGATCGCGCTGGCGGCCGGCGTGAAACGCGTGATCCCGCATATCTACAGCTCGATCATCGACGCCACCAGCGGCGATACGCGTCCGCAGGACGTGAAAGCCCTGCTGGCGATGACCAAAAAGCTGGTGGGTTGAACGCGTAATGGGATGAGGTAAACGCTGGGAGGCGAAGGTTTTCCCGTGGCGCGGCATGCCGCGCCGTTACCTATAGCCTATAGCTTTCAAGTTGCAGCTAGGCGGCAAGCGCAGGAGCCCCAGGAGCTTACTGAAGTAAGTGACTGGGGTGAAAAATCTGCCGGGAGCAGATTTAAACGCTGCTTGCAGCGGCCCCGAAGGGGTGAGGCCCATGGATGGGCCGAGTAACTGCGCAGCCAACAACGCTGCGGCTTGAAAGATGACGGGTATATATTGAGGACTACTATGCGAAACTGGCAGGCTCCAACCCGACGCACCGCGTTGTTTATAGCGCTGCTGGCCGTGACCGGCCCGGCGCTGCATGCTGAGGATGCAATGAACTCCACGTCATCTCATTTTGCCTATATCGGCACCTACAATCCCAACGGCGAAGGCGTTTACCGAGTGCGGGTCGATCCGGCCAGCGGCGCGTTGAGCCAGGTTACGCTGGTCAGCAACGTGCCGAATCCGGCGCAGCTGACGCTGGGAGTCGACGGCAAAACGCTGTATGTCGCCAGCGAAGTGGCCGATTTCAACGGCGGCAAGCACGGCGGCATCACCGCCTACCGGATCAATCCGGCCGATGGCGCACTGACGCAGCTCAACCAGGTGGATTCGCAGGGGGCGGGGCCGGTGTATCTCACCTCGACGCCGGACGGGCGGCATCTGCTGGTGGCGAACTACGTCAGCGGCAGCGTGGCGGTCTTCCCGATTGAAGCGGACGGCAGCCTGGGCGCCGCCAGCTCGGTGCAGCAGCAACAGGGCCCGGCGGGCGCGGCCAAACCGGCGGCGGCGGTGAACGGCAGCTTCGCCATCAGCGATCACAACGGCCCGCATGCCCATATGATCGCCAGCGATCCGAGCGGCAAGTTCGTGTTCTCCACCGATCTGGGGTTGGATCGCATCTACCAATGGCGCTTTGACGCCGCGAGCGGCCGGCTGACGCCGAACGATCCGCCGTGGATCGCCGCCTCTTCCGCCGGCGCGGGGCCGCGTCACTTTGTGTTCCATCCGGACGGCGAAACCGTGCTGCTGGTGAACGAAGAGGCCTCGACGTTGACCAGCTACCGTTTTGATCGCCAAAAAGGTACTCTGAAACAACTGCATGCGGTTTCCGCGCTGCCCGCCGACTATCAGGGCACCAGCTTCGCTTCGGGGCTGGCGCTCAGCAAGAACGGCGACACGCTGTACGTCGCCAACCGGCTGCATAACAGCATTGCCCAGTTCAGCGTAGGCGCCGGCGGTGAGTTGAAACCGGTGGCGGAAACCTGGACCCGCGGCGATTATCCGCGTTCGCTGGCGCTGAGCCCGGATGGCCGCTATCTGTATGCGTTGAACCAGCGCAGCGATAACGTCACCCGCTTCAGCGTCAACCCGACGGACGGCAAACTCAGCTTTGTGGGCGGCTATCTGCCGATCGGCAGCCCCTCGCAAATGGCGTTCCTGCCGCCGCCGAAGTAACCCGTGGCCCGCCCGGTTCACCGGGCGGGTTGCCTGATTGACGGACACAGAATGGTGCGATTTCCTTACCCGCGTTTGGCTTACTTGTTCGATGCTTTGCAAACCGAGACTTTGCCGCAGGATGAGCTGGCGAAGCGTTTCGCCGTGTCTACCCGCACGGTGCGGGCGGATATCACCGCGCTGAACGAGATCCTGGACAAATACGGCGCGCGCTTCGTGCATAGCCGCGGGGCCGGCTATCGTTTGCAGGTCGATAATGCTGCGCTGTTCAGCGCCCTGCAGCATCAGGAGCGCCGCAAACACGCCACCCCGCGCAGCGCGCAGGAGCGGGTGCATTATCTGCTGGTGCGTTTTTTGACCTCAGCCTTCTCCCTCAAACTGGAAGATCTGGCTGACGAGTGGTTTGTCAGCCGCGGCACGCTGCAAAACGACATGGCTGAGGTGAGAGAGCGTCTGGCGCACTATCAATTGACGATCGAAACCAAGCCGCGTTACGGCATGAAGCTGTTCGGCGCGGAGATGGCGATCCGCGCCTGCCTGACCGACCTGCTGTTCCAACTGCAGCTGGCCGACGCCGAGAACCCGCTGCTCAACAACGAGATCCTGCTGCAGCCGCAGGTGGCGGCGTTCGCCGGCTTGCTGCACCCGCTGCTGTCGCAATACGCCATTCGCCTGACCGACGAGGGCGAGCAGTACCTGATTTTCTACTGCGCGGTGGCGCTGCGGCGCATCAACGATGGCTATCCGCTGTCGGACTTCGAGGTGGAGGACGGCGACGAGGCGGTGCGCCAGGTGTCGACCCGCCTGGCGGCGGAGCTGCGTGCGGCCTCCGGCAAAGAGATCTCGATGGCCGAAGAGGCCTATCTGCGGGTCAATATCGCCGCGCGCCGCGTGCAAGACGTGCAGCCGACAGAAATCAACGCCGACGATGAAGAAGCGCTGGTGGACTACATTCTTTCCTACATCAACGCACACTATAACTACAACCTGCAGGGCGACGAGCAGCTGCGGGCCGATCTGCTTACCCATATCAAGACCATGATTACGCGGGTGAAATACCAGATCAACATCCCCAATCCGCTGTTGGCCAACATCAAGCAGCACTATCCGATGGCTTACGACGTGACGCTGGCGGCGGTCTCCAGCTGGGGCAAGTACACGCCTTATACGCTGAGCGAGAACGAAATCGGTTATCTGGTGCTGCATATCGGCGTGGGGCTGGAGCGACATTACAACATCGGTTATGAACGCCACCCGCAGGTGATGCTGGTGTGCGACACCGGCAACTCGACGGTGCGGATGATCCAGGCGCAGATTGCGCGCAAGTACCCGCAGCTGGTGATGACGCGCATCGTCTCGCTGCGCGATTACGAGATGCTCGCGCACATCGACGAAGACTTCGTGATTTCCAACGCCCGCATCGGCGAGAAGAACAAGCCGGTGGTGGTGATGTCGCCGTTCCCGACCGATTATCAGCTGGAGCAACTGGGCAAACTGGTGCTGGTGGATCGCACCAGACCGTACATGCTGGAGAAGTTCTTCGACGCCGAACATTTCATGGTGCTCAACGAGCCGCTGACGCAGGCGGAGCTGTTCAGCCGGGTGTGCGGCCAGCTGGAGCGGGAAGGGTACGTCGGCGCGGACTTTTATCCGTCGGTGGTCGAACGCGAGGCGATCGTCTCCACGCTGCTGGGCGAAGGCATCGCGCTGCCGCACTCGCTGGGGCTGCTGGCGAAAAAGACCGTGGTGGTGACGCTGCTGGCGCCGCAGGGCGTCGCCTGGGGCGAGGGCGAGGTCGCGCACGTGATTTTCCTGCTGGCGATCAGCAAGAGCGACTATGAAGAGGCGATGGCGATCTACGAGCTGTTCGTCACCTTCGTGCGTGAACGCTCAATGAGCCGCCTGCTGGGCAGTGACAGCTTCGACAGCTTCAAAGCGGTGGCGCTGGACTGCCTGAGCCGGAGTTGAGGGGCTAATCTGCTTCCGGCAGGAACAGGGCTGGGGGCAGATTGAAGCGTTTGGCCAGCGCCATAATGTGCGGAATGGTCAGCGATCTTTTGCCGTTCAGGATTTGGTTGACCAACGACTTTTTGCCGATCTCATGTTCAAAATCACTTTGGCTGAGTTGGTGCTGTTCCATCAATACGCGAAGCGCGGCCACCCCCTGCGGGAGTTGGGCGATACGCTGGTTGAATGCGGTAAATTCGGCGCTGTTGTCTTCATATTCGGAGATTTTTTTTGCCAACATGTCAATCAGCGGATGGCGTTCATCGTTTTCCAGCAGATATTCCACCAATTCGAGCGCTTCTCGGTAGTCTTGCTGAGCGTGGCTGCCCTGCAATAAGGGTACGGCGCGCAGTAGCGCATCGGCCGCCTTAATGGCATCTGTAATCATGACGAACTCCTTCGATAGTGCTGCATCAGCTTGTCGTATTCGGCGTGGCTAACGATATGCTTTATGAAGACTTTCTGTGTCTCGAAGCTGGCAAAGAACAAGATCCGCAGGTGGTTGCCGCCGACGTCAATGACCCACCATTTCTCTTTGTACTTCATACGATCGAGCGAAGGAAAAAGCGCTTTTAACTCGTCCGGCGTGCGGAACTCACCCCGTCGCAACGCTTTATAAATGGCCTCGAGAGCAGTGGCTTCATTGGGATATTGCTTCGTTGCGTTATTGAACGGTTCCCTGGAAATGATATGCATCGTTCCTTCGATTCCTACCCGGTGAACATTATAGCGACTGCCGGTGAAGTTCACAAATTGTAAACTTTCTGTTGTCCCGCTAGCAAAGCGTGGGGAAACATCCGCCTGTTGTCTGTTTTTGCGTTACACACTATTGCGATTACCGTGGTGGGGGTAAATCCATGACGTGAATTTACAGGCGGTTACGGCTGATTCTGGAAGCGGATTCGCAAAATGAGAAACGGGAGGGCTACGTTATGGGAGGGGCGGAGGCAACACATGCGCCGAGGCGACGCATGGGAAGAGTCTCAGCGACTAATCTTCATCAAACCCGGAGTTGAACAGCTCGACCACCGCCGCCAGCGCGTTGACTTCATCGGGGCCGGTCGCTTCGACTTCGATGTGCCGACCCTGGGCGGAGTCCAGCATCAGCAGCGCGATGACGCTGCTGGCTTCGGCTTCGGTGCCGCTTTCGTTGCGCAGCATCACTTCGGCGTCGAAGCTTTGCACCAGTTCGAACAGTTTCATCGCCGGGCGCGCGTGCATGCCCAGCTTGTTTTTGATTTCAACCGTCTGTTTGACCGTCATTGTTTGCGCTTTTCCAGCGTGCGGTGGCGCGATTGCACGTTCTTGCCGCGCGAGCGGAAGTAATCGGCCAGCTGTTCCGCCACGTACACCGAACGGTGTTTGCCGCCGGTACAGCCGATGGCGACCGTCAGGTAGCTGCGATTGTTGGTTTCCAGCATCGGCAGCCACTGTTCCAGATAGCTGCGGGTCTGGTAAATGAAGTTATGCACTTCGGTATGGCGATCGAGGAACGACGCTACCGGCTTGTCCAGACCGGTCATCGGCCGCAGCTTCGGATCCCAGTGCGGGTTAGGCAGGAAGCGCACGTCGAACACGTAGTCGGCGTCGATCGGAATGCCGTGCTTGAAGCCGAAGGATTCGAACACCATCGTCAGTTCGCGCTCGCGCTTGCCGAGCAGGCGGGTGCGCAGCATTTCGGCCAGTTCGTGCACCGACATTTCCGAGGTGTCGATAATCAGGTCAGCCCGCGAGCGCAGCGGTTCGAGCAGATCGCTCTCTTCGTCGATCGCGCTTTCCAGCGACAGGTTTTTGCTGGAGAGCGGGTGCAGGCGGCGGGTGTCGCTGTAACGGCGGATCAGCGTGTTGCGATCGGCGTCGAGGAACAGCAGCTGCGGCGAGAAGCTGTCCGGCAGCTGAGTCATCGCGTATTCGAACACTTCCGGCGATTCCGGCATGTTGCGCACGTCGATGCTGACCGCCGCGGAGATATTGCGTTCCGCCAGCGTATTGGCGAGCTGCGGCAGCAGAACCACCGGCAGGTTGTCAACGCAGTAAAAACCCATGTCTTCCAGCGCCCGCAAGGCGACGGATTTTCCGGAACCGGAACGGCCGCTGACAATCATCAGCACCATGTGGCAACTCCCCTGGCATCGCGGCGGCGTTCATCGCCACCGTTAAACTTTGTTATTCCGGCCGTAGCCGGATCCATCATCGTAAAACAGTATCGTTATCCGGGCTGGAAGTCACGCCGGCCGGGCATCACTCGGTGATGATTTGGTAAAGTTCTTCGTCGCTCTGCGCGGCGCGCAGGCGGCGGCATACGGTTTTGTCTGCCAGGCGTTTGGCGACCAGCGACAGCGTATGCAAATGGGTTTTGCACTGATCGGCAGGCACCAGCAGCGCGAACAGCAGGTCGACCGGCTGATTGTCGATAGCGTCGAAAGCGATGGGTTGGTCGAGACGGATAAACACGCCAACGGCCCGCAGTGTGTCCTCTTCCAGTTTGCCGTGGGGAATGGCGATACCGTTGCCGATACCGGTGCTGCCCATGCGCTCCCGGGTGAGAACCGCGTCAAACACCACCTGCGAAGGCAGATTGAGCTGTTTGGCGGCCAGTTCGCTGATAATTTCCAAAGCCCGCTTCTTGCTGGTGCAGTGTACCGAGCTTTTGGTGCACTCGATGTTTAACACCGAGCTTAATTGCATATATTCGTTGTTCATCTCATCTTCACTTAAAACCGCGCCGCCGGGCGAACCCGGCAAGGCGGTTTTTCGTCGGTTTTAACCCTGATTACCGTTCGGCGCGTCACCCATGCGGGTCACGCGCCGAAGGATGAGGCGGCGACGGATGCCGCCTCATGGAATGGGTTAGGGTGTCAGTGTTGCTTCAATTTGTCTTTATGTTTGTTCAATTGACGTGCCAATTTGTCGATCAGCGTATCAATTGCGGCATACATATTCTCGTCTTCCGAGGTGGCGTGCAACTCGCCTCCATTCACGTGCACCGTTGCTTCCGCAATTTGCTGCACTTTTTCCACACTTAATACAACATACACCTGATTGATGCGATCAAAATACTGTTCGAGTTTGGCGAACTTGTTGTTCACGAACTCGCGCAACGGATCGGTGATTTCGATGTGGTGTCCGGTAATGTTGAGCTGCATAGTGTCTTCCTTCTCAATAGAGGTCAAACCAACTGTTTGCGCTGGTTCGACGGCGGGATGGACAAAGACTCTCGGTACTTGGCGACGGTGCGCCGGGCCACGATGATCCCCTGATCGGCGAGCAGGGTGGCCAGCTTGCTATCGCTGAGCGGTTTGGCGGGGTTTTCCGCCGCAATCAATTTCTTCACCAACGCGCGGATCGCCGTCGAGGAGGCTTCGCCGCCGCTGTCGGTATTCACGTGGCTGGAGAAGAAATATTTCAATTCGAAAATGCCGCGCGGGCTGTGCAGAAACTTCTGCGTGGTGACGCGCGAGATCGTCGATTCATGCATCTCCACGGCCTGGGCGATATCCGCCAGCACCATGGGTTTCATAAACTCTTCGCCTTGCTCGAAGAACGCCTGCTGCTGATCGACGATGCAGCGGGTGACCTTCAGCAACGTCTCGTTGCGGCTCTCCAGGCTTTTAATCAGCCACTTGGCTTCCTGAAGGTTGCTGCGGATGAACTGGCCGTCGGCTTCGCTGCGGGCGCTGTTGCCCAGCGCGGCGTACTGCTGATTGATCTTCAAACGCGGCACGCTGTCGCCGTTGAGCTCGACCGTCCATTTGTTCTGCGTCTTGCGCACCAGCACGTCCGGAATGACGTATTCCGATTCGCCGGTATTGATCGACTGCCCCGGGCGCGGATCGAGCGACTGAATCAGCAGCATCGCTTCTTTCAGTGTATCTTCTTTTAGCCGGGTTGATCGCATCAGGCTGCGAAAGTCGTGGTTGGCCAACAGATCCAGATGCTCGCTGATGATCAGCCGCGCTTCGGCCAGATAAGGCGTATCTTTGGCGTATTGGGAGAGCTGCACCAGCAGGCAATCGCGCAGATCGCGCGCGGCGACGCCGATCGGATCAAAACGCTGCACGCGCTTCAGCACCGCCTCGACTTCCTCGAGGGTCACGTTCTCGTCGCCCAGGCTTTCCAGAATGTCTTCCAGCGGCACGGTGAGATAGCCGGTGTCATCCACCGCGTCGACGATGGAAGTGGCGATGGCGGCGTCGGTATCGGAAAACGGCGTCAGATCCACCTGCCACATCAGATAATCCTGCAGCGTTTGGGTGGTCTCGCCCTGATAGACCGGCAGCTCGTCGTCGCTGTAGTCGGTGCCGGTGCCGGACGGCGTGCCCGCGGTATAGATTTCATCCCAGGTGGCGTCCAGCGGCAGCTCTTCCGGCATGTCTTTCTGCTCCAAGGCCTCGCGGGTATCGAGCCCCTCGGTCTCCTGGGTTTCTTTGGCGTCGATTTCGTCGTGCAGATCGGTCTGTTCAAGCAGCGGATTGCTCTCCAGCGCCAGCTGGATCTCTTGCTGAAGCTCAAGCGTGGACAACTGCAGCAGGCGGATCGCCTGCTGGAGCTGAGGTGTCATGGCCAGCTGTTGGCTGAGCCTGAGTTGCAAACCTTGCTTCATAGTTTTCTGTCTACTTCCGTTAACGGTGTCGTCCCGCAGGACGCGCCGGCACTTAGAGGCGGAACTCTTCGCCCAGATAAACGCGTTTAACCTGCTCGTCGGCCAGAATAGCATCCGGCGTGCCGTGGGCAATCAGTTTGCCCTGGCTGACGATGTAGGCGCGTTCACATACGTCCAGCGTCTCGCGCACGTTGTGGTCGGTGATCAGCACGCCCAGGCCGCTGTCACGCAGGTGCTCGATGATTTTCTTGATATCGATAACGGAAATCGGATCCACCCCGGCGAAGGGTTCGTCCAGCAGAATGAATTTCGGGTTGGCCGCCAGCGCGCGGGCGATTTCGACGCGGCGGCGTTCACCGCCGGACAGCGCCTGGCCGAGGCTGTCGCGCAGATGGGAGATATGGAACTCTTCCATCAGCTCTTTGGCGCGGTCTTCGCGCTGTTCGCTGGTGAGATCGGGACGGATCTCCAACACCGCCATCAGGTTGTCGTACACGCTCAGGCGGCGGAAGATCGACGCTTCCTGCGGCAGGTAACCGATGCCGCGGCGCGCACGGGCGTGCAGCGGCAACAGGCTGATGTCTTCTTCGTCGATCACGATGCGCCCGGCGTCGCGCGGCACGATGCCGACCACCATGTAGAAGGTGGTGGTTTTACCGGCGCCGTTCGGGCCGAGCAGGCCGACGATCTCGCCGGATTTCACTTTCAGGCTGACGTCTTCGACAACTTTACGGCCCTTGTAGGCTTTCGCCAGGTTTTCTGCGATGAGTGTTGCCATAAGTGATTAGTTACTCTTTTTTTGCCCGTTTTTGTCTTGCAACTGCGACGGTACCAGAACCGTTGTCACGCGTTTGCCTTTGTCGCTAAACGCCTGCATTTGCTGCTGTTGCACCAGATAGGTGATGCGATCGCCTTTCACGTTGCTGTCGAGCTGCTCCAGATAGGCGTTGCCCGTCAGGGTCACCAGCTGGGTCGCCACGTCGTAACGCACTTTCTGCGCGTGGCCTTTGACCGGCTTGCCGCTGTCCTGCATCTGGTAGAAGGTTACCGGGTTGCCGAACGCTTCAATATAGGTCTTATTCTGATCTCCGCCCGGACGGGTGACCACCACCTTGTCAGCGCGGATATCGATGGTGCCCTGTTTGATCACCACGTTGTCAGTAAAGGTGCTGACGTTGCTTTGCATATCCAACGACTGCTTGAGCGAGTCGATGCTGACCGGCTGGCTGGAGTCGGATTTCAGCGCCAGAGCAGGGGCGCTGGCGGCCAAAACTAAGCTGCCGATCAACAGATTACGGAGTTGGTTTTTGGTTCTGGATTTCATAGTTGGTCTTAACCTTATCAATCAGCTCAGCGGTTTTGGTCCGCAGGTTCCCACGCATTTTCATGCCGTTAGAGGTAAAATTGGTCCCGTAAAGCGTGACTTCGTCATCGGAGGTGACGTCCTGGGTGACCAGGTTTACCTGAGCGTTGTCCGTCTTAATTTTTTCCAGCTGCGAGGTGGTGGTCAGGCTGTTTACCTCGACGTGGCCATACAGATACAGCATCCGGTCTTTCGTCAGTTTGGCGCGATCGGCGCGAACTGACCAGGTGGCCACCGCATTCTCGTCGAACAGCGTCATCACCGGCTGGGTGAACCAGCTCAGCTCGCCGGCGGTGTAATACTTCGCGTCTTCCGCCACCAGCTTATAATTCAGTTTACCGGCCGGATTGTACACCACGGTGACCGTGTGCTGGCTCTGGTAGGTCGGATCCTGATCGTTAGCCGGGCCAGGAGCCGTATCGTCGCTGAAGTCCGTCATGTTCCAGCCGATCAGCGCCAGAACGATCACCGTCAACAGGATGGTGATCCAAAGTTTGGTTTTACTCATATCGACAGCCCTTTGGCGTCCTCCAGCTTATTTTGAGCCAAAAGAATGATGTCGCACAGTTCGCGCACCGCGCCGCGGCCGCCGGCAATGCGGGTGACGTAGTGGGCTCGCGGCGTCAGCAGCGGATGAGCGTCTGCGACCGCGACCGCCAGGCCCACCTGCGCCATCACCGGCCAGTCGATCAGGTCATCGCCGATATAGGCGACCTGATCCGCCGTTAACGACAGTTTATCCAACAGTTCGCGGAAGGCCAAAAGCTTATCGGATTGCCCCTGATACAGATGGGTGATGCCGAGCGTTTGCGCGCGGTCTTCCAGCAGCCTGGCGGAGCGACCGGTAATGATCGCCACCTCGATGTCGGAGGTTTTCAGACAGCGGATGCCGTAACCGTCGCGCACGTTGAACGCCTTCAATTCTTCACCGTTGTTGCCCATGAAGATCAGGCCGTCTGACAGTACGCCGTCAACATCGCAAATCAACAGGCGGATGTTCCCGGCACGCGCCATAACCTCTTGTTCTACCGGCCCGTAGCAGGTTTCTACCATACCCATTCCGTTCTATTCCTTAATTAAACGACGCCGGCGCGCAGCATGTCATGCATATGTACCACACCCAGCAACTGGTCGCCATCGGCAACCAGCAGCGCGGTGATGTGGCGTTGCTGCATCAGATTCAGCGCATCGACCGCCAGGAGGTTGGGACGCACCCGCACGCCGCCCGGCGTCATGACATCGGCGATCTTGGCTTCGTGCAGGTTGATGCCCATATCGAACACCCGGCGCAGGTCGCCATCGGTAAAGATGCCGGCGATTTTCATCAGATCGTCGCAGATCACCGTCAGACCCAGATTTTTGCGGGTGATTTCCAGCAGCGCGTCGCGCAATGAGGCGTCGGCGCTGACGTGGGGCATTTCGTCGCCGCTGTGCATGATATCGCTAACCCGCAGCAGCAGCTTGCGGCCGAGTGCGCCGCCCGGATGCGACAGCGCGAAATCTTCCGGCGTGAAACCGCGCGCCTTCAGCAGCGCGACGGCCAGCGCATCGCCCATCACCAGCGTGGCGGTGGTGCTGGTGGTCGGCGCCAGCCCCAGCGGGCAGGCTTCCTGCGGCACCTTGATACACAGGTGGATGTCCGCCGCCTTGCCCATCGAACTTTCCGGATTGTTGGTCATGCAGATGAGGGTGATCCGCTGCCGTTTCAACACCGGGATCAGCGCCAGGATCTCGCTGGACTCACCGGAGTTGGAGATGGCGAGCACGATATCCTGCGCAGTGACCATGCCCAAATCGCCATGGCTGGCTTCCGCCGGGTGCACGAAGAATGAGGGGGTGCCGGTGCTGGCGAAGGTCGCGGCGATCTTGCAGCCGATATGGCCGGATTTACCCATGCCCATCACCACCACTTTGCCGCCGCAGGCGGCGATCGTTTCGCAGGCGCGGGTGAAGTCTGCGTTGATGTAGCTGTCGAGCTGAGCCAGCCCGTCACGCTCTATCTGAAGCACTTCTTTGCCGGCCTGTTGAAAATCGAAGCCCGGTTGCAACTCAATGTTCGACATACTCATTCCCGTCGGTTTAGCCGAAAGTACTGAAAGGGTTAAAGAACAGCACCGCAAGATACGCAATAAAGCCGCATAATAACAGCGCGCCGGCCAGGTGGCCGATGCGGTGTTTGCGGCCGATGCACAGCACGCTCAGCAGCACGCTGGCCGCCAGCATCACCCAGTAATCGCGCTGGAAGGCGGCGGCGTCCACGCTGCCCGGCGACAGCAGGGCGGGGACGCCCAGCACGATCACCGTGTTGAAAATATTGGAGCCGATGATATTGCCAATCGCCATATCATCTTCGCCCTTTAATGCTCCGGCGATGGACGTGGCCAGCTCGGGCAGGCTGGTGCCGATGGCGATAATGGTCAAGCCGACCACCAGTTCGCTCAGGCCGAAATAGTGCGCGATCACCGTCGCGTTATCGACCACCATTCTGGAAGAGAGCGGCAGAATGATAAACGCCAGCACCAGCCACAGCACCGCTACGGTATTGCTGCTGTCCTGCGGCAGTTCAGCGATCTGCTCCATGGTCAGGCTGTCGCTGCCCTCGCGCTGCGCCAGCCGGGCGATTTTCAGCATCAGCAGGATGAAACCGGCGGCGGCGGTCAGCAGCAGCACGCCGTCCAGCCTGCTTAGGGTGCCGTCCATCAACACGAAACCGCACAATACTGTGACCGCTAACATCAGCGGCAGTTCGCGCCGCAGTATTTCCGATCGTGCAGCCAGCGGGTGAATCAGCGCCGCTACACCCAGGATCAATAAAATGTTGGTGATGTTGGAACCTAATACGTTGCCAACGGCCATATCTATCTGCCCGTTCAGCGCGGCGGTGGTGGACACGATCAGCTCCGGCAGTGAAGTGCCGATGCCGACGATGGTCATGCCGATGATCAACGGCGGCACGCCAAGCGAACGGGAAATCACGGCAGCACCATAAACTAAGCGGTCTGCACCATACACCAGTAGAAATAAACCAACGATTAATAATGCTATTGCGAGAAACATGCAGGGTCCTTTGTCGGGTATTATCCCGGTTCGTTGGTTAAAGCCGTCAATGCGGCGGTATTGCTTGCCCTCCGGTGCGTGCGCTTGAGCGCAGCAACGGTTTTTCCCGGCTAATTGTTGAACACTTTCGTTTTTTTTCGTTATGGCGCCAATTTTGACCGGGTGGCGCGGAAAAGTAAAACCAATGGCATCATTGGTTGCGAAATGGCAGTAAGTTTTTGTAAAGATGAGACGGATTGCGCCCATTGCTTTAACATCACGGGTAGATTCAGCAAAAGATGAGTCGTAAAGGGTCCATTAACATGCTCCAAAAGGCAGATAATTTGGTCGAAGTGCGCGACATGAGCTTCTCGCGCGGCGACCGGCGGATATTTGAAGACATCAACCTGACGGTGCCTCGCGGTAAGATCACGGCGATCATGGGGCCGTCGGGCATCGGCAAAACCACGCTGCTGCGTCTGATCGGCGGTCAGCTGACGCCGGACCGCGGGGAGATTTGGTTTGACGGCGACAACATTCCCGCATTGTCCCGCCGTCAGTTGTACGACGCGCGCAAAAAGATGAGCATGCTGTTCCAGTCGGGCGCGCTGTTCACCGATTTGACCGTATTCGAAAACGTGGCCTACCCGTTGCGTGAGCACAGCAACCTGCCTGAGCCCCTGCTGCGCAGCACGGTGCTGATGAAGCTGGAAGCGGTCGGGCTGCGTGGTGCGGCGCAGCTGATGCCCAATGAACTCTCCGGCGGCATGGCGCGCCGGGCGGCGTTGGCGCGCGCGATCGCGCTGGACCCGGAGATGATCATGTTCGACGAACCTTTCGTCGGCCAGGATCCGATCACCATGGGGGTGCTGGTCAAGCTGATCGACGAGTTGAACCATGCGCTGGGCATTACCTGCATCGTGGTGTCGCACGACGTGCCGGAGGTGCTGAGCATCGCCGACTACGCCTATATCGTGGCCGATCACCGGGTGATTGCCGAAGGCACCACGCAGCAATTGCAGAACAATCCTGATGCGCGCGTGCGCCAGTTCCTGGATGGTATAGCGGATGGACCGGTGCCGTTCCGCTATCCGGCCGGGGATTATCAGACTGAACTGCTAGGCTTAGGGAGTAAATAAGCTCATGTTATTAAGAGCGTTAGCGTCTCTGGGGCGCAGTGGCATCAACACCAGCGCCAGCTTCGGCCGCGCCGGGTTGATGCTGTTCAACGCATTGATTGGCCGGCCGGAACCCGGCAAGCAGTGGCCGCTGTTGTTGAAACAGCTTTACAGCGTCGGCGTGCAGTCGCTGCTGATCATCATGGTTTCCGGGCTGTTTATCGGTATGGTGCTGGGCCTGCAGGGGTATATCGTGCTTACCACTTACAGCGCTGAAGCCAGCCTCGGCATGATGGTGGCGCTGTCGCTGCTGCGCGAGCTGGGGCCAGTGGTGACGGCGCTGCTGTTCGCCGGCCGCGCCGGTTCCGCGCTCACGGCGGAAATCGGCCTGATGAAGGCGACGGAACAGATCTCCAGCCTGGAAATGATGGCGGTCGATCCGCTGCGGCGCATCGTGGCGCCGCGTTTCTGGGCGGGGATGATCAGCATGCCGCTGCTGACCATCATCTTCGTGGCGATCGGTATT
Organism: Serratia sp. CY52157; assembly: GCF_052168495.1. Classification (NCBI taxonomy): domain Bacteria; kingdom Pseudomonadati; phylum Pseudomonadota; class Gammaproteobacteria; order Enterobacterales; family Yersiniaceae; genus Serratia; species Serratia sp. CY52157. Next base: position 268,238 of record NZ_JBJNMO010000005.1, on the reverse strand, counting down.
TGGGGCGGCTCGGTGGTCGGCGTGGATTGGAAGGGCATCGACAGCGGCTTCTTCTGGTCGGCGATGCAAGGCGCCGTAGAGTGGAAAAAAGATCTGCTCAACTGCCTGATCAAGAGCGTGGTGTTCGCCATTACCGTAACCTGGATTGCCATTTTCAACGGGTATGACGCCGTGCCTACCTCTGAAGGGATTAGCCGGGCGACGACGCGTACCGTGGTGCATTCGTCACTGGCGGTGTTGGGATTGGATTTCGTGCTGACCGCACTGATGTTTGGGAATTGATTCGATGCAAACGAAGAAGAGTGAAATCTGGGTTGGGGCATTCATGCTGATCGCGCTGTGCGCCATCGTGTTTATCTGCCTGCAGGTGGCGAACCTTAAATCGATCGGCAGCGAGCCGACCTACCGCGTTTACGCGACGTTCGACAATATCGGCGGCCTGAAACCGCGTTCGCCGGTGAAGATCGGCGGCGTGGTGATCGGCCGCGTGGCGGACATCGAACTCGATCCGAAAACCTACACGCCGCGCGTGGCGCTCGATATCCAGAAAAAGTACGACGAAATCCCGGATACCAGCTCGCTGGCGATCCGCACCTCCGGCCTGCTGGGCGAGCAATATCTGGCGCTTAACGTGGGCTTCGAAGATCCTGATATGGGCACCACCATTCTGAAAGACGGCGGCACCATTCAGGACACTAAATCAGCCATGGTTCTGGAAGATCTGATCGGCCAGTTCCTGTATAAAAGCGGCGGTCAGGACAGCGCCAAACCGGGAGATGCGGCCGCTGAGCCTGCTGCCGGCGCTGCACCGCAACCCGCTGTTCCAAATCATTAAGAGAGGATACCTGCATGTTTAAACGTTTACTGATGGTGGCTCTGCTGGTGGTTGCGCCGCTGGCGAGCGCAGCCGACCAAACCAATCCTTACAGCATGATGCAAGACGCGGCGCAGAAGACCTTCAGCCGTTTGAAGAACGAACAGCCGAAGATCAAGCAGGACCCGAACTACCTGCGCTCCATCGTGCATCAGGAACTGATGCCGTTCGTGCAGGTGAAATACGCCGGCGCGCTGGTGCTGGGCCGTTACTACAAAGATGCGACGCCTGCGCAGCGCGAAGCTTACTTCACCGCTTTCCAGGCTTACCTGGAGCAGGCTTACGGCCAGGCGCTGGCGATGTACCACGGCCAGACTTACCAGATCGCGCCTGAACAGCCGCTGGGCAACGCCGACATCGTGGCCATTCGCGTCACCATCATCGACAACGGCGGCCGCCCGCCGGTGCGCCTGGATTTCCAATGGCGCAAGAACAGCAAAACCGGCTACTGGCAGGCGTATGACATGATCGCCGAAGGCGTCAGCATGATCACCACCAAGCAAAACGAGTGGGCGTCTACGCTGCGTACTCAGGGCATCGACGGCCTGACCAAACAGCTGCAGGCCGCTGCCGCGCAGCCCATCTCGCTGGACAAGAAAAACTGATGTCGGCAGCGCTCAGCTTCGAATCAGAGCAGCAGACGCTGATCTTGCGCGGTGAACTGGACCGTGAAACGCTGCTGCCGTTGTGGCGGCAGCGCGACGCGCTGATGGCGGATAAAACCGCGATCGACGTGGCGCAACTGCAGCGCGTGGACTCCTCCGGGCTGGCGCTGTTGCTGCATCTGCAGGAAGAGCAGCGCCAACGTGGCGTCGCGCTAAAAATTTTCGGCGTCACCGAGCGTCTGAAAACGCTGATCGCGCTCTACAACCTGCAGGCGATAATGCCTGTCGATACCGCCGGTTAGCGGCGTTTTACACCGCCTTTGCGTGGTTAAACGATACAAAGCCCCTGTTATGCAGGGGCTTTTTCTTTAGTTTAAGAAAACATCGTATTCCACTAAGATACTAGGCTGTTTATGATCCTTTAGCGGCAGAACTGGATACTATGGAAACCAACGAGATTAAAGACGTGCTGATGCAGGCATTGGCACTGGATGAAGCGCACGTGACGGGCGACGGCAGCCATTTTCAAGCGATCGTGGTCGGCGAACTGTTCGCCGGCATGAGCCGCGTCAAAAAACAGCAGACGGTTTACGCACCGCTGATGGAATACATTGCGGACAACCGCATTCATGCCTTGTCTATCAAGGCGTACACCCCTGAAGAGTGGCAGCGAGACCGCAAACTCAACGGATTTTAAGGCTGTTTGCCCTGCCGGGCGGGCAGCTTCAGATTAGATAACAGAGAGTAGTCAGATGGATAAATTTCGTGTGCAGGGTCGGACCCGCCTGAGCGGTGAAGTGTCTATTTCCGGGGCCAAAAACGCCGCCCTGCCGATCCTGTTCGCCGCCCTGTTGGCGGAAGAGCCGGTCGAGCTGCAGAATGTCCCCAAGCTGAAGGACATCGACACCACCATTAAACTGCTCAGCCAGTTGGGCACCAAGATTGAGCGCAACGGTTCGGTCTTCGTGGACGCCAGCGGCGTGAACGAGTTTTGCGCGCCTTACGATCTGGTGAAAACCATGCGCGCTTCCATCTGGGCGCTGGGGCCGCTGGTGGCACGTTTCGGCCGCGGCCAGGTTTCCCTGCCGGGTGGCTGCGCGATCGGCGCGCGTCCGGTCGATCTGCACATCACCGGCCTGGAGCAGTTGGGGGCCGAGATCAAGCTGGAAGAAGGTTACGTCAAGGCGTCCGTCGATGGCCGTCTGAAAGGCGCGCACATCGTGATGGACAAGGTGAGCGTGGGCGCGACCGTGACCATCATGAGCGCCGCGACCCTGGCGACCGGCACGACCGTTATCGAGAACGCCGCGCGTGAGCCGGAAATTGTCGATACCGCCAACTTCCTCAATACGCTGGGCGCGAAGATCAGCGGCGCAGGCAGCGACAAGATCACCATCGAGGGCGTCGAGCGTCTGGGCGGCGGCGTGTATCGCGTGCTGCCTGACCGCATCGAGACCGGTACCTTCCTGATCGCCGCCGCGGTTTCCGGCGGCAAAGTGATGTGCCGTAACACCCGTCCGGATACGCTGGATGCGGTGCTGGCCAAGCTGCGTGAAGCCGGTGCCGATATCGAAGTGGGCGAAGACTGGATCAGCCTGGACATGCACGGCAAGCGCCCGAAAGCGGTCACCGTGCGCACCGCGCCGCATCCGGGCTTCCCGACCGACATGCAGGCTCAGTTCAGCCTGTTGAACCTGGTGGCGGAAGGCACCGGCGTTATCACCGAGACCATCTTCGAAAATCGTTTCATGCACGTGCCGGAATTGATCCGCATGGGGGCGCACGCGGAAATCGAGAGCAACACCGTGATCTGCCATGGCGTTGAACAGCTGTCCGGCGCTCAGGTGATGGCGACCGATCTGCGCGCTTCCGCCAGCCTGGTGATCGCCGGCTGCATCGCCGACGGCGTGACCGTCGTCGATCGCATCTACCATATTGATCGCGGCTATGAGCGTATTGAAGACAAGCTGCGCGCGCTGGGTGCGAACATCGAGCGTGTGAAAGGCGAGTAAGGCAGCTTCTTCAGCTAAACAGAAAACGGCTTCCGCGATGGGAAGCCGTTTTTGTTATTGCGGTATGTCGCGAGCGATATTACCAGGTACTTGGTAAGCCTCGGCCATACAGCGGTTGGTCAGTGGAGGCGCCGGTGACCGTATTGTTTTTCGACTCACCGCCGAAATTCGATCCAATCAGGCTGCCGACCCATTGGCCTTCTTTCGATTTAGGCGCGATAAGGCCCGTGAAGGTAGAATTGTATAAATAACCCACGTTGAGCCCAATCAAACCGCCTCGTTGAGAGACGCCGGCACTGTCCACTCGACCGGAAGCAGAAGATTTGTCGATGGTGCCGCCATTGCGGCCGACCAGTCCACCGACAACGCTACCAACCCCTCCGGTTACATAGCCGCTTGCGCTGGCGGTTTCGATCTTGCTGCCCACATCGTGAAGACCAACCAATCCACCCACATCGCTGCCGGCAGCGCCGGTAACGTTGCCTTGTGCTTTGACCTGTTCCAACGAACCTTTGTTATACCCCACCAGGCCACCGATCTGGCTGCTCGCACCGCCAAAGACGCTAACATTCGCGACCGACGCGTTGATAGTACCCTGTTCATTGTGGCCGACCAGGCCGCCGATGCGGCTGTTGTCTGCCGCCTTAACTTCCCCGAAAGCCGTCGCCTGAGTGATACGTGCGTTGCGGTTATAGCCGATCAGCCCCCCCACATAGGCATCGTTGCCGCCGCTTACGCGCGTGTTGGCGCTGACGTTGTTGAGCGTTCCGGTGTTATTCTCGCCGATAAGCCCACCTAAGGCTCGGCTGTAAACGCCGGTGACGGAACCTTGGGCTTTGGCGTCGGCAATGGTGGCGCCATTATTGCGGCCAACCAGGCCGCCAGCCAGACTTGCCTTACCGGCATAAACTTCGCTCTGTGCGGAGATATCCGTAAGATCGCCAGAGTTATCGCCTACCAAGCCGCCGACGATGCTGTTATTACCGCCGATCACTTTTCCGTTCACCGAGGCATTGCTCAGCCTACCGTAGTTGAGCCCGATGAGGCCGCCGATATTGGCATTGTGCCCACCGATTACAGTGTTCTTCGCATAGGCATTTTGCACGTGTGCGTTTTTCTCGTTAAGGCCGATCAAGCCGCCGACACTACGCGCGAAAGCATCAACAACGTCGCCATTTGCCCTCACATTGTTCAATGCACCGGTGTTACGGCCGATCAGCCCGCCGATAGCGTCGGCGTTTTCTCCATTCACTCTGCCATTGGCTGTTGCATTGCTGATTTTACCTGTGTTGATGCCTGCAAGACCGCCGATGCGGCTGTTTCTTTTTGCGTTGACCGTTGCGTCGGAGGTAGAGTCCGTAATCGTACCGTTGTTGACGCCGACCAAGCCGCCGGCATTCATTTGATCGCCTATGGCGCTGATCGTCCCCAGGCTTGATGAGCTGACGATCAAACCGTCATTGCGGCCAACCAAACCGCCGACATCGCTGTAAGACGCGCCACCGGCGGTTGAAACGTTGACGTTAGCCTGGCTATTGTGGATTTCACCCCGGTTGACACCCACCAGGCCGCCAATCGCGCTTCTGCCTGTGTTGCCGGTTATTTTACCCGAGGCCGAAGAGCCGGTGATTTTGCTGAAGTTGATACCGACTAGGCCTCCGATGTCACCGCCGCTGCTGATATTGATACGGGTGGCCTGAACATTGGATACGGTGCCAAAGTTTACCCCCGCCAGGGCACCGGTATACAGGGTATTGCCATTGCCCGTTAAGGTCAGCGAGTCCAGTTTTAGGTTGCTGATCGCCCCGGTGGACGTGTTGAACAAGCCGAGGAATGGACCGCTGTCGACGATGTGCAGGCCCTGAATGGTATTGCCCAGCCCTTCGAAAGTGCCATTGAAAGAGTAATCGCCACCGATGGCTTTGATTTTGCTGTTGTCGATGATGGTGTTGCCAAGAACGTAGCGCGCGTTCAGGTCATTGTTGATGTCCAGCAGTTGAGCCAGATTTTGCACGACCTTATAATTTTCACCGTTGACGCTGAATGCAGCGTTGGCACCCGAGAGGGTCACAGACGCGTCATTGTTCAGCGTATAACCCGTCTTGTGGTTAAGCGCCAAAGCGCCGCCTGTGCCGGTCGCTTTAATTGGCGCGTTGATCTTGATGCCTGCCTGTTCGGCCGTCAGCGACAGTTTGTTGGCATTCTGCCAGCGCACTTGTTGAGAAACGTTGACATCACCTTTGGTACTGACCAGTTCTACATTACTGTTTTCTAAAGCTTGTTCCAGAGTCTGGGCACTGAGCGTGCCGCCGTCCTTCACACTGACGTCGGCCGATGCCAATTTCCAACTGCCGGCTTTACCGTTGAGAGAGCGAGTGCTGATGTTGGTCGTTGGCTGCACGACGACCTGTGCGCCTTTGGTTTCAATAAAGCCGCCGTTGCCGGTGCTGGCCGTCGCGAGCAGGGTGCCACTAACGTTAACGAGACCCTTGTCGCCGCCGTCCAGTACGATTCGGCCAGCTTGTTCACGTACGGTATCTGCCTGGATGACGCCCTGATTGTTTACCACGGTTCTTAGCGCATCGCCTGCGGCCTTGGCGCTCATCAACACTTGGCCGCCATCGGCACGCAGGACGCCGCCGTTTTGTGCTAATGCATTGAGCGCTGATGCATCGATCTGCAGATTAAGCAATTTGTTGCCATCGAAGTTCAACGTAATATCGTCACCCGCACCCAATGCGACGGTGCCCATATTCGCCTGAATCACCCCTTGGTTATTCACCCGGGCGCCCAACAGGGCGATGCTGCCGGCTTCAGCGGCCTGAAGACGGCCTTCGTTGACGACCTCTGCCTGTGAACTGCCGGTAAAGCGGTTTTTACCCGCCAGGAAATCGGCGTTGCTGATGTCGTGCGTCGAGGCGACCAATCCGCCGACGTTCACCTGTGCATTTTTGCCGAAAATCACGCCGTTCGGGTTGACGATGAACACCTTGCCATTGGCGTTGATTTTGCCCTGAATATCGCTACCGTTCACACCGATGACGCGGTTGAGCGCCACGGATGTCTCGCCTGGCTGGCGGAACGTTACGCTCTCGTTGCCACCTACGTTGAAGCTATCCCATTGGGTGATTAATTTGTCGCTGTGCTGAGTTACGGTCATGTTCTGGCCGTTGGAGGTGATGTCACCCTGGCCTGCCACGATGTTTTGTCCACTCGGCAGGGCGAGGGCTTGCTCCAGTGGCAGGAGGCTCAGCAGGGACAGCGCCACCGCCAGACGGCGCTTGCTGCCGCCTTTGCCGCATCGGCTGCAGTGTTCGTTGACCACGTTCCAGCATTCCCGAACCGGGTTCCATACCAATGCATAGACTTTATTCATTATTCATTTCCTTATTTTTCATGAGTGCCGCTTTCCAGCAGCAGGTCTTTAGCTGCAGAGGGTTAGAAGTACCTGGCCGCCTGCAGCCAAATTCTGGGGGATTTATCCGTATCACTGCCTAGGCCTGAACCGGCCAGCGGCCAGGCTGCCGTTAGACCGATCTGATGGTTTGTTCCTCCCCAGGTGAGCGAAGAACCGGCGGCTGACATGTGCACGCGATTTTTCTCCGTCGTCCAGGGCTGCCGGTTGAGGCGAGCCTGTCCCTGGTCGACAAAGGTGCTCAGTTGCCAACCGGGCCTGAGGGCATAGCGCAATTCCATGCTGGCCTGCCAGCCCAAATCGCCGTTGCCGCTGCCCGGTGCGTAGGCGCGAACGCCATAAGGGCCACCAACGCTGAATTTTTCTGACGAGTCCAGGTTGCCGGGGGCCCATTGCGCGTTGAGTTGGGTATAGAGTTGAAAAGCGCCTCCCAGGTTTTGCAGTCGCAATGCGCTCAGTGACAGCTTGCTAAATTGCCCTTCGGTTTTCGCTGTACGGCCGTCCCAGCGGCGAGCTGAGGGATCTTCAATGTGCAGGTTGCCGATGCCGTAAGACAGTGAAGCCACGCTTTGTCCACCGCCCAGTAAGCGATCCTGCGCGTTGACGTCTACGCCTGCCGTCCATAGGCTGATGTGTTTACGGCTGCGGCTGTCGAAGAGATCGATGTCGTCGCGGAGTTTTTTGTCATCGAACTGCAGCTGTGCATTGACGTTCAGGGTGCGGCTGCGCAGCAGAGGCTGGATAAGGAAGGCGCTGGTGAGGATGGCATCGCCGTGGGCCTTCAGCTCGCTGAAATCTTTGCCTAATCGATAGTTCATGTACGAATGCGCAACGCCGGCTCGCGTCGCCCAAGGGCTGACCGGGAGTTGATAGGCCATGCGGTAATAGCGTTGATGTTTATCACTGCTCAGCAAGCGGAGGTCCAGGCGGTCACCCAACCACAGGGGATTATTGATGCCGAGCGTTGCACCGCCTCGATATTCGCCGGTATAGGCATCGCCAAAGTTATCCGCTTGCAGGACACCATCCACGCGCGCTCCGGGCGTCGCTTTGATTCGCCAATCCGTGGTGCCGGGACGTGATCCTGCCGACAGGGTGCTATTGATCAAGACGCCGGGTATATCATTGAGCAGCAAAAGGTTTCGCTCTAACTGCGCGTCAGTGATCGGCATACCGCTGCGTACATTCGACAACTGCCAACGCAGTACGCCGTCGCGGATCTGTGAGTCATTATCTACCGTGATATTTCCATAATAACCTTCAACGATATCAATACGTACCTGACCGTTAACAATCTCTTGTTTGGGGAGATAAGCATTGGCCAAAACATAACCTTGTTCACGATAATAGAGCGTCACCTGTTGCACGGCTGCTTTTAACTGCGCCACCGTTAGTTTTTTTCCTTTGAAATCGGCGAGCAAAGGTAATATCTGTACAGAGGGAATCGACTTATTCCCGGTAAGGGTAAATTCGCTTACCAATAAGCTGGGTGAGTTGTCCTTAACGGGGGAAATAGCGCGAATCTGCGGTGAGGGCGGTTTCATTTCTACCGGAGGCGGAACGCTCAGACGTACCTCTTCAAGATCTCGCATTGCCTGCCCTGCGTTAGGTAAAACTGCCGCGGTTGCTATGGGGCAGGCTGTCAATAACAGGATGCTTGCTGATATCTGAACGTGGAGCTGGCGGTGCATCGCAGTGTGGATAAACACTAAGAATCCACCGAGCTTATATTCGCTCATGGCTTTTTTATTATTTATACTATTCACGAAAAGAATTCCATTTCAGGCAGAATAAAAACTTGCTCTGTTTCAATGTAAATGCGGAGAGTATTGTCGCCAATATTATTGTGGTTGGTTTCTTGCGATGCAATAAAATTATTTTCTTATTTCATTTTTGATTGGATTTTTCTTGTTTTTTTGGGTGTGCTTTTATTAATTATCTGTTTAATCGGTATTAATTAATATGTATCAGTGCTGATTTATTTTTTTTTATTATAAATGGTAGGTCTGTGGATATGATGATTTTAGCATTAGAATAAAGTGAGATTATTTTATGGGCGATAGAAAGCAGCGTGGTCGGGTGATGATGGGAAGAAAAGGGAGAGCCCGTGCCGTTCTTTGTTGGAGAAAAAACGGCACGTATATCGAGAGAGATTAAGAGGGTTAATTGCTGTCTTCCGGGAATTCACCCACCGTCATTTTCAACGTAATGCGCTTGCCGTCACGCAGCACGATAACCGGTATCTCGGTGCCCGGTCTGATCTCCGCCACCTGATCCATGGTCTCCAGCACGGACACCGCCGGTTTGTTATCCACGTTGATGATGATGTCGTTGATCTGGAAGCCGGCGCTGCTCGCCGGGCCGTTCGGCGTAATCTCGGTCACGATGATGCCTTGAAGGCGATCGATGCCGGAATTGGACGAGCGCAGCGGAATGATCTCTTTGCCCTGAATGCCGAAATAGCCGCGGATGACGCGGCCGTCGCGGATCAGCTTGTCCATGATTTTGGTGGCCAGTTCGATCGGAATGGCGAAGCCGAGGCCCTCCGGCGTTTCGCCGTCGGTAATTTTGTCATAGGTCAGGGTGTTGATGCCGATCAGCTCGCCCAGCGAGTTGACCAGCGCGCCGCCGGAGTTGCCGCGGTTGATGGAGGCGTCGGTCTGCAGGAACGTCTGTCGGCCGGTGGTGCTCATACTGATGCGGCCGGTGGCGCTGAGGATGCCCTGTGTGACGGTCTGCCCCAGGTTGTAGGGGTTGCCGATCGCCAGCACGACGTCGCCGACGTGGGCAACGCGATTTTTATTGGTCGGGATCACCGGCAAATTGCCGGGATCGATCTTCAGCACCGCCAAATCGGTCAGGCCGTCCGAGCCGACCAACAGCGCTTCGTAGCGGCGGCCATCCTGCAACACCACGGTGATCTGCTGAGCGTCTTTGATCACGTGGCGGTTGGTGATGATATAGCCGCGTTCATTCATGATCACGCCGGAACCGAGCGACAGCACGTTGGCGGCGCCGTTCAGGTTGCGGTTGTAAATGTTCACCACGGCGGGCGCAGCGCGGCGCACCGCTTTGTTGTAGCTCACTGGCGTTTCGTCGCTGGTGCTCTCAGGTTTGTCTGCAAACAGGCCGTTGGAAGAACGCAGCATGGGCAGTGCGGCCAACAGCAGGCCGGCAACGATGAGACCGATAACGACAGAACGCAAGAGCTTAGCAAACATGGAGTTTTCGTGGTGTGGTGAACGATGTTCGGAGGATAGCATGAGTTAACCGGGCGCAGTATGTCACCGAGCCCGGTTTTTGCACAAATTAACGCAGCAGCAGATAAATGGTTTCGTTGCCGCGCACGATATTGAGCGCCATCACCGGTGGCTTGGCCTCCAGCACTTTACGCAGCGTGGTGATGTTGTCCACGCGCTGACGGTTGACGCCGATGATCACGTCGCCTTTCTGCAGGCCGATCTGCGCCGCCGTTGACCCTTTATCCACGTTCTCCACCTTCACGCCCTTGTCGCCGCTCGGCAACGCGCCATTGCTGAGGGAAACCCCCTGCAGCGCCGGCGACAGCGTTTCGGCGTTGGTCGAGGCGCTCTCGCTGTTGTCCAGCGTGACCGAGACTTCCTGCGGTTTGCCATCGCGCAGCAGGCCCACCTTGAGGGTTTTGCCCGGCGCGGTGGTGCCGACTTTGGCGCGCAGTTCGGCGAAGCTGCTCACCGGTTTACCGTCGACGGAGACCAGGATATCCCCGGCCTTGATGCCCGCCTTGGCGGCGGCGGATTTCGGCAGCACTTCGCTGACGAAGGCGCCGCGCTGCGCGTCGGTGTTGAAGGCTTTGGCCATATCCGGGGTCATTTCGCTGCCCTTGATGCCCAGCAGGCCGCGTTTCACTTCGCCGAATTCAATCAGCTGCTGGCTCAGGTTCTGCGCCATATTGCTCGGAATGGCGAAACCGATGCCGACGTTGCCGCCGCTCGGCGCCAGAATGGCGGTATTAATGCCGATCAGCTCGCCGTTCAGGTTAACCAGCGCGCCGCCGGAGTTGCCGCGGTTGATGGAGGCGTCGGTCTGAATGAAGTTTTCCAGCCCTTCCAGATTCAGGCCGGAGCGGCCCAGCGCCGAGATAATGCCGGAAGTGGCGGTTTGGCCCAGGCCAAACGGGTTGCCGACCGCGACGGCAAAGTCGCCGACGCGCAGCTGATCGGAATCGGCCATCTTGATGGCGGTCAGGTTTTTGGTGTCGCTGAGCTGCAGCAGGGCGATGTCGGATTGCTCATCGCGGCCGACCAGCTTGGCGTCCAGCTCGCGACCGTCGTTCAACTGCACGCGGATTTTATCGGCGTTGTTGATGACGTGGTTATTGGTCAGCACATAGCCTTTGGCGGCGTCGATGATCACGCCGGAGCCCAGCCCTTCAAACGGACGGGAGCTTTGCTGCTGGCCGGGGAAGTTAGGGCCGAAGAAGCGTCTGAACTCTTCCGGCAGTTGTTGACGCTGCACCTGAGTGCCGGCGACATGCACGCTCACTACGGCGGGCAAGACTTTTTCCAGCATCGGCGCCAGGCTCGGCAGCGGCTGCCCCTGAACGGCGACGGGCAGGGCCGCGTTGGCCACCGGTACGGAGCTGAGCGTCAGGCCGAGGCTCATTGCCAATGCACTAAGAATTAACGACTTTTTCTTCATTGATTATAACTCTCTCAATACCTGCCGATGAAAATTTGATGATAAGGCAATCACCTTGTCATAGTGAAGGGTAAGACCGTGAATTTGCGTGCAAAGTTCAGTAAAGGTAATGCGAGGGAAGGTCAAGATGGTAAACGGAGGAAGCCCGCGGGTGGCCCCGCGGGCGAAGGGGGTCAGTCGCGGCGCGCGCTTTGCCCGCGCAGCAGGCCGGAGGCGCCTTCCGAATAGTCGCGCGGCATTTCCACCGGCGCTTGATCGTTGTCTGCTTCCGCTTCGGTCAGGCGATAGCGGAACGGATTTTCCTGCATCGGCAGATCCGGCAGCAGGTTGTTCGAGCTTTTCGCCATGTGCTGATACAGCTGACGATAATCGCGCGCCATGTTGTCCAGCAGCTCGGCGCTGCGGGCAAAGTGGCCGACCAGCTCCTGACGGTACTCTTCCAGCTCGGTTTTGCTCTTGTCCAGCTCGTTCTGCAGGACTTGTTGTTGACGTAATTTACGGTTGCCAAAACGCATCGCCACCGCACCAATCACGATACCGACGACCAAACCAATCAGCGCATACTCCCAGGTCATGATGACTCCTATTTTGACTTCGTTGTTCCGCAGGGATTTTTCACTTAATAATATCCACTATAACCGTTAACCTTGTCCGAGTGGAATCCTGATGCGCTTCCACCTAATTTTTACAGGGTTTTCAGCGGCGCCCGCAGCGGGCATTTGTGGCGATAACGGTGCGAATCGGCATCAACTTGCCGCCAACGTTGGCTAAATAATTTCTAAGCGTTCTTAGGGAACATCGAACAGATGCAGGCACTATCACCGTTATCTCGCTACCAGCAGGCGCTGGATGCGGGGGAATATCAGGCCGATGAGGTTCAACGCCGGGCCGTCACTCAACTGGATCGCATTTATCAGGCTCTGTTGCAAAAGCCGGCGGCGAGCGCGCCTGCCGGCGGGCTGCGCGGCAAGCTCAGCCGCTTGCTGGGCAAGGGCGGCGACACGGCGCCGCAGCGCCCGGTGCAGGGGCTGTATATGTGGGGCGGCGTCGGGCGCGGCAAAACCTGGTTGATGGATATGTTCTTCCACAGTTTGCCGGGCGATCGCAAAATGCGTCTGCACTTTCACCGCTTCATGCTGCGGGTGCATGAAGAGCTGACCGAGCTGCAGGGGCGGGAAAACCCGCTGGAAATCGTCGCCGACGGCTTTAAGGCCGAGACCGACGTGCTGTGTTTCGACGAATTCTTCGTGTCCGACATCACCGACGCCATGCTGCTGGCCACGCTGCTGCAGGCGCTGTTCGCGCGCGGCATCACGCTGGTGGCCACGTCGAACATCCCGCCGGACGATCTGTACCGCAACGGTCTGCAGCGGGCGCGTTTCCTGCCGGCCATCGATCTGATCAACGAGTACTGCGACGTGATGAACGTCGACGCCGGCATCGACTATCGTCTGCGTACCCTGACCCAGGCGCACCTCTACCTGACGCCGCTGAGCGACCAGACGCGCGAGACGCTGGATCGGATGTTCGTCAAGCTGGCGGGCAAGGCGGGGGAGGACGCGCCGGTGCTGCAGATCAACCATCGGCCGCTGCAGGCTATCCGTTCGGTGGACGGCGTGCTGGCGGTGGATTTCCACACGCTGTGCGAAGAGGCGCGCAGCCAACTGGACTACATCGCGCTGTCGCGGCTGTATCACAGCGTGATCCTGTATAATGTGCGGGTGATGGGGCCGCTGAAAGAGAATACCGCGCGCCGTTTCCTGGCGTTGGTGGACGAATTCTACGAGCGGCACATCAAGCTGGTGATCGGCGCCGAAGCGTCGATGTTCGAGATCTATCAGGGGGTGCAGCTGAAATTTGAATTCCAGCGCTGCCTGTCGCGCCTGCAGGAAATGCAGAGCGAAGAGTACCTCAAGCTGCCGCATTTGCCCTGAGTCTGCCGGGCTTGCCGCCGCCGTATCGCCGGTTGTCCGCCGCCGGCGATAAATTTATTTTCCATTCAAAAACCGTTCGATCTTTGTGAGCGACTTCTCTATAATCTTGCGACCCCACGTTACAACAAAGTTTTTTTCCCAAAAACTTTATAGTGCCGGCAATGGCTATTCGAAGGGGTAGGTTTGCTGGACTTGTATGGTCGTGTGAGCCTCAACTGTTTTCGAGCGTTTGGGTGTTCACCAACGTGTAACTAATTATTGGGTAAGCTTTCTAATGAAAACTTTTACAGCTAAACCAGAAACCGTAAAACGCGACTGGTACGTTGTTGATGCAGATGGTAAAACTTTAGGCCGTCTCGCTACTGAACTGGCTCGTCGCCTGCGCGGCAAGCATAAAGCGGAATACACCCCGCACGTGGATACCGGTGATTACATCATCGTTCTGAACGCTGACAAAGTTGCTGTAACCGGCAACAAGCGTACAGACAAAGTGTACTACCACCACACCGGCCACATCGGTGGTATCAAGCAAGCGACCTTTGAAGAGATGATTGCCCGCCGTCCTGAGCGCGTGATTGAAATCGCGGTTAAAGGCATGCTGCCAAAGGGCCCGCTGGGTCGTGCTATGTTCCGTAAACTGAAAGTTTACGCGGGCACCGAGCACAATCACGCGGCACAGCAACCGCAAGTTCTGGACATTTAATCGGGATTAATGGCAATGGCTGAAAATCAATACTACGGCACTGGTCGCCGCAAAAGCTCCGCCGCTCGCGTCTTCATCAAGCCGGGCAACGGTAACATCGTTATCAACCAGCGCAGCCTGGAACAGTACTTCGGTCGCGAAACTGCCCGCATGGTAGTTCGTCAGCCGCTGGAACTGGTCGACATGGTTGGCAAACTGGATCTGTACATCACCGTTAAAGGTGGTGGTATCTCCGGTCAAGCTGGCGCCATCCGTCACGGTATCACCCGTGCACTGATGGAGTACGATGAGACTCTGCGTTCTGAACTGCGTAAAGCTGGCTTCGTCACCCGTGACGCTCGTCAGGTTGAACGTAAGAAAGTCGGTCTGCGTAAAGCACGTCGTCGTCCGCAGTTCTCCAAGCGTTAATTTCCGCTGCTTCGGCAGTGCGATTTACGCAAAAAACCCGGTGCTTCACCGGGTTTTTTTATGCCTGAAATCCGCCTTCCCCGACTAAAATCTGTGGCATATCAGACAATTCAACATGAATTCGCCGCAGCGCCCCCACAAAACAAGCAAAATCTGGTAAACTATCACCCACTTTTGCGCCTGTTCGCCGTGCAGTTGACCTCCTGGGCCGGTTTTTTATGGGTTCGGGTCGCGCTGCGTGCTGCCGGCCTGCGGCAAGATTATTCAGGATAGCAGCCTGTCAGTTGGCTATTCGCAGTATTTTCTAGATAACTTGGAGGTTTTCATGGCTGTCGCTGCCAACAAACGTTCGGTAATGACGCTGTTCTCTGGCCCGACCGACATTTTTAGCCATCAAGTACGCATCGTACTGGCGGAGAAAGGTGTCAGCGTCGAGATCGAGCAGGTCGAAATGGATAACCTGCCGCAAGATCTGATTGACCTCAACCCTTACCAGACGGTGCCTACGCTGGTCGATCGCGAACTGACCCTGTATGAATCCCGCATCATCATGGAATACCTGGATGAGCGCTTCCCGCACCCGCCGCTGATGCCGGTTTACCCGGTTGCCCGTGGTGAGAGCCGTCTGATGATGCTGCGCATCGAGAAGAACTGGTACTCGCTGATGGACAAGATCGAGAAGAGCAGCGGTCAGGAAGCGGAATCCGCCCGCCGCCAACTGCGTGAAGAGCTGCTGGCGATCGCACCTATTTTCGGCCAGGCGCCGTATTTCATGAGCGAAGAGTTCAGCCTGGTGGATTGCTACCTGGCACCGCTGTTGTGGCGTCTGCCGCAGCTGGGCATCGAGTTGAGCGGCGCCGGCTCCAAAGAGCTGAAAGGCTACATGACCCGCGTCTTCGAACGCGACGCTTTCCTGGCTTCCCTGACCGAAGCCGAGCGTGAAATGCGCCTGCAAACCCGGGGCTAAGCGCGATGGACATGTCTCAGATGACGCCGCGTCGCCCGTATCTGCTGCGGGCGTTCTATGACTGGCTGCTGGATAACCAGCTGACGCCGCACCTGGTGGTCGACGTGACTCGCCCTGATGTTCAGGTGCCGATGGAGTTCGCGCGCGATGGCCAGATCGTGTTGAATATCGCGCCGCGCGCGGTAGGCAACCTGGCGTTGGGCAACGAAGACGTGCAGTTCAACGCGCGCTTCGGCGGCGTGCCGCGCCAGGTCTCGGTGCCGATGGCCGCCGTGCTGGCGATTTATGCGCGTGAGAACGGCGCCGGCACGATGTTTGAACCGGAAGCCGCCTACGACGAAAGCGAAGGCGTGTTCGAAGGTTTGGACAATGAGACGATCCCTTCGGAAACGTTGATGTCAGTGATCGACGGCGATCGCCCGGATACCGCGGAAGATGACGGCCCGGACGACGAACCGCCGCAGCCGCCGCGCGGTGGCCGCCCGGCGCTGCGCGTGGTGAAATAAGCCCGCGTGAACAAACGAAAAAGCACCCCGTGGGGTGCTTTTTTTTTGCCCGGACGAAGCGGATCAGCCTTTCAAGGCGGCAATGCAGGCATCGCGCGGCGCGCTGAGATCGCCTACGCGCACGGTGGACAGCGCGCGGGCCGCGCGCTCACGGAAGCTGGTGATGGCGGTGTCGCCTTGCACTTCCGGCGGCGCGGTGCAGATGTCATTGAGCGGCAGATCGTTGCCTTTGTTGAGCGCCTGCAATACCGCCGCCGGGTTGTAGATCAGGGCGGCGGAGAGGGCAGATTTAATGCCGGCGGTAAATCCGGCATTGCC
Organism: Serratia sp. CY52157; assembly: GCF_052168495.1. Classification (NCBI taxonomy): domain Bacteria; kingdom Pseudomonadati; phylum Pseudomonadota; class Gammaproteobacteria; order Enterobacterales; family Yersiniaceae; genus Serratia; species Serratia sp. CY52157. Next base: position 251,816 of record NZ_JBJNMO010000005.1, on the reverse strand, counting down.
GCCGCCGGCCAGCTTGGGCGCCAGGGCAATCCAGTTGTCGTCCCCCAACCGGATGCTGTTTTCCACGGCGCTGAACTGCCCGGCCTTGCCCAACTGCGCCACGACCGGCCGCGCGCCGCGCGCTTCGATATTGTAACCGACCTCCTGCGAATCCAGCGTCAGGGCTGAGGCGCTGAAACTGACGGCCAGCAGTGCGCCGGCCAACAGGGAAATGGAGCATTTCATGTTCGCTATCCTTATCTCGGTGTCAGGCGCAGCCGCGCCCTGCAATGGTGCTAACTCAATACTATAGCGCGTTGAGGCAGTGAGGAGGGGGGAGGTTGTTACAAAGCGTGGCCGGTTAAAACAAAGGCCCGGCAATGTGCCGGGCCTTTGGCGGTACGGAAGGTTTACACTTCCAGGTAGTTCATGATGCCGTCTGCCGCTTTGCGGCCTTCGGCGATCGCCGTCACCACCAGGTCGGAACCGCGCACCGCGTCGCCACCGGCGAAGATTTTCGGGTTGCTGGTCTGGAATGCGTTGTCGCTGCCTTCCGGCGCCACGATGCGGCCCTGTTTATCGAGCTGCACGTCGTGCGCCGCCAGCCAGTCCATGCGGTGTGGGCGGAAGCCGAACGCCATCACCACCGCGTCGGCGTCGATCACGTGCTCGGAACCCGGCACCTGCTCCGCCGCCTGGCGGCCGTTGGCATCCGGCGCACCCAGCTGAGTACGCACCATTTTCACCCCGGCCACGCGGCCGGCGCTGTTCAGTTCGATGCTCAGCGGCTGCAGGTTGAACTGGAAGTCCACCCCTTCTTCCCGGGCGTTCTTCACTTCGCGCTTGGAGCCCGGCATGTTGGCCTCGTCGCGGCGGTAGGCGCAGGTGACCTGCGTCGCGCCCTGACGCACCGAGGTGCGCACGCAGTCCATGGCGGTATCGCCGCCGCCCAGCACCACCACCCGTTTGCCTTCCATGCTGACATAAGGCTCGTGCTGCTCGGTTTCATACCCCATCAGCTGCTTGGTGTTGGCGATCAGGAACGGCAGCGCGTCGTACACGCCCTGCGCATCCTCATTCTCCAGCCCGCCACGCATCGATTGATAGGTGCCGACGCCGAGGAACACCGCATCGTACTCGCTCAGCAAAGTCTCCATGCTGACGTCTTTGCCCACTTCGGTATTCAGTTGGAACTCGATACCCATCTCGCTGAAGATGCCGCGGCGTTTGACCATCACTTCCTTTTCCAGCTTGAAGGCCGGGATGCCGAAGGTCAGCAGGCCACCGATCTCAGGATGACGATCATACACCACCGCTTTGACGCCGTTGCGGGTCAGCACGTCAGCGCAGGCCAACCCGGCGGGGCCGGCACCGACGATCGCCACGCGCTTGCCGGTCGGCTGCACGTGCGACATGTCCGGCTTCCAGCCCATTTCGATGGCCTTATCGCTGATGTAACGCTCGATATTGCCGATGGTGACCGCGCCGAACTCGTCGTTCAGGGTGCAAGACCCTTCGCACAGGCGATCCTGCGGGCATACGCGGCCGCACACCTCCGGCAGGCTGTTGGTCTGATGCGCCAGGTCCGCCGCTTCCATGATGCGGCCTTCGTTGGCCAGCTTCAGCCAGTTCGGGATGTAGTTGTGCACCGGGCACTTCCACTCGCAATACGGGTTGCCGCAGGACAGACAGCGGTCCGCCTGGGCTTTGGCCTGGGTTTCCGAAAACGGTTCGTAGATCTCGACGAACTCGATTTTGCGGATCTTCAGCGGTTTCTTAGGCGGATCAACACGCTGCAGGTCGATAAATTGATAAACGTTCTGGCTCATTAATGACCTACCTCTTACTGCGCCTGCACCCGCAGCTCGGCTGCGGAACGGCTACGGTGACCCAACAGCGCTTTGACATCGCTGGACTTCGGTTTGACCAGGGCGAACTTCGGCGCCCACTCGGGCCAGTTGGCCAGGATCTCTTCCGCGCGGGAAGAGCCGGTCGCCTGCACGTGTTCGGTGATCAGGCCGCGCAGATGCTCCTCATGGATCGCCAACTGATCGACATCCAGCACTTCCACCAGCTCCGGGTTCACGCGCTTGCGGAACTCGCCGTCTTCGTCCAGCACGTAGGCGAAGCCGCCGGTCATGCCGGCGCCGAAGTTGATGCCGGTTTTACCCAGCACGCAGACGATGCCGCCGGTCATGTATTCGCAGCCGTTGTCGCCGATGCCTTCCACCACGGTGATGGCGCCGGAGTTGCGCACCGCGAAACGCTCGCCCGCGCGGCCGGCGGCGAACAGCTTGCCGCCGGTGGCGCCGTACAGGCAGGTGTTGCCGACGATGCTGGCTTCATGGCTGCGGAAGGCGGAGCCGATCGGCGGACGCACCGCGATGCTGCCGCCGGCCATGCCCTTGCCGACATAGTCGTTGGCGTCGCCGGTCAGGCTCAGCTCGACGCCGCCGGCGTTCCAGACGCCGAAGCTCTGCCCGGCGGTGCCGGAGAAGTGCGCCTTGATCGGATCGGCCGCCATGCCCTGATCGCCGTGCACGTTGGCGATAGCGCCGGACAGCATGGCGCCCACGGAGCGGTCAGTGTTGCGAATGTCGAAGTAGAAGGTTTTACCCTGTTTCGCTTCGATATGCGGCTGCGCCTGCGTCAGCAGCTCTTTGTTCAGCAGGCCCTTGTCGAACGCCGGGTTGCTGCTTTCGGTGCAGTACACCGCTTTGCCCGGATGCGGCGTGGCGGTTTTCAGCAGCGGCGACAGATCCAGCTTGTTCTGCTTGGCGGAGATGCCGTCCAGCTCGGTCAGGAAGTCGGTGCGGCCGATCAGATCCACCAACTGGCTCACGCCCAGTTGCGCCATGATCTCGCGGGTTTCACGTGCGATAAACTGGAAGTAATTCGTCACGCGTTCCGGCAGGCCGTGGTAGTGATCGCGGCGCAGCTTGTCGTCCTGAGTCGCGACGCCGGTCGCGCAGTTGTTGAGGTGGCAGATGCGCAGGTATTTGCAGCCCAGCGCCACCATCGGCCCGGTGCCGAAGCCGAAGCTTTCCGCGCCCAGGATCGCCGCTTTGACGATGTCCACGCCGGTTTTCAGGCCGCCGTCCACCTGCAGGCGGATCTTGTGGCGCAGACCGTTGGCCACCAGCGCCTGCTGGGTTTCCACCAGGCCCAGTTCCCATGGGCAGCCGGCATATTTCACCGAGGACAGCGGGCTGGCGCCGGTGCCGCCGTCGTAACCGGCGATGGTGATAAGATCGGCATAGGCTTTCGCCACGCCGGTGGCGATGGTGCCGACACCCGGCTCGGACACCAGTTTCACCGAGATCACCGCCTTCGGGTTGACCTGCTTCAGATCGAAGATCAGCTGCGCCAGATCTTCGATCGAGTAGATGTCGTGGTGCGGCGGCGGGGAGATCAGCGTCACGCCCGGCACCGAGTAACGCAGTCTGGCGATGTACGGGGTGACTTTGTCGCCCGGCAGCTGGCCACCTTCGCCCGGCTTGGCGCCTTGCGCCACCTTAATCTGGATCACGTCGGCGTTCACCAGGTAGGCCGGCGTTACGCCGAAGCGGCCGGAGGCCACCTGTTTGATGCGCGACACCTTGTTGGTGCGGTAGCGCGCCGGATCTTCGCCGCCTTCGCCGGAGTTGGAGAAGCCGCCGAGGCCGTTCATGGCGATCGCCAGTGATTCGTGCGCTTCCGGGCTCAGCGCGCCGATCGACATCGCCGCCGTGTCGAAGCGTTTGAACAGCGATTCCGCCGGTTCGACCTGATCGACCGGGATCGGTTCGCCTTTCGGCGTGATGGCCAGCAGATCGCGTAGCATGGCGACCGGCCGCTCGTTCACCAGCTTGGCGTAAGCCTGATAGTCGCTGTACTCGCCGCTGTGTACCGCTTTTTGCAGCGAGTTCACCACGTCCGGGTTGTAGGCGTGGTATTCGCCGCCGTGCACGAATTTCAGCAGGCCGCCTTGCTCCAGCGGTTTGCGTTTCAGCCAGGCGCGCTTGGAAAGGTTCTGCAGATCCTGCTGGAAATCGCTGAAGCTGGCGCCGCCAATGCGGCTGACCACGCCCTGGAAGCACAGATCCGCCAGATCGCGGTGCAGGCCGACCGCTTCGAACAGCTTGGAGCAGCGGTAAGAGGCGATGGTCGAAATGCCCATCTTGGACATGATCTTGTACAGACCTTTGTTAATGCCGTTGCGGTAGTTCAGCATCACGTCGCGGTATTTCTTGTCGATCGCCTGGCTGTCCACCAGCTTGGCCAGGGTTTCATAGGCCAGATACGGATAGATGGCGGTCGCGCCGAAGCCGAGCAGTACGGCGAAGTGGTGCGGATCGCGGGCGCTGGCGGTTTCAACGATCAGGTTGGCGTCGCAGCGCAGGCTTTTTTCCACCAGGCGGGTTTGCACGGCGCCGACTGCCATCGGAGCAGGCACCGGCAGGCGGCCGGGCGCGATGGCGCGGTCGGACAGCACCAACAGCACCGCACCTTCACGCACCTTGCGTTCCGCTTCGTCGCACAGGGCGCGGATGGTCTGCTCCAGATCCTGCTGCTGCGGATCGAAGGTCAGATCGAGCGTCTCGGCGCGATAGTATTCGCCTTCCAGCGTGGTGAGCTGTTTGAAATCGGAGTACAGCAGGATCGGCGATTTGAAGCTCAGGCGGTGTGCCTGGCCTTCGGCTTCGCAGAACACGTTCATTTCGCGGCCGATGCTGGTGGCCAGCGACATGACGTGCGCTTCACGCAGCGGATCGATCGGCGGATTGGTGACCTGCGCGAACTGCTGGCGGAAATAGTCGTAAACGATGCGCGGCCGGCTGGAGAGCACGGCGAACGGGGTATCGTCGCCCATCGAACCGGTGGCTTCCTGGCCAATTTCGCCCAGCACGCGGATCACCTGATCCAGCTCTTCACTGCTGTAGCCGAACTGTTTCTGATAGGTTTCGAGCTGCGCGTCGTCGAGCTCGCGGCTGCCGACCTGATCGTCCGGCAGATCTTCGAACGGCACCAGGCGTTTGACGTTTTTCTCCATCCACTCTTTATACGGGTGGCGGCTTTTCAGATCGTTGTCGGTTTCCGCCGAGTGCAGGATGCGGCCGCTGCGGGTGTCGATCACCATCAGCTCGCCGGGGCCGACGCGGCCTTTTTCCACCACTTCATCCGGCTGGTAATCCCAGATGCCGACTTCGGAGGCGCAGGTGATCAGCTTGTCTTTGGTGATCACGTAGCGCGCCGGGCGCAGGCCGTTGCGATCGAGGTTACAGGCGGCGTAGCGGCCGTCGGACATCACGATGCCGGCCGGGCCGTCCCACGGCTCCATGTGCATCGAGTTGAAGTCGAAGAAGGCGCGCAGATCGCCGTCCATGTCGGGGTTGTTCTGCCAGGCCGGCGGCACCAGCAGGCGCATGGCGCGGATGAGATCCATCCCGCCCGCCAGCAGCAGCTCCAGCATGTTGTCCAGCGAGCTGGAGTCGGAGCCGGTTTCGTTGACGAACGGCGCGGCGGCCTGCAGATCCGGGATCAGCGGCGTTTGGAATTTATAGGTACGGGCGCGCGCCCACTGGCGGTTGCCGGTGATGGTGTTGATTTCGCCGTTGTGCGCCAGGTAGCGGAACGGCTGAGCCAGCGGCCAGCGCGGCACGGTGTTGGTGGAGAAGCGCTGGTGGAACAGGCAAATGGCCGACTCCAGGCGCAGGTCCGCCAGATCGAGATAGAAGCGCGGCAGATCCGCAGGCATGCACAGGCCTTTATAGATCGTCACCAGGTTGGAGAAGCTGCAGACGTAGAAGCTGTCATCCTGCACCCGTTTCTCGATGCGGCGGCGCGCCACGAACAGGCGGCGCTCCATATCGCGCGGGCGCCAGCCGGCCGGGGCGTTAACGAAGATTTGCTCGATGCGCGGCAGGGAAGAGAGGGCGATTTCACCCAGCACGTCCGGGTTGGTCGGCACTTCACGCCAGCCGACGATCGACAGCGTTTCGTTTTGCAGCTCTTCTTCCACGATGCGGCGGCTGAGGCGCGCTTCCTCTTCATTCTGGCTGAGGAACATCATGCCGACGGCGTAGTTCTTGGCCAAACGCCAGCCGCGCTCTTCCGCCACCATGCGGAAGAAGCGATCGGGTTTTTGCAGCAACAGGCCGCAGCCGTCGCCGGTCTTGCCGTCGGCGAGGATCGCGCCGCGGTGCTGCATGCGGGCCAGCGCATGAATGGCGGTGCGCACCACCTTGTGGCTAGGTTCGCCTTCTATGTGGGCGATCAGGCCGAAACCACAGTTGTCCCTCTCTTGGGATTTATCGTACAACATATCGTGAACCTCCCCAGGCTCTGCGTGACTCTCACAACCTACTGCGAGGGGGCTTCCCAATTTCAGGCAGAAGTCCAATCAGCAAGTTAACCCCGCCAATCTGCTTTTCCGCCCTCCATCAATGGCCTCTCGTGACGGTCTCACAAGTGGTATAGGACTTGTTTTAAGAGGGAGTCTTCAATTACTGCATAAATATGACGAGACGTTTGCCCGTCCAGAAAGCTTCCAGCGGACTTCCAACTTAGCGAGAAAGAATTCGCAGGTCAAATGTGGGCTTAAGATAGATTCTTATCGAATTGATGATGTTTATTTATTTGAAAAATAAGTATTTTAATGCATTTTTGCACTATCGTGGGGCAGCGCCGATCCCCGCAGAAGTGTGAGCTGTCTCACTATAGTGCAACCCCTTAATCTCTGCACCATGCTAGTGCGGAGGGTAATGCCAGAATTTTATTCTATAAGATATTGCTTGGCTGATGTTTATGACTATTTTTCACCGTGTTGTCATATTGCCGTTAACGGTTGCGTGACGATTAGAATAATTCATCAGAATTAGAGTGAATTGATTTGCGTTTATGGTGAATAGTTATGCCTGATGGCGCCTTGCGGGGAAAGCGTTGATCTCTGTCATCGCGGGAAAAACCGTTTCTTATTAGCATCGCGGCTTTGAACACAGAGAACCACCAAGATTATGCAGTTGCCGCAATTAGTCAATATGTTTGGCGCGGATCTCCAGCGCCGCTATGGCGAAAAGATCCATAAACTCACGCTGCACGGCGGATTCAGCTGCCCTAACCGCGACGGCACGTTGGGGCGCGGCGGCTGTACGTTCTGCAATGTCGCCTCGTTCGCCGATGAAGCGATGCAACGCCAAAGCATTGCCGAACAGCTGGCGCAGCAGGCCGCGCGGGCCGATCGGGCGCGGCGCTATCTGGCCTATTTCCAGGCCTATACCAGCACCTATGCGGAGGTTGAACGGCTGGAGACGATGTATCGGCAGGCGTTGGCGCAGAGCGCCATGGTCGGTCTGTGCGTCGGCACCCGGCCGGACTGCGTGCCGCCCGCCGCGCTGGATCTGCTGACGGGATACCGCGAGCAAGGCTATGAAGTGTGGCTGGAGCTGGGGCTGCAGACGGCGCACGATAAAACGCTGAAGCGCATCAACCGCGGCCATGATTTTCGCTGTTATCAGCAGACTGCGCGACTGGCCCGACAGCGCGGGCTGAAGGTGTGCTGCCATCTGATCGTCGGGCTGCCGGGAGAAACTCAGCGCGATCATCTGCTCACGCTGCAGCGGGTGACGGAGACCGGCGTGGATGGCATCAAACTGCATCCGCTGCACGTCGTCACCGGCAGTACCCTGGTGCGGGCGTGGCATGCCGGGAGGTTGCCCGAACTGGCGCTGGAAGCTTACGCCGCCAGCGCCGGGGAGATGATCCGCCATACGCCGGGCGAGGTGGTGTACCACCGTCTTTCCGCCAGCGCCCGTCGGCCGACGCTGCTGGCGCCGCTGTGGTGCGAAAACCGCTGGAGCGGCATGCAGGCGGTCGGCGCTTATCTGCAGCAATACGGCGGGCAGGGCAGCGCGCTGGATGAAAAGCGGCGCTACCGTCCCGGAATGCCGCTCTGAAGTGCAATCTTTGCCACACTTCGGCGTTTGCCGCCTTATCTCATCGCGGTTTTACGGTATGATTCAAAAGATTGTGTCTGATGGGAGCCGCTATGAAGCAAATCCGGGTGTTGGCCCAGTACTACGTTGATTTAATGGTGAAACTGGGGTTGGTGCGCTTCTCGCTGCTGCTGGCCTCGGCGCTGGTGGTGCTGGCGATGGTGGTGCAGATGGCGGTGACCATGCTGCTGCGCGGCGAAGTGGAAAGCATCGACGTGGTGCGTTCAATCTTCTTCGGTCTGTTGATCACCCCGTGGGCGGTCTACTTTCTCTCGGTGGTGGTGGAACAGCTGGAAGAGTCGCGCCAACGGCTGGCGCGGCTGGTGGACAAGCTGGAAGAGATGCGCCACCGCGATCTGGAGCTTAATCAGCAGCTCAAAGACAATATCAGCCAGCTGAATCAGGAGATCGCCGACCGTATCAAAGCGGAAGAAGAGCGCCTGCAGGTGATGGAAAAGCTGACGGAAGAGATGGAGCAGCGCGAGCAGGCGCAGATTGAGCTGGGCCAGCAATCGGCGCTGCTGCGTTCCTTCCTCGATGCCTCGCCGGATTTGGTCTACTACCGCAACGAAGACAAAGAGTTTTCCGGCTGTAACCGCGCGATGGAACTGCTGACCGGCAAAAGCGAGAAGCAGCTGATCGGCCTGACGCCGTTCGACGTCTACGGCCAGGAGATCGCCGAAAAGGTCATTGAGACCGACGAGAAGGTGTTCCGCCATAACGTCTCGCTGACCTACGAACAGTGGCTGGTGTATCCCGACGGCCGCAAAGCCTGTTTCGAGCTGCGCAAGGTTCCGTTTTACGACCGGGTGGGCAAACGCCACGGGCTGATGGGCTTCGGCCGCGATATTACCGAGCGTAAGCGCTACCAGGACGCGCTGGAGAACGCCAGCAGGGAGAAGACCACCTTTATCTCCACGATCAGCCACGAGCTGCGTACGCCGCTTAACGGCATCGTCGGCCTGAGCCGCATTTTGCTTGATACCGAGCTGAACGACGAGCAACTGAAATACCTGAAGACCATTCACGTCAGCGCCATCACCCTCGGCAATATCTTCAACGACATTATCGAAATGGACAAGCTCGAGCGGCGCAAGGTGCAGCTCGACAACCAGCCGGTGGACTTCACCGGTTTCCTGGCGGATCTGGAGAACCTCTCGGGCCTGCTGGCGCAGCCGAAAGGGCTGCAGTTCATCATGGAGCCGCAGACGCCGCTGCCGCAGCAGATCGTGACCGACGGCACGCGCCTGCGGCAGATCTTGTGGAATCTGATCGGCAACGCGGTGAAATTTACCCAGCAGGGGCAAATTGTGGTGCGCGTGCGGCGCGAGGCGCAGGAGAAGCTGGTGTTCGAAGTGGAAGACTCGGGCATGGGCATCCCGCAGGACGAGCAGGACAAGATCTTCGCCATGTATTATCAGGTGAAAGATCAGCGCGGCGGCCGTCCGGCCACCGGCACCGGCATCGGGCTGGCGGTCTCCAAACGGCTGGCGCAGAGCATGGGCGGCGACATTACCGTGCGCAGCGAACAAGGGCACGGTTCTTGCTTCACTTTGACCATCAAGGCGCCGGCGGTGCAGGAAGCCGTCAGCGCGGCGCCGGAGGAAGAGGAGCTGCCGTTGCCGGCGCTGCACATTCTGCTGGTGGAAGATATCGAACTGAACGTGATAGTGGCGCGCTCGGTGCTGGAGAAGCTGGGCAACAGCGTCGAGGTGGCGATGAACGGCCACGACGCGCTGGCGATGTTCGATCCGGACGAGTTCGATCTGGTGCTGCTGGACATCCAACTGCCGGACATGACCGGGCTGGATATTGCCCGGGCGCTGCGTGAGCGTTACGCCGGACAGGCGCTGCCGCCGTTGGTGGCCCTGACCGCCAACGTGCTGAAAGACAAAAAAGAGTATCTCGAGGCGGGCATGGACGATGTGCTGAGCAAGCCGCTGTCGGTGCCGGCGCTGACCAAGGTCATCAAACACTATTGGGATCATCAACCTTCTCACACTTCTAAGAAAACGGAGCACAAGGCGATGCAGATTAATGAGTCGTTACTCGATACCGCGATGCTGGAGCAGTACATGGACCTGGTTGGCCCGCAGTTGATCCATCAAAGTCTGGAGATGTTCGAACAGATGATGCCGGGTTATCTGGCGGTGCTGGATTCCAACATGACGGCGCGCGATCAGAAAGGCATCACCGAGGAAGGGCACAAGATCAAGGGCGCCGCCGGTTCGGTCGGCCTGCGTCACCTGCAGCAGTTGGCGCAACAGATTCAAACGCCGACGCTGCCGGCCTGGTGGGATAACGTGCAGGACTGGGTAGATGAGCTGAAGCAAGAGTGGCGCAACGACGTGCAGGTACTGCGGGCTTGGGTAGAGAACGCTGAAAAAAAATGACCCCGACGTGAGCCGGGGTGCGCGAATATTGCGCCAACACCAGGGAAATTGTGAACCTGCGTATTGGTTTCAGTGTTCTGGTCGAGCAGGTTGTAGCGAATTCCTAAACATCATACAGCCAACAACATAGCAAATGTAAGCGCTCTTGTTAGAAGATTCATTAAAATGTGTGATGTAGATTAGTGTTTGTCAACTCCGAGCACGAACCAGTTGACAGCAGCGACAGGAGGAAGAGTGATGAAAAAGGTGGGTGTAGTCCTCAGCGGCAGCGGCGTTTATGACGGTACGGAGATCCACGAAGCGGTGCTGACGCTGCTGGCGCTGGACCGTGCCGGCGCGCAGGCGGTGTGTTTTGCGCCTGATAAACCGCAACGCCATGTTATTAATCACTTATCTGGTGAGGAGATGGCGGAATCGCGCAACGTCCTGATTGAATCGGCGCGCATTGCCCGCGGCGCAGTGCAGCCGTTGGCGCTGGCCGAGGCCGCGCAGCTGGATGCGCTGATTGTGCCCGGCGGCTTTGGCGCCGCCAAGAATCTCAGCAATTTCGCCGAGGCCGGCGCGGAATGTTGGGTCGATGAAGCGTTGGCGCGTCTGACGCGCGAGATGCATAAGGCCAACAAACCAATTGGCCTGATGTGCATCGCACCGGCGCTGTTGCCGAAGCTGCTCGATCAACAAGCGCGGCTGACCATTGGCAACGATCCCGACCTGGGAGAAGTGATTGACGCCATGGGCGGCGAGCCGGTGATTTGCCCGGTGGACGACATCGTGGTGGACAGCGAGCACAAGATCGTGACCACGCCAGCCTATATGCTGGCGCCGTCGATCGCGCAGGCGGCCGTCGGCATCGATAAACTGGTGGCGCGGGTGCTGGAACTGGCTGAATGAGTAAATCGGTCGGCGGATGGCGGCGGCTGCGTCCGTGGTATTGGCTGAAACGCGGCGTCATCGCGATTATCGGCCTGTGGGTGTTGGGCATTGTGGCCTTCGCCTTCCTGCCGGTGCCGTTTTCCGCCGTGATGGTGGAGCGGCAGGTCGGCGCCTGGCTGAGCGGCGACTTCGGCTACGTCGCTCATTCGGACTGGGTGTCGATGGACGACATTTCGCCGCAGATGGCGCTGGCGGTGATGGCGGCGGAAGATCAGAAGTTTCCAGACCATTGGGGCTTCGATGTGGCGGCCATTGAAAAGGCGCTCAGTCACAACGAGAAGCGCCCGACGCGCATTCGCGGCGCGTCCACGCTGTCGCAGCAGACCGCCAAGAACCTGTTTTTGTGGGATGGCCGCAGCTGGCTGCGCAAAGGATTGGAGGCCGGGCTGACGTCGGGCATCGAGCTGGTGTGGACCAAGCGGCGTATTCTGACGGTGTATCTGAACATCGTGGAGTTCGGCGACGGGGTGTTCGGCGTGGAAGAGGCTTCACAGCGCTTTTTCCATAAGCCGGCCAAGCGCCTGACCGCGGCCGAAGCGGCGCTGCTGGCGGCGGTATTGCCGAATCCGCATCGCTTCAGGGCCGATGCGCCGTCCGGTTATGTGGCGCAGCGACAGCAGTGGATTATGCGCCAAATGCGCCAGTTGGGTGGGGAAGGTTTCCTGAAAGAGAACAAGCTGGATTAACCAAGCGATACCCTGCTTTCGGGCAAGGTATCCCTCTCTTCGGTGGCTAATGCCGCATCAGGGCTTTTCGCTGATAAATGCAGTTAAATCCGCGTGCATCTTTTTAAGCGATAGTTCATCCACGTACGGCATATGCCCGGTGTCATACCAATAGAAACGGATATTGTCGCGTAATTTGGGCGACACGGGCAGATGGCTCATCTCATATTTGGCGACGAAGTAAGGGGTGGCCAGGTCGTAAACCCCGCCAATCACCATCACTCTCATTGTCGGAGTCATTTTCATCACTCGCGACAGGTTCGGCAACACGTTAAATGATCTGTCCCGGCTGTTGCTGGACATGTTCCAGTCATAGACCTCATTGGAAAATGCGCGATAGTTTTGGTCGGCGCTAAAATGCAGCGTTTTGCCAAGATAATCGTGGAATTGCGCGACGTAGGCGGAAGTAATTGCACTGACGTTGGGATCGTAGTTGGACGTTTCAGCGATATTATCCAGCGACGGCCCACGATAGCGGGTATCGATTCTGCCAATGGTCTCGTCTTGGCTGCGCAACAGTTGCTTGGCGAAGACCGGTCCACTCAGGCGCAAATTGGCCTTGAGCCAATAATCGGCCGGAATGCCGGTAAATTGGTAAAGCTGCTCGGCGAGCGTTTGGCGATCTTTTTCAGGCAGATTGGTACCTTGCAGCAAGGCTGGGGCATAAGTCCCCAGCGCAAACTGCTCGGCCTGGTCTAACAGGGTTTTCAGGCTCTGGTGTTTGCCCGGCAGCCGCTGGTGGTACCATGCGCTGGCTGCGTAGGTTGGGAGCGCCAGATAGTAAGGTTGATCGACGCCGGGGTTTTGATTGGGATCGTCGACGTTATTGTCGTAGTTCAGAAACTGCGACATCAGGATAATACCGTTAAGATCGATATTCTGATTTTTTAGCGTCTCGGCCAATACCACCGAGCGGGTAGTGCCGTAGCTTTCACCCAATAAATATTTAGGTGAGTTCCAGCGTTGGTAATGCGTTAAAAACTGAACGATAAATTGAGAAAAAGCCTGAGCATCACCGTTGACGCCATAGACGTTGCTGGCACTCTGTGCTTTTTGCTGCGCTCTCTCCGGCTGGCTGGCGGCACTGCTGGAAAAGCGGCTGTAACCCGTTCCGGGGGCATCGATAAACACCAGATCGCTGACGTTGAGCAGACTGTATTGGTTATCGGTGAGTTGGTAAGGCGCCAGCTGTGTTTTCTCTGGCTGAGTAGCGATAACCCGTTTAGGCCCCAGCGCCCCCATATGCAGCCACAGCGAGGCGGAGCCCGGCCCGCCGTTGTAGATAAAGGTAATCGGCCTGCTTTCGTTCTTATTCTCATTCTTTTTGAAATACGCAACATAGAACATGCCGGTCACGGGATCTTCCGGATCCTCTTTACTCAATTCCAGCACCCCGGTTTGCGCCTGATAATTGATTTTTACCTGGTCGACCGTGATCGCGCCTTGAGTAGCAACGGTTTGACCGGTCATCGGGGGCGGGGCATGTTCGGCGCGGGGCGTATCCTGAGTGGGATTGGCGGCGGAAACTCCGGCGGTGAATAAAGAAACGGCAGTGAGAAAACCGATTAAAATTCTGTCCATTTGAATTTTATCCGTAATGAAGTGAGAGATTACTTTAAACGCGGCTCATTAAACCAGGGTAAAACAGCGGGAAGCGTACAGAAAAGCGGCAAGGGGAAGCCCCCTTGCCTGAAGGATCATTTCACATAGGTAAAGGCGGTGGTGACGTGCTTCACGCCGCTGACCTGGCTGGCGATCTGCGCCGCCGACTGTCCTTCCTGCTGAGTGACCAGGCCCAGCAAGAACACTTCGCCGTTTTCGGTGGTGACTTTCACGTTGGACGATTTCACCGTATCGCTGGTCAACAGCTGCGAACGCACTTTGGTGGTGATCCAGGTGTCGGAGGACGCGGTGCTCAGGCTGACAGGCGTGCCCTGGCGAATTTCGTTATACACTTCGGTCGTGCCTTCCACGCCCATGGCGATCTGCTTGGCGCGCGCGGTGAGATCGGCGTTAGGCGACTGGCCGGTCAACAGCACCTTGCCCTGATAGGCGGTGGCGACCACCCGGGCCTCTTTCTTCAACTGCTGGTCTTTGCTCAGGGCGCTTTCTACCCTGGCTTCCAGCGTGCCGTCATCCACCTGGGTCCCTACGCTGCGCGGGTCGGTGGCGGTTTTGGTGGCGACGGCCGCACTGCCGACGACGACGCCGGCGATACAGCCTTGCAACAGCAGGGCGCTGGACAGCACTGCAAATGTGGCTTTTAGCTTCATCTCAGTTCCTTAATCGTCCTGGTGGGGGAATAACGTATTGTCTATCAGGTCGCACAGGCAGTTTACGGTCAGCATATGCATTTCCTGAATGCGCGAACTGCGGTGCGACGGGATGCGGATCTCGACATCCTGTTGGCCGAGCAACCCGGCCAGCTCGCCGCCGTCGTAGCCGGTGAGCGCGACGATGGTCATATCGCGCGTGACGGCCGCTTCGACCGCTTTCACAATATCACGGCTGTTGCCGCGGGTGGAAATCGCCAGCAGCACGTCGCCGGTGTGCCCGAGCGCGCGCACCTGCTTGGCGTACACTTCGTCGTGCAGCCGATCGTTGCTGATCGCCGTCAGCACCACGTTGTCGGCGTTGAGCGCGATGGCAGGCAGGCTGGGGCGCTCGGTTTCAAAACGGTTGATCATGCTGGCGGCGAAGTGCTGGGCGTTGGCGGCCGAAGTGCCGTTGCCGCAGCACAGGATTTTGTTGCCGTTGAGTAAGGATTGAACCAGCGTCATCGCAGCGCGGGAAATGGCATCCGGCAGTGCTTCCGCCGCCGCGATCTGGGTTTGGATGCTTTCGGTAAAACAGACTTTAATTCTATCCAGCACGTTGTATTAATCCACTAAGTCAAAGGGCCGGTCTGCGCCGCAAAACCCCAATTAATCCGCATTGAAGGCGTTGGGTATCCATTCTAACTGGCTACCGGTAATGGCCAAAACATCAAAACGGCAAGATGATGTGTCAAAACTGGCGCCGCGCCCCGCCAGCCAGACGGCGGCGGCGTGCAGCAACCGCTGTTGTTTGCGAGAGGTAACGCTGGCGGCCGCGCCGCCGAAGGCGTCGTTGCGGCGGTAGCGCACTTCGACGAACACCCAGGTGGCGCCGTCGCGCATGATGAGGTCGAGCTCACCGCCGCGCACCGCAACGTTGGCGGCGCAGAAGGTGAGCCCGGCGCGTTCCAGATGACGGCGGGCCAGTAACTCATAGCCCGCCCCGGCGGCGCGTGGGTTCAAGAGACCGGCACGACCGTACCCTGACGATATTGCAGCCAAGGCAGCTTGCGGTTGATCACGCAGTTCGGCGACGCGCTCAGCGTGCCGGTGGTGCCGGAAACCTGGAAGCCCGGCAGCTGGCGCATTTCAGCAAAGTGGTTGGCCAATGTCCAGGCATCCATCCCCATCGCATACAGGCGCACCAGCGAGTAATCGTTGCGGAAACGTGCGCTGGCCTGCTGCAACAGCTGAGGGTTTGAGCCCGCCAGCAGAGGGATATCGCTGAACTGCAGACCTTCCATTTCCAGACGGAAGTCCGGGCCGGCGCCGGCCTGGTAGCTGCGCGAGCTGGCGTACATCGCCGGTTTGCCGCGCGAGCTGGTGGCCATGTCGATCATCGGTTTGATCAGCGTCAGTTGGGACTGGGTAGCGACGATATACACCGCGTCGACGCTGCCGCCGGTAGCGGCGGGTACGTCGCTCGGCGGCGCCGGAATGGTCAGCCCGGCGATGGTCACGCTCTGCGGCGCCGGGGCGCTCGACATCGGAGTGCCGGTCATGCGGATGCCGCCGCTGTTCACCATCTGGCGCAGTTCACCGGCGGAGCCGATGTCCTGACGCAGCACGGTTTGTCCACCTTGCTTCTGCCATTCCTGGTTAAAGGCCTTGGCGACGCGATCGCCGAAGGCGCCGCGCGGCACCAGCAGCAGCGGTTGACGCTTCTGTTGTTCCCAGATGTGGCGGGCGGCGTCGCGCGCTTCATCTTCCGGCGACAGGGCGAAGTAACAGATGTTCAGATTGTCCTTCGGCGTTTCGGGCTGGTTGAGCGCCAGCACGTTCAGCGTGGTGGTGCTGGCGGACAGCTGATCGACGTTCTCTTTCAGCAGCGGCCCGACCACCAGAGTGGCGCCATCCTGCTGCGCCTGGCTCAGCAAGGCGGCCAGCGGCTGGCTGGTGGTGTCGTACACTTTGACCTGCGCATTAGCGGCCTGCAGCGGCGTTATCGGCGCGCTGGACGGCGTAGCGGGTTGCGCGGCGGTCACGGCCGGCTGGCTCTCTTGCGCCGAAGGGCTGACCGCGCCGTTGGCGTTGATGTCACCGGCAGCGGCCTGATCGGCCGGCGCCGTTTGGGCCGGCGCGCCGGCCGGTTGCGCGGCTTGAGGCTGCGGCGCCGGCAGGGAACCGCCGTTTTTCGCCGCTTCGAACCCTTGCTGGATGGCGTCGGCGAACACTTTCGCCTGGCCGTTCAACGGTAGCAGCAGGGCGATTTTCGAGGTGGAGGCCTGGGTGAAGTTCAGCACCTGATTCAGGCGAGCCGGCAGCGTTTTGGCCGCCGGGTTCTTCGGATAACGGTTCTGCCAGTCTTTGATGCCGGCCTTCAGCAGATCGGGATCCTGCTTGTTGTCCTGATAGACGCGCAGCAGATCCAGCCAGCCTTGCAGCACGTTCTCGTCGGCGTTGATCACCAGGCTGTTCATCTCCTGCGGCGTCAGCTGCAGCAGGGCCTGCCAGGTTTGATCCAGATTGTCCTGGTGCGCCTTGCCGGTCAGCAACGGCTCCTGAGCGATATAGGCGCGGATCAGCGGCAGCGATGCTTTGCCCTGGTTGGCGGCGATCTGCGCCTGGTAGTAGCGCACCTTTTGATTCGGCGACAGCGCACCGCTGTCCAGGTGGCCCAGCGTGCTGCGGGCGCTGACGTAGCTCTTGTTGGCGATCTGCAGTTCGGCGGTCAGCAACTGGCGTTCGGTCTGCTGTGCGCCGCTGAGGTTTTTCGGCAGCTGATTCAACTGGTCGCCGGCCTGCGGCAGTTTTCCTTCACGCAGCAAGGCGCGAATAGCAAGTAATTGCCAGTCAGCCTTGTTATCATCGCTGCTTTGCTGCAACTGCTGCAGGTAGTAATCGGAGCTGGCGCTCGCTTCGTCCTGTATATTGGCGGGCGGCGTTTGCGGGGCCCGACTCGGACAGCCTGCCAGGAAAAGGGCGGCCGCGATGACTGCGGTAAGTCGGACAGGCTTGGAACGCCCTGCTTTGGTACGAACGAATGTTGAGGAAAGCATACTGTATCCAGTGATGTTTTTTTCAAGATGCTCAATATTAAATCGGCAACCCGGATGAAACAATGAATCAACACCAACAATCAGTCATTTCTGCATCAACGCTGTATGTGGTGCCCACCCCAATCGGCAATCTGGGCGATATTACCCACCGCGCGTTAGAGGTACTGAAAAGCGTTGATCTGATCGCGGCGGAAGACACGCGCCATACCGGATTGCTGCTGCAACACTTCGCGATCAACGCGCGTCTGTTCGCGCTGCACGACCACAACGAACAGCAAAAGGCCGATCAGCTGCTGGCGAAACTGCAGGAAGGCCAGAGCATCGCGCTGGTTTCCGACGCCGGCACGCCGCTGATCAACGATCCCGGTTATCACCTGGTGCGCCGCTGCCGCGAGGCCGGCATTCGCGTGGTGCCGCTGCCGGGCGCCTGCGCCGCCACTACCGCGCTGTGCGCCGCGGGCGTCGCTTCCGACCGTTTCTGCTACGAAGGTTTTCTGCCGGCGAAAACCAAGGGGCGCAAGGATACGCTGATGGCGCTGGCGGAGGAACCGCGCACGCTGATTTTCTACGAATCCACTCACCGCCTGTTGGAAAGTCTGCAGGACATGGTCACCGTTTGGGGCCCGCAGCGTTATGTCGTGCTGGCGCGCGAGCTGACCAAAACCTGGGAATCTATCCACGGCGCGCCGGTGGGCGAGCTGCTGGCGTGGGTGCAGGAAGATGAAGTGCGCCGCCGCGGCGAAATGGTGCTGATCGTCGAAGGCCACAAGGCGCAGGAGGATGCGCTGCCGCTTGAGGCGCTGCGCACGCTGGCGCTGCTGCAAAAAGAGTTGCCGTTGAAAAAGGCGGCGGCGCTGGCGGCGGAAATCCACGGCGTGAAGAAAAATGCGCTGTATAAGCACGCGCTGGAGCAACAACAGCCGTAAAGCGGTTGACCTGCCGCCGCCGCGACGCTACTATCCGCGCCGGAGTTGACCAGACAGTCGCCGCTTCATTGCCGTCCTCTTCGGGGAGACAGATGGAGGGGAGGAAAGTCCGGGCTCCATAGGGCAGGGTGCCAGGTAACGCCTGGGAGGCGCAAGCCTACGACTAGTGCAACAGAGAGCAAACCGCCGATGGCCCGCGCAAGCGGGATCAGGTAAGGGTGAAAGGGTGCGGTAAGAGCGCACCGCGCGGCTGGCAACAGTTCGTGGCACGGTAAACTCCACCCGGAGCAAGGCCAAATAGGGGTTCACATGGTACGGCCCGTACTGAACCCGGGTAGGCTGCTTGAGCCAGTGAGCGATTGCTGGCCTAGAGGAATGACTGTCCACGACAGAACCCGGCTTACCGGTCAACTCCCTCGACAAAAGAAAACCCCGCGCAACGTGAGTTGCGCGGGGTTTTTCGTTTTCCGGCCGGCTTACACCGGCAGATCAATCAGCAGCGCGCGCAGCGGCGTCTCGGCGCGGATCGTCAGGCGGTTCTCCTCGCGCACGAAGGCGCCGTCGCCGCAGGTCAGGCGTTGTTCCTCGTGGCGCTCGCCGGTGGCGGCGATGGTGCCGTGTATCGACTGCAGATAAGCGCGCGGCCCGTTAATCGTCAGCGTTTGTTCTTCGCCCGGCTGCAGATCGAGATGATGGATCCAGACCTGTTGACGCAGCTGCAGGCTGCCCTGCGCGCCGTCCGGCGAAGCCAACAGCAGGCTGCCCGCCGCCGGCAGCGCCAGGCGCTGCACCCGTTCGTTGCTGCGTTCCGGGCAGGCGTCCAGCCACAGCTGCAGGCGGGTGAGCGGCGTATCACTGCTGACGTTCTGCTCGCTGTAGCTCAGGCCCGGGTGGGTGGCCAACAGCAACGCTTCGCCGGCTTTAACGCGCGTGGTGTTGCCGTCGCTGTCGCGGTATTCCGCCTCGCCCTGCAGGATCAGGTTCAGGATATCCACGTTGGGATAGGTGCGCGGCTGGAACGACGCGCCCGGCGCCAGCACCTCCTGATTCAGCACCCGCAGCGACGCGTAGCCCATCAGTTTGGGATCGAAGTAGTGACCAAAGGAAAAGGTGTAGCGAGCCTGCAGCCAACCAAAGTCAGCTTGCCCGCATTGTTGTGCTGTTCTGCATGTAATCATGGCAATCGGCTCTCTAAATTCATTATCCAAATGGTAAGCATCTGGACGTCGGATTGTTAGCCAGTTAATCTGGTCGGCATATTCAAATTTCCTGACAGAGGGATGCGATGGCCAGAGATCGGGCGCTCACGCTTGAGGCACTAAGGGTGATGGATGCAATCGACCGGCGCGGCAGTTTCGCCGCGGCCGCCGACGAATTGGGCCGGGTGCCGTCGGCACTCAGCTACACCATGCAAAAATTGGAAGAAGAATTGGATGTGGTGCTGTTCGACCGTTCGGGCCACCGCACCAAGTTCACCAACGTGGGGCGCATGTTGCTGGAACGCGGTCGGGTGCTGCTGGAGGCGGCCGATAAGCTGACTACCGACGCCGAAGCGTTGGCGCGCGGTTGGGAAACTCACCTGACTATCGTCAGTGAAGCGCTGTCGCCACCGAGCCTGCTGTTCCCGCTGGTTGACAAGCTGGCGCTGAAGGCCAACACCCAGGTGTCCATTTTCACCGAGGTGCTGGCGGGCGCCTGGGAGCGGCTGGAGCAGGGGCGTGCTGACATCGTGATCGCGCCGGACATGCATTTCCGCGCGTCGTCGGAGATCAACACCCGCAAACTGTATAAGGTGATGAGCGTTTATGTCGCCGCGCCGGATCACCCGATCCACCTGGAGCCGGAGCCGCTTTCCGAAGTGACCCGCGTGAAGTACCGCGGCATTGCGGTGGCCGACACCGCCCGTGAGCGCCCGGTATTGACCGTACAGCTGCTGGACAAACAACAGCGCCTGACGGTGAGCACCATTGAAGACAAACGCCTGGCGCTGCTGGCCGGGTTGGGGGTGGCGACCATGCCGTACCCGATGGTGGAAAAAGATATCGAAGCCGGGCGGCTGCGCGTGGTCGGGCCGGAATACAGCCGCGAAGCCGACATCATCATGGCCTGGCGGCGCGACAGCATGGGGGAGGCGAAAGCCTGGTTCCTGCGTGAGATTCCGCGCCTGTTCGCGCAGCGTTAACATCGGTTGGATGACATCCCCTTGCCGGGCGGCAAGGGGATTTTTTTCACCTTAACCGAAGCGCTGGTCGCGGCCGTGCGGCTCGTCCAGATCCTGCGCCGGCCCGATGGAAATGATGCCGTGCGGGTTGATGGTGGCGTGGCTGCGGTAGTAGTGGTTGCGAATGTGCGGCAGGCTGACCGTCTCGGCGATGCCCGGCATCTGGTAGATGTCTCGCAGGAAGCCGTACAGATTGAGGTAGTCGCTGATGCGGTGTTTGTCGCACTTGAAGTGGGTGACGTACACCGGATCGAAACGCACCAGCGTGGTCCACAGACGCAGATCGGCTTCGGTCAGCCGATCGCCGGTCAGGTAACGATGCTGCCCCAGGATCTGCTCCAGGCGTTCCAGCGCGTTGAATACCCCGTTGACCGCTTCGTCATAGGCTTCCTGGCTGGTGGCAAAACCGGCCTTGTACACGCCGTTGTTCACTTGATCGTAAATCCAACCGTTCAGCTCATCGATCTTGCCGCGCAGCGCGGTCGGGTAGTAGTCGCCTGCCCGAGCGCCGACGCCGTCAAACGCGCTGTTGAACATGCGGATGATGTCGGCGGACTCGTTGCTGACGATGGTTTGCCGCTGTTTATCCCACAGCACCGGTACGGTCACGCGCCCGCTGTAGTGCGGATCGGCCCGCAGGTAGATCTGGTACAGGAAGTCGGCGTGATACAGCGGATCGCCGGTGGTTTCAGGAAAATCCTGGCCGAAGGTCCAGCCGTTTTCCAGCATCAGCGGGTGCACCACCGAGACCGGAATGATCTGCTCCAGCCCTTTCAGTTTGCGCATCAGCAGCGTGCGATGCGCCCAGGGGCAGGCGAGAGAAACATAAAGGTGATAACGGCCCGCTTCGGCCTGGAAGCCGCCCACGCCGTGTTCGCCCGGCTGACCGTCGGCGGTCACCCAATTGCGAAACTGAGCGGTTGAACGTTTGAAACGGCCGCCGGTAGATTTGGTGTCATACCAGATGTCTTGCCAAACGCCATCGACGAGTTGTCCCATGGGAATCTCCTTGGTGTCCGAGTTAAAAAACGACAGGGCCCGGCATGCCGGGCCCTGAATGACAGTTTAGATTACCATTTCTTGTTCAGAAGACGGTCGATGCTGAAGCCGCCCGGGCCTGCGACCGCCAACACGATGAAGCCGCCGGCGATGGTCAGGTTTTTCATGAACATCAGCTGGTTTACTTCGTTCGCAAAATCAGTGTGGAACAGCAGCGCGGTCAGGATGGTGAAACCGGCGGTGAACAGCGCCACGGTGCGGGTCAGGAAACCGAACAGGATCGCCAGACCGCCGCCAAATTCCAGCAGGATGGTCAGCGGCAGCAAGAAGCCAGGCACGCCCATCGATTGCATGTACTGTTGGGTACCGGCGTAGGCGTCACCCATTTTGCCGTAGCCTGCCACGATAAACAGGATTGGCATCAGAATACGAGCAACCAACAAACCTGTATCTTCTAATTTTTTCATCATCTACTCCAAAGTGTTTTTGTATGCCTGTTCGGCGGAAGCCATGTCAACGAGCGGTATATCAGGACATTCGCCCTGTCCGGCTCGTATCGTATTGATGGAGTGAATGTTAAGCGGGAAGTGCTCAGGTTGTTAGCAAGTAAAACTGTCGTAATTTTTCAAAAAATCTGAATCTTTAGCGTGCTAATAAAATGCCGCCGATCAGCAGGTTGCCCGGCCCCGGGGTTGGACGCGTTGTATCAAGGGAGAAAATGCGGGCAGAGCAACAGGAGGTTTGAAGGAAAGACCAAGCGGCTTACTTGGCGGAAAACGTCTTTTTAAACAGACGGATAGCGCTCCAGGCGCCGAAAGCGCGACGCGACCAGCGGATCATCTTGCTGGGATGGCGGATGCCGTACAGCGCCATGACGCTGGAACCGAGCACCAGATAGCGGCGCAGGCCAAACACCGTTTGCCAGCCGCGGTCGATGCGTTCGGTCTTTTCCAGCCACAGGGACTTGTTTTCGGCCAGATCCAGACGCTGTTGCTGGATCTGCCGAATCAGCCTCTCTTTTTTCCATTCCAGATAGCGGCGGCGGCTCATGGCTCTCGCTCCAGTTCGGCGCGATCGAGCTCCAGTTGCTTGCGCGTGGCGCCCAGCAGCGTGGTGCGACGGGCCTTGACCAGCGTCCAGATGGTGCCGACTACGGCGAGGAACAGCAGCACGCCGGTTGTCGCACCCAGCGCCACCAGCCGATAGACCGGATCGATGACCCAGAAGATCAGGATCAGCAGGCTCATCAAACCGAAGGCGGTGAACAGCAGCGTCATGCCGGCCATGATCAGCAGCTGAATGAGGTTGGCTTTCTCCTCTTCCAGCTCGACTACCGCCAGCCGGACACGGGTTTCCACCATGCCGACCAGGATCGTGATGATGCGCTGACCGATATCCAGGACCCCTTTAGCGGGGCCCTGCGCGCGCACTTGCGGTTGTTCAGCCATGATTAACGACGCGCGAGCAGCACGCCCAACACCACGCCGACCGCCGCGCCGATACCGATACCGGTCCACGGGTTGTCGCGCACATAGTCGTCGGCCTGGCCGGCGATCTGTTTGGTTTGCGAAGCCAGCTTGTCACCGGCGTCGCTCAGGCGAGCGCGAGTCTCTTTCAGCGCGCCCTCCGCCTTCGAGCGCAGCTTCTCCAGCTCGGCTTTCGGCTTGTCGGTGGAGGAGTTCAGCACTTCCTCCAGCGTATCGGCTAAGGACTTCAGTTCAGCGCGTAAGTTTTCTGCATTTGAATCATGTGCCATGTGATTATTCCTTAACGTTTATTTCGACAGACTTTTAACATAGCGGATTTTTTCGCCGGAGCAAAGGGGTGATTACCAGCAGATAACACCAGACATCAATTCCATATGCTTAAGAAATCCCGTGTGATGGGGCTCTCATCGATAAATCCGCTGGTGTAAAAAAATTATTCCGCTTGGGCGCGTTTCAATTCAGCCTGCGCTTCGGCCAGCTTTTGCTGCTTCTTGGCGACCTTGTCCAGCTTGCCGGTTTGTTGCGCTTCTTTCAGCTCTTCCCGGCGCTCGTCCACCTTGCGCTGTTTCTCTGCGATATTTTTCTGGCGTTCGGCCTGCAGGCCGGCTTCGGTGCAGTGGGTCTGCACTTCGCTCAGCGCTTTTTTCAGCCCATCCACGCGGTGGGTGTTGCCGTGCTGAGTCGCGTAGTCGATTTGCTGCTGGATATTTTGCGCTTTGGCGGCGCAGCCGCCCTCAGCGGCCGAGGACAGCGTCGGCAGCGCGCAGAGTGGCAGCAGCAGTAACAGTGAGTGGCGAAATTTCATTTCTCAGTTCCTTTTCATGGGATGCCTGAACAGGCATCCGCTTTCCTGACTGCCGGAGGTGGCAGCGCGAGAGGAGGGCGTTCATCGCCGGCTGAAGTTATCCTTCAGCATAGCCATGAAACCGGCGCGCCCCCAAAGAATCAGCCGAAATTCGGCGCGACTGATTGTTTTTTGAGCTAAATGATGCGAATGAAAATGAAGATAACGGCAATGAAAGGAATCCCCTTCATTTGAAGGGGATTATCCCAGATTGAGTGGGGAGCGCGCAAATTCGCGCACCCAATGCGTTGGCACGGGAGATTCGCTCAGCGCGATGTGATAACCGGGAGGCAGGATGGTTTGCAGCGCTTCGCGCGCCAGCAACTGCTGCTCCGGCGAATCCAGACGGATAACCAAGCCATCGCCTTCCGGCGTGATGCTTTTGATGCGGATACCGCGCTCATCCAGGCGCTGGTAGACATAAAAACCGTCGGGCAGCGACAGCCCTTGCTGGCTGGCGCGAATGCGCAGCTCGCTCTCGGTGCGCACCATGCAGGGCACCAACAGCGTCGCCAGCGCCAGCAGGGCGAGCGCGATCATCAGGACGTATTGCCAGCGCGGGCGCTTTGCTGTCACGCCCCTTTCCCCGGGTTCTGGCCGCTGGCGCGTTTCTTGCGCCACAGCACGATCAGCGAGCCGACCAGGCCGACCACCAGCAACACCAGCGGCAACATCATCAGGCAGAACATCAGCTGGTCTTCATACTTGCGGAATACCGGGGTTTTTCCGAGGGCGAAGCCCAGCGTCGTCAGGATCAAGACCCACAGCAGGCCGCTCATCCAGTTGAAGAACTGGAAGCGTGCGTTGCTCAGGCCGGACAGGCCGGCGATGGTTGGCAGCAGGGTGCGCACGAAGGCCAGGAAGCGGCCGACCAACAGGGCGGAAAGGCCGTGGCGGTGGAACAGGTTATGCGCACGCTGATGGTAATGGGCCGGCAGATGCGAAAGCCAGCCTTGCACCGTTCGCGTATTGCCGAGCCATCGGCCCTGTATGTAACTGACCCAGCACCCCAGGCTGGCGGCGACGGTTAGGATAACGATGGTCAATGGGAAGCCCATGGTGCCTTTGGCGATCAGCACGCCGACCAGGATCAGCAGGCTGTCGCCCGGCAGAAAAGCGGCCGGCAGCAGGCCGTTTTCCAAAAACAGGATCATGAACAGCAGGATGTAGAGGGTCCACACCAACGAAGGGTTCGCCAGCGTCTCAAAATCCTGCTGCCATAAGGCATGTATCAGTTCTTTAATGATGTCCATCCGGTGTTCCTAAAACGTCATTGTTTATTTTTATCTCAGCGGCGGAGCGGGCGTGGGCTGAAAGCGCGCGGCGATCCTGAATGCTGATAACGATGAAACGGCGTTGCTTTAAGGTTTCTAAGCGGTGCGACACCGGTCATAGGTGGTAAGTCAGCGTGCCACGGTACTGCATGTTGCTTTCTTTCCAGCCGGCCTGCCGACTTTGTTGCCTGGAGGCGTCCAGCATCCAGTCGACCTGGGCAAGCCGGTTGGGGGCCGGGGTGTCCTGGCGGGGGAAACGAATTCGGTAGCCCGGCTCTGCGGCCAGGGTATAGACCGGCGCCGGCAGGGAGGACGCGAGCAGCGAACCGGGGAAAGAGTACGCTCTGGGCAGCAGCAGCGGCAACTTGCCGGGCGCTTTGCGGCGCGCTTCGGCCGGCGCCCGATACACATGATCATAGGGGGAAAGCGCCGGCTCCGCCAGCAGTGGCAGGCTGCTCAGCGCGCTGGGGGTGGGCTTGGATGATGCCACGCATAGCTGTTGGCCGGAGACCGAACCGGTCCAGCAGAAAAGAGCAATCAGCATGGCAAACAACCAGCGCATTTATTCGCGTCCCGCCCCCGCAGCAATGGGTAAAAAAGTGGGCTAACTCTACCAAAATAGCACGATTGGCAACAGGGAAATCTACGTTGCCGACGGTGAAATAGTACACGGCAAACGGCGGTTCCGGCATCGATTCAGCGGATTTTACATTACCTGACATAAGCCGACGGTTTTTGACCGCCGTGGCTATTTCGGCTCGTGGCTCACGCCGTCCAGATGCACCACCGGGTTCTCGGCGAACAGATAGCGGTCGGCGTTGTATTCGAAGTCGTCGCTGGTGGCGTTGAACAGCATCTGCTTGGTGTTCTCCAGGTGCTGCCACATGGCCAGTTTGGCGGCGTAAGGATCTTTGCGCATCAGCGCCTTGAGGATCTGATCGTGATCGTCGCACCAGCTGGCGATCGAGCGTTCGTCGATATGCTCGTGCAGTTTCTTCCAGTAAGGGTTGTTGACCCGCTGCACCCACATTTTTTCCACGATGGTGGCCATGGCGGTGTTCTGGGTGGCCAGCGCCACCTGCACGTGGAACTTCAGATCCCACTGCGAGTCGCGGAAACGGTCTTCTTTGCGGGCGTGCTCCTGGATCTCCATCAGTTGCACGATATCCTGCTTGGTCACCTGGGTGGCGGCGAATTCGGCGATGTTGCTTTCTATCAGCTGGCGCGCCTGCAGCAGCTCAAACGGGCCGGCGGTGGCGAACTCGATGCTGTCGCCCGGCACCACCAGGTGCTTTTGCTGGTTGGACACCACGTGGATCCCGGATCCCTTGCGCACGTCCACATAGCCTTCCACTTCCAGCATGATGATCGCCTCGCGCACCACGGTGCGGCTGACATTCATCTCTTCGGCGATGTATCGCTCGGCCGGCAGCTTGTCGCCTACCGGGTAACGGCCGCTTTCGATGCGTTGCTTCAGCTTGGCGGCCAGTTGCTGATACAGGCGTCTGGTTTCAGTGAATTCCATAGTGAATGCTCTATACGGTGCGGTGGGAAGGGGCGCGTGGCCATCGGATTTGTTATACCACTTATTCGGCACCGCTGCCAGAGGAGCAAGGGGCCCGGCGCAGCGGCCGGGCGGGGGATCAGCTGCGCGCCGGGGTGGGCTGCAGCGCGGCCGGCTGCGGGTCGGCGGCCGGGCGGTTTTGCAGCACCGTCCAGATGACGATGGCGCCGAGAATGTCGAAGACCGACAGCGCGGCGAACAGCGGACTGAAGCCGAGGGTGTCTGCCAGGGCGCCGACCACCAGGGCGAACAGCGTGCTGGCGGTCCAGGCCGCCATACCGGTCAGCCCGTTGGCGGTCGCCACCTCATTGCGGCCGAACACGTCGGAAGAGAGGGTGATCAACGCGCCGGACAGCGCCTGATGGGCGAAGCCGCCGACGCACAGCAGCGCGATAGCCGCGTAAGGGCTGGTGAACAGGCCGATCATGCCGGGGCCGATCATCAACACCGCACCCATCGTCACCACCAGCTTGCGCGAGACGATCAGGTTGACCTTGAAATACTTCTGGAACAGCGGCGGCAGATAACCGCCGACGATGCAGCCGAGATCGGCGAACAGCATCGGCATCCAGGCGAACATGGCGATCTCTTTCAGGTTAAAACCGTAGGCCTTGAACATGAACAGCGGGATCCAGGCGTTGAAGGTGCCCCACGCCGGCTCCGCCAGAAAGCGCGGCAGCGCGATGCCCCAGAACTGGCGGTTGCGCACGATCTGCCAGGCGGACATCTTTTTGGCGTTAGAGGTCTGGTGCTGCGCTTCCTGGCCTTCGAGGATGTAACGGCGTTCTTCCTGGCTCAGTTTCTTCTGATCTTTCGGGTGTTTGTAGAACAGCAGCCAGCAGATGGCCCAGATCAGGCTCAGCACGCCGGTGATGATGAACGCCATCTCCCAGCTGTGCGCGACGATGGCCCATACCACCAGCGGCGGGGCGATCATGCCGCCGATCGACGAGCCCACGTTGAAATAGCCGACGGCGATCGAACGCTCTTTGGCCGGAAACCATTCGCTGCTGGCCTTCAGCCCGGCGGGGATCATCGCCGCTTCCGCCATGCCGACCGCACCGCGCGCCAACGCCAGCCCGCCCCAACTGTTGGCCAACGCGGTGCCCATGCAGAACAGCGCCCACAGAATGGCGAACATGGCGTAGCCGACCTTGGTGCCCAGCACGTCCAGCACGTAGCCCGCCACCGGTTGCATCACGGTGTAGCACGCGGAGTAGGCGGCTACGATATAGGAATACTGTTGGGTGGTGATGTGCAGCGTATCTTCCAGCGTCGGCGCCGCCACGGCGATGGCGTTGCGGGTCAGGTAACCCAGCACGGTGCCGATGGTCACCAGTCCAATCATGTACCAGCGTAACCCTTTAATTTTACGCATCCGAAGTGTCTCCCCGTTTGAAGGTGTGGCCGTCGATGCGGCTGGCGAGACAATAACCTGTCATACAGGTTTAAAAGTTGAGTGATATCACAAAAGGAATTATTCGCCTGAGTGATACTGTGGCCGGTGAAATAGGGCATTTTTGCCGGTAAATTGAGCGAAAAAGGGCGTAGAGAGAGGATGAACGGCAGACATCGGGAAAAATTTGCTGGACGCTAGCAAAAATTGGTGTGATAACTTTTGTGATTCGAACCCCGTGCCGCACGGCAAGTAAGGAGCCCGAGATGGCGACGTTTTTGAGCGAAGATTTCCTGCTGGACAGCGAATTTGCCCGGCGCTTGTATCACGACTACGCGGCGCAGCAGCCGATTTTCGATTACCACTGCCATTTGCCGCCGCAGCAGATCGCGGAGAATACCCGCTTCAGCAACCTGTACGATATCTGGCTGCGGGGCGATCACTACAAATGGCGGGCGATGCGCACCAACGGCGTGGCGGAGCGGTTATGCACCGGCGATGCGGGCGATCGCGAGAAATTCGACGCCTGGGCCGCCACGGTGCCGCACACCATCGGCAACCCGCTCTATCACTGGACGCATCTGGAGCTGCGCCGCCCGTTCGGCATCACGGATATGCTGTTGTCGCCGGCCACGGCGGATGAAATCTGGCAGCGCGGCAATGCGCTGCTGGCGCAGGATGCGTTTCGCGCGCGCGGCATCATGCAGCAAATGAATGTGAAAATGGTCGGCACCACCGACGATCCGATCGACGATCTGCGTCATCATAGGGCGATCGCCGACGATCGCAGTTTCGCTATCAAAGTGCTGCCGAGCTGGCGGCCGGACAAGGCTTTCACCATCGATGCGCCCGGCTTCAACGACTATCTGCGGCAGTTGGAGGCGGCGGCGGACACCGCTATCGGCCGCTTTAGCGCGCTGTGCGACGCCCTGTACAAGCGCATGGATCACTTTGCCGCCCACGGCTGCAAGGTGGCCGATCATGCGCTGGACGTGGTGGTGTTCGGCGAGGCCGATGAAGCGGCGCTGGATGCGATCCTGCTGCGCCGCCTGAACGGCGAGCTGCCGACGCCGGAACAGAGCGCCCAGTTCAAAAGCGCGGTGCTGCTGTTTTTGGCCGGCGAATACCGGCGTCGCGGCTGGGTGCAGCAGTATCACATCGGCGCGCTGCGCAATAACAACAGCCGCATGTTGGCCGCCGTCGGGCCGGATATCGGCTTCGACTCGATCAACGACCGGCCGCTGGCGGAACCGCTGTCGCGGCTGCTGGATGCTCAGGCGCGGCAGGGCGGTCTGCCGAAAACCATTCTCTATTGCCTCAATCCGCGCGATAACGAAGTGATCGGCACCATGATCGGCAATTTTCAGGGGGAAGGCACGCCGGGCAAGATGCAGTTCGGCTCCGGTTGGTGGTTCAACGATCAGAAGGACGGCATGCAGCGCCAAATGACGCAGCTGGCCCAGCTCGGGCTGCTGAGCCGCTTCGTCGGCATGCTGACCGACAGCCGCAGCTTCTTGTCTTATACGCGCCATGAATACTTCCGCCGCATCCTTTGCCAGATGATCGGCCGCTGGGTGGCGGACGGCGAAGCGCCGGCGGATATCGCGCTGCTGGGCGAGATGGTGAAAAACATCTGCTTCGACAACGCCAAAAACTATTTCGCCATTGAACTGGCGTAGCCGTTATCCGGGACCGGTTTATGCAAAGTACGATAAAGATTCACGAGCAGGATAACGTGGCGGTGGCGCTGCGCGATCTGGCTGCCGGAGAGCGCGTTGAGCTGGAAGGCGCGGTCGTCAAACTGGCGCAGCCGGTGGCGCGTGGGCATAAATTTGCGCTCGGCCCGATCGCCGAGGGTGAAGACATCATCAAATATGGCCAGCCGATCGGCCATGCGCTCGCGGCTATTGCGCCTGGGGAGCATATTCATTCGCAAAACGTCAAAACCAACCTGAGCGATCTGGACAGCTACCGTTACCAGCCGCAGTTCCCGACGCTGCCGCCGCAGGCGGCGGATCGCGAGGTGCAGCTGTACCGCCGGGCCAACGGCGAAGTGGGGATCCGCAACGAGCTGTGGATCGTGCCGACCGTCGGCTGCGTCAACGGTATCGCTCGCCAGATCCAGCAGCGCTTTTTGCAGCAAACACAGGCGGACGGGATCGACGGCGTGCATCTGTTCAGCCACCCGTTCGGCTGCTCGCAGCTGGGGCAGGATCATGCCAACACCCGCATCATGCTGCAAAACCTGGCGCGCCATCCCAACGCCGGCGCGGTGCTGGTGATCGGGCTGGGTTGTGAGAACAATCAGGTGGATGCCTTTCGCGCCACGCTGGGGATAGGGGACGAGCGGCGGCTGCGCTTTATGGTGTGCCAACAGCAGGACGACGAAGTGGAGGACGGGCTGGCGCTGTTGCACGAGCTGTATCGGGAGATGCGCCACGATCGCCGCGAGCCGGGCCGCCTGAGCGAGCTGAAGTTCGGCCTGGAATGCGGCGGTTCGGACGGGCTGTCGGGCATTACCGCCAACCCACTGCTGGGGCGGTTTTCCGACTATGCGATCGCCAACGGCGGCACCACGGTGCTGACCGAAGTGCCGGAGATGTTCGGCGCCGAGCGCATTCTGATGAGCCGCTGCCGCGATGGAGAAACCTTCGACAAAACCGTCGACATGATCAACGATTTCAAACGCTATTTCATCGCCCATCAGCAGCCGATTTATGAGAATCCGTCGCCGGGCAACAAGGCCGGCGGCATCACCACGCTGGAGGAGAAGTCGCTTGGCTGCACCCAAAAGGCGGGGCTAAGCCAGGTGGTGGACGTGCTGAAATACGGCGAGCGGCTGCGCGTGCCGGGGCTGAATCTGCTCAGCGCGCCGGGCAACGACGCGGTGGCGACCAGCGCGCTGGCCGGCGCCGGCTGTCATATGGTGCTGTTCAGCACCGGACGCGGCACGCCGTACGGCGGCTTTGTGCCGACGGTGAAGCTGGCGACCAACAGCGAGCTGGCGGCGAAGAAACCGCACTGGATCGATTTTGACGCCGGCAGCCTGGTTCACGGCGTGGCGATGGAGACGCTGCTCAGCCGCTTCATCGATCTGATTGTCGAGATTGCCAACGGGCGTCCGGCGCGTAATGAAACCAACGACTTTCGCGAGCTGGCGATCTTTAAAAGCGGGGTGACGCTGTAAAGCTGACAAAAAAGGCGCTCGAGGGAGCGCCTTTTTATGAAGCAACGCGCGATTAACGTACCTTCAGCGGGTCTTCGTTCGCCAGCCGCTGGTCTTCCGCCTGGCAGGCGGCGGCGGTGAACAGCACGTCGGTGGAGGAGTTGAGGGCGGTTTCCGCCGAATCCTGCAGCACGCCGATGATAAAGCCGACCGCCACCACCTGCATCGCCACGTCATTCGGAATGCCGAACATGTTGCACGCCAGCGGGATCAGCAGCAGCGAGCCGCCGGCCACGCCGGAGGCGCCGCAGGCGCACAGGGCGGCCACCACGCTCAGCAGCAGGGCAGTCGGGACGTCCACCGCGATGCCCAGCGTGTTTACCGCCGCCAGCGTCAGCACGGTGATGGTGATCGCCGCGCCGGCCATGTTGATGGTGGCGCCCAGCGGGATGGAAACCGAGTAGGTGTCCTCATTCAGGTTCAGCTTTTTGCACAGCTCCATGTTCACCGGGATGTTGGCGGCGGAGCTGCGGGTGAAGAAGGCGGTCACGCCGCTCTCGCGCAGGCAGGCGAACACCAGCGGATACGGGTTGCGGCGGATCTTCCAGTACACGATCAGCGGGTTGAGCACCAGCGCTACCAGCAGCATGCAGCCGATTAACAC
This sequence comes from Serratia sp. CY52157, assembly GCF_052168495.1. Lineage (NCBI taxonomy): Bacteria > Pseudomonadati > Pseudomonadota > Gammaproteobacteria > Enterobacterales > Yersiniaceae > Serratia > Serratia sp. CY52157. The sequence continues at coordinate 219,958 of NZ_JBJNMO010000005.1, read as the reverse complement.
CATCAGCAGTTGCGCATAGCCCCACAGCGCGCCGAAGCCGGTTTCCGCCAGCGTGGAGGCCACCAGGCCGAAGATGCCGAGCGGCGCACAGCGGATCACCGCGCGCACCACCAGCGTGACCGCATGGGACATGTCGTTGATCAGCCCCTTGGTGGTTTCGGAAGCGTGGCGCAGCGCCAGCCCCAGCCCGACGGCCCACGCCAGAATGCCGATGTAGTTGGCGTTAATCAGCGCATGGAACGGGTTGGCCACCACGCTCATCAACAGGCCCTTCATCACGTCCACGATGCCGCCTGGCGGGGTGATGTCTGTTGCGCCGGTGGTCAGCGCCAGCGTGGAAGGGAAGATAAAGCTGACGACGACCGCCACCAGCGCCGCAGCGAAGGTGCCCAGCAGATAGAGGAACAGGATGGGGCGAATGTTGGTTTTCTGCCCCTGTTTATGGTTGGCGATCGAGGCCATCACCAGTATCAGCACCAGCAGTGGCGCTACCGCCTTCAGCGCGCCGACGAACAGGGTGCCGAGCAGGCCGACGGCCGCCGCGGCCGCCGGCGAAACCAGCGCCACCAGAATGCCGGCCACCAGGCCGACCATGATTTGTTTAACCAGGCTGCCCTGAGTCATCCTTTGTAGTAGTTTTTGCATAGTGCTTCTCTTCCTGATGTTATCTGGCCGCCGCGGCGGGAACGACGCCGGGCAGCTTTATATGATTCTGTAACTAAGTGTGTTTGCCGAATCAGTATTCAGTAATCGAATGATGTTGGAAAGAGGCGAGGGTGAAATTCTGAGCGCGGATCAACACTTGATAACATACTGGTTACATTTGTGTGATCGTAATAACGTTTGGCGTTTTGGGGGAATTGCCAAACAATCGCGGGGCGACTAGCGCCCCGGATAACAGATTATGGTTATTTCTTCGCCAGGCGATCGTTGCGGCGATTGACCCAGGCGTTGATCAGCAAGGTGAGCGTCAGGATGCCCGCCACCACGCCGAGCGAGATACCGATCGGGATGTGGAAGAAGTCGATTATCAGCATCTTGATACCGATAAACACCAGGATCACCGACAGGCCGTATTTCAGCATCGAGAAACGTTCCGCCACGTTGGCCAGCAGGAAGTACATGGCGCGCAGGCCCATGATGGCGAACAGGTTAGAGGTGAGCACGATGAACGGGTCGGTGGTCACGGCGAAAATCGCCGGGATGCTGTCCACCGCGAAAATCACGTCGCTCAGTTCCACCAGGATCAGCACCAGCACCAGCGGGGTGGCGAACAGGATGCCGTTGCGGCGCACGAAGAAACGCTCGCCTTCCAGGCTGTCGGTCATGCGCAGGCGGCTGCGCAGCCATTTCACCAGCGGCTTGTCGCCGATTGCCGAGTCGTCTTCCTTCGCCAGCGCCATCTTGATACCGGTGAACAGCAGGAAAGCGCCGAACAGATACAGCAGCCACTGGAACTGGCTGACCAGCCAACTGCCGGCGAAGATCATGATGGTACGCAGCACGATCGCCCCCAACACGCCGTAGATCAGCACCCGCCGCTGCAGGTTGGCCGGCACGGCGAAGTAGCTGAACAGCATCAGCCAGACGAACACGTTATCCACCGCCAGCGCTTTTTCGATCAGGTAGCCGGTCAGGAAGGCCAGCGCCTGGGTATCGGCGACGGCGCGCCCGGCGGTTTCATTCAGGTAGTACCAGAAACCGAAATTGAACAGCAGAGAGAGGCTGACCCACACCAGCGACCAACTGGCGGCCTGCTTCAGGGTCATGGTGTGCGCGCCTTTACGGCCCTGCAACAGGAGGTCGATTGCGAGCATCACGACTATGACGGCGGCGAAGCTGCCCCATAACCACGGTGTGCCAACGGAATTCATCATCAGAGGTATCCTTCAAAAACAAAAACGGCCAACGTCGGAAGACGCCAGCCGCTCTGTGAACGCTGCAAGCAAACCTCGCCTTCCGGCAAGGTCTCACTTACAACGTTGATGAAGGTGGTTACACCTTTGACATCAGGTTGCCCGGTAACCGGATGCTTGCGCATCGTAATGACGATTGACCGGCAATGAAGTTACTCCCCTTTGCAGAGCAGAAAGTAATGCAAAATGTGTCGGCGGTCAACGTGAATCGCGTTAGCCGGCCAACGCTTTTTGCGCGCCCAGGCTGACGACGAATCCCTGCAGCAGCAGGCGGCTGAACGGCGTGTCGCTAACCTGTTGTTGTTGCTGCTGATAGCGGGCCTGCTGCTCGGGATGCAGCTCGCCGAGCCACTGCAGATACTGGCCCATCACCGCGCCGTTGAATTCCGGGTGGAACTGGGTGGTCAGGGCATGATCGCCATAGCGCAGGATCTGGTGCGCGTCCTGCTGCGAACGCGCCAGCGTCTGCGCGCCGGCGGGCGGCGTCAGCACGCTCTGCGAGTGGATCAGGTTGGCTTTGAAGCGCGGCGGCAGCAGGGTGAGCCGCCGGTCTTCGGCCGCGGCGGGCAGCAGTTCGATCTCCAGCGTGCCCACCTCCATGCCCTGCGGGTGGTAGCCCACTTCGCCGCCGAGCGCGTAGGCCAACAGCTGGTGGCCGTAGCAGACGCCGAACAGCGGCAGTTTGATCGCCATAGCCTGGCGCAGCCACTCGGCCGCAGCCTCGCTCCACGGCAGCTGTTCGGTCACCATCGCCGGCGAGCCGGTGATGACCACGCCGCAATAGGCGGCCGGCGGCAACGGCTGCTCGCCGGCGGGCAAGTGTACGATGTGCGCGCGTTCGGCGTCGATATTGCCCTGTTGCAGGAACATGCCATCAAAGTTGGCCAATTCCTGACGAATGGCCTGCGGCGCGTCGCCGGTTTGCATCACGAGCAGCGGTTTCATCTCATTCTCCGTCGGCGGGGAAGACGACGCCGGTCTGGCGGCGGATATCAATCAGCAGGCGGGCGACGATCAGCGAATTCTCCAGCCCCGGATGTTCCACCCGGTGATTTTCCACCAGCTCGGCGAAGGCCAGCGCTTCATACAGCATGGTGTTGATGTGCTGCGGCTGGCTCAGATCCTGGCGGTTGCCGCCGCGCGGCGTCAGCGCCACGCCCTGACACTCGGAAATCTTGTCGATAATCAGCGTGCCTTCCTCTCCCTGGATCTCGCTGGGGATCGCCGAGTCGCTGACCTTGGAATGGGAAAGCGTGACGTCGAAATCGCCGTAGTTCAGGCAGACGGTGCCGTGGGCGTCCACGCCGGTCTCCAACAGCGTGGCGCTGGCGAGCACCGACTGCGGCGCGCCGAACAGCGCCACCGCGCTGGCCAGGCAGTAGTAGCCGATATCCATGATGGAGCCGTTGGAGAACTGCGGGTTAAACGTGTTGGGGTTCTCGCCGGCCAGGTAGCGCGGGTAGCGCGAAGAGTATTGGCAGTAGTTGATGAAGGCTTTGCGCAGCCGGCCGACTTTCGGCAATGCCTGCTGCAGCGCCAGAAAATTCGGCAGATAGGCGCTTTTGAACGCTTCGAACAGCACCACCTGATTTTCCCGCGCGCAGGCCGCCAGCTGTTCCGCTTCGCGCTGGTTGGAGGCCAGCGGTTTTTCGCAGATCACGTGCTTTTTATGGCGCAGGAACAGCAGCGATTGCGGGCAGTGCAGGGAGTTGGGGCTGGCGATATACACCGCGTCTATGGCATCGGACTGGGCCATTGCCTCGAGCGAGTCGAAAAACTGCGTGACCTGATAGTTGGCGCCAAACGCCTGCGCCTGTTCCAGGGAGCGTGAATACACGGCGCTCAGCTTGAGTTTGCCGCTTTCATGGGCGGCATCGATAAAACGTTCCGTAATCCAGTTGGTGCCGACGACGGCAAAGCGAATCATGGCGAGCTCCGGTCCAGGCTTAAAACCGCAGATTATCACGCCCTCATTCGCTATGCATACAGCTCGCCGAACAGCGAAAGGTGCGTCAGATACAGCCGGGTATCGAACTCCAACTGGTGGTAATCCGGTTCCATATGGCAACACAGGCTGTAGAACGCCTTGTTGTGATCTTTCTCTTTCAGGTGAGCCAGCTCATGCACCACGATCATGCGCAGGAACGGTTCGGGCGCGACCTTGAACACCGTCGCCACGCGAATTTCCGCCTTGGCTTTCAGCTTGCCGCCCTGCACGCGCGAGATGGCGGTGTGCAGGCCCAGCGCGTGCTTCATGACGTGGATCTTGCTGTCGTAGGCTACCTTGCTCAGCGGCTGGGCGTTGCGCAGATACTGGTTTTTCAGATCGACGGTAAACTGATACAGCGATTTGTCGGTGGTGCAGTCGTGCACCTGCGGATAGCGCTGCAGCAGCACGTCTCCCAGCCGGTTCTGGTGGATCAATTGCTGCACCTGGCTTTGCAGATGCGCCGGGTAGCCTTGCAGGTAGGCGAGTTCGATGTCATGCATGAGTGATATTGCGTCCCAGTATTTCTTTGATTGGCCGCAGCCGCACACGCTGCGCATCGGCCTGTCTGGCTTCCCAGCGATCGTGTGCCGCCTGCAGGTTTAGCCAAAAGTCGGCGGTCGTTTCGAACAGATCGGCAAACAGATTGGCCTCGGCAACGCTCATGCGTCGATGCCCGTTGCACAGGCGATTGACGGTGGCGCGGGTGACGCCCAATACCTTTGCCAGTTCTTCTTGGCCGATGCCTAACGGCGTTAAATATTCTTCCTGCAGGACTTCTCCCACCGTGGTGGGTTCGCGAGTCGTGGTTTCCAACATAGGTTCCCCCTCGTTCAGGTATCTTGGTGAGGATCGAGGTAAATTTTTTCGGCGGCATCATGCCGCCACTGGAACATCAGCCGCCAGTGCATATTGACGCGCAGACTCGACCATCCCTGAAATGGCCCGGATAGCCGCTTGTAATAGTTACCCGTGGGGTGATGCAAATCACGCTCTTGCTGCGCGGCGGCTAACATATCGAGCTTTCTGGCCAACTGCCGCTCGAGCGCGCCGGGGATAAGACGGCTGCGCCTGCCTTCCAGATAGAACTGCTCCAGATAGCGATCGCGGAAAGATTTAATCATGCTTTCCCCCTTCCATAGGGACTGGCAGTGTAACATTTAAAGTTACACCCCGTCAGGTTAAAAAAACATCGACATGGGTGCTCGGGAGGGAAAGGTTAATGTTGTTGAAGGAGAAAAGGGGCGCGGGTTTTCAGATACGCGGCGCAATACGCAATTTATCCGAAAAAACATTTTACTGACGGGCGTTTTTAGGGGATAAACAGCCCAAATTTTATCAGTCAGGAGGGGCAATGAGCCAACTCGATCTGGGAACACAGCAACTTGAGCTGGAGCGTTATCCCCAACAGGAAGAATCCACCCAGTTGCAGGCGTGGGAAGCGGCGGACGAATATCTGCTGCAACAGCTTGAAAACGTAGATATCGGCGGCCGCCCAGTGCTGATTTTCAACGATAACTTCGGCACCCTGGCCTGTGCGTTGCATGCGCATCGTCCTTACAGCGTTAGCGACTCGTACATGAGCCAGCTGGCGACGCGCCACAACCTCAAGCTCAACGGTCTGGATCCTGAGCAGGTCACGCTGTTGGACAGCCTGGCCGAGCTGCCGGCGGCGCCGGCGGTGGTGCTGATTCGCGTGCCGAAAGCGCTGGCGCTGCTGGAACAGCAGCTGCGCGCGCTGCGCCACGTCGTGACCGAAGACACGCTGATCGTTGCCGGCGCCAAAGCGCGCGACGTGCACACCTCGACGATGCAGCTGTTTGAAAAGGTGCTGGGCCCGACGCGCACCAGCCTGGCGTGGAAGAAGGCGCGCCTGATTTTCTGCCAGGCGGCGGACATCGTCCCGCCGGCGGCGGCGGAAACCACCAACTGGACGCTGGACGGCACCGATTGGCTGATCCACAATCACGCCAACGTCTTCTCGCGCGGCAGCCTGGATATCGGCGCGCGCCTGTTCCTGGATCATCTGCCGCGCGGCCTGAACGGCCATATCGTCGATCTGGGCTGCGGCAACGGCGTGATTGGCCTGACGGCGCTGGCGCAGAATCCGGACGCGCAGGTGACTTTCGTCGATGAATCCTACATGGCGGTGGCCTCCAGCGAGCTGAACGTGGAGCACAACCTGCCGCAAGAGCTGGACCGCTGCCAGTTTGAGGTGAACAACGCGCTGGCGGGCATCGAGCGCGAAAGCGTGCAGGCGGTGCTGTGCAACCCGCCGTTCCACCAGCAACACGCCATTACCGATCACACCGCCTGGCAGATGTTCTGCGACGCCAAGCGCTGCCTGCAAGTGGGCGGCGAACTGCGCATCGTCGGCAACCGTCACCTCGACTACCATCAGAAGCTCAAACGTTTGTTCGGCAACTGCACGCTGGTGGCCTCGAACAAGAAGTTCGTGATCTTGAGAGCGGTGAAATCCGGCGCGCGTCGCTGAGCGTGAATAACCAGGGGCGCTGGGCGCCCCTCAGGCTGTAGACAAAGGGGGAAAAAGCGTGGTTTTTCCCCCTTTGTGGTTATCAGCCGAAAATCAATAAATTGATTTTCCTTGTTTTCTATTCGCTGCTCTCTGCCACCCCGGCATAGGGATGAGGTTTGTCATCAATATCAGGGGCGCGGTGCGCCCCTTTTTTACAGCGCCATCGCCAGCCGCGTGCCCTGATCGATCGCGCGGCGGGCGTCCAGCTCGGCGGCCACGTCGGCGCCGCCGATCAGATGCACGGTTTTCCCCATCGCCAGCAGCGGCTGCTGCAGTTCGCGGCGCGGTTCCTGCCCGGCGCAAATGACCACCGTGTCCACCGGCAGGCAACTCTCTTGCTCGGCGCGGGTGATGTGCAGCCCTTCATCGTCGATCCGTCGATAGCTGACGCTATTGAGCATCTTCACGCCGCGCATCGCCAGGCTGGCGCGGTGGATCCAACCGGTGGTTTTCCCCAGGCCTTCGCCCACCTTGCTGGTTTTGCGCTGCAACAGGTAGATCTGCCGGGCGGCGCGTGGTGCCTGCGGGCCTTGCGCCGCCAGCCCGCCGCGCTGTTCAAGGCGGTCGTCGATGCCCCATTCGCGGTTGAATTCCGTCTGATCCAGGCTGCTGGAGACGCCGTGCTGGCTAAGGTACTCGGCGGTGTCGAAGCCGATGCCGCCGGCGCCGATGATCGCCACCCGCTGGCCGACCGGTTTTTTATCGCGCAGCACATCCAGATAGCTCAGCACCTTGGCGTGCCCGATGCCGGGAATATCCGGGGTGCGCGGCACGATGCCGCAGGCGAGGATCACCTCATCGAATTCGCTTAAATCCGCCGCCTCGACTTTGGCGCCCAGTTTGACCGTCACTTCACGCAGCGCCAGCTGACGGCGGAAGTAACGCAGGGTTTCATGGAATTCTTCCTTGCCGGGGATCTGCTTGGCGATGTTGAACTGGCCGCCGATCTGCTCGGCGGCGTCGAACAGCGTCACCTGATGACCACGGCTGGCGGCGGTGGTGGCAAACGCCAGCCCGGCGGGGCCGGCGCCGACCACCGCCAGTTTTTTCGGCTTTTCCGCCATTGTCAGCGGCATTTCGGTTTCACGGCAGGCGCGCGGGTTGACCAGACAGGAAGTCAGCTTGCCTTCAAAGATCTGGTCGAGGCAGGCCTGGTTGCAACCGATGCAGGTATTGATCTCGTCGGCGCGCCCCTCGGCGGCTTTCTGCACAAAGGCGGCGTCGGCGAGGAACGGACGCGCCATCGACACCATGTCGGCGCAGCCGTCCGCCAGCACCTGCTCGGCCACCGCCGGATCGTTGATGCGGTTGGTGGTGATCAGCGGGATGCTGACCTTGCCCATCAGCTTGCGGGTCACCCAGCTGAATCCGGCGCGCGGCACCATGGTGGCGATGGTCGGAATACGCGCTTCGTGCCAGCCGATGCCGGTATTGATGATCGTGGCGCCCGCCTGTTCGATCGCCAGCGCCAGCTGCTCGATCTCCTGCCAGCTGGAGCCGTCTTCCACCAGATCGAGCATCGACAGCCGGTAGATAAGAATGAATTCCGGGCCCACGGCCTGGCGTACCGCCCTGACGGTCTCGACGGCGAAGCGCATGCGGTTGGTGAAGCTGCCGCCCCATTGGTCGTCGCGCTGATTGGTGCGCGTCGTCAAGAATTGATTGATCAGATAGCCCTCGGATCCCATCACCTCAACGCCGTCATAGCCGGCCTGCTGCGCCAGCGCCGCGCAGCGGGCGAAGTCGGCGATAGTCTGCTCGATCTCCGCTGCGCTGAGCGCGCTCGGCGTAAACGGGTTGATCGGCGCCTGCAGCGCGGAAGGGGCCACCAGCTTGGGTTGATAGCTGTAACGGCCGGTGTGCAGGATCTGCAGCGCAATTTTGCCGCCCGCCCGGTGGACGGCTTCAGTCACCGGGCGGTGGTGAGGCAATTGCGCCTCGCTGTTGAGGATCGAACCGCCGCGAAACACCACGCCCTGTTCGTTCGGGGCAATGCCGCCGGTGACGATCAGCGCCACGCCGGCGGCGGCGCGCTCGGCATAGAACGCGGCCAGGCGCTGCGGGCCGTCGGGCAGCTCTTCCAGGCCGGTATGCATCGATCCCATCAGCACCCGATTTTTCAGGGTGGTGAAGCCGAGATCCAGCGGCGCCAGCAGGTGAGGGTAATTGCTCATTGCACTCTCCATCGGGTGAAATCGGGGCCCGTTGTTATAATTATGTGAACACAAGTGGTCGGATGAGATAAATCTAGCCGTTGTCGCGCCGCTTGGGAATTTGCGTTGCGCCGAATGTGATAGATGTCATGAATCTCAGACTCTGTTTGCATAACGAACAAAAGATCGGTTAGCCTTTACGCGTTGTAAATTCCTTCTCTCTGCGGAGCCATTACCGAAAATGAACACCCACACCTGTTGATATCGTGTCCCACGCTGTGCGCTCTCGCGCCCTGTGGGGATGTTTTGATCTCATTCAGGAGTGCTTATGGCTCATTCAGCGCAGTCCCCTTATTTCGTTTTACATCAACTGACCTGCCAATTTGCTGACGGCGAAACGCTGTTCGGCCCGCTGGATCTCGCTTTCGACCGGCAGCGCTGCGGCCTGGTAGGGCGCAACGGCGTCGGCAAAACCCAGCTGCTGCGCCTGATCGCCGGGCTGGATCAACCGGGCAACGGGCACGTCGAATCTCATGCCGCAGTAGCTTACGTTGCACAGCAACCGGAGATCGCCGCGGACACCACGCTGGCCCAGCTGTTGGGCTATGGCGAGGCGTTCGCCGCGCTGGCGCGTCTCGAGCAGGGACGGCCGCTGGCGGACGATATCGATCGTCTGGAAGGGCGATGGGATCTCCACGATCGCCTGCAAAACGCCTTCGCCGCCGCCGGGCTGCCGGCCTTCGATCCGTTGCGATCCGCCAGTTCGCTGAGCGGCGGCGAGCGGATGCGCGCGGCGCTGTGCGGCGCCTTGCTCGGCGAGGCGGATTTTCTGCTGCTGGACGAACCGACCAACCACCTCGACAGCGTCGGGCGCGCCTGGCTGTATCAGCAGCTGGATCAGTGGCGGGGCGGGTTGCTGATCGCCAGCCATGACCGGCAGTTGCTGGCGCGCATGGAGCGCATCGTCGAACTGACGCCCGGCGCGCTGCGCAGCTACGGCGGCAACTATGATGACTACCGGCGCCAGCGCGATACGGAGCAGCAGGCGGCGCGCGCCGATCTGGAGTATGCGCGCGAGGAGCGCCGCCGCACCCGCGCCCGCCAACAGAAAGAGCACGACATGAGCCAGCGGCGCTCGGCGCAAACGCTGCGCGTCGTCGATACGCTGAATATCGCCTCTTTCGAGCGGGTGGCCTACAAGTCGGCGGCGAAAGAGAGCCTCGGCACGCTGCGCAAACAGCATCAGGATCGGCGCGACAGCCTCGATGCGGCGGTGCGCGAAGCCTACCAGCGGGTGGAAGAGGAACAGCCGGTGTTGCTGGCGCTGCCGGGCAGCGAAGTGAACGCGAACAAGCAGGTGCTGGTGCTCGAGCGGCTGCAGCTGCCGTTCGTCAGCGCGCCGCCGCTCGATCTGCGTATCGACGGCCCGATGCGCGTGGCGTTGACCGGCCCCAACGGCTGCGGCAAATCCACTTTGCTGAAGACTATTCTCGGCCGGCTGGCGGCGCTTTCCGGCCATTGTCATTGTCCGCTGTCGACCGCCTACCTCGATCAAACCCTGTCGCAGCTCGACCCGGGCCTGTCGGTGATGGAGCATCTGGGGCTACAGGATTCGCCGTTGGCGGAAGGCGCGTTGCGCACCCGGCTGGCGCAGTTGCAGCTTGGCGCGGATCGCATCGCGTTGCCGCTGGGCTCGCTGAGCGGCGGTGAAAGGCTGAAGGCAGCGTTGGCCTGCGCGCTGTGGCGGCGACAACCGGCGCAGCTGCTGTTGCTCGACGAGCCGACCAACCACCTGGATCTGGCGTCGTCGTTGGCGATCGAAACCGCGCTGGCGGATTTCCCCGGCGCGATGCTGGTGGTGTCGCACGACGAAGACTTCCTGCAGGCGCTGCGGCCGACGCACCGCCTGCACCGACAGGCGGACGGCTGGTGGCTTCAGGCCTGGTGAGGCAGGTGGGCGGCGCTCTGACTTAGTGCGGGGCGTTGATGCACGCCAGCAGTTGGGTGAAGGCGGCGGCCATCTGCTCTTCCGGCACGCAGGCAAAACCCATCAGCAGGCCGCGCCGCCGATTGGGCAGCATGTAGTAGCGCGACAGCGGCCGCACCAGCACCCCTTGCGCGCCGGCGGCGGCGGCGATCGCCACGTCGTCGGCCTCGTCCGGCAGGTTGAGGATCAGGTGCAATCCGGCGTTGCTGTTGAACTCGCTGAGTGCCTGTTTGCCGAGGTGCCGTTCGATCAATCCGGTCAGGAAGGCGCGCCGCCGGGCGTACAGCAACCGCATGCGGCGGATGTGCGCGGTGTAGTGCCCCGCCTGAATAAACTCCGCCAGCGCGCTCTGGATCAGCAGGTGCCCGCCACGGTACAGCTCGGCGTGGGCGGTTTTCAGCGCCTGCACCAGCGGCGGCGGCAACACCACATAGCCGAGGCGCAGCGCCGGGTAGAGCGTTTTGCTGAAGGTGCCGATGTAAATCACCGGCGCGTCGGCTTCCAGCCCTTGCAGCGCCGGGATCGGTTGGCCGGAAAAGCGGAATTCGCTGTCGTAGTCGTCCTCGACGATCCAACCGCCGGCGTTGCGCGCCAGCGCCAGCAGCCGTTGGCGGCGCGCCAGGCTCATCACCGAGCCGAGCGGATACTGGTGCGACGGGGTAACGAAGATCAGCCGCGGCGGGTTGGTCGGCTGCTCCGGCGGCACCAGCCCGGCTTCGTCCACCGCCAGCGGGCAGATGTTCAGCGCATTGATGCGCAGGATATTGCGGATCCCCCAATAGCCCGGTTCTTCGATCCAGGCGTCATCCCCCGGATTGCACAACATGCGCGTCACCAGATCGATCGCCTGATGGATGCCCTCGGTGATCAGGATCTGTTCCGGCGAGCAGCGTACCGAGCGCGCCACCCGTAAATACTCCACCAGTGCATGCTGTAGCTCCGGGCTGCCGCCCTGATTGCTGTAGGTCAGCCGCTGTGGCGTCGGGCGGCGGCTGAGGCGCGCCTGGAGCTTGCTGAACAGCTGATGAGGAAAGGCGTTGACGTCGGGCACGCCGGGAATGAACGCCCCCCACTGTTTGGGGCTGGCGCTGGCGTGGTGCAGCAGCGCGGCGCCGCGCTCCGACAGTTCGACGCGCCGCGGTTGCCCGCTGCCGTCCGCCGGGGCGCCGCCGGTGGAGAGGCAGCTGTCCGGCACCGTGTCGGCGACGAAGGTGCCGCTGCCGGCGCGCGCCGACACGTAGCCTTCCGCCAGCAGTTGTTCATAAACAGTTAACACGGTGTTGCGGGACAGGCTGAGCTCCTGCGCCAGATCGCGCGAGGCGGGCAGGCGGCTGGAGGGCGGCAGGCTGCCGTCGAGAATGCTGGTGCGGATCGCGTTGTAAAGCCGCTTGTGCAGCTTGTCATCGGGCTGTTCGCCGAGGCGCTGCAGCAACAGATCACCACTCAATGAGCGCAATTGGATCCCTCAATTATTCGTAACTGGCACTCGATTATAGGGCCACATCCTGTGTAAATAAACGGCATTGTTTCACGAATGTGAACGAAACGTGTAACTGGCACCGACCGGAGAGAACAGCATGAAAAACGCAGAATTGAACCAACGCCGTCAGGACGCCACCCCGCGCGGAGTGGGCGTGATGTGTGGTTTTTACGCCGAGCGCGCAGAGAACGCCACGCTGTGGGATGTGGAAGGCAAAGAAGTGATCGACTTTGCTTCGGGGATCGCCGTGCTGAACACCGGGCACCGTCACCCGAAGGTGATCGCCGCAATTGAAAAGCAGCTGCAGGCCTTCACCCACACCGCCTATCAGATCGTTCCTTACGAAAGCTATGTTTCTTTGGCGGAGCGCATCAACCAGCGCGCGCCGATCGCCGGTCCGTGTAAAACCGCTTTCTTCACCACCGGCGCGGAAGCGGTGGAAAACGCGGTGAAGATCGCCCGCGCTTACACTGGCCGTCCGGGCTTGATCACCTTCGGCGGCGGCTTCCACGGCCGCACCTATATGACCATGGCGCTGACCGGCAAAGTGGCGCCTTACAAACTGGGCTTTGGCCCATTCCCCGGCTCGGTGTTCCACGGCCAGTACCCGAACGCGCTGTACGGCGTGACCACCGAAGACGCGATGAACAGCCTGGATCGCCTGTTTAAAGCGGATATCGATCCCAAACAGGTGGCGGCCATTGTGCTGGAGCCGGTGCAGGGCGAGGGCGGTTTCAACGTGGCGCCGGCCGATTTCATGCAGGCGCTGCGCGCGCTGTGCGACCAGCACGGCATCCTGCTGATCGCCGACGAAGTGCAGACCGGCTTCGCCCGTACCGGCAAGCTGTTCGCCATGGAGCACTACAGCGTTAAGCCCGATTTGATCACTATGGCGAAAAGCCTGGCGGGCGGCATGCCGCTGTCGGCGGTGGCGGGCCGCGCCGAGGTGATGGACGCGCCGGCGCCGGGCGGGCTGGGCGGCACCTATGCCGGTAACCCGCTGGCGGTGGCCGCCGCGCACGCGGTGCTGGACGTGATCGACGAAGAGCAGCTGTGCCAGCGCGCTCAGCGCTTGGGTCAGCACCTGGTGGAAGTGCTCCAGCAGGCGCACAAAACCAGCCCGGCGATCGCCGATGTGCGCGCGCAGGGATCGATGGTGGCGGTGGAGTTCAACGATCCGGTTACCGGCAAGCCTTCGGCGGAGATCACCCGTCAGGTGCAGCAGAAGGCGATGGAGGAAGGGCTGCTGCTGCTGAGCTGCGGCGTGAACGGCAACGTGATCCGCTTCCTCTACCCGCTGACCATCCCGGACGATCAGTTCACCAAGGCGATGGGCATTCTGTCCCGCGCGCTGGCCCACTAAGGAGCGATCGGCATGAAATTGAATAATCCCGAGCTGTTGCGCAGCCAGTGTCTGATCAACGGCGAATGGTGCGATGCCCTGAGTGGCAAACGCGAAGCGGTGATCAACCCGGCCACCGGCGCCGAACTGGCCAGCATTCCGCTGGTCAGCGAAGAGGAAACCCAGCAGGCGATCGCGGCGGCGCAGCGGGCGCAAAACGACTGGAAACAGCTGACCGCCAAGCAGCGTTCCGCGCTGCTGTTGGCCTGGGCCGACAAGGTGCTGGCCGCACAGGAAGATCTGGCGCAGCTGATGACTGCCGAGCAGGGCAAATCGCTGGCGGAAGCACGCGGCGAAGTGGCGTACGCCGCGTCGTTCATCACCTGGTTCGCCGAAGAGGCCAAGCGGGTGGACGGCGCGGTATTGCAGGCGCCGCAGGCTTCGCAGCGTCTGGTGGTGGTGAAGCAGCCGATCGGCGTGTGCGCGGCCATCACCCCGTGGAATTTCCCGGCGGCGATGATCACCCGCAAGGTGGCGCCGGCGCTGGCGGCCGGTTGCGCCATCATCGTCAAACCGGCCGAGCAAACGCCGCTGACCGCGCTGGCGCTGGCCAAGCTGGCACAGGACGCCGGCATTCCCGCCGGCGTGTTGCAGGTGGTGACCGGCGAAGCGGCGCAGGTGGGCAGAGTGCTGTGCGACAGCCCGGTGGTGCGCAAGCTGAGCTTTACCGGTTCGACCGAGGTCGGCCGCATCCTGATGGCGCAGTGCGCGCCGAGCATCAAGAAACTGTCGCTGGAGCTGGGCGGCAATGCGCCGGTCATCGTGTTTGACGACGCCAATCTGGACGCGGCGGTGGCGGGCATCATGGCCTCCAAATTCCGCAACAGCGGCCAGACCTGCGTGTGCGCCAACCGTATCTACGTGCAGGACGGCATCTACGAGCGGCTGGCGGAGAAACTGGTGGCGGCGGTCGAGCAGTTGAAAGTGGGAGACGGCAGCCAGGAAGGCACCACCCAGGGGCCGCTGATCGACAGCGATGCGGTGGCGAAGGTGCAGAGCCATATCGACGACGCGCTGATCAAAGGGGCGCAGATCGCCACCGGTGGCCAGCCGCACGCGCTGGGCGGCACCTTCTTCCAGCCAACGGTGGTGACCGGCGTGACGCAGAAGATGCGCTTCGCCAAAGAAGAGACCTTCGGGCCGGTGGCGCCGCTGTTCCGCTTCCATGACGAGGCAGAAGCCATCGCCATGGCCAACGACACCGAATTCGGCCTGGCCGCCTACCTGTTCACGCAGAACGCCGCGCGCCAGTGGCGCGTGCCGGAGGCGCTGGAGTACGGCATGGTCGGCATCAACACCGGGCTGATTTCCAACGAAGTGGCGCCGTTCGGCGGCGTGAAACAGTCAGGGCTCGGGCGTGAAGGATCGCGCTACGGGATAGAAGAATATCTGGAGCTGAAATACCTGTGTATCGATGTGAGCTGTTGAGCGTCAGGACGTTAACCCATCCCGGCGGCCAGCGTCGCCGGGCGATAAAGGATGATGCATGTCTGATAATATCTCTGTTTCTCCGGCGCTTGCCGCCGGGGTGCGAGCACCTGCACCCGCCAAATCGTTAAGTTTCCTCGAAGGGGTGGCGATGATCGTCGGCACCAACATCGGCGCCGGGGTGCTCTCCATCGCCTACGCCTCCAGCAAGGCCGGCTTTCTGCCGCTGCTGTTCTGGCTGGTGCTGGTGGGAAGCCTGACCACCATCACCATGCTGTACGTTGCCGAATCCACGCTGCGCACCCGCGCGCATCTGCAGCTGAGCGGGCTGGCGAAGCGCTACGTCGGCGGCCTGGGCGCCTGGCTGATGTTCGCTTCGGTGTGCGTCAACAGCGTTGGGGCGCTCACCGCCTATATGACCGGCAGCGGCAAGCTGCTGCAATCGCTGTTCGGCATCTCGCCGGCGCTGGGCAGCCTGCTGTTCTTCGTGCCCGCCGCCGGCGTGCTGTACCTCGGTTTGAAAGCGATTGGCCGCGGCGAGAAGTTCATCAGCATCGGCATGGTGGTGATGTTGACCGCCCTGGTGGCGGCGACGCTGCTGAAAGACACCACCCAGATGCGCAACCTGTTAGACGGCGACTGGCGCTATATGGTGCCGGTGTTCAACGTGGTGGTGTTCTGCTTCTCGGCGCAATACATCGTGCCGGAAATGGCGCGCGGCTTTGCCGACAAACCGGAGCAACTGCCGAAGGCGATCATTGTCGGCATGGTGGTGACGTTCATTTTGCTGGCGGCGGTGCCGATGTCGGTGATTGCGCTCAGCGGGCTGGATGACATCTCCGACGTGGCCACCATTTCCTGGGGCCAGGCGCTGGGGCAGTGGGCGTTCTTCTCCGCCAACATCTTTGCGCTGTGCGCGATGCTGACCTCGTACTGGGGATTGGGCGGCAGCTTTCTGACCAATATTTTCGACAAGTTTAGGCTGGGCAACGACGAGCTGCCGCTGCGCCGTTTCGGCGTGCTGCTGCTGGTGGTGGTGCCGCCGTTCGTGCTGGCCTACAGCGGGCTGGTGTCGTTCGTCAACGCGCTCTACTTCGCCGGGGTGTTCAGCGGGGTGATCCTGTCGATCATGCCGATGCTGATCCTGCGCGGCGCGCGCAAACACGGCGACCAAACCCCACGCTGGCAGTGTAACTGGATCACGCATCCGCTGCTGCAGATCAGCATTGTGTTGCTGTACCTGGCCAGCGCGGTGTACGCCATCGCTTCATTGTTAGGCTATCTGCCCTCTGGATGGTGATTTGCCTTCCCTCAAGCAGTGATGTTGTTTCTCGGCATTGAGAACGGCGGCGTCGTGGCCGCCGATTTTTTTCTCACGCGCGCCGTTTTTCCGACAATGCCAGCCAGGCCTGCACCGACGGGCGCTGCCACTGCTTGTGCGCATAGTGGCGCACTCGCTCCGGCACCGGATCGCCGTGCATCACCAGCCGGTTAAGCATCAGCGCCAGATCGGTGTCGGCGATGCACCACTCCCTGAACAGATTGTCCTGCCCGTGGCTCAGCAGTTTTTCTACGGCGGCGATCAGCTTGCGCGCGGCCTCCTGCGCGGCTTCGGACAGCGGCGGGAACTTGCCGTTGTTGAACACCACCTCGGTCGAGCGCTCGGCGCGGATCGGCAGCAGATCGCTGCGCAGCCAGGCCTGGATCTCGCGCGCCTTGGCGCGCAGCTTCACGTCGCGCGGGTATACGGCGTGGGCCGGGTGGATGTCTTCCAGGTATTCGGCGATCGCCGAAGACTCCGAGAGCTGGAACTCGCCGATCGCCAGCGTCGGCACCCGGCGGGTGAGCGACAGCGCCGCGTAGGCCGCCTCTTTGTTCTCTTCTTTCGCCAGGTCCACCGGCTTCACGGTGAACGGAATGCCTTTTTCCGTCAGCACGACAAAGGCGGACATGGCGTACGGGCTGAAAAATTCACTGTCGGTATAAAGCTCGGTGATCGGTTGAGACATCGGCGGTTCCTCGGGGTTAAGGGGGGAACATTCATCATTGTTGAGGGGAGGCTAAAAATCAATCTGTTAGCCTAAAAGTTCTTTTATGACACGGCGGAAGGCGGCGCTGGCGCGACGTGATATATTTGTTGCCAACACGTGAATTGGGCCGTATCGGGTAACATGAAGACGCAGTGGATAGAACGGGTAAGAGTGGGAGTTGCGCGCCTGTGGCCGCACCCGCTGGCGGTGGGCAAGCGAGAGATGCTGATTTCCAGCGTCGGCGCCGGTTTGGGGCTGATGCTCGCCGGCTGGATCAGCCACTTTATTTTGGGTGAGGTGAACCTGTGGTTTATCGCGCCGATGGGCGCTTCGGCGGTGCTGCTGTTCGGCGTGCCCAACAGCCCGCTGGCGCAGCCCTGGTCGATCGTCGGCGGCAATGCGCTGGCGGCGACGGTGGGCGTCAGCGCCGGTCTGCTGATCCCCGATCCGGGCCTGGCCTGCGGCGTGGCGGCGGCGGTGGCCATCGGCCTGATGTTCAAGCTGCGCTGCCTGCATCCGCCGGGCGGCGCGGTGGCGCTGACCGCCATCCTCGGCGGCCCCGGCATTCACCAGATGGGCTATGACTTCGTGCTGTACCCGGTGCTGCTGAACTCGGTGCTGCTGGCGGCGCTGGCCATTCTGTTCAATAACCTGGCCGGGCGACGCTACCCGCACGCGCTGGCGCCGGCGGAGGCCAAGCCGGCCAATCTGCCGATCGATGCCGTTGCCATCACCCGCGCCGATCTGCACGAGGCGCTGATGGAGGGAGATCTGTTCGATATCGACGAGGACGATCTGCAGGAGATCCTGCTGCGCGCCGAGCAGCTGGCGCATCAGCGGCAAAGCAAGGCCGCCTGATCAGCCCAGCGTTTTGCGGTAAAACACCACCCGCTCCGTTTCTGCAAAGCCCAGCGCCGCATGCAGGCGCTGGGAGTCCAGATTGGCGATGTCGGTATCCGACGCCAGCTCGCTGCACCCCTGCTGCTTCGCCCACTCCTGCACCTGCGCGATCAGGCGCGCGGCCCAGCCCTGGCGGCGGGCGCGTTCGACGGTGTAAATCCCTTCCAAAAACGCCACTGGCGACGATTCGCAGCCGTTGACGTAATCGTAGCGCAGCGCGATCTCGGCAAAGCCAACGAAAGCGCCGTCCAGCCCCCGCGCCATAAACGCGGTGTGGTGCGGCGAAGCCAATATCTCGCGCATTTCTGCGCGGTGTTCTTCCAACGGGCTGGTGGGCCACAGCGCCGAGCGCAGTGCCAGCCAGGCGTCGAGGTTGTCGTGGTCGCAGTTGACGATCATGCAGGGTCCTTTTGAGTCGAAATAAATCAGGAATGCCGAGAGGGAAGTGTGGCACGGCGGCGGGAAACAAAAAAGCCATCCCGGACAGGATGGCTTGTAAGGCTGTGAAAACAGCTAAAATTTGGTGGCCCCTGTTGGGTTTGAACCAACGACCAAGCGATTATGAGAACCATTTAGGTCAACCAAAAAACAATAACTTAGTTAAATAACAACAGGTTAAAAGGTTAATGTAAGGCAATATAGGTCAATAAACCTAACTTCATGCGACACTTTTGCGACATTTTGTAAGGGGGTTAAGTCTTACGGCATCTTCAAAATGGTCGGGGGCAAAATGGGCGTATCGCATTGTCATTTTGATGTCGGTATGACCGAGAATTCTTTGCAAAACGAGAATATTTCCACCGTTCATCATGAAATGGCTCGCAAAGGTATGCCGCAAAACGTGGGTCATTTGACCATCTGGCAATACAATGCCAGCCCGTTCAATTGCAGAACGGAAAGCATAATAGCATGGGGTAAACAAAGCGCCGTTTCGTTTAGGTAGTTCGTCAGCAAGTAAAGGGTCAATCGGTATCGTTCGATTTTTCTTTCCTTTGGTTTTAACAAAGGTGATTTTGTTTCCCGAAACCTGAGAGCTTTTCAAGTTCTCAGCCTCACTCCATCTTGCTCCTGTCACCAAACAGAGCTTGGCAACCATTTCCAGATCCTTAGCTGAACTATGGCGACATTCATGCAAAAGCAAACCGATCTGCTCATCTGTAAGATAGGCCATCTCGCTTTCGTCTACACGAAACTGGCGGACGTTTTCAAGTGGGTTTGGCTGTACCCATTCACCTAATCTTCTAAGTTCGTTAAACACTGCGAGAAAATACGCCAGTTCAAGGTTTAAGGTGCGAGGTGAAACTTTTGCTATTCGTTTTGTTCGAGCAAAATGGCCGCCCAAGCGTTTAGCTCGATAGGCTGTAAATAGTTGTGCATTAAATTCTGTGGCTAGAGGGAAGCCCATACACTCGGCAGCCCAGAGCATCGAGCTTCTACGCTTTTCACCATCATTCAAGGTAATGCCATGGCGGCTAAACCATAGCTCGACCAATTCGGTCAGCCGACGTTTTTCTTTTCCTTCCCCGAGCCAAGGCGCTGACTCAATTTGTTCGAGTGTGTAATTTTCAAACGCAAGAGCTTCGCCCTTAGTGGCGAACTTTTTACGAACCCGCTTACCCTCATTACCGTTACTGCGATCAACGGTATAGAAATCTGCTATCCAACGCCCGTCGGGCAGCTTCCGTACAGGCATTATCTATTCCACCGTCAGAACAACGCGCCCAAGCACGGTTATATCATCAATATCGCAATCAAAAGCGGCGCCATGACCGCTAATGCGCACCTTCTTAACCGGTATGCGTGTAAGCGTACGGATGCCTGCCTTACCTTCTATTTCAACCAGCCATAAACCGTCATTTACTTCACTGAAATGCTTATCAATGATGTACTGAGTTCGGTCATCAACTATGCAAATTGGTGCTGTTGGTTGGTTGTGGGAATCCAAGAACATTCCTGCATCAAAGAGAATGGAGCCAAAGTCTTGTAGCTGCCCATTGACTAGTCTTTGTCTAGTTAGATGTAACGCACTTGAATCACCATTCTCGAATTTTTTTCCCTTGCCGGTTGTAATCCACTCGAGCGTCACCCCTGTTTCTAACATGCAGCGAATGACTATATCTGCTGGAAATATATCTCTTTTATAGCGCATTGCCATGCTGCTTGACGCGATGCCGAGGTGGTCAGCTAGTTGTACTCTCATTTTGAATCCGTAGGCTTCGAGGACTCTGTCTAACACTGCGGAGCCACCTTTAGTGAAGTCTATGTTTATCATTGAGTGAACTTTTCCTTGATTTTAGCTTTTGGCGAACTTAAAGTGCTCGACATAGCTTGTGGTGAGTATTGACTTATATTGCCGTGTATTGCCGTACACGGTTAAACAGACGGAGTTTGCCTTATGCGACCTAACATTACAATTGTCATCCCTGAACCCTACCTCCCGTTAGAGGAGTATTGCCGCCGTACTGGAACCAACAAAGAAACAGCTAAGAACTTGATTGAATATGGAAAATTACCTATCAAGCCAAAGGGCAAGCAGAAGAAAGGGCTCATAGAAGTGAACATGGCAGCCTTGACAGTGCAGGCCCTGAGTGAATGTAGCGTCTCTCTTCAGGCTTAATCTATTTTATCTATTAGAGTAGAGCTAACCATGTTTGATTATGCCATTTCTAAACATCCGCACTTCGATGAAGCCTGCCGACAGTTTCCAGCTCGCCACAATGTGACGGCGCTGGCTAAACAGCTCGGCATGAACGCCCAGACGCTGCGCAACAAATTGAGTCCGGGCCAGCCGCATCAGCTCACGTGTGCCGAACTGCTGGGGATCACTGACGCTACAGAGGATTCCAGCCTGATTGATGCCTTGCTGGCACAAATCAACTGTATGCCGTCCGTGCCTGTCAATGAGGCTTGCGTCGGGAATATTCCAACGTATGCACTGCAGGCTACGGCCGCAGTTGGCAACGTTGCCGCCGCCGCCGTTCAAGGCGACCACAAAACGCCGGTACGCAAAAGCGCACTGCTTGAAAGCGTCAACACGGCGATCCGCCATTTGTCGCTGATCGGCTTGACCGTTCAGAACCGCATCCAATCCACCCCGGCGCTAGCCTCCACCGTTGACGTGATCAGCGGCCTGAGCGCTGTTGCTGGTTTAAGCTGAGGTGATCACCGTGGTTATTTCTATCGCTCCACTGCTGAAACAACAAAGCCCATCGCGGCATTTTGAACACGGTTTTATTGAACTGCCGGGCGGTAAGCGCTGGCGCCCATGTCACGATCAGGCGGCCTTACTGCGTGGCCTGTCAACGACTAAGCCTGTTTCACCGCTTCGCCGTTTGTTTTGCCGTTAATTGGGGCTGTCATGTTGTTGGCTACTGAAACACAAAAAGCGATCGGTATTAAGCGCATTTCACAGATTAAGCGTGAGCTGTTCCCGCATAAGCGGAATCAGGCGCAAGAGGCTTTTGATAAGTCGCCGGAACATATCCGCAGAACTGTTTGTTTTCATGCCGGGCTGAAAGAACGGCATATAAAAATGAAGTTTGCAGAAATGAGTTATTCAGAGCGTAAACAAATTGTGTGGGCGCTGAATGACCTGATTGATTTATCAAAAACCTTGCCGCGATTTATCAGTGATGATGATTGCGAATTAAATATTAATTAACCGCATTGCGTAATGCTGGCGTTAACCCGCCGGGCATAGCTTTGTCTGAAATAAGGAATTTACTATGAAAGAATCTTCACTTCTTACTCCAACTTTAACCAGCTCGGCAAATAACGCCTTTCAGCGTGGTGTTGTCGCTGGTACTTGCCGAGCGGTTTCTGCCTTAACAAATGAGTTTCAAGATTTGTTAGATAGCGCGCGTATTGATGAACGTAAAAACCAATCTCAGGTAGCTGCTGCGCGTTTGGTTCGGCTGGCGGCCCACATCACCCAAGAGGGGTTAACAGCGGTCGAGGCTGTGGAGCTGCTCCGCCAAGAGGCTGAAGCCATCGAGCATCAAGCGCAGGAGCTGCACTAATGGCCGACTTGATGGACTACGAACAGGAACGGCAGGCGCTGGTATTGGAGGCGCAGATTACCAATGCTCGCAAATCCTCTGCGCTGCCTTCTGCCTTTGTTTGCGAAGAATGTGACGCTCCGATTCCTGCCGCGCGCCGCGCAGCCGTTCCCGGCGTTGATACCTGCGTAAGCTGTCAGCAGATCCGCGAGACGCAAAGTCACCTTTACGCGGGGAAGGCATGACGGAGTTCTCTATTTTGTTCGGCCTGCTGGCGTTGCTGGCAGGTCATTTTATTGCTGCTGATTTGAGTGATTCAGAATTTGCACGCAGACCAGAAAACCAAAATTACGATTAAGGAGTTTTTGTAATGCTACATGATTTAAAAATTAAACCCTCTTATTTTAACTTCGTTCGTGCTGGAGTTAAAAAAGCAGAGTTTCGCTTGAATGATAGAGACTTCAAAGAGGGGGATTTATTAAAGCTTCGTGAGTGGCTCGAAGATGCTAACGGATATACCGGTGAATTCATCATTGCAAAAATCACTCATATTACAGATGTCAGCGAGTGGAAAACTGGCTATGTAGTTTTAAGCATCCAAATACTGCAAGATTCTTTGTGCGTGAATTGTAATGAGCGCTACTGTGGCAACTGCACCTACGCACACGGCGCGAAAGTGCAATGAGCCAAGCGGCATCCGCCTACGCTTACCCATGGAACGAACCGCGCCCGGCAGTTGCCGGGCCGGTGAGACCGCTTACCCGTGAGGAACTCGCTCAGGGGCAAGCTGTTTTAACCAATATCCGCCGCTTGCCGCGCTTCCTCAGCGCCATGTTTCTGACGCGTTACACCAACTTGCTCAAGAGCAAAGGGCTGCACGACGCCAACAAATGGCTGGTGTTCCAGTTCGATCGCCGCATCTGGCCGCGTCTGCAAACGGTGAGCGCCAAAAATGCAATGAACCTCGCCGCGTCAATGCGGTTTTCTGCTGAAGTTGATAATTACGCTTCACTGCCCGGTATGGATGATAAAGAGTTACGCCGCCTCGCCGATCGGGTGGCCGGTCAACTTCTGCAGAATTACGAAGATTACTGTGATGAGTTTTTGGCGGAGAACGGCGGCGACAATGCCGGTCTTTTCGAAGACGCCACTCAATCAGAATTTTATGGCCGCATTGCCGGTATGGCGCGTGCCTTCAACATCACCCCGATGCACTGGCGCAAATACCGCAAGGGCAAACTGGATGTCCGGTCAGCGATTGCCAGCCTGTCACGGTTGGTTAATTCCGAGTGGTGGGAACGCCAGTTGAAGGCTCAGCGCACGCGCTGGCGCGAGGCGTTGCTGATCGCCCTGGGTAATGTGAACCGCGGGGCGTCGTCGTATGCCAGTAAGCAGGCTATTCGGGATGTGAAAGCGCGCCGCCAGTCCAATTTTGATTATCTGAACAGCCGCGAGCTTGAGAACGTCGAAACCGGCGAACGCTTCAGCCTCATCGACAAGGTGATGGCAAGTATCTCTAACCCAGAAATTCGTCGTATGGAGTTAATGGCGATGATCGCCGGTGTTGAGCAGGCCGCCGCTATCCGTGGCGATAAAGGGATGTTTATCACCATCACCACCCCATCCAAATATCACCCGACGCGCGCCGTTGGCAAGAACAGCCCTAAGGTGCATTTTAATCACAAATGGGATGAAGAGGCGTACACGCCAAAAGACGGTCAGCGCTATCTTGTGAAGTTGTTTAGCAAGATCCGCACGGCGTTTAAAGATGCGGGCCTGCAGGTCTACGGCGTGCGCGTTGTCGAACCGCACCATGACGCGACGCCGCACTGGCATATGATGCTGTTTACCTCCAAAAAACAGCGCCAGCAGGTGATCGACATCATGCGCCGTTATGCCATGGCTGAAGATGGGGACGAACGCGGCGCCGCGAAAAACCGTTTTGACTGCAAGCACCTGAACAAAGGCGGTGCGGCGGGCTATATCGCTAAATACATTGCAAAAAACATCGACGGCTACGCGCTGGACGGCGAGCGCGATCATGAAACCGGCGAGCTGTTGACTGATACGGCGGCCGCCGTCACCGCGTGGGCTTCAACGTGGCGTATCCCTCAATTCCACTTTATCGGCCTGCCGTCGCGCGGCGCATGGCGAGAGTGCCGCAAGATCCGCTCTGTCAGTCTGGCCGATGAGTTTGACGAAACCGTTGAGGCGGTGCGCGCTGCTGCTGATGCCGGTGACTTTGCCGCTTACATTCTGGCCCAGGGCGGCCCTAACGTTGCCCGTGACGATCAAACTGTGCGTGTAGCCCGCCGGGTTGCCGACGAGCGCAACGCCTATGACGAAGAAGTGCAGAAAATCGCGGGGATTTTTGCCCCGCATATCGGCGCCGATCGCGTTTATGAAACCCGCACCACGCAATGGCGCATCGTCGCCAAAGCCGTTGCCGTTGAGCCTTTGACTTTGAAAAGCGCCTCCGGCGCGCCTCGGAGTCCTGTCAATAACTGTGGGTTGGTCGGTAGCAGTGGCGCCGAAAATACGCAGGATGGGGAGCCAGTAGAGGCCGTGGAGGTGATGGAACATGCACCTGAAACCCAGATTGACTGGGATGACATGACCGTTGCACGGTCTGTTATGACGCGTTTACGGGCAAATGCTCCGCAGATAAACAGACAGCAAAGAGGAATTGACCCACATAAGCGCATAGAGCCTGCTGCATCGGCCAGGTTGACCACCGCTGAGCGCGATCGCGTAACCAAAATTTACTCAGAGCTGGCACTACATGGTATCGAGCCGACGCGCTGGGAACTTGAGGCTCTGGCGTGCGGTGCTAAAGTCAAATTTGGTGATATTTCAATGCACTATCCAGTGGTTAGCGATTGGGCAGGCTTCCAATAATTTCTTGCGCAATTAAATCCGATAGACATATACTGTATATGTATACAGTAATTAAGCATCGGAGGGAAAGGGTGCAAGCAGTGGATGAAGTAGTTGTTTTAGAAAGAATTGAACTCATCGCCCGTCTGGGGGTTTGTTATGAGAGCCAAGCGAAAGACAAAGACATTGCACTGATATGGATTTCAGAACTGGCGGGGGAGATGAAAACCAGCATTGCCCCTGAAAAAAGCGGCGTATAGCTACACGCTCCGAAAAACGGCGAGAAACTATCTGAGCATGCTTAAATTTTGATCTATAATTTTGTTTTTAAAGTGATTATTAGGTTGGGGCACAGTGCCTAGATTCAACAGGTACAGATGCTGTTGGCACAGCCTGAGAAGAGCCAGTCCCAGTGTGGGGTGCTCGCTAGGTTGAAATACGTCGCATAATTTATCCAAGTTATCATTAGCTTGAAAGTTGTAAAAAATATAGTAAAATGACGACTAAAAGTAGCACACTTAAGATTGAGCGATTAAAATGCACCAACATATTACGGATAAATCTTTTCAAGCTTTTTTTACAGACGCCCATGATATTAGAAATACAATGATTAGTTTGTTGGGGGATGTGTCTAATCAAAATATCATTGAACCTTGCTTCGGTGAGGGGGCATTTATAAAGAACCTAATCGGCAAGCCTAAAAATATTGATGCTATTGACATTGACGAACATCATTTTTTAAATGACTTGAATGTACAGGGTTGTAATTATTTTCACGCCGATTTCATCGATTATTTTGTTCGACCAAATAATCGTAAAATTGCACTCCCTAATACTGAATATGATTCAACTATTTGCAACCCGCCTTATGGTTTAAAGTTATCACAAGAGTATAGAAAACTGATAAAAAAAGCATTCCCTGATGTGTATGCTAAAGAATCTTATGCCTTATTCTTCTATTTTACCTTGCAGAAATTAAAAAAAGGAGGGCGATATGTTTTCATTATCCCTGATACCTTCCTTACGAGTACGAATTTGAGATATATGAGACATTTCATACTTAAATCAGCTAAGCCAAGCCATATCATTCAGTTTAAAAGTAAGCGATTTGGTTCTGTTAACTTCGGTTACAGTAATATGTGCATTATTGCTGGTAATGTGGCCACTCTTAGTGCTGATAGCGAAGTTAAATGGATCGATGCAGTTGACTCAAATCAATCTCTATTACAATTGCTAGAAACGGATAATACACTTGTTTGTGGTGATTATTTTATTAATAACGTGGATAAAGCTTGGATTAATCCAAAATTATTCGAATCAATTAAGATATCTCGCGAAACTGTAACTCTGGGTGAGATTGCTGAGTGCAAAACAGGAATTTATACAGGTGATAACCAAAGGTTTTGTGGATATGACTCTGAAAACCCTCCTAAAAGAATCAATGGTCACCCTGTTGATTGGAGTCTAGTAAATCTAACTCCAAATGAGCTTGAGAAGGAACATGGCATAGATTCAGATATAGCTTATGTGCCTTTTGTTCGAGGAGGGCATAGAAATGTCTTCGAAGCTACAAATAGCTGTATTCGATGGGATCATGAAGCTGTAACGTATTATTATAAAGATAAGAAAGCTCGGCTTCAAAACAAAGATTTTTATTTTAAAAAGGGACTTGCAATACCTATGGTTACCTCAGGAAGGTTAACAGCTTCAGAAATGGATAACTGCATTTTTGACCAAGGTGTTGTTGGTGTTTTCGCTAAAAAGACAAGCTATCATGATTTTTTATTGATTTACCTAAATCACCCATTTGCAACAGAACAAAAGTCCCTGGTATCACCAGGGGCTAATAACTCCGCGAATTATTTGAAGCGAATTAACGTTCCTAAGTTGACCGAAGCTGAGCTGTTAGAAGCAAGCAAAATAATCGAGTTAGCGAAAATGCAAGGGTGGGAAAAAACAGAAGACAAAAGAAATGATTTTATTTCCTCGATCTTTTAAAAATGGTGCACTATGTGCACCACTTTAACATTACCAATCTAAATAATGAGCTAGATTGTTATTAACTAAGTAGCTCCAAAAGTTAGGTGATAGGTCATTCCTAAAATCAATGGCTTCTCGTCTAATTTCGCATATCCCTGCATTTGTCAGTTCATCTATTTTTCGGTAAGCAGCATCCCCACAATGAACTTCCCAAAGGTTACTCCTGCGAATAGTCTCTAAATAGTTATTATTTTCGTTTTGTCTAACAAGAAATAGTAAATTGACATTAGGGTCCCAATGTTTGTAGGCCCGTCCGACAGCAATCAAACGAAGTGTATTTCCTTTTTCGTTGGAACCAAAGCCACTTTTAAAGTCTATAATATGATTTCGTCCATTTAGATTGAACATTTCATCTTCAATCATATTAATCTCACCTACAAGTTCAAAAACACTATCTACGTCATTTACGATATGGTGTTGATATTGATTTCCTTGGGTGTAATTTATTATGCGATCTCTAAAGCTATTTCTAACCTCATGGAAACTTGGTGCTGCAATACGATATAGATTTGGCAGTGAAGAATGATCCCATGCAGCTTTGCAAAAACGCTCCCACAATTCTCCATTCCTTCGTGAAAATGCCATATATTCATATGGCCAAACGGCATTCCGATATTCAAAGCTCATAACTGAATAGCAATATTGGAGAAGCATACATAGTTTTGAGCGATCTAAATGTGAGTGTTGAATGGCTAATGTACATTCTAAATCATTTTTTACACTTTCAACCGCTTGATTTATAAGTGTTGACTTCCCACCATGTGGGATGTTTTTAGCTTGTATATTTCTGGCAATAACCGTTAAATTTGAGTGGAAATAGGAAAAAATATCTTGTTTCAACTGAGCGTAATTCATTCAAATAATTCCTTAACTTCTATATCTAAAGCTGAGGCAATCTTATGGATATTTACTAGACTGACGTTTCTCTCTCCACGCTCTATACTACCTATGTAAGTCCTGTCCAAGTCACATAAGCTTGCAAGTTCTTCTTGTGTTAAGTTCCGATTGTTTCGATGCTTTCTGACAGCTAAACCAAAACAAACTTGATAGTCATTTTTTTTCATAACAATCGATTAAATCTAAAAGATGACAATGAGTCTACAGACTATAAGTAGCATTGAAGTGCTGAGGAGAGATGAAAGATTGTGGAACTTCGGGCCTATCCCATTAGGGCTATTTTACTTGCCGTTTTGAACAGGACAATGCCCTACAAACCGGTTTCTATGCGCTGTCCATGTTCAAACTGCCTGCGCCAGTTACGCCTACTGAGATAGGCTCTTAGCCTAGAAAAGTGCCAAATTTCTAATGGCGCACTAAATTTAGTTACCGGAACAAATATGTCAATATCCGCTTCTCGCACAGAACGGACTGTCTGATTTGATTGTGTGCTGCTAGGGAGTGTAGCCAGCTCCAGTCTAAACACCCTAAGCATGCATTAGGCGCATGAATTTGCATCATGATCCGGTGTGAGTTTTATCCCCGCAGAGGCAGCACTGGCGCGGATCGCGCTGGATCATGCAACTGCATTAAAAGCGACACATAAAGCGCGCAGGCGAGGCGGGGATAGCATTGCGCGCAACTATGTCCCAACTCTTGGAATAATGCAATAACCGTTATTTTTATTAGCAGGCAAAGATTAACGGTTTTATGATTTGTAACGATAGAGCTGTATGCTGACTTTATAGCTAGATACTTAATAACTTTTCGTTTATAAACTATTTAACTGACTGTTTTATAATGATTGTGGTTACATGATAATTAAGAGGTGATGAGGTGGAGCAAGAGTTCACGCAAGAACAGGAACAATTCATACTTGAGACGATAGCTTGTCACGAGGAATCATTAATCAACCTAGTTACAGAAGCTATTGCGAAAACTGAGGTTGTCGCAAATGCTGAGTTTGCTAGAGAGAATATAACGTTTACTGAGCATTCGCCGATTAACGCCGATTACCTTAGCATATACCTTTTAGGCGCGCTTTTTGATCGTCTACATAAAGGTGATCTATCTTTAGGTGAAAAAATTCTGACGATGGAAGCTAAACGCTTGGGTATTAGCCTACACATCGACTGATGTTCAATGGCCTTCTGTCTTTCATGTAGTTGCAGTGATGCTAACGTCTTGAAAAAAATTAAGCCGCCAATGACTGGCGGCTTTTTGCTTATTCGGTTGGCAACTCATACGGCGTGAATCGAATAACCTCTTCCCCGACCCAGTCGTTCACCTCCTTCATGCGCTCTTGCAGCGGCGTTAGCTCGTTGCGCACAAACACCTGAGCGGCCTTTTTCACATCCCCGAAACCGCCGGTATTGTTTGGGATAATTCCCATCATCTGCGGCGGTACGCGGTGCGCGCTCAGCAGATCGTCGCGGCTGGCGTTCTTGATGTTAAAAAAGTCGTCTTTGGTGGCAACCTCGGACAGCGGCAAAATCTTAATGCCGTCCGGCTTACCGTTCGGGGCGTACATGAACAGATTGCGAAAGTTCCCCAAGCCCTTGGTGTCGCGCATGGCTTGGCGCATCCTGTCAACGTCGCTTGTACTTTGCGCGGCGTCGGTCATATACAGGATGTAACCGGCGTGCGCTCCGTTCTGGTAATACTTACGGCGGAACAGCGTCGCCGCCTCGTTCAGCCAAGCGGAGTTAAGCGCACTGAGGTACTCTGGCAGGCCGTACAGCTCCTGATTGATGTCCGGCTCAATCAGGTGAAAAACGCTGTCGGTCTTGAAGCGGTGCGCCTCTTTCCAGTCCTGCACAAACCAGTACGAGCCGCGATCCACGCCGCGCCGCGTGTACTTGGCCGGGGAGGATTTCAGCTGCAGCGGCGCGCCGAGCCGGTTTTGGCGCTCTTCTAAATAGGCGTTGCCGAACACCAGATAATCCAACGCATAGCGGCTAAACTCCTGCTGACTTAACAGCCGGTGCGGGATGAACGTAGACGCCAAAATGTTGCGCTTAACATACATCGGTGAGCTGTGATGGACGGCGGCGCGCAGGCTGCGTGCCAGCCCATCGAAGCTGATTGGCGGCTCGTACCACTTGCCATTGGTCGTGCATTCGATGTAATTCAGAATTTCCCGCTTATCCAGCACTGCGGACGGCTCGCCAAAGGTAAACGCCTCAAATTCCTGTTCCTGCCTTGTTGCCGGGGCTGGTGCCGGGGGGATAAATGCCTTGCGGCCTTTGCGCTTGCTCATCAGTAAAACTCCAAAATGTTCGGGCTGCTGTGGCCGCTGCCTGCGGTCAGCGGTTCGTTTAAGAGGGCGTGCATGATTGCCCACGCGACATCGGCGTGGCTGGCTTCTTCGCTGCGGCTGGCGGTGTAGGTGGAGCGCGCGCCGCTGGCGGTCATGGTTTTGCGGATCGCCATAAAGGCGGCGGTAATGTCGGTGTGGCTGGTGTCGTATTCCAGACAGCCGCGCCCGATGGTGTCTTTTGCCTTCAGCACCATGGCGGTTTTGATTTCCGGGGTGTATTTGATTTCCCGCGCGGCCGGGAAGAACTCGCGCACCAACTGGAAAACACCTTGGCCGACGGTGGTCGCATCGATGCCGATGTACTCCACGCAATATTTTTCGGTAAGGTCTTTAATCTTCTGGGCCTGAGCGGCAAAGTTCATGCCCTGCCACTGGTGGCGCTCGAGCACGCGGAACTTGCCCCCTGCCACCATTGGCGGCGCGATCACCGCGCACCCGGCGCTGTCGCCGCCGTTGGCTTCCGATGGGTCGTAGCCGATCCACACCGAGCGATAGCCGAACGGCCGCAGGGCGTAAGGGTTGAAGTCTTCCCATTCTTCCAGCGTATCGACCATGCAGCCTTGCAGCTCGGCGAACGGGAATACCGACGCGGTATCGTCCACAAATTCGCACATCAGCAAGTTCTGATACTCTGCCGGGCTGTATTCGAGCGACAGCTGATCGAGGTCAAACAGGTTACAGCCGCCGGTCAGAGCATCCTCAACCGTGACAATCTGGCGCCATTGCCCATCGCCGCACAGCACGCCTTTTGACAGGTGGCTGTGGCTGAGGTCGAGCTGAACGTGATCGGCTTTGCTGCGGCGGCCTTTGTTGAACAGTTCCCCCGACCAGAACGGATAAGCGGAGTGCGCCAGACTCGACGGCGTGGAAAAGTAGGTAGTGCGCCACCGCTTGTGCAGCGACATCCCGCTGGCGACTTTGCGCAGCTCCTGAAACTTCGGTATCCAGAAATACTCATCCAGATACAGATTGCCGGTGTAACTCTGCGCGGTGCGCACGTTGGTGCCGAGGAACATCAGCCGGGCGCCGTTCGGCAGCACCATCGGATCGCCTTTCAGGTCAACCTCGACCAGCCGGGCAAAATCAATGATGTAATTGCGGAATACATGCGCCTGCGCCTTACTGGCCGACAAGAAAATCTGATTGCGGCCGGTAGTCAGCGCATCGAGCAACGCCTCGCGGGCAAAGAAGAACGTGGCGCCGATCTGGCGCGATTTCAGGATGTTGCGAATACGGTGTTGCAGCCCGGCGCGATACCACCCCATTTGATACTCGAAGGTGGTTTCCGTGAAGATGCTTTGTAGCTTCTCTACGGCGGCCTCGCTGAACACGTTGCGCTCGGCGGGCTTGCGCTCGCCTTTGTTGCGGTTGGCGACGTTCGGGTTTAAGTCCGCCTCGTTGCCGGTCGCCGAATAGCGATTGACCCGCGCCAGCCGTTCAATCTGGCGGCCTAACAGGTCGATTTCTTTGAAGTCTTTCCCCTCCTTGACGTCTTTCATAATGAGCTGAATCAACCGCGCTTCCATGCTCTGCTCCACGCGGGAAATGGGCGCGATGTCGTCCCATTTATCGCGCAGTTTCCAGCTCTGCACGGTCGGCCCCTTGAGGTTCAGCGTTTCCGCAATTTGGCGCACAGAAAAGCCCTGCCAGTAGAGCAAGGCAGCTTGGCGGCGCGGATCGCTGATGATGGTTGTTGCCTGTGTCGTATTCATGTCGCCAAGGCTACGAAAGCACCGGGCGACTCGCATTAAGCCCTTGTTGTGCCTCAGATCTTCCAACTGCAACGCGTTGAGACGCGGCGCCATTCCCCCGAAACTAGCCCCGAACCCAATCACCACAACCGGAGCCGTTTACATGGCAAAGAAAGTTACTAAGTTTTTCCGCATCGGCGTTGAAGGCGACACCGTTGACGGCCGCGAGATCGGCGCTGCGGATATTCAGCAGATGGCCGAGACCTACAGCCCGAAGGTGTTCGGCGCCCGCATCAATATGGAGCACATCAAGGGGATTTTGCCTGACGGCTATTTTCGTCGTTACGGCGGCGTGGTTGAGCTGAAGGCCGAGAAAATCGACGAGCCGGATGAACCGCTGTTACACGGCAAGTGGGCGCTGTATGCCAGTCTGGCCCCAACCGCCGATCTGGTGTCGATGGTCGGCGCGGGCCAAAAGGTTTTCACCTCGATGGAGATCCGCCGCGATTTCGCCAAGAGCGGCAAGTCTTATCTGGTCGGGCTGGCCGTCACCGATGATCCGGCCAGCCTCGGCACTGACATGTTGGAGTTCAGCCGCCGCCACGAGAACGTCGAGTTCTCCGCGCCGCTGGAAGTCTGTTTCGATTTTGAGCCGGTCGCTGACCCGGAAGCCTCATTCTCTGCCCGCATCAAAGCGATGTTTAGCCGCAAGCAGACTACCGACGATGTGCGCTTTGGCGAGATGGAAGGCGCCGTGATGACCGTGGCCGAGCAGTTGCAGGACGCGGACACACGCTTTACCGAGAAATTCGCTGCATTGAGCAAGCAGGTTGCCGACCTCAAGCTACAGGTAAAAACCGGCAGCGATGCGTTCAGCGCGCTGCAAGCCCAGCTTTCCGCCTCGGAAGATTTCAGCCAACCGGCGCGCCCGGATGCCACTGGCGGCAACAGCGCGCAAGACGTGTTGACCGACTGCTAAGGCAGTCGCACCCGATAAAACCGAATAAAACAGGAAGAAAAATGCGCAAGCAAACTCGTTTTAAATTTAATGCGTTTATGTCCCGCCTTGCCGAACTGAACGGCGTCGCTACCGGCGATCTGGATAAAAAATTCAGCGTAGAGCCGTCCGTTACGCAGACCATCATGACCCGCGTACAGGATTCCTCGACGTTCCTGACCCGCATTAATATCTTGCCGGTTAAGGAAATGAAGGGAGAGAAAGTCGGTTTAGGTGTGAGCGGCTCCATCGCCAGCACCACCGATACCGCCGGCGGCGATGAACGTGAAACGGCCGACTTTGCCACGCTGGATGCAGAAGGCTATTTCTGCCAGCAGGTGAATTACGATTTCCACATCCGCTACAACACGCTTGACCTGTGGGCCCGTTATCAGGATTTCCAGACCCGTTTACGCGATGCAATTGTTGAACGTCAGGCGCTTGACCGCATCATGATCGGCTTTAACGGTACTCACCGCGCGAAAACCTCCAACCGCGTTAAATTCCCGCTGTTGCAAGACATCGGGCCGGGCTGGTTGCAGAAGTACCGCGAGAACGCGCCGGGCCGCGTGATGAATAAAGTCGTGGGGGAGGACGGCAGCGTGGTGTCTGAAAAAGTCCGCGTGGGCGCCGGTGGCGATTACGCCAACCTCGACGCACTGGTGATGGATGCCACCAACACCCTGATCGCGCCATGGTATCAGGAAGATCCGGAACTGGTGGTGATCTGCGGTCGCCAACTGCTGGCCGACAAGTATTTTCCGCTGGTCAATCAGGAACAGCCCAACACCGAAGCGCTGGCCGCCGATCTGATTATCAGCCAGAAACGCATCGGCAACCTGCCTGCTGTGCGTGTGCCGTACTTCCCGGCGGATGCGCTGCTGATTACGCGCATGGATAACCTGTCGATCTACTGGCAGGAGGACACGCACCGACGCCATATGGTGGAAAACTCGAAGCGTGACCGCATCGAAAACTATGAATCCATCAATGAGGATTATGTGGTGGAGGATTACGCCTGCGGCTGTCTGGTGGAGAACATTAAGCTGTTACCGACGGAACCAAAAAAAGATGAAATCGCCGAGCTGGCCGAGGCCATTGTTAAGGCGGTCAAAGTAGCCGCCGCACCAGCGGAGCCTGCCGCTGATACCGAGGTGAAAGCCCCGGAGGAAGCACCGGCAGACGACAAAGCGAAAGGCGGTAAATAACCATGACCAGCCCTGCCCGCCGTCACCTTATGCGCCAGTCAGCGGTCGAGGCCGCGCAGCGGGAGAATGACCCGCTGCGCCACGCCAACGGCTATGAACGGATGATGCATAAACTCAATGAAGATAAGCGAAAGCTCAAACAGGTGCGCTCACAAGAGCGTAAGGCCGAACTCAAGCGCCAACTGCTGCCGGACTATGCCCCCTGGGTTGCCGGTGTGCTGGCCGAAGGTCGCGGCGCGCAGGACGCCATTCTGATGACGGTCATGATCTGGCGTCTGGATGCCGGGGACATTCCCGGCGCGCTGGACATCGCCCGCTATGCGCTGCGTTACCAACTGGCGCCGCCGGGCAATTTCGCGCGCTCCACGCCATACCTCATCGCAGAAGACGTCGCCGAGTCTGCCACCCGCGCCTTTGAGGCCGGGGAGCCGGTCAACATTGACCACCTCACGCAGACGATGGAACTCACCGACGCAGAAGACATGCCCGACCAAGTGCGCGCCAAGTTGCACAAAATCACCGGGTACGTCTTGCGCGCGGCGGGCAGGGCTGAACTGGCATTGAACCACCTTAAGCGTGCGCTGCAGTTGCATAACGGCTGCGGCGTGAAAAAAGACATTGAACGGCTGGAGCGGGCAATACGCACCGCCGCCAGCCGCTGACAGAACGCGCCCCGCGCCGGGCGGCACGACGGCCGCGACAGGTTTCACCTCGTCAACGCCGTCGTCCACCGCCCCCTAACTTTCTGAGGTCATATGAGCACCGTTGTGATCCAACGGCCACGCCCGGACGCGCCAGCACCGCGCCCGGAGGATGAGCCGATCGTTAAAAACGTCTTTTTCTGGCCGGACATTGACCCGGCGGACGTGCGCGACGTGATGCGCATTGAAGGCAGCATCACCGCCCCGCGCCTGCGGCTGGCAATTAAAAGCGCGATCGCGGAGGTGAACGCCGAGCTGTTCACTTTCCGCCGCGACCAGATGGCCGACGGCTATCAGCGGCTTGAGGATGTGCCGGGCGAACAGCTCGACGGCGAAAGCGTGCGGGTGAGCGAATACCGCAATGCCGTTAGCGCGATGACCATGGCGACGCTCTCGGAGCAATACCGCAGTTTCGACACCACCGCCACCGCCACCGGCGGCCGCAAGGCTGATGTGGTCGAAGCCTCGATCGGCGAGCTGTGGCGCAACGCCCGCAACGCGATCAGTAACGTGGCCGAGCGTAGCCACTGCATCATCGGGCTGCTCTGATGAGAGTCTACGCCCTGCAGGGCGACACCGTTGACGCTATTTGCTGGCGCTACTACGGGCGCACGCAGGGCGTGGTTGAGCAGGTCTATTCGCTAAATGAAGGGCTGGCCGCTACCGGGGCGATTTTGCCCCACGGCCACCCGGTCGAGCTGCCGGACGTGACCGCCGCGCCGCAGCGTGAAACCGTCAATTTATGGGATTAGCAATGGAGAAAATTACGTCGTGGGTGGCCTATACCGTAGCGGCCTTTCTCGCTTGGATTGGCCGATACAGTCCGCAGGACATCGGCTTTATGGTCGGCGCCGCCGTTGGCGTTGGGACGTTCCTCGTTAACTGGTACTACCGCCGCAAAAGCTACCAGCTGTTGAACAAGTTGGGCGTCAGCCGGAGGGTTTACGATGAACTCAATCGCTAAACGCTGCAGCGTGGCCGCCGTGCTGGCGCTGGCGGTGCTGCTGCCGCAATTCAGCGCGCTGCAGATCTCTGAGGCCGGGTTGCGCCTGCTGGCCGATTTCGAGGGCTGCCGTTTATCCCCTTACCAGTGTCAGGCGGGCGTCTGGACAAGCGGCATCGGCCACACGGCCGGGGTAAAGCCCGGCACGGTTATCAGCGAGCGCCAAGCTGCCGTTAACCTCGTTGCCGACGTGTATCGCGTGGAGCGCGGCATAGGGCGCTGTATGCCTGTCACGATGCCGCCGCCGGTTTATGACGCGGTGGTGTCCTTTGCCTTTAACGTCGGCGTCACGGCCGCCTGCGGTTCTACGCTGGCCGGTTTCATCAAGCGGCAGGACTGGCACAGCGCCTGCCAGCAGTTACCGCGCTGGGTGTTCGTCAACGGCGTCAAATCGCCGGGGCTGGAACGGCGTCGGGCGGCGGAGCTGGCCCACTGCCTGATCGGGGCCGCGCAATGAGCCGCGCGATCGGCTGGTTTCTGGTGCTGGCGCTGGTCGTCGCCGGTTGGATGAAATGGCAGGTTGTCACGTTGGGTGAACGGCTGGAAAGCGCCCGGCAGGAGAACGGCCGGATAGCGGCGGCGCTGACCGATACCCGCGCGGCGATCGACACGCTGCAGGCGGCGGCAGGTGTGCTGGCGCAGGAAGAGGAAAAGTTAAGGGGCGACCTAAACGCCGCGCACCGGCTGGCACTGACGCGCGAGCAGAAAATACAGAGGCTACTCAATGAAAATCAGCAATTACGCGATTGGTTTAACACTGCTTTGCCTGCTGACGTTGCCCGGCTGCACCAGCGCCCCGGCTTCACCAGCGCCGCGGATTATCTACGTTGGCTGTCCGAAAGTGAGTCTGTGCCAAATCCCGGCCAGCCGCCCGGCGACTAACGGCGATCTGAGCGCCGATATTCGCCAACTTGAAAACGCCTTGGCGGCCTGCGCGGTGCAGGTCGAAACGATAAAACACTGTCAGGAACAACACGATGTTAAAACCGCAACAGCTCCGCGCTGAGCTGACACGCTGCCTGCCGTGGCTACAGCGCAACCCTGAAAACCTGCAAGTTCGGGTAGAGCGCGGCAATGTGGCCGCCACGCTTGCCGTCTCGCTGTCCCATGAGTACCGCTATACGCTGAACCTGCTGTTTTTGGACTATACCGGCGATCTGGATTTAATCATGGTGCCGGTTCAGGCATGGCTACGGGAAAACCAGCCGGACATCATGGCAACGGAGGAAAAGCGCCGCACCGGGATCACCTTTGCGAGCGACTTTAACAACAACGGCTCTTACGATTTCAGCGTGTCGCTGCAGCTGACCGAACGTGTTTTGGTGAAAGAGCAAGGCGATGGCGCGTTGCATGTTGAGCACCTGCCGGAGCCGCCGTTACCGGAGGACGTGACGCGGCCGATGCAGCTCTTTGTTCACGGCGAATTAGTGAGTGAATGGCATGAGCGAGCTTAACCCCTTTGACACCCGGCTGGCCGGGCTGATTGCCAAGCTGTCGCCGCAGTCGCGTAAGTCGCTGGCCGTTGCCGTGTCAAAGCGACTGCGCGCCGGTCAACAGCAACACATCAAACGCCAGCAGGCGCCGGACGGTACACCTTACGCGCCGCGCAAAACGCGGCTTCGCAGCAAAAAGCGCCTGCGCGATTGGGCGATGTTCTCCAAGCTGCGCACGGCCCGCTATCTGAAAGCCCAGGGCAACAGCGATGCGGCCGTGGTTGAGTTTGTTGGGCGGGTTCAGCGCATGGCCAATGTGCATCATTACGGCCTGCGCGATCGGCCGACGCCGCACAGCGAGGCGGTAAAGTATGACGCTAGGCCATTACTGGGTTTTAATAGTAGAATAATGAATATCATTGAAGTTGAAATAATTAATCATCTCAGTGAATTTTGATGTAATCTAATTTTGAGCTAGATCTCAATGCCAATATTTCTGCATGTTACAATGATTTTTTTATTTATTGGTGAGGATATGACATGCGTCTTAGACAGGTAAGGTTATCTAATTTTCGTGGCTACAAAGATGAAGCGATGATTGATATAGATGATGCTTTGACAGGTGTTATAGGTAAGAATGATGCAGGCAAGTCAACGATATTAGAGGCTTTGGAGATATTCTTTAATAACCAGCAAATAAAGATAGATTCAACTGACAGGAATGTTTTTTCACAAGATGGTACGGCATCAATAAGTTGTATATTCGATGATTTACCTAATGAGGTGGTCCTAGACTCAACTTCCAAAACAACATTGCAGCAAGAGTTATTATTAAACGAGGATGGATTCTTGGAGGTTAAAAAATCGTTCGATTTAACTAAGAAAACACCTTCGGAAAAAATAACTATTCTTGCAAACCATCCAACAAACAATGGATTGTCAGATCTACACTCATTAAAACAATCTGATTTAAAGAAAAGGTTACAAGAGAAAGGTATAGATATTAAGGCGGTGCCAGATCAGCGTTCTAATGTTGAGATAAGGAAAACACTATACGCCAATGAAAAATTAGTGTTGGCAAGGACCGAAGTTGCTGTTAATAAAGAGGATGCTAAAGCGATATGGGAGGCATTGTCTAAATATCTTCCTGTTTACGCTTTGTTCCGTTCTGATAGAGGAAGTAATGATCAGGATTCGGAAGTTCAAGATCCTATGAAATTAGCGATTATTAATGCATTGAAAGAAGTTGAAGGCCGTCTGGATGAGATAAAAGAACATGTTCGTCTAAGGGCCTTGGATGTGGCAAAGCGTACACTAGAAAAACTTGAGGAGATGGATAGTTCTTTAGCGAAAGATTTAAATCCAGATTTTACTAAAGAGCCGGATTGGAAAAGTTTATTTAAATTATCATTGGCTTCTGATAGTGGTATTTCAGTAAATAAAAGGGGGAGTGGTGTCAGGCGTTTGATCTTGCTAAATTTCTTTAGGGCGGAGGCTGAGAAACACTACGCATCAGAAAATACATCAAATGTTATATATGCAATTGAAGAACCTGAAACTGCTCAACATCCGGGCAATCAACAAATGCTAATAAAAGCATTGTATAAACTCTCACTTAGAGATAGGTGTCAGGTCATTTTGACAACTCATGTGCCTGCTCTTGCTGGTCTACTTCCACTGTCAGGGATAAGGTTTATAGAGAAAGGTGAGGATAACAGTGTTACTATTAATAAAGGTGATGACGCAACTTATGAAAAAGTAGCATCAACCTTAGGTATATTGCCTAACAAAGAAGTTTATGGTGCTAATGCTTTTGTTATGGTGGAAGGGTATGCGGATGTAATATTCCTGAATAGCTTGAGTGATAAATTAAAAGCTGCTGGATATTTAACGCATAGCTTACAGGATAAAAACATTACCCCATTAATTAGTGGTGGCTGTGGAAATCTCAAGCATTGGGTTAATTTAAATATAATAAAGTCTTTGAATAGACCTTGGGCAGTGTTCTTGGATTCTGATGATTTAGGTGATGGGAGCAGTCCGGAATTTCTTAAGAAGTTACCAGAGATAGATGGGTATAGAGAAGGTGGTGTTTTCTGTCACCTTACTAGGAAACGAGAGTGTGAGAATTATTTGCATCCTAATGCTATTTTTAGAGCGAAAGAAGTACATGTAAATGTAACTGATTTTGACGATATGAAGGTAATAATAAATCAACATACGCAAATTAGAAAAGTTCAAGTATTAGAGAAGCTGTGGCCTCATATGACTGCTGAAGAAATTTTGGAAAGGGATCAATATCAGCATAGTGATGGCTCTAGACGAAACGAATTGCTTGAGGTTTGTAAGCAATTAATTGAGTTGGTTTGATTATTCATTAGTTTGTTGTTTGTTTGGTCTTCCAACCTCTCCTCGTTGTCGCCGCCCGCGCCGGGCGGCATCCTTCAAGTCATGAACAATCAACATGACATATTGCGCCTGCTGCGCAACCTAATCCGCATCGGCACAGTGAGTGCCGTCGACCTCGATAACGGCCTGTGCCGTGTCGAAACCGGCGGCAATCTTACCGATTGGCTCAACTGGTTAACCTGTCGCGCCGGGCGAACCCGCAGCTGGTCGGCGCCTTCCGTCGGCGAGCAGGTGCTGATCTTTGCGCTGGGTGGCGAACTCGATACCGCTTTTGTGCTGTGCGGCATTTTCTCCGATGACTTCCCGGCCCCGTCTGCGTCGGCGGATGCGCTGCATATCGCGTTCCCGGATGGCGCGGTCATCGAGTATGAACCGGAAATCGGCGCGCTGAGCGTGTCCGGCATTAAAACCGCCGACGTGCAGGCGTCGGAGTCCATCACCGCCAGCACAAAAGTGGTGATCGTTACGGCTGACAAAATCACGCTCGATGCGTCGGAGGTGATCTGCACCAACAAACTCACCACCGGCATGCTGGAAGTGCAAAAAGGCGGGGCGATGCGCGGGAGCATTGAGCACAGCGGCGGTACGTTCTCATCCAACGGTGTTGTTGTTGATACGCACACCCACGGTGGCGTCCAGACCGGCGGCGGCCAAACGGGGAAACCAACATGAACAGCGCCAAATATATCGGCATGAACCGAGGCACCGGCCGCACGCTGACGGACATCGAGCATATTCGCCAGTCCATGGCGGACATCCTTATCACGCCGCAGGGTTCACGCCCGATGCGCCGGGCTTATGGCTCGTTGCTCACTGAGCTGCTCGACCAGCCGCAGAACGACGCGCTGCGCCTGCAGATTATGGCTGCCTGCTATAGCGCGATTTTGGCGTGGGAGCCGCGCGTTAAGCTGACCGGCATCGCTTTTAATACCACTTTTGACGGCAAGATGGTGATCGACATCACCGGCACCCGCACCGATGCCCCCGGCGCGCTGTCGCTGTCTGTTCCTGTGAGCTGAAACCATGGCAACTATCGATTTAAGCCAACTGCCCGCGCCGATCGTCGTTGAGGTGCTGGATTATGAAGACATTTTGGCAGAGCGTAAGGCTATGCTGATTTCGCTTAACCCGGAGGAACAGCGGGAGGCCGTCGCGCGTACGCTGTCGCTGGAGTCGGAGCCGATCGTTAAGTTGCTGCAGGAGAACGCCTACCGCGAGGTGATTTTACGCCAGCGCGTCAATGATGCCGCTAAAGCGGTGATGCTGGCGCACGCCACCGGCGAAGATCTCGACCAGCTCGGCGCCAACTTCAATACGCCGAGGCTGGTGATCACCCCGGCGGATGAAAGCACTATCCCGCCGACACCGGCAATCATGGAAACGGATGAAGATTACCGCCTGCGCCTGCAGGATGCTTTCGAAGGCATGAGCACAGCGGGATCGGCCGGTTCCTACCGTTTTCACGCCCGCTCGGCCGATGGCCGGGTGGCTGATGTGACGGCAATCAGCCCATCACCGGCTAACGTGATCGTCACCGTGTTGTCGCGGGACGGCGACGGCACCGCCAGCCCCGAATTGTTGCAGGTTGTCCGCGATGCGCTGAATGATGAGGACGTGCGCCCGGTTGCCGATCGCGTCATCGTGCAAGCGGCCAAAATAACCCGCTATGGCATTGTTGCCACGCTGTTTCTCTATCCCGGCCCGGAGGTTGCGCCGATCCTCACGGAGGCCAAACAACGTTTGCAAAATTATGTGCTGACCATGCGCCGCTTAGGCCGCAGTATCCGGCGCTCCGGCATCATCGCAGCGCTGACCGTAGAAGGTGTTGAACGTGTTGAGGTTGCTCAACCGACCACCGACATCGTGCTGGATAAAACGCAGGCGGGTTACTGCACCGGCGTGAAAATCACACCGGGGCGCGCCGATGACTAACCGCTTATTGCCTGTCGGCTCATCACCGCTGGAGGTTGCGGCCGCTGCCGCGTGTGCCGAGCTGGAGCGCGTGCCGGTTCCCCTGCGTGATTTGTGGAACCCGAAAACCTGCCCGGTGCATCTGCTGCCCT
The DNA here is from genome assembly GCF_052168495.1 of Serratia sp. CY52157. NCBI lineage: Bacteria > Pseudomonadati > Pseudomonadota > Gammaproteobacteria > Enterobacterales > Yersiniaceae > Serratia > Serratia sp. CY52157. The sequence goes on along the minus strand of NZ_JBJNMO010000005.1, from coordinate 178,463 downwards.
ATCTGGCGTGGGCGTTTTCTGTCGATAGATGGGATGAGGCGTGGCCGGAGGACGTCAAGCGGGGCGTGGTTTCTGCTGCGTTCTATATTCACCGGCACAAGGGCACTATCGGCGCTGTGCGCCGCGTGGTGGAGCCGCTCGGCTACCTGATCAACGTTATCGAATGGTTCCACACCGACGGCGCAGATCCGCCCGGCACCTTCCGGCTGGATATTGGCGTACTTGAAACCGGCATCACCGAGGAAATGTATCAGGAAATGGAGCGCCTGATCGCTGACGCCAAGCCCCTGAGCCGCCACCTGATCGGCCTCAACATTTTGCAGGACATCCCCGGCCGGATTTACACCGGCGCGGCCGCTATTGATGGCGATGTCATTACCGTTTACCCCGGATAAGAGAAAATCATGAGCAAATACAAAGCGATTATTACCACCGCCGGGGCGGCCAAGATTGCCGCCGCCAGCGCGGGCGGCACGCAGTTGAAAATCGTCTCTATGGCCGTCGGCGACGGAAACGGCACGCTGCCGACACCTAACCCGGCACAAACAACGCTCGTCAATGAGAAATACCGTGCGGCGCTCAATGGGCTGACTATTGATAAGGCAGTGAAAAATCACATTCTGGCCGAAATGATTATTCCGGCGAACGTCGGCGGCTTCTGGCTGCGTGAAATGGGCCTCTATGACGAGGCCGGGACGCTGATTGCCGTCAGCAATATGGCGGAGAGCTACAAGCCGAAGCTGGCAGAAGGCAGCGGCCGCACGCAGACGCTGCGCATGATTTTGATTGTCAGCAGTTCCGAAGCGATTCAGGTGATCGCCGGTGATGACACCGTGCTGGCGACAAAAGATTTTGTGGCTGAGGCGATCGCCGCGCATGAGAAAACCCGCAATCACCCGGATGCCAGCACCATAGCGAAAGGGCTGGTACAGTTGAGCAGCGCGACAACCAGTACCGACGAAACGAAAGCCAGCACGCCGAAGGCGCTTAAAACGGTCAGCGATGCCAGCATGAAAAAGGCCGCCAATCTGTCCGACTTGCCAGACAAGGCCGCCGCGCGTGGCAATCTGGCGTTAGGTACGGCCGCGACCAAAAACGTCGGGGTGGATGGCGGGCAGTTGATGGAGGTCGGTGCGTTTGGTCTGGGTGCGGGCGCGCGGGCTTTCGATAACGCTTATTGCAACACTGCGCAAATTTACCGGCTGAATGCGACCTCTGAGAACAAGCCGCCGATCGCTGGAAATATTGCCGCCGGGGTGCTGAGCTTGCCTTGCGATGCCGCACCATCAACGGGCTATGTCAGCGTGTCGGGGTTGGGGCATGGCTTTATTGGCCGTTCTAACCGGCCGGAAAATGGGGTGGTGTGGTCACGGATTTACACCACGGATTACAAACCAACGGCCGCCGATGTCGGTGCATGGAGTAAAACCGAAGCTGACGGTCGTTTTCTGATGCTGTCCGGTGGCACGGTTAAAAAACTGGCTATTAAGCCCGGCAACGCTGAAACGGATGGGGACTCACTGAATATTGAGGGAAACCAGCATACGCCGTTGGTCATGAGCCGCCCTTCAGCACAGAGTAATTTATCAGTCGGTTTCCAAGTCGCCGGGAAGGCACTGATGCGTCTTGGTATGGGGATCGATGACGAGCTGCATTGGGGAGCTGAAGCTAATCAGGGAGCAAATCCGCGTATTTATACGACGGCGAAACCGCCTACCGCGCAAGAAACCGGTGCGCTGACGGATGCGCAGGCTATGCAGAAATATGCGCTGCGATCCATCAAGGTGAACGGCAAACCGTTGAGCGGGAATGTCAATCTGTTTGCCGGTGATGTCAACGCATGGAACAAAACCGAAGCGGATGGCCGCTATGTAAAACAGACCGGCGACACGATGAAAGGGGCGTTAACTCTGCCGCGTATCGTATTCCCGAACGAGAATACCGCCAATGCTGATGATGACTTAAATCGCGAAAATGGCTTTACCGTAGAATCACTGGTTGCCACTACCAATAAGGGCTATCCCGTGCCGGGCGGCATGGGGGTGTTGTTTACCGGCAAAGTGAACGAATTCCGCAATGTGCAATTTGCCGTAGGCTCCGGCGATATGGCGTTTTATTTGCGCTCGATGCGAAAAGACAACTCGGCTTCGCTCCGCTGGGCGCGAGTTTATACGACGGACTACAAACCGACGGCGGCTGACGTTGGCGCGCTGACCGACGCGCAGGCCGCGCAGAAATACGCGCTGCGCTCTATCAAGGTGAACGGTAAGCCGCTGTCCGCCGATGTCAATTTGTTGGCCGCTGACGTTAACGCGTGGAATAAAACCGAAGCAGATGGCCGCTATCTGGCGAAGACCGGCGGGCAGCTAACCGGGACGCTAAAGACCAGCGCGGAGATCCAATCTACCCACATTGATAATTATCGCATGGTCGGCGGTGGGTTCGGTTCCTTCTGGCGCAATGACGGCAACCGACTTTACCTTCTGCTGACAAAAGAAAACGACCAGTACGGCACATTCAACAACCTGCGTCCGTTCTCTGTGGATGTCAGAACCGGTGCCGCCGCCTTTGAGTCAGGTATGCATATCGGCGGTAACTGGCCCGCGATCACCACATCCAGCGGGACAACGTGGCATCCGGACGGCAACGTTCAGGGCAGCTGCTGGGGCGGCTACCTCAGCAACTGGCTTAATAAAAATATCTCGGCTGCGCAGAACAATGCGCAGAACTGGGCCTATCAGAATTTGGTTCAGGGTGTGCGCATGGCCGGGCGCACGGTTATCGCGGATACCGGCGGGCGCATCGATTTACCGTCGGGCTGTGTTTATACGGGTATGTCCGGCTCAAACTACAACCCCTCAATCTGGGGCGCTTATTCAGCGGTTCAGGTGCTGATTAACGGCACATGGGCAACAATTGGAACGGTGTAAAATGCAACACATTAAGAATTTGATGAGATACACGCCGGAAGAATTATTCCTCGGCGAGAACGTGATTTATCTTCAGGATGATAACGGTATTGACTGGTACGCTGCGCAAAAATTGTTTTCGCCGGACACCGTAAAACTGGCTTATGACGAAAGCGGCATTATCTGCGCGATTAACAGCGATGTGTCGATGCTGTGGCCGATTGGCTTATCGGTTATTGAGCTGAACCCAACGAAACTGCCAAAGCGCTGTCTGGCTAATGGTGAGTGGGTGTTTGACGGTAAGAAGGTGAGCCCGCGCGCCTATTCTGCCGAAGAAATGATGGCGAGGGCTGAAGCCAGAAAAAATGAATTACTGGCGATCGCGGGTAAGGCTGTTGCGCCGCTTCAGGATGCTGTTGATTTGGATATGGCGACCGAGGCAGAAAAAGCGCTGTTGGCGGACTGGAAAAAATACCGCGTGACGCTGAATCGTCTTGATATGTCAGCCCCGGAAATTGACTGGCCGGTGGCGCCCGCCGCCTAAGAAAAAAGCCCGCAGCGATGCGGGCTTTTGTATTTGCGGTATTCCCTGATGTTGCCGCATCTACCTTTCGACATTACCCCGCCCGGCTAAAATCCGTCCAATTGATTGCATAGATCAATACAGCGTTATTGATCGGCGCGAGCGATCGTTATTTCCTCAAAATCTCCCAATCCGGCCCGGCCTGTTGTCTGGTCGGCCTTCCAGCACCCACCGCGTGCGGCCCGGCGCGCCGGGCGTCATCATGCCTGCACCTACTCACCACCCGGAGCAAATTAATGGGCGATTATCATCACGGCGTGCGCGTCGTCGAAATCAACGACGGCACCCGCGTTATTTCCACCGTATCGACGGCAATCGTCGGCATGGTCTGCACGGCGGAGGATGCCGACGCGTCGGTTTTCCCGCTCGATACCCCGGTACTTATCACCGATGTGCTGGCCGCCTCCGGCAAGGCCGGTAAAAAAGGCACGCTGGCGGCGTCGCTGCGGGCGATCGCCGAACAGGCGAAGCCGGTCACGGTGGTTGTTCGCGTTGCCACCGGCAAAGACGCTGCGGAAACCACCTCCAACATCATCGGCGGCGCGAACGCTGAAGGCCGTTACACCGGCATGAAAGCGCTGTTATCTGCACAGGCTGAGCTGGGCGTTAAGCCGCGCATCCTCGGCGTGCCGGGGCTGGATAATCAGGAGGTCGCGACGGCGCTGGCCGGGATTTGCCAGCAGTTGCGCGCGTTCGGCTATATCAGTGCCTACGGCTGCAAAACCGTGCAAGAGGCGATTAAGTACCGCGACAATTTCAGCCAGCGCGAGCTGATGCTGATCTGGCCGGATTTTGTCAGCTGGAACACCACCGCCAACCAGAGCGACATCGCCTATGCCACCGCCCGCGCGCTGGGCCTGCGTGCCAAAATCGACACGGAAACCGGCTGGCATAAGACGCTTTCAAACGTCGGTGTTAACGGCGTGACCGGCATCACCGCCAGCGTGTTCTGGGATTTGCAGGCGCCCGGCACCGATGCCGACCTGTTAAACCAAGCGTGCGTCACCACGTTGATCCGCAAAGACGGCTTTAAATTCTGGGGTTCCCGCACCTGTTCCGATGATCCGTTGTTCCTGTTCGAGAACTACACCCGCACCGCGCAGGTGCTGGCCGATACCATGGCCGAGGCGCATCTATGGGCTGTTGACCGCCCGGTAACGCCTACGCTGGTGCGCGACATGATTGACGGTATCAACGCGAAATTCCGCGAGCTGAAATCCGCCGGGCTGATTATCGACGGTAATTGCTGGTACGACGAAAGCGCCAACACTGTCGCAACCCTGAAGGCGGGCAAGCTGTTTATCGATTACGACTACACGCCGGTGCCACCGCTGGAAGATTTAACCCTGCGCCAGCGTATCACCGATCGCTATCTGGCGACGTTTGCGGCATCAGTGAGCCGCTAAAGGAGACGTTAGAACATGGCACTGCCGAAAAAACTGAAATACCTGAACCTGTTCAACGACGGCTACAGCTACATGGGCGTGGTGTCCTCGCTGACGCTGCCGAAGCTCACCCGCAAGCTGGAGAAATACCGGGGCGGTGGCATGAACGGTGCGGCCTCCATCGATATGGGGCTGGACGATGACGCGCTGGCCGTTGAGTGGTCGATGGGCGGCATTGATGAGCTGGTGTTGAAGCAGTGGGGCGCCGTCGATGCCGTGCCGCTGCGCTTTGCCGGTTCCTTCCAGCGTGACGACACCGGCGAGGTGTCCGCTGTGGAAGTGGTGATGCGTGGCCGCCACAAAGAAATTGACTTTGGCGAGTACAAGCAGGGTGAGGATACCGAAACCAAAGTATCCACCGAGTGTACTTACTTCAAGCTGACCGTGGACAGCAAAGAGCTGATCGAGGTCGATACCGTGAACATGGTCGAAAAGGTCAACGGCGTTGACCGCCTGGCCGAGCATCGCAAGGCGATCGGCCTGTAATTTGGGCGCCAGCCCGCCGGGCTGGCCCTTTTCCCCCTGATTTGAGAGAACACCATGAAAGACGTAAAAGAAAATACCGTTACCCTCGATACCCCGATCCAGCGTGGTGAAACCACCATCACCGAGGTGCAGGTGATTAAACCGAACGCGGGCGCGCTGCGCGGCGTCGGGCTGGCGGCGATCGCCAACGCCGACGTTGACGCGCTGCTGGTTGTGCTGCCGCGTGTGACCGTGCCGAACCTGACAAAAGAAGAATGCGCGCGCCTTGAGCTGCCGGATTTGGTGGCGCTGGCCGGGAAAGTGGTCGGTTTTTTGTCGCCGAACTCGGCAGCGTAATCCCCGACGCCCGGCTGGGCGTTGATGACCTGATGGCGGACATCGCGGTGATCTTCCACTGGCCGCCGTCTGAAATGGCCGGAATGACGCTCACGGAGCTGTTGAACTGGCGCCATTTGGCACTACAACGCAGCGGAGTTAATCACGATGAGTAAAAGCCTGCAGCTACAGGTGCTGCTGAAGGCCGTAGACCAAGCCACCCGCCCGCTAAAGAGTATCCAACAGGCAAGCAAACAGCTTGCCGGTGACATCAAAACCACGCAGCAAACCCTCAAGGCTCTGGACGCGCAAAGCGCCCGGATTGAGGGATTTCGCAAGGCGCAGGGACAGCTTGCCGTTACCGGCAAGGCACTGAAGAAAGCCAAGGAAGAGGCGGCCGCGCTGGCCGTCCAGTTCAAGGCGACGGAAAAGCCCACGGCGCAGCAAGCGCGCTTGCTGGAGGCATCAAAGCGCGCCGCCGCCGAGCTGCAAACGAAATACAACGGCCTGCGCCAGTCGGTGCAGCGCCAGCGTGACGCGCTCAACGCTGACGGCATCGCTACCCGGAACCTGAGCGCAGAACAGCGCCGGTTGAAGGCCAGCGCCAGCGAAGCCACGACAGCGCTTGGCCGCCAGCGCGGCGAGCTGGATCGCCTGAGCAAGAAACAAGAGCAGGTTAATCGCGTCGGCGCGCGTTACCGGGCCGGGCAATCGGCAACTGCGGCTGTCCGTAATACCAGCGCGGCCGGGCTGGGTATCGCTACCGCCGGGCTGGTCGCTGAAGGGGCGTTTATTGCACCGGGGGTGCAGTTCGACAGGCAGATGTCAGACACGCAAGCCACGTTAGGGCTGGCGAAAAATGACAAGCAATTGGCCGCCATTCGCCAGCAGGCGCGGGATATTGGCGCCACGACCGCGTTTTCGCCGACGGACGTCGCGCGCACGCAATCCGTATTGGCGAAATCCGGCTTTAACGGCGATGCCATTCTGAAATCGACCGAATCAACGGTAAATCTGGCGCTGGCCTCCGATCTGGACATCGCCGACGCGGCCGACATCATCACCAACATGCAATCGGCGTTTAACATGCCGATAGACGAGATCCAGCGCGTCGCGGATGTGATGACCAAAGGTTTCACCAGCTCGAACAGCAACCTGATGGATTTTGGCGAGGCGATGAAGTACGTCGCGCCGATCGCCGAGGCGGCCGGGGCCAGTATCGAGGACACCACCGCCTTGCTGGGCGTGTTGGCAGATAACGGCATCAAGGGGTCTATGGCCGGTACGGCGGCCAGTGCGATGTTTACGCGGTTACAGGCGCCCGTCGGGCAGGCGGCTGATGCGTTGTCAGAATTGGGCGTAAAAACAAAGGACGGCAAAGGGAACATGCTGCCGATCGCGAACATCCTCAAGAAAATTAACGGCTCGTTTAAAACCAACAAGCTCGGCACCGCGCAGCAGGCCGAATACCTGAAAGTCATGTTCGGCGAAGAGGCGATGAAAGGCGCTATCAAGCTGATTGACGCCGCCGGTAACGGCAAGCTGAGCGAAAAACACAGCACCGTCACCCAGTCAAAAGGGGCTACGGCCCAGATTGCCCGAGTGAAGGTGGACAACCTCGACGGCGACCTGAAAAACCTGTTTTCGGCGTGGGAGGACGTGCGCATTGAGGTGTTCGACGGCCAGAACTCAGCGCTGCGCAAACTCACGGTTTCCGCCACCGAATGGCTCACCAAGGCGGGGGCATGGGTGAAGGCCAATCCTGAGCTGGTCGGCACGCTGGTGAAAGTCACGGCGGGCGTTACGGCCCTGATCGGTGGCCTCGCTGCGCTGGGCCTTATTGCATGGCCGGTGATGGCCGGGGTCAATATGTTGATCGCCGGGGCCGGGCTGCTGGGAACGGTCTTTACCACCGTCGGCGCCGGGATTGCGGCCGCATTCAGTGTGATCACCCTGCCGGTGGTCGCGGCGGCGGCGGTGATTGCCGGTGTGGCGTTGACTATCCGTAAATATTGGGAACCTATCAGCGCCTTTTTAACGGGTATTGGCGAAGGCTTCAGCGCCGCTTTTGCGCCGATGCGCGCCGCGCTTGTCCCGCTGGCTGGCGCATTTACGCCGCTGCTGAGCATGGTGCGCAACGTCTGGCAGTGGTTCGGCAAGCTGATCGAGCCGGTGAAATCTTCACAGGCCGAACTCCAGAACGCCGCGCGCTATGGGCGCATGTTCGGTGAATGGGTCGCGGCCGGATTGAGCCTGCCGCTGCAGCTGTTGGGCGGATTGCCCGGCCTGCTGACCGGCATCTGGGGCGTTGCGAGCGGCATTGCAGAGCGTGCCGCCGCCGTCTGGGACACCATCGGCGAGCGTGTTAACGCGGCATGGCTGGCGCTGAGCGCCGCCACGTTTCAGGCATGGGATCGGCTGACCGGCTGGCTTAATGGCAAATGGAAGGGGCTAGTAAACGGCGCTAAAGCACTGCCGGGGCAGTTCAAAGAAGCCGGGATGAACATGATTAACGGGGTCATTGACGGCATTAGCGAGCGCTGGCAGGCGCTGAAAGACAAGTTTTCAGGCCTCACGGATATGCTGCCGGACTGGATGAAGTTTGGCGACGATGAGGCGGAGGTTAACCCGGCGATTTCATACAATCGCCCGGTGCCTGAGCTGATGCCGGGGCCGGGCTATGCAGGGGCATTCGACAAGGGCGGCATTATCCCGCGCGGCCAGTTCGGCATCGTCGGTGAGCGTGGCCCGGAGATTGTCAACGGCCCGGCCAATGTCACCGGGCGCCGGAAAACGGCGGCGCTGTCGGCGGCGATGTTATCGCTGTCAACGCCGGTGATGGCGTCGGTCCCGGCTGCTGCACCTGCCACGGTGCCAGCCCCGATCACGATTCAGGTGTACGGCGCCCCCGGCCAAGACGCGGCATCTATTGCCCGCGAAGTTTCGCGCCAGCTTGAGACCGAACGACGCAAACAAGCGGCCGCCGCGCGCAGTCGCATGAACTACGAAGGGTAAAACCATGATGTTAACGCTGGGCCTGTTTGTTTTTATGCTGCAGACGCTGCCGTATCAATCCATGAGCCGCAACGCGGAATATCGCTGGCCGAGCAACGCCCGCGTTGGCCTGCGCCCGGCGGCGCAATTTCTGGGGATGGATGAGGAAAAAATCACGCTGTCTGGGGTGCTGCTGCCGGAGATCACCGGCGGCCGCTGGTCACTGCTGACGCTGCAACTGATGGCCGAGCAGGGCCGGGCGTGGCCGCTGATTGAAGGCACCGGCACGATTTACGGCATGTTTGTGATCGAGTCGATTTCTGAAACGCATTCTGAGTTTTTCGCCGACGGCAGCCCGCGCCGCACAGAGTTCACGCTCAACCTGAAGCGGGTCGATGAATCCCTGTCTGCGATGTTTGGCGATCTGCGCCAGCAGGCCGGGGAACTGTACGATAAAGCCGGAGAGATGGCCGGGAAGGCCGCCGGTGCTATGGGAGGATTGTTATCATGATCACCGGCGTAAGCCTGCCAGCGGGGGCGCGAGTTGCCCCGGATTTCTCGCTGTTGCTACAGGATAACGACATCACGCAGAACATCCGCAAGCGGCTGATTTCTCTGTCGCTGACGGATAACCGGGGCTTTGAGGCCGACCAGCTCGACATCGAGCTGGACGACAGCGACGGACTGATGGCGATGCCTCAGCGCAATGCGGTGCTGTCGCTGGCGCTCGGCTGGCAAGGCTTGCCATTGACGCCAAAAGGCCAGTTTACGGTCGATGAGGTCGAACACCGGGGCGCGCCGGACACGTTGACTATTCGCGCGCGTAGTGCGGATTTTCGCGGCTCGCTGAACACCCGGCGCGATGAGTCCTACCACGACACCACCCTGGGCGACATTGTGAAGAAGGTGGCTGCGCGCAATAAGCTGAAAGCCTCGCTGGCCGCCGGTCTGGGTACCATCAAAATCAGCCATATTGACCAGACGCAGGAGACGGACGCGGCATTTATTACCCGGCTGGCAACGCTCAACGGCGCGGTGGCGGCGGTGAAAAATGGCGCTCTGCTGTTGTTGCGACCGGGGAACGGCGCCACGGTAGGTGGGAAGCCATTGTCGGTGTATACCATCACCCGGCAGGATGGCGATCAGCACAGTTTCAGCATTGCCGATCGGGATGCCTACACCGGCGTAACGGCGAGCTGGCTCAATACAAAACAGCCGAAGCCGAAGAAAGTGAAGCTGCAGCGCAAGCCAAAAGAGCAGCATTTGCGCGCGCTGCAACACCCGAAGGCGAAGCCGGGCAGCAGTAAAAAACCGGGGAAACCGGCGGAGGCGGCGAAAGGCGACTATCTGGTGGGGGCTGACGATAACGTGTTTGCGATCACCAAAATTTACGCCACCAAGGCCGCCGCGATGCGCGCCGCACAGGCCAAGTGGGAAAAGCTTCAGCGCGGTGTGGCTGAGTTCTCACTGTCGCTGGCGGTGGGGCGGGCTAACATCACGCCGGAAACGCCGGTACGCGTCAGCGGGTTTAAAGCGGCGATCGATGCGCAAGACTGGATAGTGAGCAAAGTCACGCACAATTTGAGTAACGGAGGTTTTACGACGGCGCTGGAGTTTGAGGTTTTGCTGTCGGATGTGATTTATGACGTACATGACTTCGCTTTATGAATTTGTAAATTAGATTAAAGCTAATTCAAATCCAGATCACAGAGCGTATTATCGTGGCAAGAGCCATTGATGAGGAATTAATAATGTTCCATTGCCCATTATGCCAGACTGCGGCCCATGCCCGTACCAGCCGCTATCTGAGTCAGCACACGAAAGAACGTTATCACCAGTGCCAAAATATTAACTGCGGCCACACGTTTAAAACGATGGAGACCTATGACAGTGCGATTATGACGCCGGGGCAGGTCAGGGCTGTTCCCCCGCATCCGGTTGGCGCTAGTGTGGCAGGCCAACAGCAGGTTATGTGGATGTGATCAACTGAGAGAGACAAACCCGCTTAATGCGGGTTTTTTATTGGAATGCGTACATTGGGCTGGCAACTATCTTATGTCGGGGTGTGTGATATGGGGAGAGATTCAAAAAAACAGAGCGACACTTTTGCGACACTGATGTTGATGGTAAGAAAAAAGCCACCCTGAGAGGTGGCTTAATTATATGATTTTAAAGCTAAAATTTGGTGGCCCCTGTTGGGTTTGAACCAACGACCAAGCGATTATGAGTCGCCTGCTCTAACCACTGAGCTAAGGGGCCAAGCCGCGAGATTATAGGGAATCCTTAAGCGGCGGTCTACTGTTACCCGCCCGTATGTTGCTTTTCTGCACAGTTCTAGCCTGTTGTAATTGCTGGCGGATTTTGCGATAACCGCAGTAAATCCCTGCAATGGACTCACGATACTCATGGAACTTCTGGCGCCTGGCCTGCGGGTGGTGTTTTGCGGCATCAACCCCGGCCTTTCTTCCGCCCATCAGGGCTACCCTTTCGCCAACGGCAGCAACCGCTTCTGGAAGGTGATCCATCAGGCAGGCTTTACCGAGAGCCAGTTGGCACCGGAGCAGTGGCAGCAGCTGAAGGATAACGGCTGCGGCATTACCGCGCTGGTGGCGCGCCCGACGGTGGCGGCCAGCGAGCTGTCGCGCGACGAGTTGCGCAGCGGCGGTGAGGCGCTGCAAGAGAAGATCCTGCGCTACCAGCCGCGCGCGCTGGCGATTTTAGGCAAGCAGGCGTTCACCACCGCCTTCGGGGTGAAAAACGCGCCCTGGGGCAAGCAGGCGATGATGCTGGGGCAAACCGAGGTGTGGGTATTGCCCAACCCCAGCGGCTTGAACCGCGCCACGTTGGAGCAGCTTACCGCCAGCTATCGCGAGCTGTTCCTGGCGCTGCAATGACATAAGGGAGTATGCGATGACATCGATAATGAAAGGCTGTGTGATGGCGCTGTTATTGGTGACCGGCGCTGCACAGGCGGGGCATTCGCCACAGGAACATTCGCCACAGGAAGCGCGCAACAAGCAGAACGTGCTGGAGTTTTATCGGCAGGGGCTGAACAACAAGGATTTTGCGGCGGCGCGGCCGTTTTTGGGCGAACAGTACAAGCAGCATAACCCCAACGCCAAAGACGGCGTGGCGGGTTTTCGTCAATTTGTCGAGCTGCTGAAAACGCGTTATCCCAACTCGCACAGTGAGGTAAAACAGGCGTTCGTCGACGGTGACTATGTGATTTTGCATGTGGAAGTCAGCGGGCGCGAGGCCGGTAAAACCGCGGCGATCATCGATATCTTCCGTCTCGACAGCGCCGGAAAAATCGTTGAGCACTGGGACGTGACGCAGCCGGTGCCGGAGAAAACCGCCAGCGGCAACAGCATGTTCTGAGGCATAAAAAAACCCCGGTAGGCCGGGGTTTTTGTTTTGAGTGCAACCGCCGGACTTAGTCGTCCAGGAAGCTGCGCAGCACTTCGGAGCGGCTTGGGTGACGCAGCTTGCGCAGCGCCTTGGCTTCGATCTGACGAATACGCTCACGGGTAACGTCAAACTGCTTGCCAACCTCTTCCAGCGTGTGGTCGGTGTTCATGTCGATGCCGAAACGCATGCGCAGCACTTTCGCTTCGCGCGCGGTCAGGCCGGCCAGCACGTCGTGGGTGGCGGAACGCAGGCTTTCCGAAGTCGCGGAATCCAGCGGCAGCTCGAGGGTGGTATCCTCGATGAAGTCGCCCAGATGCGAATCTTCGTCGTCGCCGATCGGCGTTTCCATCGAGATTGGCTCTTTGGCGATCTTCAGCACTTTGCGGATCTTGTCTTCCGGCATCAGCATGCGCTCGGCCAGCTCTTCCGGCGTCGGCTCGCGGCCCATCTCTTGCAGCATCTGGCGCGAAATACGGTTGAGCTTGTTGATGGTCTCAATCATATGCACCGGGATACGGATGGTGCGCGCCTGGTCGGCGATGGAGCGGGTGATAGCCTGACGGATCCACCAGGTGGCGTACGTCGAGAACTTGTAGCCGCGGCGGTATTCGAACTTGTCTACCGCTTTCATCAGGCCGATGTTGCCTTCCTGGATCAGATCCAGGAACTGCAGGCCGCGGTTGGTGTATTTCTTGGCGATGGAAATAACCAGACGCAGGTTGGCCTCAACCATCTCTTTCTTCGCGCGGCGAGCTTTCGCTTCACCGATCGACATGCGACGGTTGATGTCTTTGACCTGCTCGATGGTCAGGCCGGTTTCTTCTTCGATCTGACGCAGTTTCTGCAGGCTGCGCTGCACGTCTTCAGCCACGTCTTTCAGCTTTTCCGACCATGGCTTGGCCATCGCCAGTGCGGCTTCGAACCAGGAATCGCTGGTTTCGTTGCCGGCGAACAGAGTGACGAAGTTTTTCTTCGGCATTTTGCACTGTTCAACGCACAGCTTCATGATGATGCGTTCCTGGGTGCGAACGCGGTCCATCATGGTGCGCATGCTGTTGACCAGGAAGTCGAACTGTTTCGGCACCAGGCGGAACTGCTTGAACACTTCAGACAGCTTCAGGATCTCGTCCGCGGCGCTGGCATGGCTGCGGCCGTTCTTTTTGATCACCAGACGCGTCGCTTCATACTGATCGCGCAGTTCGGCGAACTTCTGACGCGCCAGCTCAGGATCGATGCTGTTGTCGTCTTCGGTGTCGTCGTCTTCGGCATCCTCATCTTCTTCGTCGTCGTCTTGCTCTTCGCTCGACAGTTCGGAACCGATGTGGGTCGCGGTTGGGGCGATGTCCTCTTCCGCGTTAGGATCGACGAAGCCGGTGATCAGATCGGACAGGCGCGCTTCGCCCGCTTCGACGCGATCGTACTGCTCAAGCAGGTAGGTGATGGCTTCCGGGTATTCGGCAACCGAGCACTGCACCTGGTTGATGCCGTCTTCGATGCGCTTGGCGATGTCGATTTCGCCTTCGCGCGTCAGCAGTTCGACGGTACCCATTTCGCGCATGTACATGCGCACCGGGTCGGTGGTGCGGCCGATTTCGGATTCCACGCTGGACAGAACCTGTGCGGCGGCTTCTTCCGCATCTTCGTCCGTGCTGTTCGAGTTTTCGGCGAGCAGCAGGTCATCGGCGTCCGGTGCTTCTTCCATCACCTGGATGCCCATGTCGTTAATCATCTGGATGATGTCTTCGATCTGATCGGAGTCGACGATATCTTCCGGCAGATGGTCATTGACCTCAGCATAGGTCAGATAGCCTTGCTCCTTACCACGGGTGACAAGTAGCTTCAGCTGTGACTGCGGGTTTTGCTCCATAAGACGGTATCCACACTTCAGAGTATTTAGGTTGGTGTCGGTCGGCGAAACCGCCAACAATAGCATTTGGGGCGTTTTCGTTATCGCCGCGGCCCACTATGGCGGCACTGTGCAGGGCTCTGCCCTCGCAATTATCGGCACTTAAGCCGTTTGGTATTCAGTTTTTCTTCGCTAAAACCTGGTTGAGGGAACGGACTTCTTCACGTTCCTCCGGGCTCAGGCCGCGCGTTCTGGCCTGCGCGATCAGCGTTTCCAGCCGTTGCTCGAGCACCGAGTCGTACAGGCTGGCCAACGTATCCAAAAAGGTCTGTTCGACCATGTCCTCAACGATCATATGGTTCCAGGTCGCCAAGGTTTCAAGCTGCTGGCTGAATTTGTTGTCGCGATACAGCTCCAGCAATTGCCCGGTTGTCAGGCCCGGCTGCGCCAAACAGGTCTGCACCAGTTCGACGAACAGCGGCAATCCCGCCTGTTTGGTCTGCTCCAACCCTTCCAGGGAAGGGATAAGTGTAGCCAACTGCGGATTTTGCACCAGTAACCCTATCAGTATACGCATGGTTGTGCGTTTTAGCTGGGGCGCCTGATAAGGATTCGCATTTTCAGCCTGCTTGGGCATCAGCTTGTCGAGCTGGCTGTCGTCCAGCAGCCCCAGCTTGTTGCCGAGCTCCTGACGCAGGTACAAGCGCAACGTTTCGCCCGGCACCTGAGTAATCAGCGGCAGCGCCAGCGTGCTCAGCTTGGCGCGCCCGTCCGGGCTGCTCAAATCCACCTGCGGCAGCAGGCTTTCGAACAGGAAAGTGGACAGCGGTTGCGCCTGCTCCATTCGCTGTTCGAAGGCTTCTTTGCCTTCCTTGCGCACCAGGGTGTCCGGGTCTTCGCCGTCGGGCAAAAACATGAACCGCAGCTGGCGCCCGTCGTTCAGGTACGGCAGCGCGGTTTCCAGCGCCCGCCAGGCCGCTTCGCGGCCGGCGCGGTCGCCGTCGTAACAGCAGACGACGTTGTCGGTGGCGCGGAACAGCAGCTGAATGTGTTCAGCCGTCGTCGAGGTTCCGAGCGAGGCGACGGCATAATCGATGCCGAATTGCGCCAACGCCACCACGTCCATATACCCTTCCACCACCAGCAGCCGCTGCAGGGTTGGGTGATTCTGCTGTGCTTCATACAGGCCATACAGCTGGCGGCCCTTATGGAAAACTTCGGTTTCCGGCGAGTTCAGGTACTTGGGCATGCCGTCGCCCAGCACGCGGCCGCCGAAGGCGATGACGCGCCCGCGCTTGTCGCGGATGGGGAACATCACCCGTTCGCGGAAACGGTCGTACGAACGCCCCTGATCGTTAGTCACCAGCATGCCGGCATCGTTCAATGCGCGGCGCGAGTCGGTGTCGCGGCCGAAACGCTTCAGGGCGTTGTCCCATCCCGCCGGCGCGAAGCCGATGGCGAAATGGCGAATAACGTCGTCACTTAATCCGCGCTGCTGCAAATAGTTGCGCGCCGGCGCCCCGGAGGACTGCTGCAGTGACTGTTGATAGAACGCGCTGAGCTGTTCCATCAGTTGGTATAGGCTCTGGCGCTGATGGCGTTCGATCTGGGTCGGCCCGGTGCCCGCTTCGTAAGGCACTTCCAACCCGTGCATGGTCGCCAGCTCTTCGATGGTTTCGACAAACTCGAGTCGGTCGTAATTCATCAAAAAGTCGACGGCGTTGCCGTGCGCACCACACCCAAAACAGTGATAAAACTGCTTTTCGCCATTAACGGTAAATGAAGGCGTCTTTTCGTGGTGGAACGGACAGCACGCGTGGTAGTTCTTGCCTTGCTTCTTGAGCTTCACGCGGGCGTCGATCAAATCGACGATGTCGGTGCGAGCCAGCAAGTCATTGATAAATACGCGCGGAATTCGTCCAGCCATAAGCCCTTACTTCATTAGCCTATAAACGAGAACAAGCCGCGCATTCCTTTCGGAAAGCACGGCCTTCGTATGCAACTACTCGGTCTGCGCGATTTTGAAAATCAGAAATTCACGCGGTGGGGTTGCCCCCGAAGAATTAATACAGACGAGTGCGGCGTGCGTTTTCGCGAGCCAGTTTCTTCGCGTGACGTTTCACAGCAGAAGCTTTAGCGCGTTTACGTTCGGTAGTTGGTTTTTCATAAAACTCACGACGACGAACTTCAGCTAAAACACCCGCTTTTTCGCAAGAGCGTTTGAAACGACGCAGAGCAACGTCAAATGGCTCGTTTTCACGTACTTTAATTACCGGCATGTGCCTCTCACCTCAATAAAATTCGGTTTGCTGCTGGCCAAGCGCCAGCCTTTTCAAAATGGTGCGGAATTTTACTCCAATGGATGCTGCTTTGTAAAGCATCACCGCAAATTGAAACCCGCGTCGCTCTGCCGCAACGTGCGCAATTTTGCACCGGGCGCTGATTATAGACTAATCAGAAAAAAATGCTCGTGTTTAATCGCTCGGGCATTTTCTGGATGAATCATCGACATAGGCGCAAGCCGGTGACAAGATGCGCCGCATCGGCGGTAAATGCGGCGGAATGTGGTAGACTGGCGGCCGCACGTGAATGATGGGAAATGTAATGCGAGTACTGGGTATAGAAACGTCCTGCGATGAAACCGGAATTGCAGTGTATGACGATCAAACCGGTTTGTTGGCCAACCAATTATACAGCCAGGTGAAGCTGCACGCCGACTACGGCGGCGTGGTGCCGGAACTGGCCTCCCGCGATCACGTGCGCAAAACCGTGCCGCTGATTCAGGCGGCGCTGAAAGAGGCCAACCTGACCCCGGCCGATATCGACGGCGTGGCTTATACCGCCGGGCCGGGCCTGGTAGGTGCGTTGCTGGTCGGCGCTACCGTCGGGCGTGCGCTGGCGTTCGCCTGGAACGTGCCGGCGGTGCCGGTGCACCATATGGAAGGCCACCTGCTGGCGCCGATGCTGGAAGATAACCCGCCGGCGTTCCCGTTCGTCGCGCTGCTGGTCTCCGGCGGCCACACTCAGCTGATCAGCGTCACCGGCATCGGTGAATATGAACTGCTGGGCGAATCGATCGACGATGCCGCCGGCGAAGCGTTCGACAAAACCGCCAAGCTGCTCGGCCTGGATTATCCCGGCGGGCCGATGCTGTCGAAGATGGCGCAGCAGGGTACGGCGGGGCGTTTCACCTTCCCGCGGCCGATGACCGATCGTCCGGGGCTGGACTTCAGTTTCTCCGGCCTGAAAACCTTCGCCGCCAACACCATCCGCTCCAACGGCAACGACGATCAGACGCGTGCCGACATCGCCCGCGCCTTCGAGGATGCGGTGGTGGATACGCTGGCGATCAAATGCAAACGCGCGCTGGAGCAAACCGGCTTCAAACGCCTGGTGATGGCCGGCGGCGTGAGCGCTAACCGCACGCTGCGCGCCAAACTGGCGGAGATGATGCAGAAACGCGGCGGGGAAGTGTTCTATGCCCGCCCGGAATTTTGCACCGACAACGGCGCGATGATCGCCTATGCCGGCATGGTGCGGCTGAAGAGCGGCGCCAACCCGGAGCTGAGCGTGTCGGTGCGGCCGCGCTGGCCGCTGGCGGAACTGCCTGCGGTATAAAACAAAGGGCCGGATTATCCGGCCCTTACGTTATTCGTCTTTCGGCTGGTCGCCGTTATCCTCACCCGCGTCGTTTTTCTTCTTGCGGAACTTGCCCCAAATCTTGCCTTCCTGGCCGCGCCACAGGCGCTGAATATTGTCGTGATGCCGCATCAGGATCAGGCAGGAGAGCATCGCCACCGGGAAGGTGAACTGCGGTTTGAACCACCAGACGTAGAACGGGGCGATCAGCGCGCTGACGATGGCGCCGAGCGAAGAGTAGCCGCTGAGCAACACTGTCAGCAGCCAGGTGCCGGTCATCAGGCCGGTCAGATCCCAGCCGATAGGCGCGATGGCGCCAAACGCCGTCGCCACGCCTTTACCGCCGCGGAAGTGGAAGAACACCGGATAGATGTGCCCAAGACAGGCGGCGATCGCCGTCAGGCCCAGATACAGCGGCGGCACATTGAGTTTGTAGGCCAGCCAGACCGGCAACATCCCTTTCAGAATATCGAACACCAGCACCGCCGCCGCCGCCAGCCGGCCGCCGATGCGCAGGACGTTGGTCGCCCCGGGGTTTCCTGAGCCATGCTCACGCGGGTCCGGCAGCCTGGCGATCCGGCAAACCAGGATCGCGCTCGAAATCGAGCCGCACAGATACGCGAAGATAATCATGCCAAGCGCGGTAGCACTCATAACGCGGTTCCGTTTAATAATGGTCGTTTTACTCGCAACATCTATGGATAATACGCACATTCCGCTGGAAGTGGTATCCGGCAAGGCCAAAAACAGAGAATGACGTGATGGATATCGTATTTATTGAAGAACTTACCGTAATTACCACCATTGGCGTTTATGAGTGGGAACAGGGCATTCGTCAGAAGCTGGTGTTCGATATCGAAATGGGCTGGGATAACCGGCCGGCCGCCGCCAGCGACGACGTAAATGACTGTCTGAGCTATGCCGACGTCAGCGATGCCGTGATCCAACACGTGGAGTCGAACCGGTTCGCGCTGGTGGAGCGCGTGGCGGAGGAAATATCTGAAATTTTGCTCCAGCGCTTCAATTCCCCCTGGGTCCGTATTAAGGTCAGCAAACCGGGCGCTGTAGCACATGCCAATCGGGTCGGCGTGATCATTGAGCGCGGCACCCGTCCCGCATGATTTTATGTCATCTGCTTGCAACGAAAGACCGTTAACCTGGTCTTAATCCTGAGAATTGTTTTAGCGGCATTGTCTTTAAGCATTGCCGCTTTTTTATGTGATAGCCGTTATTTTATGGGGTGAGCGAAGCACATGGCAGACATGCATTCACTGTTTATTGCGTTTGTTCTTGGGGTTGTCGAGGGATTAACCGAATTTTTGCCGGTTTCTTCCACCGGGCATATGATCATCGTCGGCGAGTGGCTGGGCTTCACCGGCGACAAAGCCAAAACCTTTGAAGTCATTATCCAGCTGGGGTCGATCCTGGCCGTCGTCGTGATGTTCTGGCGCCGGTTGTTCGGTCTGATCGGCATCCATTTCGGCGGCAAGCCGGTGGAGCACGAAGGCAAAACCAGCGGCCAGCTGAAGCTGGGGCACATCCTGCTGGCGATGATCCCGGCGGTGGTGCTGGGGCTGGCCTTCCATGATTTCATCAAGTCGCTGTTTGCGCCGAAAAACGTGATGTACGCGTTGGTGGTCGGCGGCCTGCTGCTGCTGGCGGCGGAATGGCTGAAGCCGAAGAAGCCTAGCGCGGAAGGGTTGGATGACATCACTTACCGTCAGGCGTTCATGATCGGCTGCTTCCAGTGTCTGGCGCTGTGGCCGGGCTTCTCCCGTTCGGGTTCCACTATCGCCGGCGGCATGCTGGTGGGCGTGAACCGCTATGCGGCGTCCGAGTTCTCCTTCATTCTGGCTGTGCCGATGATGATTGGCGCCAGCGGCCTGGATCTGTACAAGAGCCTGCACTTCCTGACCTGGGGCGACCTGCCGATGTTCGCCGTTGGTTTCGTCACCGCCTTCGTGGTGGCGCTGGTTGCGATCAAGACCTTCCTGTCTCTGATCAAACGCATCTCGTTCGTGCCGTTCGCTATCTACCGCTTTATCGTGGCGGCCGTGGTTTACATGGTGTTCCTGTAAGCCTTCACGCCAAGAAAAAACCCCGCTCCGCGGGGTTTTTTTATGCCTGATCGTTGATGATAGTTTGGGTGAGCTTCCACTCGGCCAGCGCCTGCTGGCGGCGGCGTTTGAGCTCGTCGCGGATCGCGGTGCCCTGCAGCCCGCTGGCCACCACCTCTTTAATAGATACCGCGTTCGCCACCTGATACGCCTGGCGCAGATAGTCGCCCTGTGGATAGGGATTCTCCTCAAAGCCGGTACGGCCGCGCGCGTCCGCCTCGCTGGTCAGGATCATCTGCTCCAGCCGGTGCGGCTTGCGCCAGACGTCGATGGCGTCGAATAGCTTCAATAGGGTCTCCGGCCGCAGCTTGTTCACGGTGTGGATCAGATCATGGTACTCGGCCACCAGCTTGCTCAGATCGCGCACCGGGTTAGGCACCCGCAGCCGCTGGCACAGCGCCTCAACCAGCCGCACGCCGGCCGGGCCGTGGCCGTGGTGATGCGGCCAGAACTCTTTTGGCGTCAATCCCTTGCCGAGGTCATGGCACAGGGTGGCGAAGCGCACGTCCACCTCCGGCGTGAGGCGGGCGGCGATCGCCAACGCCATCAGCGTGTGCACGCCGGTGTCGATCTCCGGGTGCCACTTGGCGGGAGCCGGCACGCCGAACAGCGCGTCGATTTCCGGGAACAGCACCGCCAGCGCATCGCAGTCGCGCAGCACCTGAAAATAGACCTGCGGGCTCTGGCTTTGCAGCGCCTTTTCCGTTTCTTTCCAGACGCGTTCGGCGGTCAGCGCGGCCAGTTCACCGCTATGCGCCATCCGGCGCATCAGGGCGAGCGTTTCGTCGGCGATGCGAAAACCCAGGTGGGCGAAGCGGGCGGTGAAGCGCGCCACGCGCAGTACGCGCAGCGGATCTTCGCCGAAGGCGTCGGAAACGTGGCGCAGCACGCGCGCCTGCAGATCGGCCACGCCGCCGTAAGGATCAATCAGCTCCCCCTCGGCGGAACGGGCGATGGCGTTGATGGTCAGATCGCGCCGCAGCAGATCCTCCTCCAGCGTGACGTCCGGCGCGGCATAGCAGGTAAAACCGGTGTATCCCTGGCCGGATTTGCGCTCGGTGCGCGCCAGCGCGTACTCCTCGTGGGTGTCGGGATTGAGGAATACCGGAAAGTCTTTGCCGACCTGCTGGTAGCCCAATGCCAGCAGCTCGGCCGGCGTGGCGCCCACCACCACCCAATCATGATCGACCACCGGAATGTCGAGCAGGCTGTCGCGAACGGCGCCGCCGACCAGATAAATCTGCACTGTTGACTCCTGAATATCGTGTAAGGCTCTGTCTATCAGATTACATGAATTGGCCGCGGGATGTCGGCGCCAATGAAAAGGGCGCCCGCAGGCGCCCATACTCAAACTGAACGATACTGAGATCAGTTCATCCAGCGATTGTTGTTCTTGCGGCGCGGGATCAGGTGCGGCAACAGCAGGCCCAGCAGCAAGCCGACGCCGGCGACGCCGCCGCCGTACATGAACCACTGCAGAATAATGGTGCGCTGTTTGTCGTCGAGCTGCAGGTTAACGGCGTTAACCTTCTTCTGCGCGACCACCAGCTGGTTTTTCAGATCCTGGTTTTCCTTCTGCAGGCTGCTGATGGTGCTGTCGCTGCCCGCGACTTTTTCCTGCATTTCCGCCGTGCGCTGGTTCCAGGTGTTATCGATGTTGGCCAGCTTGTCGGTCAGGGTTTTCACCTGCTGTTCCAGCTCGGGCACGCGGGTGCGCAGGCTCGGCGTCTGGCTGAGCTGATCGAGTGGGATCCAGGTAGTGCGGCCTTTCGGATCGCGGATTTGGCCGTAGTTGGTGCTGTCGTTGACGCTCAGCAGGGTGACTTCTTCACCGGCGTTCAGAGTGCCGACAATACGGTACTGATTACCTGGGCCGCTATGGACGTAAGTGCTTAACTCATCGGAGATATAGCGTTTATCTTCGGCATGTGCGCCCCAAGTGATGCTGAAGCTCAGCGCGGCAAGGCAAATCAGGCGTAATTTCTGCATTAGTTCATCGTTTCTGGGTGAATTTATGGAACGATAGTAGAGCGTTCAGTCTGACGACGCAACGCCAAAACCGGAATGAGAACTATCTTACTGTGGCTGATTCTGTGAGTTGCGCGGCGTTTTATAACGTAACAGGTTTTTTCTACAGTTAGCAGGGTTAAGGCGCCAGGAATCGCGGTAAGATAACGGCAACTGTGCGTCATTGGGCAGTATGCGGCGGCCGAACGCGCCGCGCTGAAACAGACGTGAATGCATAACTTATTGGTGTTAAAGAATTATGACCGTTGAAATTGAACTGAAATTCATCGCCGCGCCGCAAGCGGTGGCCGCTCTGCCGCAATGGCTTGCCGCCTGGCCGCATCAGCATTCCGCGCCGCAAAAACTGACCAACATTTACTTCGAAACGGCCGATAACTTCCTGCGCAATCACGACATGGGGCTGCGCATTCGCGGTTTCGACGATCGTTATGAGATGACCATCAAAACCGCCGGTAAAGTGGTGGCCGGCCTGCACCAACGTCCGGAATACAACGTCGCTATCGCCGAGCCGCAGCTGGCGCTGGCGCAGTTTCCTGCCGACATCTGGCCGCAGGATTGTGATATCGCGGCGCTGCAGCAGGCGTTGCAGCCGCTGTTCCGTACCGACTTTGCGCGTGAAAAGTGGGTGGTCACTTACGGCCAAAGCGAGATCGAGATTGGCTTGGATCAGGGAGAGGTGCGTGCCGGTGACCTCAGCGAAGCCCTGAGCGAGATCGAACTGGAGCTGCTGAAAGGCAACACTGCCGATCTGCTGGCATTGGCCGGCGAGCTGGCGGCCCATGGCGGGCTGCGTCAGGGCAGCCTGAGCAAGGCGGCGCGCGGCTACCACCTGGCGCAGGGCAATCCGCCGCGCGAGGTGCGTCCGCTGCGGGTGCTGAAGCCGGCGGCGAAGGCGACCGTGGAGCAGGGGATGATCGCCGCCTTCGAGCTGGCGCTCAACCATTGGCAGTATCATGAGGAGCTGTGGCTGCGCGGCGATGCGCAGGCGCGCGGGGCGGTCCTCGAAGCGGTCGGCACCATCCGCCAGGCGCTGGTGATCTTCGGCGGCCTGGTGCCGCGCAAGGCCAGCGCCGATCTGCGCGCCCGCCTGACCGAGCTCGAACCGCTGTTGGCGGACAAAGCCGCGCAACCGGAGAGCCTGTGCTACAGCGCGGCCTATCTGCAATGTAAGTTGGCGCTCACATCATGGCTGGTGCGCGGCGCCTGGCGGCCGTTTATCGACGCCAAAGGGCAGGCCAAACTGGACGGTTCTTTCAAACGCTTCAGCGACATCATGCTGGGGCGCAGCGGCGCGGAGCTGAAAGAAGCCTTCAGCCGTACGCTGAACGAAGATGAATATCAGGAACAATCGCCGCGCCTGACGCGTCAGATTTCGGCGCTGGTCCTGCTGTCGGGTGCTTACCCCGACGAGCAGACCGGGCCTTATATCGACGCCTGGCGCGAGCTGCAGGCGGCGCTGAGCGAGCGCCGCCAGGGCTGGTATGAAGCCAGCCGCAAACAGGCCTTATCGCATGCGCCATTCTGGTTAAACGGCGCGTTTCGTTAATCCAGCCGGCCCGCCAGCCGTGGGCCGCAGAACGGGTCATACACTATGTCGCCACTTTCAGCCGCGTTACAGGCTCAGGCACAGCAGGTTGTGCAGCGTTTTCAGGAAGTTCACGGCGCGGACTGCGCCTTTAGCGAGCAAGAGCAGTGGGTGCTGGCGTCGAGCGACTTCGTCAGCGACGCGCTGCTCGCCCAGCCGGCCTGGCTGGCGACGCTGCGCGAACAGCCGCCGGCGCCCGGCGAGTGGCAACACTACGCCGCCTGGTTGCAGGACGAGCTGGAAGAGGTGCGCGACGAAGCGCAACTGATGCGCACGCTGCGTCTGTTTCGCCGTGAAACGCTGGTGCGCATCGCCTGGGCGCAGGCGCAGGGGCTGTGTTCGACCGAAGAAACGTTGCTGCAGCTGAGCGGGCTGGCGGAGACGCTGATCGTCAGCGCGCGCGACTGGCTGTACCAAACCTGTTGCCGCGAGTGGGGCACGCCGTGCAATGCCGACGGCGAACCGCAGCCGCTGCTGGTCCTCGGCATGGGCAAGCTGGGCGGCGGCGAACTGAACTTCTCGTCGGACATCGATCTGATCTTCGCTTACCCGGAAAATGGTCAAACCCAGGGCGGGCGGCGCGAGCTGGATAACGCCCAGTTCTTCACCCGTCTCGGCCAGCGGCTGATCAAGGCGCTGGATCAACAGACCATCGATGGCTTCGTCTATCGCGTGGACATGCGGCTGCGGCCGTTCGGCGACAGCGGCCCGTTGGTGATGAGCTTTGCGGCGCTGGAGGATTACTACCAGGAACAGGGGCGCGACTGGGAACGCTATGCGATGGTGAAGGCGCGCCTGATGGGCGGGGCGGAAGACGCCTACAGCCAGGAGCTGCGTAAAACGCTGCGGCCGTTCGTGTTCCGTCGTTACATTGATTTCAGCGTCATTCAGTCTCTGCGCAACATGAAGGGCATGATCGCCCGTGAAGTGCGGCGGCGCGGCCTGAAGGACAACATCAAGCTGGGCGCCGGCGGCATTCGCGAAATCGAATTCATCACCCAGGTATTCCAGCTGATCCGCGGCGGCCGTGAACCGGCGCTGCAGGGGCGTTCGCTGCTGCCGACGCTGCAGGCGGTGGGCGAGCTGGGGCTGCTGGAAAGCGAGCAGGTGCGGGCGCTGAGCGCCGCCTACCTGTTCCTGCGGCGGCTGGAGAACCTGCTGCAGGCGATCGGCGATCAGCAAACCCAGACGCTGCCGCAGGAGGCGCTCGATCAGGCCCGGTTGGCCTACGGCATGGGGTTGGCGGATTGGCCGGCGCTGATGGCGGCGCTGGACGTGCACATGCAGGCGGTGCGCGCGGTGTTCGACGACCTGATCGGCGACGATAGCCCGGATGTCGGCGAAGATCCCGATTACCAGCACTATCACAGTCTGTGGCAGGACGCGCTGGAGGAGAACGAGCTGGCGCCGCTGACGCCGCACCTGGACGAAGAGGCGCGTCGACAGATGCTGCGCACCATCGCCGATTTTCGTCACGATGTCGACAAGCGCACCATCGGCCCGCGCGGCCGCGACGTGCTCGATCAGCTGATGCCGCGCCTGCTGGCGGAGGTATGCCCGCGCCAGGACGCACCGACCGCGCTGGTGCGGCTGGCGCAGCTGCTGCTGAGCATCGTCACCCGCACTACCTATCTCGAGTTGCTGGTGGAGTACCATGCGGCGCTCAGCCATCTGATCCGCCTGTGCGCCGCGTCGCCGATGGTCGCCAACCAGCTGTCGCGTTACCCGCTGCTGCTGGACGAGCTGCTGGATCCGGCCACGCTGTATCAGCCGGTGGCGCTGGACGCCTACCGCAGCGAGCTGCGGCAGTATCTGCTGCGGGTGCCGGAAGACGACGAAGAGCAAAAGCTGGAGGCGCTGCGTCAGTTCAAACAGGCTCAGCAGCTGCGCATCGCCGCTGCGGATATCGCCGGCGCGCTGCCGGTGATGAAAGTGAGCGATCACCTGACTTATCTGGCGGAGGCGATCATCGACGCGGTGGTGCAACAGGCCTGGAGCGACATGGTGGCGCGCTATGGCCAGCCCACCCATTTGCAGGAGCGGGAGGGGCGCGGCTTTGCGGTGATCGGCTATGGCAAACTGGGCGGCTGGGAGCTGGGGTACAGTTCCGATCTCGATCTGGTGTTCCTGTTGGATTGCCCGCCGGAGGTGATGACCGACGGCGATCGCTGCATCGACGGCCGCCAGTTCTACCTGCGGCTGGCGCAGCGGGTGATGCATCTGTTCAGCACCCGCACGTCCTCGGGCATTCTGTATGAGGTGGACGCGCGCCTGCGGCCTTCCGGCGCCGCGGGGATGCTGGTCAGCACCGTCGAGGCGTTCGCCGACTACCAGCAAAACGAAGCCTGGACCTGGGAGCATCAGGCTCTGGTGCGCGCGCGCATCGTGCACGGCGATCCGGCGCTGCATCAGCAGTTCGACGCGATCCGGCGCGAGATCCTGTGCAAAACGCGCGATGCGCAGACCCTGAAGCGCGAAGTGCGCGAGATGCGCGAAAAGATGCGCAACCATCTCGGCAACAAGCAGCGCGATCTGTTTGATATCAAGGCCGATGAGGGCGGCATTACCGACATCGAATTTATCGCCCAATATCTGGTCTTACGCTATGCGCCGGGTGAACCGCGCCTGACGCGTTGGTCGGACAACGTGCGCATCTTCGAGCTGATGGCCAATTACGACATCATGCCGGATGAAGAGGCGCGCGCGCTGACCCAGGCCTATGTCACCATGCGCGACGAGATCCACCACCTGGCGCTGCAGGAACATTCCGGCAAGGTCGGCAGCGGGCTGTTTGCCGCCGAGCGCGAGCAGGTGCGCGCCAGCTGGGCCAAATGGCTGGATTAATACCTTTTTGCGGGTATTCCGGCGGTCTGTGGTAATATCTGCGCCACTAAAATTTTGTTCTTTTTTGGAGTTATCGGATGAAAGTTACGCTGCCTGATTTTCGCCGCGCCGGTGTGCTGGTGGTCGGTGACGTCATGTTGGATCGCTATTGGTATGGGCCGACCAGCCGCATTTCACCGGAAGCCCCGGTGCCGGTGGTCAAGGTCGATACCATCGAAGAGCGTCCCGGCGGCGCGGCTAACGTGGCGATGAACATCGCTTCGCTGGGCGCCACTTCCCGTCTGGTGGGCCTGACCGGCATCGACGATGCGGCGCGGGCGCTGAGCGCCAAGCTGAATGAAGTCAACGTGCGCTGCGACTTCGTCTCGGTGCCGACCCATCCGACCATTACCAAGCTGCGCGTGCTGTCGCGCAACCAGCAACTGATCCGTCTCGACTTCGAAGAAGGCTT
Organism: Serratia sp. CY52157; assembly: GCF_052168495.1. Lineage (NCBI taxonomy): Bacteria > Pseudomonadati > Pseudomonadota > Gammaproteobacteria > Enterobacterales > Yersiniaceae > Serratia > Serratia sp. CY52157. The sequence goes on along the minus strand of NZ_JBJNMO010000005.1, from coordinate 151,813 downwards.
CTCCAACGTTGATCCGCAGCCGATGCTGGAGCGCATTCAGCAGGCGCTGCCGCAGATCGGCGCGCTGGTGCTGTCCGATTACGCCAAGGGCGCGCTCAGCCAGGTGCAGGGCATGATCCAACTGGCGCGCGCCGCCAAGGTGCCGGTGCTGATCGATCCGAAAGGATCCGATTTCGAGCGCTATCGCGGCGCGACGCTGCTGACGCCGAACCTGTCCGAGTTCGAAGCGGTGGTGGGCCACTGTAAGGATGAAGCGGAACTGGTGGAACGCGGCATGAAGCTGGTGGCGGATTTCGAGCTGTCGGCGCTGCTGGTTACCCGTTCCGAACACGGCATGACGCTGCTGCAGCCGGGCGTTGAGCCGCTGCACTTGCCGACCCAGGCGCAGGAAGTGTTCGATGTGACCGGCGCCGGCGACACCGTGATCGGCGTGCTGGCCGCCTCGCTGGCCGCCGGCAACTCGCTGGAAGAGTCCTGTTTCCTGGCCAATGCCGCCGCCGGCGTGGTGGTGGGCAAGCTCGGTACCTCCACCGTGTCGCCGATCGAACTGGAGAACGCGGTGCGCGGCCGCGCCGAGACCGGTTTTGGCGTGATGACCGAAGCGCAGCTGAAACAGGCCGTCGCGCAGGCGCGTCAGCGCGGCGAAAAAGTGGTGATGACCAACGGCATCTTCGACATTCTGCATGCCGGCCACGTCTCTTATCTGGCCAATGCTCGCAAGCTGGGCGATCGCCTGATCGTGGCGGTGAACAGCGATGCGTCGACCAAACGCCTGAAAGGGGAAAAACGCCCGGTCAACGCGCTGGAGAACCGCATGATTGTGCTGGGCGCGCTGGAAGCGGTGGATTGGGTGGTGCCGTTCGAGGAGGACACGCCGCAGCGCTTGATCGCCGACATCTTGCCGGATCTGCTGGTGAAAGGCGGCGATTACAAGCCGGAAGAGATTGCCGGCAGTGCGGAAGTGTGGGCCAACGGCGGCGATGTCAAAGTGCTGAACTTTGAAGACGGCCTGTCGACCACCAACATCATCAAAGCGATCAAAGACGGGCGCGGCTAACGCCGGGCGACGTAAAGAACAAGGGCGCGCGGTGCGCGCCCTTGGCGGGAATTATTCGTCTTCCTGTTTGGCGGCCGGCGCCGCGCTCAGCTTGCTTTCCAGCTCGGCCATGCGCTGTTCCAACAGCGCCAGCTTTTCGCGGGTGCGCAACAGCACCTGAGTCTGCACGTCGAACTCTTCGCGGTTAACCAAATCCAGGCGGGTCAACTGCGACTGCAGCACCTGACGGATTTTTTTCTCAACGTCTTCCCCGAATTCACGAACGCCTTTAGGCATGGACTCATGAACCTGGCGTGCGATTTGTTCGATTTTTTTCGGGTCAATCATGGCGTATCCCTTTCAGAGTTTAATAGCTGCCGCTTAGTGTAATGCGAGTTGCCCGCCGGATAAACACCATTAAGCGCATTCGCCGCGCGTGGCCGAATTGTGCTTTTGCCAATTGCCCTGTCTATCCATTAGCGTTATAGTCATCTTGCTTATTCTCAGGGCGGGGTGAAAGTCCCCACCGGCGGTAAATCACCTTCTACGGTGAAAGCCCGCGAGCGCTCAGCCAGCCTGTAAAGGCCGGTTAGAGGTCAGCAGATCCGGTGTAATTCCGGGGCCGACGGTTATAGTCCGGATGGGAGAGAGTAACGGTATCTGCCGGGCATGCGCCCGCTTGCGTTATTTTTTTAGCTATTGCTAGCTACTCCTCAAGATCGCCCTGGTTCTGGTAATCCATAATTTTTAATGAGGTTTTTTACCATGAATCAGACGCTACTTTCAGACTTCGGCACGCCGACAGAACGCGTTGAACGCGCGATCGACGCACTGCGCAACGGGCGCGGCGTGATGGTGCTCGATGATGAAAACCGTGAAAACGAAGGTGACATGATCTTCGCCGCGGAGACCATGACCGTTGAGCAGATGGCGCTGACCATTCGCCACGGCAGCGGCATCGTGTGCCTGTGCATCACCGAAGAACGTCGTCAGCAGCTTGAGCTGCCGATGATGGTGACCAACAACTCCAGCCAGTTCCAGACCGCCTTCACCGTGACCATCGAAGCGGCGCAGGGCGTAACCACCGGGGTTTCCGCTTCCGATCGCCTGACCACCATCCGTGCGGCGGTGGCAGACAGCGCCAAGCCGAGCGACCTGAACCGTCCGGGCCACGTGTTCCCGCTGCGCGCGCAGCCGGGCGGCGTGCTGAGCCGTCGCGGCCACACCGAAGCGACCATCGATCTGGTCTCCATGGCCGGTTTCAAACCTGCCGGCGTGCTGTGTGAACTGACCAACGACGATGGCAGCATGGCGCATGCGCCGGAAGTGATCGCCTTCGCCAAACAGCACGACATGGTGGTGCTGACCATCGAAGATCTGGTGGCCTACCGCCAGGCGCACGAGAAAAAAGCCAGCTGATAGCCGGCCGCTTTCAACGATAAAAAAGCCGCGTAATGCGGCTTTTTTGTATCTACCGTTCTGACAGGCGTTCGCCGATGCGGCTGGCGTAATTCATCACGTGGAAGGTGTAGTTCTCCTCAACCGTACCCTGGAACAGATGTGCCCAGGGGCCGATGGCGTAGATGCCGAGATCTTCCCCGCCGTGCGTCTCGCTTTTCAGCGGCACCAGCGCCGGCTGAATAAAGTCGGGCGCGGTGGTTTGCTCCATGGTCAATGCCGGGCGCTCGGTCAGCGGGATCGCGCCGCCGGGGCCGTTGGCGAAACCGAGGGTGGTGTAGGGCTTGCCGTCGCTGCCCAGCCGAGGTTTACCGTCGACGCCGACGGAAATGCCGAGGATAGGATTGCCGCGCTTGGCATAGCCGGCGATGGTCAGCGTGTGGCTGTGATCGCCGGTCACGATCACCAGCGTTTCGTCCAGGTTGACCTTGCCGACAATGGTTTTCACCGCCTCGTTCAGGGCGACCGCGTCGCTCAGCGTGCGGTAGGCGTTGCCGTTATGGCTGCCGTGATCGACGCGCCCGCCTTCCACCAGCAGCAGATAGCCTTCGGGATTCCTGGCCAAAATATCGATGGCCTTGCCGGTCATTTCCGCCAGCGAAGGCTCTCCCGCCGCGTCTTGCCGCCGGTCATGCTCGAAGTTCATGTGCGACGGCTCGAACAGGGCCAGCAAATGGTCGACATTGCCCGGTTCGATTTTGTCGAACTGGGCCTGATTCCAGACGTATTGTCCGCGCTCGCCGTAGCGTTGCAGCCAGGCCTGCGTCAGGTCACGGCCGTCCTTTCTGGCGCCTTTCTTGCCGGGATATTCCGGATCGCTCACGCTGTCGGGCAGGAAGTTGGCGCGCCCGCCGCCCATCGCCACGTTCAGGCCGTTGCCGTATTTCATTTCCACCAGCTGGCGCGCGATGTCGCGGCAGCCTGCGGCCAGGGTATCCGCCGGCATTTTGGCGTCAGACTCCCAGTCGCGGTTGGCGATATGGGCATAGGTGGCGCCCGGCGTGGCGTGGGTAATGGTCGCGGTCGTCACGGCGCCGGTGGACATGCCGAGCGTTGCGGCCATCTCCCACAGCGTGGTGACGGCCTTGGTTTGCTGATCCTCGCAGTTGTTGAGGGCGGCCGTATGGTTGAGACCCATCAGATCGTTGATGGTTTTGACGCCGGTGGTCATCGCCACCGCGCTGGGCGCGGAGTCGGTGATTTGGGCGTCGGCGGAATAGGTTTTGGCTGCCGCCAGATAGGGGAAGGCTTCCCAGGCCAGCACGTTGGATTCGCCGTCCACGCCGCGCTGCTGTCCTTCAAAAATACGGGCGGCGGTCACGGTGGAAAACCCCATGCCGTCACCGACCACCAGAATGACGTTTTTAGCGCGGTTGGTGTTTGGGGTCTGTTTCAGTCGCTGTTGCAGCTGAGCTTGCGCCTGAAGGAAGTAAGGATCTTCGCGCTGCGTCAGCGGCGCGTTGTCCGTCGCTTTGGCGGCTGCCGCCCCGGTGGCTAACAAGGACATGGAAAGCGCCAGGCGGGTTGCCAGTGTGAGTCTGAACATGAATTCCTCCTTGGTGAGACGTGATTCCCGTAGCGCCGACGGGCTGCCAACACCCTGTCGACGGCAGGAGGAGTGTATCGATTGTGTTAACAAAAAATACATAAATTGTTCACAATTTAGATCTGTGTGGCAGTAATGCCATGGTATTCATGATTTTTATTAATCATTTGAAAATCATGCATTTTTTAACTTTTTGTTTGCCGGTGAATTTTTGTGATTTTTAATTCAAATTTATTGAATATCTTCATCACGGTTATCCGGCTGTGTTGCTGCGGCAAAGCGCGTAATGTAACGCCATAGCACAATTTGAACTAAGGATCCCTCTATGAACACCTCTCGTATGCCGGCACTGTTTCTTGGCCACGGTAGCCCGATGAACGTGCTGGAGGACAACCGCTACACCCAGGCATGGCGTGCGTTGGGTGAGTCATTGCCGCGTCCGAAGGCGATCGTGGCGGTTTCTGCGCATTGGTATACCCGCGGCACTGCGGTCACCGCGATGGAAAAACCCAAAACCATTCACGACTTCGGCGGGTTCCCGCAGGCGCTGTTTGATACCCGCTACCCTGCGCCGGGTTCCCCCGCGCTGGCTGCGCAGCTGCAGCACATTCTGGCGCCGGTGCCGGTAACGGCGGATCTCGGCGAGTGGGGGTTGGATCACGGCACCTGGGGCGTATTGATCAAGATGTATCCCAATGCCGATATCCCGGTGGTGCAGCTCAGCGTCGACGGCACTCAGCCGGCGGCTTACCACTATGAGCTGGGCCGCAAACTCGCGGCGCTGCGCGATGAGGGTGTGATGATCGTCGCCAGCGGCAACGTGGTGCACAACCTGCGCATGGTGAAATGGCAGGGCGATACCAGCGCCTATCCGTGGGCGGAGTCTTTCAATAACTTTGTCCGGGATAACCTGCGTTATCGGGGCGATAACCACCCGCTGGTGGATTTCATGCGCCATGAGGGCGCGGCGCTGTCGAACCCGACGCCGGAACACTATCTGCCATTGCTGTATGTGCTCGGCGGCTGGGATGGAAAAGAGGCCATCAGCGTGCCGATCGACGGTATCGAAATGGGGGCGCTGAGCATGCTGTCGGTGCAGGTGGGCTAAAGAAAAACGCCAGTCAGAGACTGGCGTTTTTGCCTTCAGCGGGGCGATCAGCCGAGGATGGTGTGCGGATAGAAGCGCGACAGATCCTGCGTGATCAGTTCGCGATCTTCGCGCAGGCCGATGCCGCAGGGTTGATCGTTCACCAGCCAGCTGCCGATCAGCGTGTAGCTGTCTTCGAACTTCGGCAGCGGATGGAACTGCTGCACGATCATGCCTTCTTCACCGTACGGCCCATCGACGCGCGCCACTTCCTGACCGTTTTCGACGATCTGGATATTGGCGCCTTCGCGTGAGAACAGCGGTTTGATGACGTAATGATCCATCGGCGGATGATCGTCTTGCGCGAAATAAGCCGGCAGCAGGTTAGGGTGATTCGGGAACATTTCCCACAGCAGCGGCAGCAGCGCCTTGTTGGAGATGATGCTTTTCCAGGCCGGCTCCAGCCAGCGCACGCCGGCGTCTTCCAGCTTGGTGGAGAACATCTCGCGTAGCATGAATTCCCACGGATAGAGCTTGAACAGGTTGCCGATCACCTGATCCTGCAGATCGGTGAACTGGCCTTTCTCGCCGAGGCCGATCTCTTCCATGAACAGGAACTCGGTCGGCAGACCGGCTTCCTGCGCGCAGTCCTGCAGGTATTGCACCGTGCCGCGATCTTCTTCGCTGTCCTGGCAGCAGGCCAGGTGCAACAGGCCGAAGCCGTGATGCGCTTTCAGCTCGGCGAAACGCTCGATCAGTTTCTCCTGCAGGCTGTTGTACTGATCCGATTCCGGATCCAGTTTGCCGGCGTTGATCTGGTCTTCCAGCCACAGCCATTGGAAGAAGGCCGCTTCATACAGTGAGGTGGGCGTATCGGCGTTGTTCTCCAGCAGCTTCGGCGGATTGACGCCGTCGTAGGCCAGATCGAGACGCGAATACAGCGACGGCTGGTTGGTGCGCCAGGAGCTGCGCACGAATTCCCAGGTGTGTTTCGGGATGCAGAACTTGGCCATCAGCTCGTCGCTGGCGACCACTTTCTCCACCACCTGCAGGCACATCTGATGCAGCTCGGCGGTGGCGTTTTCGATCTCTTCAATCTGCGCCAGCGTGAACTGGTAATAGGCGTCTTCACACCAGTACGGCTCGCCGTACATGGTGTGGAAACGGAAGCCGAACTCGGTCGCTTTTTCGCGCCAGTCCGGGCGCTCGGTAATGGCAATACGTTTCATGCATCAACCGCCCATGCTGCGAGAGCCGGAGTTGGAGGTGGCGCTGCTGCGCTGCATGCTGGTCTGCTTGGCCACGGTCTCGCCGAAACCGCCGCGGGTCACGGTATTGGTGACCGCAGGCTTCGGCGCCATGGCGGTTTTCGGCACCGTCATGGTGCGGCCGCCGGCGGTGGCCGGGCCGTAGCTCTTGCCGCTGGCGTCGACAAACTTGCCGTTCGCCGGGCTGGCGGCGTTCTTGGAGGTGAACAGCGGCTGCTGCGCGAAGCCGGAACCGCCCATCAGGCGGCCCATCATGTAGCCCGCCATCAGCGGCATCCAGAAGCTGCCGCTGCTTTGCGATTCCGCCGCCATGCCGGCCTGCGCCGGAGCCTGGGTGCACTGCGCTTCGCCGAACTCGGCGACGCAGTCTTCGCGGGTGGCGTATTTCGGCGCGGTTTTCGCCGCTTCTTTCAGGGCGTTGTTGTAGGCGGTGGTGCACTGCTCGCTCATCGAAGGGTTGGCGCGCGAACAGTCATCGGCATTCTGATACAGGGAGACCGTTTCATCGCTCTTCTCGCAGCCGGCCAGCATAAAGACGGCGCTGATCGCCAAGGCCACGGGCGCGACACGGTAGCTGCGCCAGGATTTGCGGAACGTCTCTTGGTTGATGTTTTTTGTCCGTTTCATCGTTATCAATCCCATCATGCGGGCTGTTTTCGCCCTTTCCCAGTAGTGGCGCTAAGGATAGGGGAAACATGGTCAAAATTAAAGCTGAAACGCCCGCAGAATCCACTCTTTACGCAGTTATACGTTGGGGTGTGCGCCAGTTCGCTTTCGCGGCGAAAAAACGCGCGTTGGCGTTTCATCATGAAACGTTATCGCTATGATGATGTTCCATAATGGAACAAAAATCGCGTGGCTCGCCAGGCGGGCGGCAGACGCTCATAGTCGAAGCACAACAACAAGCCGGCGGCGAAGTCGGCGCGTCATCACCTGATATCTGAACGTTACCATCGCCAACTCCCTACAAGGATCCGGTTATGTTGAGAATCATCCAGTCACCAGGCAAATACATTCAGGGCGCCAATGCGCTGGCCGCCGTCGGCGAATACGCCAAATCCCTCGCCGACCATTATTTCGTGATCGCCGACGACTTCGTGATGCAGTTGGCGGGAGACACCCTGATGGGCAGCCTGCAGCAGCACGCCGTGAAACATCATGCGGCCCGTTTCAACGGCGAGTGCTGCCGTAAAGAGATAGACCGGCTTGGCCGCGAGCTGCAGACCCACGGTTGCCGCGGGGTGATCGGCGTCGGCGGCGGCAAGACGCTCGACACCGCCAAGGCCGTCGCCCACTACCAACGGCTGCCGGTGGTGCTCATTCCCACCATCGCCTCCACCGATGCGCCGACCAGCGCGCTGTCGGTTATCTACACCGAACAGGGCGAATTCGCCGAATACCTGATCTACCCGCGCAACCCGGACATGGTAGTGATGGACAGCGCCATCATCGCCAAAGCGCCGGTGCGCCTGCTGGTAGCCGGCATGGGCGACGCGCTCTCCACCTATTTCGAAGCGCAGGCCTGCTTCGACGCTCAGGCCACCAGCATGGCCGGCGGCAAATCGACGCTGGCGGCGCTCAGTCTGGCGCGGCTGTGCTACGACACGCTGCTGGCCGAAGGGGTGAAGGCCAAGCTGGCGGTCGAGGCCGGCGTGGTGACGGAAGCGGTGGAACGCATCATTGAGGCCAATACGTATCTGAGCGGCATCGGCTTCGAGAGCAGCGGGCTGGCGGCGGCGCACGCCATTCACAACGGTTTCACCGTGCTGGAGGAGTGTCACCACCTGTATCACGGCGAAAAAGTGGCGTTCGGCACCCTGGCGCAGCTGGTGCTGCAGAACAGCCCGATGGCGCAGATTGAAACCGTGCTGGCGTTTTGTCATGGCATCGGCTTGCCGATCACGCTGGCGCAGATGGGCGTTACCGGCGACGCGGCGACGAAGACGATGGCGGTGGCTGAGGCCAGCTGCGCCGCCGGCGAAACCATTCACAACATGCCGTTCAAGGTCACCCCTGCCGGCGTGCAGGCGGCGATCCTGACGGCGGATCGGCTCGGCGCCGCCTGGCTGCTGCGTCATTGATACCGTTGGGGCGCGGTGCGCCGCGCCCCTGGCTTACAGAGGAAACCATCGTGAAAAAACTGATTAATCAGGTCGAGTCGGTGTTGGAAGAGCAGTTGCAGGGGCTGGCGGAGGCTCATCCCGAGTTGCTGGTGCATGCGGATCCGGCGTTCGTCACCCGCGCCGACGCGCCGGTAGCGGGCAAAGTGGCGATCCTGTCCGGCGGCGGCAGCGGCCACGAGCCGATGCACTGCGGTTTCGTCGGTGAAGGGATGCTCGACGGCGCCTGTCCGGGCGAGATTTTCACCTCGCCGACGCCGGATAAAATGTACGAGTGCGGTCAGGCGATCGACGGCGGCGCCGGGGTGCTGCTGCTGATCAAGAACTACACCGGCGACGTGCTCAACTTCGAAACCTCCACCGAGCTGCTGCACGACAGCGGCGTCGCGGTGGCGACGGTGCTGGTGGATGACGACGTGGCGGTCAAGGACAGTCTGTTCACTGCCGGGCGGCGCGGGGTGGCCAACACCGTGCTGATGGAGAAATTGCTGGGCGCCGCCGCGGCGCGCGGCGACGATCTGGACAGCGTGGTGACGCTGGGGCATCGCATCAACAACCACGGGCATTCGATCGGTATCGCGCTGGGCGCCTGTACCGTCCCCGCCGCCGGCAAACCCTCGTTCACCCTGGCGGAGAATGAGATGGAGTTCGGCGTCGGCATTCACGGCGAACCGGGCATTGCGCGCCGTCCGTTCACCACGCTCAACGCGGCGGTGGATGACATGTTCCATACGCTGATTGACCACGGCCACTATCAGCGCACGATCCGCGTTTGGGATCGCCAACAGGGCGAGTGGCGCGACGAGATGCAGACCAAGCAGCCGCTGACGCGCGGCGATCGGGTGATCGCGTTGGTCAACAACCTGGGCGCCACGCCGCTGTCCGAGCTGTACGGCGTGTACCATCGGCTGGCGGAGCGCTGCGCCGAAGCGGGCATCATCATCGAACGCAACCTGGTGGGCGCGTATTGCACTTCGCTCGATATGCAGGGCGTGTCCATCACGTTGTTGAACGTGGACGACGAACTGTTGTCCTTGTGGGATGCGCCGGTGAAAACGCCTGCGCTGCGTTGGGGTTGCTGAGGAGGAATTATGGCGTTGACCAAACCACAGGTCGTCGATTGGCTGATGCGTTGCGGCGAAGTGTTCAGCCGGGAGCGCGATTTTCTTACCCAACTGGACACCGAGATCGGCGATGCCGACCACGGCCTGAACATGAATCGCGGTTTCAATAAGGTGGTGGAAAAGCTGCCGTCGGTGGCGGACAAGGATATCGGCTTTATCCTGAAAAACACCGGCATGACGCTGCTGTCGAGCGTAGGCGGCGCCAGCGGTCCGCTGTTCGGCACCTTCTTCATCCGCGCGGCGCAGGCGGCGAACGCCAAGCAAAGCCTGGATCTGGCGGAGCTGCATCAAATGATGCAGGAAGGGGTGGAAGGCGTGGTGATGCGCGGCAAGGCGGAGCCGGGCGACAAGACCATGTGCGATGCCTGGTGGCCGGTGGTGGAAAGCCTCGGCCAGTCCGCGCAGCAGAACCTGAGCGTGGCGGAGGCGCTGCAGCGCGCCGCCGACAGCGCCGAGCGGGCGGTGGAGAGCACCATCACCATGCAGGCGCGCAAGGGGCGGGCCAGTTACCTGGGCGAGCGCAGCATCGGCCACCAGGATCCCGGCGCCACTTCGGTGATGCTGATGATGAAAACGCTGGCCGAGGTCGCCGGCAGTTAGCAGGAGGCGAGATGATTAATATCGTGGTGGTGTCGCACAGCGCGTTGCTGGCGCGCGGCGTTGAGCAACTGGCGCGGCAGATGATGCGCGGCGACGGCTGCAAGCTGGCGCTGGCGGCGGGCGTGGATGACGAGGAGCACCCGATCGGTACCGACGCGGTCAACGTCATGGAGGCGATCGAAGCGGTCGCCGACGGCGATGGCATTCTGGTGCTGATGGATCTGGGCAGCGCGCTGCTCAGTGCCGAAACCGCGCTCGATCTGCTGGATCCGGAGTTGGCCGCCAAGGTGCGGCTGTGCGCCGCGCCGCTGATCGAAGGCACGCTGGCGGCGGTGGTGGCCGCCAACTCCGGCGCTTCGCTGGAGCAGGTGGTGGCGGAGGCGCAGGGGGCGCTGCAGGCCAAGCAAGCGCAGCTGGGCGAGGCTTCACCGGCCGCGAAGCGTGCGGCCTTGCCGCTGGTGCAGGGCAAAAGCGCAACCTGGACGGTGCAGAACCCGCACGGACTGCACGCGCGCCCGGCGGCGCGGCTGGTCGAAGCGCTGGCGCCGTTCAAGGCCGAGCTGGTGCTGGAAAAACAGGGGCAGTGCGTCGATCCGCGCAGCCTCAATCAGCTGGCGCTGCTGCAGGTGCGCCACGGCGACACCATCCGTTTGATCGCCGACGGCGCGCAGGCGGACGAGGCGCTGGCGGCGTTCAAAACGCTGGCGGAGCAGCATTTCGGCGAGACGGTCTCCGAGCGGCAGCAGCCTTCGCTGCACGGCATTCCGGTGGCGGAAAGCGTCACCAGCGGGCCGGTGTTCCAGGCCCGCAGTGTCTGGCCGTCAGCCGCCGAGCGCCGGATCGGCGCGGACGAGGTGTTGGGCGAACAGCAACGCCTGCGGGAGGCGCTGCAGCACACGTTGAGCGATCTCAACCGGCTGGCGGAGCGCACCGGCACGCTGATCGGCAAGCCGCAGGCGGCGATCTTCGGCGCCCATAGCATGCTGCTGGACGATCCGGATCTGCAGCAGGCGGCTTACACCCGCATTGCGCAGCAGTTGTGCAGCGCCGAGCAGGCCTGGCGGCAGGTGCTGGAGGCGATCGCCGAAGAGTACCGCGAGTTGGATGACGACTACATGCGGGCGCGCGAACTGGACGTGCGCGACATGCTGCGCCGCACGCTGTGCCACCTGCAGGGGCAGCCGCTGCCGACCATTGCGCTCGCAGAGCCGTCAATACTGGTGATGGATGAGCTGATGCCCTCAGAGGTAGTGATGCTGGATCGCCGACTGGTGCTCGGCATCTGCCTGAGCGGCGGCAATGCCCTCTCGCACAGCGCCATTCTGGCGAAGGCGATGGGCATTCCGATGGTGGTCGGCATGCAGGATTGCCTGAGCAAAACCCGCAGCGGCCAGAAGGCGATGCTGGACGCCGCGCGCGGGGTGTTGCAGCTCAGCCACTAGGCGCGCAGCTTGAACTGGCGGATGTCGATCCCGTGCTGTTTGATCTTCCGCCACAGCGTGGTGCGGCCGATGCCCAGCAACTGCGCCATTTCCGTCAGTTGGCCGCGGCTGACGGTCGCCGCCCGCAGGATCGCCTGGCGCTCCATGTCCGTCAGCGTCAACAGCGGCGCGCCGGGCTGCGGATCGCTTTCCAGCAGCGACGGGTGGCCGAGCAGGTGCGCCGGCAGGTCCGCCAGCTGGATGTGGTGGCCGTGGCATATCATCGCCGCGCGCTCCACCACCCCTTTCAGTTCCAAATCGTTGCCCGGCCACAGATAGAGCGCCAGCTGAGCCATCACCTCGTCATCAACCCGGAAGCGACACTGAAAATGTTGCTCCAGCGTGCGCAGATGGTGTTTGACCAGCAGCGGAATATCGCTCAGCCGCTGACGCAGCGGCGGGATTTGGATCTCGAACGCCTGCAGGCTGTAAAACAGCTGGCGGCGGAAGCGGTTTTGCTGCACCAGCAGCGGCAGATCGGCGGCGCTGCCGGCGATCACCCGCACATCGACCGGGATCACTCGGCTGGAATTGAGGCGGATCACCACGCCGGTTTTCAGCACCTGCAGCAGCGCCGACTGCATCTCCGCCGGCAGGTATTCGATCTGTTCCAGGTACAGCGTGCCGCCGTTAGCCAATTCGAATTTACTGAGCTGGCCCGCCTCTTCTTCGCTGGCGTCGCTGCCCAGCAGCTCACGCAGCCCCTGCGCCTGCGGCAGCAGTTGGCAGTTGAGGGCGATATACGGCCCGGCGGCGCGTTCGCCGGCGTTGTGGATAGCCTGGCTGAGCAGCTCTTTGCCAACGCCTTCTTCTCCGCGCAACAGGATCGGATGCTGGCCTTTGGCCGCCTGCTGCCCGTAACGGATCAGTCGCCGCATTTCCAGCGAGGCGGAAGGCATCTGTTCGAAGCTGTGGCTGACGCGCCCCAGCTGGCTGCTGACATACTGGCGCAGCCGTTCGAGCGGGTGCAGCAGGGCGATGAAACTGCAGCGATCGCCGTCGAAAATCGGCTTGAGCGTCAGCAAGGCGGCGATAAACTGCCGCTGGCTTTCGAAGGTGACTTCGACGTGTTGCAGCGGTTGGCGATCGGCGATGGCGCGTTTGAGCAGCGCGGGCAGCGTCAACAGCTGCGCCAACGGTTTGCCCTGGCTCTGCTGTTCGTCCAGCTTCAGCAGGCCGGCGGCGCGCTGGTTGATGTATTGCAGGTAGCCGCGGTGATCCCAGGCCATGACGCCGTCGTCCACGCCGTCCAGCAGGCCGTAAAGCTGATTCAGATGGCGGTTGGATTCCGCCAGCAGGCCGTCGGCGTTCAGCGAGTTGCCGATTTCGCGGGCGATGGCCAGCGTCAGCGACAGATCGCCGGCGGCGCAGTCGGCCAGCAGACAGCCCAGCGCGATCGAGCCGCGCTGGCGGCCGCTGTTGTCGTAGACCGGCGTGGCGCAGAACGACCAGCCGTGCAGCGCTCGGCGCACGTGTTCTTCACCGCTCACCCGCACCGGGTGGCCTTCCGCCGCCGCCAGCGCCGGGGCATTGGTGCCTATCAGCCCTTCGGCCCAGTAAGCGCCGGGGGCGAACCCCAGTTGCTGCAGATGTTCCCAGGTTTGGGCGTCGCCGCAGCGCCACAGCATGCAGCCGCTCTCGTCGAGGATCATCAGCAGGCAACGCCGCGGCTCCATGTATTCACAGGCGTCTTCCAGCGCCGCCTGGCCGAGCGTCAGCAGATCGTTCTTGCGGCGGCAAATCGATTCGAAGGTGGCGCCCTGCGCACGGTGCGGCGCTTGCCAGACATCGGGCTGCATCAGGCTGCGGCAACGCAGCCAGGAGGCGTACACCGCCGGCGTCGGGCGCAGCGGCGGCGGCAGTTCGCCGTCGTTAATCAGTTGCTGCCAACGTGAATCGTTGTCCATCGAACCTCATCCAACTGCGAAAACGAGAGTGACGATGATATCACCTGGCGCAGCGGCGGCTGTGAGGCGGCGGGCAGAAGCGGGGAAAATCGGGACAAAAAAAACGGGGCGCGGCGCAGGCCGGACCCCGTGTTTGTCAGCGTGCGGACATCAGTTGCGGAATGGGTTGCCGCTGTGGCGAGCCGGTTGGCTGGTGGTAACGGCCGGCGCGGATGCGCGAGTGGCCGCCGGTGCCGGCGCCGCAGTCTGTTGCATCGGCGCATTGTCCTGATAACCGTCCGCATAGGCGTCCTGCGCGCGGTTTTGCGGTGCGACGGCGTCAGGCGCGGTCGATACCGGCTTGCCCAACGCGCCGTTCAGCAGCAGCAGATCGTTCTGGTTCAGCGTGCCGAGCGCCGACTTGATGTTCAGCTGGTTGATCAAATAGGTATAACGCGCGTCGGACAGCTGACGTTTGGCGTTATACAGCGTGGTGGTGGCGTCCAGCACATCGACGATGGTGCGGGTACCGACCTGATAACCGGCTTCCATCGCGTCCAGGGAGCTCTGTGCGGAGATCACCGCCTGTTTGTAGGCGTTGATGCTGCTGATCGAAGCGTTAACGTTGTTGAACGATGAACGCACGGTCTGCACCACGCTGCGGTGAGCGCTTTCCAGCTGCTCGCTGGCGCCGACGAAGCCGTACTGCGCTTGTTTAACCTGCGAGTTGGTCGCGCCGCCGCTGTACAGCGGCAGGTTGAAGCTGATGCCCACTTTATTTTGGCCCGCATCGGAGTCGCTGTAGCGTGCGGCATTCGCGCCGCCGGTGTTTGAGCCGTTGTATTTGGTATTGCTGATGCCGGTTGACGCGCTGACGTCAATCGTCGGCATATAGCCGGTTTGGGCTGCGCGGATCTGTTCGCGCGCCAGATCCTGGCTCAGGCGGGCGGACAGCAGGCTCAGGTTGCGCGCTTCCGCTTCTTTCAGCAGGTTGTTCACCGCTTCCGGGCGCTGGGTGCTGAAGCGATCGGTGTTCAGCGAGGCCAGCTCAGGGTAGAAGCTGCCGGTGACCTGACGCAGCGTTTCCAGCGCGTTGTCCAGATCGTTGCGGGCGGAGACTTCCGCCGCCAGCACGGTGTCATAGTTCGAGCGGGCGTTCTGCACGTCGGTGATCGCCACCAGGCCCACGTTGAAGCGCTGAGTGGTTTGATCCAGCGTGCGGTACACCGCGTCTTTCTGCGCCTGGGTGTACGACAGCGTGTCGATCGCCTTCAGCACGTTAAAGTAGGCGGTGGCGGTGTTGAGAATCAGCGACTGCTCTGCGGTCTGGAAGGTGACGTCGGAGATGCCGGCGCTCTTTTCCTGCAGCGTCAGCTGGCGCCATTTCGACATGTCGAAGAGGGTCTGCGTCAATGCCAGCGAACCGCTGGTGACGTTGCTGTTAACGCCATTGCTGTCACGATAACCGTTGGTGTAATCGTAACCTGCGGTTAAACCGAGCTGCGGCAGCAGCGGGCTGCGCGCTTCATTGATCTTTTCGAATGCGGCGTCGCGGTCAGCAGCACTTTTGCGCAGATCCGGGTTACTTTCCCTGGCCTGTTTGTAGACCTGCAGCAGGTTCTCTGCCTGGCTCATTGCACTGAAGCCGCCCAGGCTCAGTCCGATAAGAAGGGGGAGCAGTTTCTTCATTTGCATTCCTTGTTGTGCAGCAATATTGCTATGTTAGCGCTGACGATAGACGAAATAGTTGCCGATTCTAGCAGAGTCTGCGGTACGCATCAGGTGGCTGAATGTGCCATCTCACGTAACTTTTACCTTTCAGACCGCCCATTTACCTTGGCGTACTGCCCGGGCCGACTGCAGCTGATATTATGGCTGACAATCAGGATTGTTTCCCGCTATTACCCGCGAGCGCACAAACGCGCCGCGTCCGGCGGCGAAAAACAGCCTAACATAAAGCGGCGGCGGTGAGACCCGCTGTTTCTGTCATCAAAACCGTTTATTTTATCGGCATACTCACGCAGGAGAATTCGCGCATGAACCGTTCGCAGCCGTCACCCGTCACCTTCGATAAAAAAGATGTAGAAATTATTGCACGCGAGACGCTGTACCGTGGTTTTTTTTCACTCAATTTATACCGGTTTCGCCATCGCTTGTTCAATGGCGAAATGAGTCCTGAAATCACGCGTGAAATTTTTGAACGCGGCCATGCGGCGGTGCTGCTGCCCTACGACCCGGTGCGCGATGAAGTGGTGCTGATTGAACAACTGCGCATCGCCGCGGTCGATACCAGTAATTCGCCCTGGCTGCTGGAAATGGTGGCGGGTATGATCGAAACCGGCGAAAGCGTCGAAGACGTGTGCCGCCGCGAAGCGCAGGAAGAAGCCGGCGTGGTGGTCGGGCGCTGCAAGCCGGTGCTGAGCTATCTGGCCAGCCCCGGCGGCACCAGCGAACGCTTGTCGATCATGGTCGGCGAGGTGGACGCCGGCACCGCCGAAGGCATCCACGGCCTGGCGGAAGAGCATGAAGATATTCGCGTCCATGTGGTCAGCCGCGAGCAGGCTTACCGCTGGGTGGAAGAGGGCGCGATCGATAACGCCGCATCAGTGATTGCATTGCAGTGGCTGGCGTTGCACCATGAATCGTTGAGAAAAGAGTGGGCCAATTAATGAAACAGCGCTATACCCCTGATTTCCCCGAAATGATGAGATTGTGCGAAACCAACTTCGCGCAATTGCGCCGCTTGCTGCCGCGCAACGACGAAGCGGGCGAAACGGTGACTTATCAGGTGAACGGCGCCGGCTATCGTTTGACCATCGTTGAGTCCACGCGTTACACGTCGCTGGTGGAGATCGAGCAGATCTTTCCGGCGGTCAGCTACTGGAGCCTGCCCGCGATGACGGTGCGGTTATACCATGACGCCATGGTTGCGGAAGTGTGTTCCAGTCAGCAGATCTACCGCTTTAAAGCGCGTTATGATTATCCTAATAAAAAGTTGCATCAACGCGACGAAAAGCATCAAATTAACCAGTTTCTTGCTGATTGGCTGCGCTACTGTTTGGCGCATGGAGCGATGGCGGTTCCGGTTTGTTAGACAGACTGAAATAACAAAGGACACCATTTGGAAAGCCTGTTTAAACTGCCCGTGGCGAGTGGGGCCGCGGTCAGGATTCTACAAATAACAGATACCCACCTTTTTGCCGGCGAACACGAGACGTTGCTCGGCATCAATACCTATCGCAGCTATCACGCGGTGCTGGACGCCATTCAGGCGCAGCGCCGCGATGTCGATTTGATCGTCGCCACGGGAGATTTGGCGCAGGATCATTCGCAGGAGGCGTACCGCCACTTCGCCGCCGGCATCGCGCAACTGCCGGCCCCGTGCGTGTGGCTGCCGGGCAACCACGATTTCCAACCGGCGATGGTCGACGCGTTGGCCGCCGCCGGCATCGCCCCTTCCAAGCAGGTGCTGCTGGGCGATAACTGGCAGGTGCTGATGTTGGACAGCCAGGTGTTCGGCGTACCGCACGGCGAGCTGAGCGAATACCAGCTCGAGTGGATGGAGCGCTGCCTGCAGGCGCACCCCGAGCGTTACACGCTGTTGCTGCTGCACCACCATCCGCTGCCTTCCGGCTGCACCTGGCTCGATCAGCACAGCCTGCGCAACCCGCATATGCTGGGCGCGATCCTGTTGCGCTACCCGAAGGTGAATACCGTGGTGTGCGGTCATATTCACCAGGATCTGGATCTGGAATGGCAGGGCCGGCGTCTGTTGGCGACGCCGTCCACCTGCGTGCAATTCAAGCCGCACTGCACTAACTTTACCATCGACGACGTCTCCCCCGGCTGGCGTTACCTCGATCTGCTGCCGGACGGCCGCGTCGAGACGCAGGTGTTCCGCCTGGAAAACGACGATTTCCGCCCCGATATGGACTCGGATGGATACTGATGCCTTCGACACTGCTCTACCTGCACGGTTTCAACAGCTCGCCGCAGTCGGCCAAGGCGGTGGCCTTCAAGGCCTGGCTGGCCGAACACCATCCCGCTATCGAGATGCTGGTGCCGCAGTTGCCGGCCTTTCCGGCGGAGGCCGCCGAAATGCTGGAAAATCTGGTGCTGGAACGCGCCGGACAAACGCTCGGATTGGTGGGGTCCTCGCTGGGCGGCTATTACGCCACCTGGCTGTCGCAGTGTTTTTCGCTGCCGGCGGTGGTGGTCAACCCGGCGGTCAAGCCGTTTGAGCTGCTGGTCGACTATCTCGGCGCCAACGAGAACCCCTACACCGGCCAGCAATATGTGTTAGAGTCTCGTCACGTTTACGATCTGAAAGTGATGCAGATCGATCCTTTGGAGTCGCCGGATTTAATCTGGCTGCTGCAGCAAACGGGCGATGAAATTCTCGATTACGGCCAGGCAGTGGCGTATTACACCGCGTGTCGGCAAACGGTGGAGTCGGGTGGAAACCACGCCTTCGTCGGTTTCGAGCACTACTTCCCCCAGATTGTGGATTTTTTAGGGCTAAACGCGGTCTGACGGACCGTTCCGGCACCTCCCTTTAACCACGAAAAAATAATCAACGATGACTCAATCCAGCTATAACGCTGATGCCATTGAAGTACTCAGCGGTCTAGAACCAGTGCGCCGTCGTCCCGGCATGTATACCGACACGACGCGCCCAAACCACCTCGGCCAAGAGGTGATCGATAACAGCGTCGACGAAGCGTTGGCCGGACACGCCAAGCGTATCGACGTGATCCTGCACGCCGATCAGTCGCTGGAAGTGATCGACGACGGCCGCGGCATGCCGGTGGACATCCACCCGGAAGAGGGCGTGCCGGCGGTTGAGTTGATCCTGTGCCGACTGCACGCCGGCGGTAAATTCTCGAATAAAAACTACCAGTTCTCCGGCGGCCTGCACGGCGTTGGGATCTCGGTGGTCAACGCCCTGTCGAAGCGGGTGGAAGTCAACGTGCGCCGCGACGGCAACGTTTACGGCATCGCCTTCGAAAACGGCGACAAAGTGCAAGATCTGACGGTGACCGGCACCTGCGGCAAACGCAACACCGGCACCAGCGTGCACTTCTGGCCGGACGAACAGTTCTTCGACAGCCCGCGTTTCTCGGTGTCGCGCCTCACTCACCTGCTGAAAGCCAAAGCGGTGCTGTGCCCCGGCGTTGAGATCTATTTTATCGACAAGGTGAACAACACCGAGCAGCGCTGGTGCTACCAGGACGGCCTGACCGACTACCTGATGGAAGCGGTTAACGGCCTGATCACCCTGCCGGAAGCGCCGTTCGTCGGCAATTTCGCCGGTGATACCGAAGCGGTGGACTGGGCGCTGCTGTGGCTGCCAGAAGGCGGCGAGCTGCTGACCGAAAGCTACGTCAACCTGATCCCGACCATGCAGGGTGGCACCCATGTCAACGGCCTGCGTCAGGGGCTGCTGGACGCGATGCGCGAGTTCTGCGAATTCCGCAACATCCTGCCGCGCGGCGTGAAGCTGTCGGCGGAGGATATTTGGGATCGCTGCGCTTACGTGCTGTCGGTGAAGATGCAGGATCCGCAGTTCGCCGGGCAGACCAAAGAGCGTCTCTCTTCGCGTCAGTGCGCGGCCTTCGTTTCCGGCGTGGTGAAAGATGCCTTCAGCCTGTGGCTGAACCAGAACGTTCAGGCGGCGGAACAGCTGGCCGAGCTGGCGATTTCCAGCGCCCAACGCCGTCTGCGTGCCGCCAAGAAAGTGGTGCGCAAGAAGCTGACCAGCGGGCCGGCGCTGCCGGGCAAGCTGGCGGACTGCACCTCGCAGGATCTGGCCATGACCGAACTGTTCCTGGTGGAAGGGGACTCGGCGGGCGGATCGGCCAAGCAGGCGCGCGATCGCGAATATCAGGCGATCATGCCGCTGAAGGGCAAGATCCTGAATACCTGGGAAGTCTCCTCGGACGAAGTGCTGGCCTCGCAGGAAGTGCATGACATTTCCGTGGCGATCGGCATCGATCCGGACAGCGAAGATCTCAGCCAGTTGCGCTACGGCAAAATCTGCATCCTGGCGGATGCGGACTCCGACGGCCTGCACATCGCTACGCTGCTGTGCGCGCTGTTCGTGCGCCACTTCCGTTCGCTGGTGAAAGGCGGGCACGTTTATGTGGCCATGCCGCCGCTGTACCGCATCGATCTCGGTAAAGAGGTGTTCTACGCGCTGGATGAAGAAGAGAAAGCCGGCGTGCTGGAACAGCTGAAGCGCAAGAAAGGCAAGCCGAACGTCCAGCGCTTTAAAGGGCTGGGCGAGATGAACCCGCTGCAGCTGCGCGAAACCACCCTCGATCCGAACACCCGCCGTCTGGTGCAATTGACGGTCGCGGAAGATGATGTCGATCAGACGCTGGCGGTGATGGACATGCTGTTGGCCAAGAAGCGTTCGGAAGATCGCCGCAACTGGCTGCAAGACAAGGGCGACATGGCCGAATTGGCGGTCTGAGCCTGACCCTGGCCCGGTGAAACACCGGGCCGGCTTTCCCGCAGGGCGTTCATGCGGCGCCCGATAACCTGGGCCGGAATGCATGAAGATCACGCTCGAAGAATTGCTGGCGTTCACTTCGGTGGTCGACAGCGGTTCCATCACCGCCGCCGCCGATCAGCTCGGCCAGACGACTTCCGGCATCAGCCGCGCGCTCAGCCGCCTGGAGAATAAGCTCGATACCACCCTGATGCGCCGCACTACGCGTCGCCTGGAGCTGACCGAAGAGGGGCAAAGCTTCCTGAGCCATGCGCGTACGATCATCAACTCGGTGGAAAATGCCGAAGAACAAATGGCGGTGCGCCGGCAGATGCCGGCCGGGCGACTGCGGATCAATGCGGCTGCGCCTTTTATGGAGCACGTCATCGTGCCGCTGGTGGCAGGGTTCAGGGAACGTTATCCGCAAATTTCGCTCGAGCTGAACACCGACAATCTGATCATCGATCTGCTGGAAAAACGTACGGATATCGCCATTCGCATCGGCGCGTTGCGCGATTCGACCATTCATGCGCGCGCGCTGGGCGCCAGCCGGTTGCGCATCCTCGCCAGCCCGGCTTATCTGCAGAAGCACGGCACGCCGCAGAGCGTGGAGGCGTTGCACCGGCATTGTCTGCTCGGTTTTACCCAACCGGAATCGCTGAACCAATGGCCGTTGCGCTATCGCCAGGCGCCGCATTTCACCATCACGCCGACGATCTCGGCGTCCAGCGGTGAAACGCTGCGGCAATTGGCGCTGCGGGGCGAGGGGATCGTACAGCTGGCAGACTTTATGACCCGACGCGATCGGGAAGCGGGCAAGTTGGTGACGTTGCTGGAGCAGGAGACGCTGGACGTGCGCCAGCCGATTAATGCGGTGTATTACCGCAATACGCAATTGGCGGCGCGCATCACCTGTTTTCTTGACTACGTCAGCGCGCACATCGACGCGCAGACGTTATAAGGCGGAGCTTACAGGGCGTTTTCCAGGATGTAGATCTCGGTGTCCAGCACGCTGTCTTTGAGGGTGTCGCGGTGTTTGAGCATGTGCTCAATGGCCAGATGTTTTTCCAGATGCGCCATGCTTTCCCATTTCTCCAGCATGAACACCGAATCCGGCGACCGCTTCTGCCACGGCGCCTGGGTATTGCTGTCGACCATCGGCGTGTATTCGCCGCAACCCTCTTCCGCCAGCACCAGCGGCACCAGCTTTTCAATGGCTTGCAGTACGGTGGCGCGGTGGCCGGGTTTCACTTTGATTTCTGCGATTACGGTGATCATGCTTACCTCGTTGATGAGTATGTTCTGCGTCAGTTAAGCAAAAATTTTCGCCAGATGCTCGCGATAACGTGCGATGTCCGCTTCGATATCCGGTTGTTTTATCACGTCATTGCAGATAAAGGTCGGCAGCGCTTCCATTCCCAGGAACTGGTTGGCCTTGTGGAAGTGCAGGTAAACGCCGTCGACGCCGACGCCGTGGAAGAACTGATCGGGATCGGTGAAGGCCTCCAGCGGGGCGTTCCAGGTCAGGCTCAGCAGGTATTTTTTGCCCTGGATCAGGCCGCCGGAGCCATATTTTTTGCTTTCGTCAGAACGAGAGCGGCCGTCGCTGGCATACAGGCTGCCGTGACCGGCGGTGAACACTTCATCGATGTATTTTTTCAGGATCCAGGGTTCGCCCATCCACCAGCCCGGCATCTGGTAGATGACCGCGTCGGCCCACAGGTATTTCTTTACCTCTGCTTCGATGTCATAACCGTCGTCGACCACGGTGACCTGCACATCGTGCTGCAGATCGCGCAGGAAGCTTTCCGCCACGTCGCTCAGGGTTTGGTTGAGTTCGCCGTTAGAATGGCCGAATTGTTTTTTAGCGTTGATAATCAGGATATTGCTCATCTTTCGCGGCTCCCGTCAGAGTTAAGATATGGCATGCTTCCCGCCGAAAAGGCGGAAACCAGCTCGCTGGCGACGAGTGTAATCGTTAGGCAGGCAAGTAAAAATGCGATCCAGCGCACAACAGTGTTGACTGCCAGTCAATAAACGGGCCGCCAGACAGCGAAATTTTGCATAAACCGCAGCGCGCAACCGGCCGCCGCCGGCGATCCTTGCGCCAACTGTGACAGCCACCCTGCAGATGGGTTACTATCGCGGGCAGAATCGACAAGCGATGCCTTTTGTCGTCCAAGGGATTGCCAAGCCACGGTCTGAGGATAATTGAGTAATGAGTGATCTGACTCATGACGGTGTAGAGCGTTTACCGCTGCACACATTCACTGAAAACGCCTATCTGAACTATTCCATGTACGTCATCATGGATCGGGCGTTGCCGTACATTGGCGACGGTTTGAAGCCGGTACAACGCCGCATCATCTACGCCATGTCTGAACTGGGGCTGACCAACAGCGCCAAATTCAAGAAGTCCGCCCGCACCGTGGGCGACGTGCTGGGTAAATATCACCCGCACGGCGACAGCGCGTGTTATGAAGCCATGGTGCTGATGGCGCAGCCGTTCTCGTATCGCTATCCGCTGGTGGACGGCCAGGGGAACTGGGGTGCGCCGGACGATCCCAAGTCGTTCGCGGCGATGCGTTATACCGAATCGCGCCTGTCCAAATACGCCGAGGTCTTGCTGGCCGAACTGGGCCAGGGCACGGTCGACTGGATCCCGAACTTTGACGGCACGCTGCAAGAGCCGAAGATGTTGCCGGCGCGCCTGCCGAACATCCTGCTGAACGGCACCACCGGCATCGCGGTCGGCATGGCGACCGACATTCCGCCGCACAACGTGCGCGAAGTCGCCGCCGCCGCGGTGGCGCTGCTCGACAAGCCGGGCGCTTCGCTCGATGACCTGCTCGAGTTCGTGCAGGGGCCGGACTTCCCGACCGAAGCCGAGATCATCACCCCGCGCGATGAAATTCGCAAAATTTACCAGAGCGGCCGCGGCTCGGTGCGCATGCGCGCCGTGTGGAAGAAAGAGGATGGCAGCGCGGTGATCACCGCCTTGCCGCATCAGGTTTCCGGCGCCAAGGTGCTGGAGCAGATAGCCAGCCAGATGCGCGCCAAGAAGCTGCCGATGGTCGAAGACCTGCGCGACGAATCCGATCACGAGAACCCGACGCGTCTGGTGATCGTGCCACGTTCCAACCGCATCGATCTGGAGCAGGTGATGAATCACCTGTTCGCCACCACCGATCTGGAGCGCAGCTACCGCATCAACATGAACATGATCGGTCTGGACAACCGCCCGCAGGTGAAAGGGCTGGTGGAGATCCTCACCGAATGGCTGGCCTACCGTCGCGATACGGTGCGTCGCCGCCTGAACTACCGCCTCGAGAAGGTGCTCAAGCGCCTGCATATCCTCGAAGGTTTGCTGGTGGCGTTCCTCAACATCGACGAGGTGATCCACATCATCCGCAGCGAGGATGAGCCGAAGCCGGTGCTGATGCAGCGTTTCGGCATCTCCGATACCCAGGCGGAAGCGATCCTCGAGCTGAAACTGCGTCACCTGGCCAAGCTGGAAGAGGTCAAGATCCGCGGCGAGCAGGACGAACTGGCGAAAGAGCGCGATCAGCTGCAGGCGCTGCTGGCGTCCGAACGCAAGCTGAATACGCTGATTAAGAAAGAGATCCAGGCCGATGCGCAGACCTACGGCGACGATCGCCGTTCGCCGCTGACCGAGCGCGCGGAAGCCAAGGCGATGAGCGAGCACGACTTCGTGCCGTCCGAGCCGGTGACCATCGTGCTGTCGGAAATGGGCTGGGTGCGCAGCGCCAAGGGCCATGACATCGATCCGACCGGGTTGAGCTACAAGGCCGGCGACAGCTTCCGCGGCGCGGCGCGCGGCAAGAGCAATCAGCCGGTGGTGTTTATCGACTCTACCGGGCGCAGCTATGCGCTCGATCCGATGACGCTGCCTTCGGCGCGCGGGCAGGGCGAGCCGCTGACCGGCAAGCTGACGCCGCCGCCGGGCGCCACCATCGAGCAGGTGCTGATGGCGGCCGACGATCAGAAGCTGCTGATGGCGTCCGACGCCGGTTACGGTTTCGTCTGCACCTTTAACGATCTGGTGGCGCGCAACCGCGCCGGCAAGGTGATGATCACGCTGCCGGACAACGCCAGAGCGCTGCCGCCGATGGAGATCCACGGCGCAGACGATATGCTGCTGTCGATCACCGCCGCCGGGCGCATGCTGATGTTCCCGGTCGCCGATCTGCCGCAGCTGTCGAAGGGCAAGGGCAACAAGATCGTCTCCATTCCGGCGGCGCAGGCCGCCGCCGGTGAAGACAAGCTGGCCTGGCTGTTCGTGCTGCCGCCGCAGGCGTCCGTCACGCTGCACGTCGGCAAACGCAAGCTGACGCTGCGTCCGGAAGATCTGCAGAAGTTCCGTGCGGAACGCGGCCGCAAGGGCACCCAACTGCCGCGCGGCCTGCAGCGCATCGATCGCGTCGAAGTGGATGCGCCGGTGCGGGCGTCGGGTGGCGACAGCGAAGAGTAAGCGTTGGCACCCGCGTTAACGGGCGGTCGCAGCATGCTGTGGCCGCCTTATTTATTTTTGCTGGCGTTTATTTTCCAAATAGTTAACATTTCTGCGCATAAAATTATTGTGCGTACTGCCGCCTGGCGGGAAAATAGCGAGAAATGCAGGCGACATAGGCGTGCTTTCCGCCTAGTCGGCAAATAATGAGTAAAGGAATCTGCGCAGCGAAGTAAACTGCGTTGGCAGTGTGCTAATGAGGTTGTTATGTTATTGATTTTGCGTGCCGTTCTCGCCACTCTTTTCTGTATTCTGGTGTGTATTTTCGGTTCGGTTTATTGCTTGTTCAGTCCGCGTAATCCTCGCCATGTGGCGACCTTCGGCCATCTTTTCGGCCGTCTGTCGACGCTGTTCGGCATCAAGGTTGAAACCCGCGTGCCGGCCGATGCGGCCAACAACGGCAACTGCATCTATATCGCCAACCACCAAAATAACTACGACATGGTGACGGCCTCTAATATCGTGCAGCCGCGCACCGTGACGGTCGGTAAAAAAAGTCTGGTGTGGATCCCGTTTTTCGGCCCGCTGTATTGGCTGACCGGTAATCTGCTGATAGATCGTGATAATCGCGCCAAGGCGCACGGCACCATCGCCCAGGTGGCGGAGCAGTTCAAGAAGAAAGACATTTCGATCTGGATGTTCCCGGAAGGGACCCGCAGCCGCGGCCGTGGGCTGATGCCGTTTAAAACCGGCGCGTTCCACGCGGCCATCGCCGCCGGCGTGCCGATTGTGCCTATCTGCGTATCCACCACCAGCGGTAATATAAATCTTAATCGCTGGAATAACGGCCATGTGATCGTCGAGATGTTGGCGCCGGTGGATACCAGCAAATACGGCAAAGAAAACGTGCGCGAGCTGGCGGCCCATTGCCGCGAGCTGATGGAGGCGAAAATCGCCGAATTGGACGCCGAAGTCGCCCAGCGCAACGCCGCCAAAAAATAAGAGTCTACCGGCTTCAAAGAAGAGTTTTTTAATTGGCGTTCAGCGCCGTTAACGCCTGAGCGCCTGCTAATCTTGATTGGCGGGCGTTTGGGTTTTGCACACGGTTTAGTTATTGCTTTTCATGGAGAAAATATGTCACTCAGTCGACGTCAGTTTTTACAGGCATCGGGCCTGGCGCTGTGCGCGGGCGCCGTGCCGCTGAGGGCTGAGGCGAGCGGAACGCAGACCCCATTACCCATTCCCCCGCTGCTGGAGTCTCGCCGCGGTCAGCCGCTGTTCCTGACCTTGCAGCGCGCCCACTGGGCGTTTATGGATAACCGCAAAGCGGCGGTGTGGGGCATCAACGGCATGTACCTGGGGCCGACGGTGCGGGTTTACAGCGGCGACGACGTCAAACTGATCTACAGCAACCGCCTGCAGGAGCCGGTGGCGATGACCATCAGCGGTCTGCAGGTGCCGGGCACGCTGATGGGCGGCGCGCCGCGTATGATGTCGCCCAACGTTGACTGGTCGCCGGTGCTGCCCATTCGTCAGGCGGCGGCTACCTGCTGGTACCACGCCAACACGCCAAACCGCATGGCGCCGCACGTGTACAACGGGCTGGCCGGGCTGTGGCTGGTGGAGGATGCCGTCAGCAAAGCGCTGCCGCTGCCCAACCACTACGGCGTCGACGATTTCCCGCTGATCATTCAGGACAAACGCTTCGATAACTTCGGCACGCCGCAATACGATGCGCCGTCGCAGGGCGGCTTCGTCGGCGATACGCTGTTGGTCAACGGCGTGCAAAACCCGTATGTCGACGTGTCGCGCGGCTGGGTGCGTTTGCGTTTGCTCAACGCCTCCAACGCGCGGCGTTATACCCTGCAGCTCAGCGACGGGCGGCCGTTCAACGTGATCGCCAGCGATCAGGGCTTCCTGCCTGCGCCGGTTGCGGTGCAGCAGCTGTCGCTGGCGCCGGGCGAGCGCCGGGAAGTGCTGATCGACATGTCGAAGGGCGACGAGGTGACCATCACCGCCGGTGAAGCGGCGGGCATCATGGATCGCCTGCGCGGCCTGTTCGAGCCGTCGAGCATTCTGGTGTCCACCCAGGTGCTGACGCTGCGCCCGACCGGCCTGCTGCCGCTGGTGACCGACAACCTGCCGATGCGCCTGCTGGCGGATCAGCTGTTGGACGGCAGCGCCAGCCGCACCCGCGATTTCCGCCTGGGCGACGGCGGCGTCGGCATCAACGGCGCAATTTGGGACATGAACCGCATCGACGTACAGGCGCAGCAAGGCACCTGGGAACGCTGGAACATTCATGCGGATACGCCGCAGTCGTTCC
The DNA here is from genome assembly GCF_052168495.1 of Serratia sp. CY52157. Classification (NCBI taxonomy): domain Bacteria; kingdom Pseudomonadati; phylum Pseudomonadota; class Gammaproteobacteria; order Enterobacterales; family Yersiniaceae; genus Serratia; species Serratia sp. CY52157. The sequence goes on along the minus strand of NZ_JBJNMO010000005.1, from coordinate 124,917 downwards.
ATATTCAGGGCGTGCAGTTCCTGATTAAACGCGTCAACGGCGCGCAGCCGATGGCGGAAGATCGCGGCTGGAAGGATACCGTCTGGGTCGATGGCGACGTCGAGCTGCTGGTGTATTTCAACCAATCCACCTCCGAACACTTCCCGTTCCTGTATTACAGCCAGACGCTGGAGATGGCCGATCGCGGCACCGCCGGCCAGCTGATGGTGCAGCCGACGATGTAACCCGCTCTGCGGGCCGCTTAGGGCGCCCGCAGCATCGCCAAAAAAGCCTGCACCACCGGCGTGATGCTGTCGGTACGGTATACCGCATACAGATCCGCCGGGGGCGCCTGCTGCAGCGAGCAAAACCGCACGCTGGGCCACGGGATGCGGCCGTAGCTGTCCGGCAGCAGGGTAATGCCGCAGCCTTCCGCCACCAGCGCCAGCAGGGTTTGCGGTTCATTGACCTGATAAGCGACGTCCGGCAAAAATCCCTGCTGCAGACACAGATTGTGCAGGTACAGCCCCAGGCTGGCCTCATGCGGCGGCAGCACGATGAAGCTGTCGTTTTGCAGCGCCGCCAGCGGAATGTTTTCCTGCTGCGCCAGCGGATGATCGAGCGGCAGCACCACGGCGATGCTTTCGCGCGCCAGCCGTTGGCAGCTCAATCCCGGCAGCGTCTGCTGCTGCGCCTCTCGCCATACCCCGATATCGATATGCCGCTTTTGCAGCGCGGCGATTTGCTGGCTGGGCGTCAGCTCATTCAACGACCAGGTAGCGCCGACGCTCTGCTCGCTGAACCGCCGCAGCGCCGCAATCAAGCCGCCCCAGGCCGAGGTGCCGACCATGCCGACCACCATGTGGCCGCCTTCGCCGCGCCCCATTTGTTGCACCTGATGCAGCGCGCTGTCGGCCTGATCCAGCAGCCGCTCGACGTTGCGCAGCAGCGTGCGGCCGGCCGGCGTCAGCGTCATGGAGCGGGTGGTGCGTTTGAACAGCACCACGCCGAGCTGGCTCTCCAGCTCTTTGATGTGCTTGCTGAGCGGCGGCTGTGACATATTCAACCGCCGCGCCGCCTGAGTGAAATTCATCTCTTCCGCCACCACGCGGAAATAGTGCAGCAGGCGGAAGTTAATCCGACCGGGATCGGGCAGGGCATGGGGCGGGTTCATCCGGGGTATCGCCTCCTGTGACGCAGCTCAACTTATAGATAAATGGAATAAATCGGCCGCCAAGAATGTATTGGTCTCGGCTGCGCCTCGCTCTCTACTATGGGGCTTATTGTCCCCCGCTTAAAGAGAGAATACGATGTTTAATCAAGAAGATGCTTTTATCTGCGCCGATGTTGTCCGCGCACGTCTGCCGGGTTTTCAGCCGAAAGCGGCCTTGATTCTCGGCTCCGGTCTCGGCGCTCTGGCGGAGGTGATGACCGAAACCGTCACCCTCGATTACGCGGCGCTGCCGGGCTTCCCGGTGAGCGGCGTCGCCGGCCACGCCGGGCAACTGGTCGCCGGCAAGCTGGAGGGCGTGCCGGTCTTGTGCATGAAAGGGCGCGGCCACTTCTATGAAGGGCGCGGCATGCAGGTGATGACCACCGCAGTGCGCACCTTCAAACTGCTGGGCTGCGAATTTCTGTTGGCGACCAACGCCGCCGGTTCGCTGCGCCGCTCGGTAGCGCCGGGCAGCCTGGTGGCCATTACCGATCATATCAATTTCATGCCGGAATCGCCGCTGGTCGGCGCCAACGACGAGCGCTTCGGGCCGCGCTTCTTCAGCCTGGCGAACGCCTACGATCGCGATCTGCGCGCCCAATTGGCGGCGGTGGCCGAAAGCGCGGGCATCCCGCTGGCGGAAGGGGTGTTCGCCGCTTACACCGGGCCGAACTTCGAAACGCCGGCGGAGATCCGCATGATGCAGACCCTCGGCTGCGACGTCGTGGGCATGTCGATCGTGCCGGAAGTCCTGACGGCGCGCCACTGCGGCCTCAAGGTGCTGGTGGTGTCCGCGATGACCAACTACGCCGAAGGGCTGTCGGATACGCCTCTTTCTCACGAACAAACGCTCAGCTGCGCGGCGCTGGCGGCGGACGATTTCATGCGCCTTATCCGCGAGCTGTTCAAAACGCTGTGACACCGTAAGCAAACCGGCGGCGGGCTGCAGGGGGCCCGCCGCACCAATCATCGTTGAAAGCATAATAACAAGGTGATGGCGATGGCGATAAAAACACGATTGAAGGTGATGATTTTCCTGCAGTTCTTTATCTGGGGCGCCTGGCTGGTGACGCTGGGCTCCTATATGATCAACACGCTGCATTTCAGCGGCATGCAGGTGGGAATGGTTTACAGCGCCAAGGGGATCGCGGCGCTGATCATGCCGGGCCTGGCGGGCATCATCGCCGACCGTTGGATGAGGGCCAACTACCTGTATGCGCTTTGCCACCTGCTCGGGGCGCTGGCGCTGTACTGTGCGGCGCAGGTTGAGCAACCGATGCTGATGTTCTGGGTAATGCTGTTCAACGCCATGGTCTATATGCCGACCATCGCGCTCTCCAACGCCATTTCCTATTTTTGCCTGGAGAAGCACGGCTTTGACACGGTAAAGGACTTTCCGCCGGTGCGGGTGTACGGCACCGTGGGATTCATTCTGGCAATGTGGCTGGTCGGTTTCAGCCAAATCGAGCTCAGTAATCTGCAGCTGTATCTGGCTTCTGCGGCGTCGCTGCTGCTGTCCGCCTATTCGCTGACGCTGCCGCGCTGCCCGACCAACCGCGCGGCCGAGTCGAAGCGCTGGGTGAGCGTGCTGGGGCTGGATGCGCTGGTGCTGTTTCGCCAGCGGCGCATGGCGCTGTTTTTCCTGTTCGCCATGTTGCTCGGCGCGGCGCTGCAGATAACCAACACCTTCGGCAACCCGTTCCTGCACGATCTGTCGCTCAATCCGCTATATCAGGACAGCCTCAGCGTCCGGTATCCGGCGGTGCTGCTGTCGCTGTCGCAGATCTCTGAAGTGTTCTTTATCCTCACCATTCCCTTTTTCCTGCGCCGTTACGGCATCAAGCAGGTGATGCTGATCAGTATGGCGGCCTGGACGCTGCGTTTCCTGTTCTTGGCCTACGGCACGCCGGTCGGTTTTGGTTTCGTGCTGCTGCTGTTGTCGATGATCGTTTACGGTTGCGCGTTCGACTTCTTTAATATTTCCGGCGCCATTTTCGTCGAGAAGGAGGCCGATCACCGCATCCGCGCCAGCGCGCAGGGGCTATTCATGACCATGGTCAACGGTCTGGGCGCCTATGTGGGGGCGCTCGCCAGCGGCGAAGTGGTGGATTTCTTCAGCCATGACGGCGTGAAAGACTGGCAGAGCATCTGGCTGGTGTTTGCGCTGTATACGCTGGTGCTGGGGATTGTGTTCGCGTTGAGCTTCAACTATCGCCACTCGCCGCAGGAGAGTGCGGCGGCGGCGCAGTAAGGCTTAGGGCGCTGGATGGTGGCGCCCTGAAACGTCAGGCCTGCGGGAAGCGTTGTTGCAGTTGATGCCGGTCCGGCGGATTGGCGGCGCCGAGGCTGGCCGCCACGCAGGCGGCGACCCGGTTGGCCAGATCGACCGCCCGCGGCAGCGGCCAGCCGGCGGACAGCCCCGCCAGCAAACCGGCGCAGTGGGCATCGCCCGCGCCGATGGTATCGATGACGTCCACCGGATAGGCGGGAACGTGCAGCGGCGGCGTGCGGCCGTCGCAGATCCAGGCGCCGTCGCGATCCAGGCGGCAGATCAGCGTCAGGTTACGGGCGGCGGCATAGCGCTGCGCGGCATCCACGGCGTCGCCGGCGCCGCACAGCGCGGCCACTTCGTCGCGGTTGAGCGTCAGCAGGGTGTGGCTGTCGCTGAGCATGGCGAAGAAATCTTCGCTGAGCTGGGCGATGCGCGGGCCGGGATCGATCAGACGCGGTTGGTCGAACGGCATGCGCGTCAGCCACTCACGCAGCGCTTCGCCGTTTTCGCCCGCCAGCTCGTAGCCGCTGGCGTAGATCAGGGTGTGTTCCGTCAGCGGCAGCGTGGCCAGCTGCGCTTTATTCCATTGGCTTTCGCAACCGGAAACCGTGATGAAGGTGCGTTCGCCGTTCGGCTCCACCAGCGCCAGGCACCAGCCATTGTCCATCTGGCCGTGGCGCAACAGCACCTCCAGCCCCAGTTCGCCCATGGCGGCTTCGATCGCCGCGCCCCATTCGCCGTTGCCGACCGGCATACCGTTGATCACCGGCACTTCAAGGCGCGTCAGCGCGCGCGCCACGTTGAACGCGCAACCGCCGATTTGCCGCGCCTGCGGCTGGGCTTCGATATCTTCGCCGCTGGTCGGCAGGCGCGGCAGCGTCATCACCAGATCGCCGACCGCGCCCCCTATCACCAGGACAGGCGTTACAGCTTCCCACTCATTCATTGATGTTCTCTGCGTTGGGTCAGGTACAGACCGTAAGCGATCAGACTAACCGCAAACGACACAAACAGCCCCAGGCTGGAGTCGGCAAACAAGCCTTTAGCCAGCGGGCCGTCGATAAAACCGGTTTTGGTGACCAGCAGGCCGCACAGGGCGCCGAGGAACCAGCAGAACAGCGGGGCTTTGCGCACGCCGCGGTTCTGGCCATGCAGACCGTACAAAGCGTTGCCATCATACCCGTGGCGGCGGCGCAGGCACAGGTAATCGAGCAGGAAAATCGCCTCCCAGGCCGCCAGGAACACCCCGCAGAACACCAGGAAGGAGATGAACGGCCCCATAAAATCGCCGGAGATGAACAGCACATACAGGGCGATACCCAGCACCACCACGGCGTCGATCGATACCGCCAACCACTGTTTGACCTGCACGCCGATGGTCAGCAGGTTAAGGCTGGCGGAATACAGGCTGAGCACCGCGATGGTGACGATGCCGGCGGTGGCGGCCAGCAGATAAGGGATCGCCATCCAGGCGGGCAGCACTGAGCCTATCAGCGCGATGGGATTGGCGGCGTTGGCCAGATCGGGCAGCTGCACGGAAAGCAGAATGCCGGCCAGCATCAGCAGCATCAGCGGCAAACAGGCGCCGCCCATCACCGCGGCGAAAATGCTTTTGCTCGACGAATTCGGGCTTTGATAGCGGCTGTAATCGGCGCCGGCGATCGCCCAACTGATGCCGGTACCGGCGGCGATCACCGAGACCGCCGGCAGGAAGCCGGTCAGCCAGCTGCCGGAAGGCAGCGCCAGCACCTGGCTCCACTCGGTGTTGAACAGGATATAGAGCACCACGATCAGCGTCATGGTGCCGAAGATGCGGCTGAACCAGCTTTGCATCCAGACTACGGTATTCTGCCCCAGCAGGCTGACGACGATAGTGAGCCCGGCGAACAGCAACAGGCTGAGCGCGGTCAGCAGATGGCTGGCCCCCAGCCCGAAGGCCTCGAACAGCGCCGCCAGCGTCAGGGTGCCGGTGATCACGTTGACCGCTTCCCAGCCCATCAGATTGATCCAACTGAACAGGGTAGGCGCCACGTTGCCCTTCAGTCCGAAAATCACTCGCGACAGCGTCAGCGTAGAGGTGCGCCCGCGCTTGCCGGCGAAGCTGGTGAGGCCAACCAGCACGAAGCTGGCGACGCCGAACAAGGCGGCGAGCACCGATTGCAGGAAGGATAAGCCGAAGCCGACGATGATGGCGCCATACACCACGCCGAGAATGCCGATATTGGCTGCAGACCAGATCCAAAACAGCTCGATGGGCCGCCCGGTCTGTTCCGCATCCGGCACCCGGTCGATACCGGTGCTCTCTACCTTCCATGCTTCATTGCGATTGATATCGGTCATAGCAATTGATCCCTGTTGCGCAGGGCCTTGAGGGCCGCCGCAGTTAACTGAAAAGCGATTTTGTTGGCGCTGCGGCCGCCGCCTCGGATGAGGCTTGCCGACCGCACGGCGCCAATGAGTGTAGACAAAGAGTGGGTCTGCAGCGGAGTTTGGAAGAGAGAGAACGTTTTTATTTGCAGGCATCAGTCCGTTTCACCCGGCGCAAGGGGGATCGCGCGAGGGGATGATGAGCCGTGAGCAAGCTATCCATTAGCACCGTTGCTTATTATTTGTCATTTGTAGTGGCGTCTTGGGCAACGTGACCCATCGGGTACGGCGAGAAGCGGGCAATTCATCCCAAAGGGTCGCCCATCCGCTTCAGCGAACGGGATGCGGACAGCGTATGCCCGCTGCCTGACCATCAGGTGCGTCCTGTCTGGTCGGCAGCGGATTTTTAGTTGTTTTAAAGGTGGATCCCTGGTGTTGGTGCCATTGATGTTTCAACATCAATAAGCACAGATTACGCGCGATCTAGATCCAATGAAAGTCCATTGAATAAAAATTGTGATGTCCCTCTGAAAACATTAGCAATATTTTAGTTATGGTGAGAGGCTTTATCGCCGGATCGGCGATAGGAGAAAGCGAAGTTTGGGCATAGGGCGGAACAAGAGGGCGGGCGAATGACGGATTTTATGGCCTGGCTGCGTGAACATCTGGCGCAGGGGGCGGCGGCGCCGCGCTATATTCAGCTGGCGACGGCGATAGAAACCGCGATCAGGCAGCAGGTGCTGGCGGCGGAGGCATTTCTGCCGCCGGAGCGGCACATGGCGGAAGGTTTGGCGCTGTCGCGCGTCACCGTCAGCAAGGCGATGAAACTGCTGGAGGAGAAGGGGCTGATTTCGCGGCAGCAGGGCGTTGGCACCCGCGTGGCGATGCGTATCGGCTATTCCCTCGATAAGGACAGCGGTTTTACCGCTCAGGCGCTGCGTCACGGCAGCAGCGTCAGCAACCGATGGCTGCTGCGCGCACGGGTCGGCGCGCCGGCCAAGGCCGCGGCGGCGCTGGGGATCGCGGAAGGGGATGAGGTGGTCAAACTGCGGCGTTTACGCTTGCTGAACGGCAGCCCGGTCTCGCTGGAAACCACCTATATTCCGCTGCGCTTCCTGCCTGAACCGGCGCAGCTGGAGCATTCGCTGTATGCGTTATGGCAATCGCGCGGCATCGTGCCTGAAGATAAACACTTTTTGTTGAAGGCGGTGTCCTGCAGCGGCGAGGTCGCCGAGCTGCTCAACGTACCGTGCGGCGCGCCGTTGTTGCACATCATCCAAACCAGCCGCAACGCCCGGGGCGAGGCGCTGGAGTTCAGCGATATCTTGTGCCGCAGCGACGTTTATGAATTCGAGGTGAATGGTTAGCGAAATAACCATGCTCTTTTTGCCACTAGTGCGTATAATCGCCGCCCGGCGATTAATTAACCTGTAAAAAGAGCAGCAGAATGAGCACCACCAGCCTGATCCAACCCGATCGTGAACTGTTTTCTTATAAGCCTTATTGGGCGGAATGTTATGGCACCGCGCCGTTTTTACCGATGTCGCGAGCAGAGATGGATCAACTGGGTTGGGACAGCTGCGACGTGATCATCATCAGCGGCGACGCCTATGTCGATCACCCGAGCTTCGGCATGGCGATCATCGGCCGCATGCTGGAAGCGCAGGGCTTCCGCGTCGGCATCATCGCGCAGCCGGATTGGAGCAACAAAGAAGACTTCATGCGGTTGGGGAAACCGAATCTGTTCTTCGGCATCACCGCCGGCAACATGGATTCGATGATCAACCGCTATACCGCCGATCGCAAACTGCGCCACGACGACGCCTACACCGCCGGCAACGTCGGTGGCAAGCGCCCGGATCGCGCCACCCTGGTCTACAGCCAGCGCTGCAAAGAAGCCTATAAAGACGTGCCGATCGTGCTGGGCGGCATTGAAGCCAGCCTGCGTCGCATCGCCCACTACGACTATTGGTCGGATACCGTGCGCCGCTCGGTGCTGGTGGACTCCAAAGCCGACATGCTGATCTACGGCAACGGCGAACGCCCGCTGGTGGAAGTGGCGCACCGTCTGGCCGCCGGCGAGAAGATCGGCGATATCCACGATATTCGCAATACCGCGGTGATGCGTAAAGAAGCGCTGCCGGGCTGGAGCGGCGTGGATTCCACCCGCCTCGACAAGCCGGGCCGCATCGAACCTATCCCGAACCCGTACGGCGAGGATCTGCCGTGCGCCGACGGCGCCAAACCGAAGGAGCCGGAAGCCAAGCCTGTCACGGTGCGCGCCGCCAAACCGAAGCCGTGGGAGAAGACCTACGTGCTGCTGCCGTCCTTCGAGAAAGTGAAGGGCGACAAGGTGCTGTATGCGCACACCTCGCGCATTTTGCACCATGAAACCAACCCCGGCTGCGCCCGCGCGCTGATGCAAAAACACGGCGATCGCTACGTGTGGATCAACCCGCCGGCGATCCCGCTGACCACGCCGGAGATGGACAGCGTCTTCGCCCTGCCTTACCAGCGCGTGCCGCACCCGTCCTACGGTCAGGAGCGCATTCCTGCCTACGACATGATCCGCTTCTCGGTGAACATCATGCGCGGTTGCTACGGCGGCTGTTCGTTCTGTTCGATCACCGAGCACGAAGGGCGCATCATCCAGAGCCGTTCGGAAGATTCGATCGTTCGCGAAATCGAAGAGATCCGCGACAAAGTGCCGGGCTTTACCGGCGTGATCTCCGATCTGGGCGGCCCGACCGCCAACATGTACATGCTGCGCTGCACCAACCCGCGCGCCGAGCAGACCTGCCGCCGCGCCTCGTGCGTGTATCCGGAGATCTGCACTTATATGGATACCAACCACGAGCCGACCATCAAGCTTTACCGCCGCGCGCGTTCGCTGGAGGGCATCAAGAAGATCCTGATCGCCTCCGGGGTACGTTACGATCTGGCGGTGGAAGATCCGCGCTATATCAAGGAACTGGCGACCCACCACGTCGGCGGCTACCTGAAGATCGCGCCGGAGCACACCGAAGAAGGCCCGCTGTCGAAAATGATGAAACCGGGCATGGGCAGCTACGATCGCTTCAAACAGCTGTTTGATCACTATTCGAAGCAGGCGGGCAAAGAGCAGTACCTGATCCCGTACTTCATCTCTTCGCACCCGGGCACCCGCGATGAAGACATGGTGAACCTGGCGCTGTGGCTGAAGAAGAACCGTTTCCGCCTCGATCAGGTGCAGAACTTCTATCCTTCGCCGATGGCCAACTCCACCACCATGTATTACAGCGGCAAAAACCCGCTGAGCAAGGTGGGGTACAAGAGTGAAGACGTGGTGGTGCCGCGCGGCGAGCGCCAGCGTCGCCTGCATAAGGCGCTGCTGCGTTACCACGATCCGGCCAACTGGGCGCTGATCCGCACCGCGCTGGAAGAGATGGGGCTGAAGCACCTGATCGGCAGCCGCCGCGAGTGTCTGGTGCCGGCGCCGAGCATCGACGAGCAGCGCGAAGCGAAACGGCTGCAGCGCCACACCCGACCGGCGTTGACCAAGCATACCGACATCAATCGGCAGCGCACGCCGTCCAACCGGCCACCGCGCAAACCGATTCGCAAGGCCAAGCCGTAACGACGAGGCCCGCGCGCAAACAAAAAGGAGAACCCTCGGGTTCTCCTTTTTACTTTGGCTAATTACAACCGTTCGTAAGCGGCTTCCACTTTCATCAAATGGCGCGGCGCCTGCGGGGCGGGATGGTATTTGCGCACGTGCCAGTTAAAGGCTTCCGGCGACAGGTTGTTAATCATCGCGATCGCCTGCTGGCGGTTGCTGGAGAAGGTGCGCAGCAGGGCCCCGGTGCCGTTGACGTAGGCGATGATGGTGGCGTAGCGCAGCGTGACGGGATTGGCGATCCCTTTAAGCTGTTGTTTTTGCAAGGTGGCCAGATAGGCGGCGCCGAGATCGATATTGGTGTCGGGATCCCGCAGGTCATCGTCGTCCGGACAGCCGCGTTTGCCTTTGTAGCGGTAGGCGTCGCAGCCGGCGGTATCGGCTTTCAGCTGCATCAGACCGATCGCATTGGATCTGCTCACTGCGGAAGGGTTGAAGCCGGACTCCACCTGGATCATGGCGGTGATCAGCTTGGCGTCCACGCCGTATTCGCTGGCGGCGTCTTGAATGGCGCTATCGAAGGCGTGGCGATCGTAGCTGACGCGCTGTTTCTTGCCGGCGCAACCCGCCAGCACCAGCATGATGCAAAGCATGCCCAGCCGTGACCCGTGTGAGAAAGAGAATTTCATGGTGCTCCGTGCTTGTCTGTTTTTTTAACGGCGTTAACCGGTGGCCGGAGCCTCCGGCGTCGTCATCATAACGTCAGGCGGCGCAAAGGAGCAATGTGCAGGAAGGAAAAGCCCCCTCCGGCGGGAGAGGGCTTGAGGGGGGTTACAGGGTATCCGGATCCGGCCCCAGGCGGTTGCCGACGTCCAGCTTGGCGATCTCGCCCAGTTCGTCCTTATCGAGTTTGAAATCAAACACCTCGAAGTTTTCGCGGATGCGCGACGGCGTGACCGATTTCGGGATCACGATAAGGCCGCTGTCCAGGTGCCAGCGCACCACGATCTGCGCCGGAGTCTTCTCGTATTTCTCGGCCAGCACCTTGATCAGCGGCTGGTCGAATACCCCTTCACCGCCCTGCGCCAGCGGGCTCCAGGATTCGGTGGCGATATGGTGCGTGGCGTTCCAGGCGCGCAGCTGGCGCTGTTGCAGCAACGGGTGCAGCTCGATCTGGTTGACGACCGGCGCCACGTTGGTTTCATCCAACAGACGCTGCAGGTGCGGCGTATGGAAGTTGCACACGCCGATGCTTTTCACCAGGCCTTGTTCGCGCAGTTTGATCAGCTCGCGCCAGGCGGAGACGTATTGATCCTGCTGCGGGCGCGGCCAGTGGATCAGATACAGATCCACGTAGTCCAGCTTGAGCTTTTCCAGACTGGTTTCCAGCGCCGCCAGCGGATCGCCCTGATCGTCGTTCCACAGCTTGGTGGTGATGAACAGGTCGCTGCGCGGCAGCGCGCTGGACTGCAGCGCGGCGCCGACGCCTTCCTCGTTCTTGTAGATCGCGGCGGTGTCGATGGAGCGGTAACCGATCTCCAGCGCTTTGCTGACCGCGCGGGTGGTCTCTTCAATACTCGCCTGCCAAACGCCGAGACCCAACTGCGGCATCAGATTACCATCGTGGAGTTTGATGATGGGTTGTTGCGTTGTCATGCGCATCTCCTTGTGTACGGATTGCGGCGCCTGCGGCACCGAAACGGCTATAGATAAATTCTAGTTGGCAAAATGGGCGGTTGCCGGGTTTGCCAGCCTAATTTCAGCGGTGGCGGGAGGGCGATTTTCTCCCCGCTCTCCCTGCGAATGAGCGGTAAGACGAAGGGTGCGAAACGAGCGGCGGCGCGCTGAGGCGCCCGACTGCGCCCGGCGATCGGCCGAGCGCAGAATGCGGCGAAAAATGGCTGGCGAAGACTAAAGCCTAGCAAAAAATCGCCGTTTTGCGATTAACGCGCCGCTTCATAAATGCGGCGGCTGACGTCCAGGGTGATGTCCTGATGCTCGCCCAGGGCGGTCATGCCGTGCTGCTGCAGCTTGTCGAGCAGCGCGGGAATGCTGCTGCCGTCGAGCTGATAATCCGCCATGCGGGTCGGCACGCCCATCTGCTCGAAGAAGGCGCGGGTGGCGGCGATCGCGTCGTCGATGCGGCTGTCTTCGCTGCCTTCGCGCAGGCCCCAGACGCGTTCAGCGTACTGCAGCAGCTTTTCGCGTTTCTGCGCTTTCTTCTCGTGCAGCAGCGCCGGCAGCACGATGGCCAGCGTTTGCGCGTGGTCGAGGTCGTGCATGGCGGTCAGCTCATGACCCAGCATGTGGGTCGCCCAGTCCTGCGGCACGCCGGCGCCGATCAGGCCGTTCAGCGCCATGGTGGCGCTCCACATCACGTTGGCGCGCACCGCATAGTTCTCCGGCTCGGCCAGCGCGCGCGGGCCGTCTTCCAGCAGGGTCAACAGCAGGCCTTCGGCGAAGCGATCCTGCACCTTGGCGTCGACCGGGTAGGTCAGATACTGTTCCAGGGTGTGTACGAAGGCGTCGACCACGCCGTTGGCTACCTGGCGCGGCGGCAGCGAGTAGGTCACCACCGGATCCAGCACGGCGAAGCGCGGCTGCACCAGCGGTGAGAAGAAGTGCTGCTTGTCGCCGCTGCTCTTCCGGGTGATCACCGCGCCGCTGTTGGATTCTGAACCGGTGGCCGGCAGCGTCAGCACGCAGCCCATCGGCACCGCGTCAGTGATGTGGCTGCCGACGGTTTGCAGAATATGCCAGGCATCGCTGTCGGCCGTATAACGAGCCGCGGCGGCGATGAACTTGGTGCCGTCAACCACCGAACCGCCGCCGACCGCCAGCAGGAAATCGATGTTTTCCGTTTTCACCACCTCGACCGCTTTCATCAGGGTTTCGTAGGTCGGGTTAGGTTCGATGCCGGAGAATTCCCGCACGTCGCGGCCGGCCAGCGCGCTATACACCTGGTCGAGCACGCCGTTTTTCTTCACGCTGCCGCCACCGTAGGTGATCAGAATGCGCGCGTCCGCCGGGATCTGGCCGGCCACTTCGGCGATTTGCTGCTTGCCGAACAGGATTTTGGTTGGGGTATGCAGAATGAAGTTTTGCATGGTTGATTTCTCTCTTTCTGTCAGGCGGGCGCCAAAGCGGCGCAAAGGTTTCTGGCCCGTATTGTCAGCAACCTGGCGGTAACGCACAATGCACATTCCTGTTTGGTTCTTGCCTATTTCTACAGATGACTGTAGAAATAGAGAGTTTTAAATTATGATTTATGCCGAATCGTTCTGACTGTAAGAGGGTGTTTCCGTGACTGAAATCGATGCGCTGCGCAGCCGCATGGCGCGCCAGGCGATGGCTATCGCCACCGGCAACGGCTATACGCCGTCACCGGTGCCGCGGGTAAAGATCCTGTATGTCGATCGCCACTGCCCGCGCCAGCCGGTGATGTACGAACCGGGGATCGTCATCATCTTTCAGGGGCACAAGGTCGGCTATTGCGGCAACAAGGTGTTCCAGTACGATCCGCGCAACTACCTGCTGATGACGGTGCCGCTGCCGTTCGAGTGCGAAACCTTCGCCAGCCCGGAGCTGCCGTTGGTTGGGTTGGCGGTCAATATCGATACCCAAATGCTGCAGGACTTGCTGATCGACATCGGCGACGACGACTACCTGATGCAGCCGCGCGCGGAGAGCAACGGCGTAAACCTGGCCGAGCTGACGGAAGAGCTGTTGTGCGCCACCGAACGTCTGTTGGACGTGATGGCCAAGCCGCTCGACGCTCGGGTGTTGGGGCCGCAGATCGTGCGCGAGATCCTCTACTACGTGCTGCGCGGCGCCTGCGGCGCGTCGCTGCAGGAGCTGGTCAACCGTCATACCCATTTCAGTCAGATCGCCAAGGCGCTGCGGCGCATAGAAAATCAGTATGCCGAGAGCCTCAACGTCGAGCAGTTGGCCGGCGAGGTCAACATGAGCGTGTCGGCGTTTCACCATAACTTCAAGGCGGTGACCAACACCTCGCCGCTGCAGTACGTGAAGTCGTACCGGCTGCACAAGGCGCGTTTGCTGATGGTGCATGACGGCCTGAAGGCCAGTACCGCGGCGATCCGCGTCGGCTACGAGAGCGCGTCGCAGTTCAGTCGTGAATTCAAACGCCTGTTTGGCGTCACGCCGGGGGATGAAGTCGCCCGGCTGCGCGACGCCAATCCGCTGATGCTGGAGGGGTGAGCCGCCGCCGGGCGGCGGGCTATGGGGTCAGCACGATCTTGCCGAACGGGCCGCGATCGAGGTGATCCAACGCCTGCGGCAGTTGATCGAGCCGGTATACCTGGTCGATCACCGGCTGCAGGTTGACGGCGTCCACGGCGCGCACCAGATCTTCCAGCGCGCGGCGGTGGCCGACGCCGATGCCCTGGATCTTCGCCGATTTCAGCAGCAGCAGGCCGGCGTGGGCGGTGATCTCGGCGCCCGCCAGCACGCCGATCACTGAGATGCGGCCGCCCACCGCCACGGCGCGCACCGAGTTGCCCAAATTCGGGCCGCCGACGGTATCGATCACATGGTCGATGCCGCGATCCTGCGTCAGCGCATAAATCGCCTCCACCCAATCGCCGTCCAGCCGGTTGATGCCATGATTGGCGCCCAATGCCAGGGCTCGCGCCAGCTTTTCATCGCTGCCGGAGGTGACATAGACCTCCGCGCCGTGGGCTTTGGCGATCTGCAGCGCGAACAGCGCCACGCCGCCGGTGCCTTGCACCAGTACCGTCTCGCCTGCATGCAGTTTGCCCTGTTCCACCAGCGCGAACCAGGCGGTCAGCCCGGCGCAAGGCAGGGTGCTGGCCTGCACGTCGTCCAGCGACGCCGGCGCCGCCACCAACCAGTCTTCATGCAAAATCACGTATTCCGCCAGCACGCCCTGATAGAAGCCGCCAAGGGTGTGGTAAGGCACCTGGCGCGCATTGCCGTACGGTTTTTGCCGGCCGTCGATCCAGCCGGGGCTAAAGGTAGAGATGACCCGGGCGCCGGGTTGGAAACGGCTGACGCCGGGTCCGACGGCGTCGACCTCGCCGGCCATGTCCGAGGCGGGGGTGAACGACTGCGGCAGCGTCAGCCCCATGCCGCTTTCAATCATCATTTTGTCGCGGTAGTTGAGCGCTACCGCCTTCACTTTCACTCTGATCTCGCGCGGCCCCGGCTGCGGGATCGCGTCGGTGGTCAGCTGCAGGTGTTCACGCCCCAGGGCGTCCATCGTCCAGCGTTGCATCGTGTCGGTCATGATGTTCTCCAAAGTCTGCGATTAACGACCTGTCGATAATATCGTTGATGAAGGTTCGCCAGTGGCGATAAGATTTCCGCAGATTGTTTCTTTTAGAGCGACAAACCATGAGCGATCGATTGAGCGGCATTTCGGTATTCGTCACCGCCGTGGAGGCGGGCAGTTTTGCGTTGGCGGCCAGTCGGCTGCACCTGTCGCGCTCGGCGGTGGGGAAAACGATCGCCCGGCTGGAACAGCGGCTGGGCGTGCGGCTGTTTCATCGCACCACCCGCAGCCAGAGCCTGACCGACGATGGCGCGTTGTTCTATGAGCGTTGCCTGCGGGCGCTGGAGGAGATCCGCGGCGCGGAAACGCTGCTGGAGTCGGGCAAGCGGCAGGTCAGTGGCCGGCTGCGGGTATCGATGCCGGTGTTGTTTGGCCGCATGTGCATCGCGCCGCTGCTGACCGAGCTGACGCGTGAGCATCCCGGCCTGGAGCTGGAGCTGTCGTTCAGCGCTCGGGTGGTGGATCTGATTGAGGACGGCTTCGATATGGCGATCCGCAACGGCACGCTGGCCAACAGCAATGGGCTGGTGGCGCGGCGCATCGGCGATCACCGCATGACGCTGTGCGCCTCGCCGGCCTATCTGCAGCGGTGCGGCGAACCGCACAGCATTGAGCAACTGGCCCAGCACGAGGCGGTGACCTATATGCGCGCCGGCGCGCGGCGCAGCTGGCGGGTGCTGGACGAGAACGGCGAGCCGCAGGAAGTGATGCCGAATAACCGATTGCAGATGGACGATTTGCAGGCGATTGCGGATGCGGCGACGGCCGGGTTCGGCATAGCCTGGCTGCCGTGTTGGCTGGTGCGTGAGCAGCTGTTGAGCGGGGCGCTGGTGCGCCTGCTGCGCGATCGGCCCGGCGCCGCCTTTGAAGCGCATGCGGTGTGGCCGCACACGCCTCACCTGCCGCTGAAGGTGCGGCTGGCGGTGGATACGCTGGTGAGCAAGTTGCCGCCTCGCCTGGCGTTGGTCGAGAAAGCGCTGTAGCGCGCCGGGATCAGGAAGAGGAAGCGCGTTTTTTACGCCAGACCACCAGCATGGCGCCGAGCAGGCCGACGAACAGCAGCAGCAGCGGCAGCAGCATCAGGCCGGTCATCACCTGGCTTTCGTGGCGTTTCACCAGCGGAATTTGGCTGAAAGCGTAGCCGAGGCCGACCAGCGCGCAGACCCAGATCGCTGCGCTCAGCCAGTTGAAAACCTGGAAGCGCGAGCTGTTGAGCCCGGAAATGCCGGCCATGGTCGGCAGCAGCGTACGCACGAAGCCGAGGAAGCGGCCGATCAGCAGCGCCGTCAGCCCGTGGCGGTTGAACAGGTTATGCGCGCGCTGATGGTATTGCGCCGGCAGTTGCAGCAGCCAGCCTTTCACCAGGCTGGTGTGGCCCAGCCAGCGGCCCTGGATATAGCTCAGCCAGCAGCCGAGGCCGGCGGCGGCGGTCAGAATCAACAGGGTGGGGGCAAAGCCCATCACGCCTTTGGCGATCAGCGCGCCCGACAGCAACAGCAGGCTATCACCGGGGAGGAAGGAGGCGGGCAGCAGTCCGTTTTCCAAAAACAAGGTGGTGAAAAGTACGGCGTAAACCACCCAAATCACGCTGGGATCGGCGAGGGCGATGAAGTCCTGCTGCCAAAGCGCATGAATAATCTCTCGTAATACATCCATTTTATGTCCTGTTGCATGCCGGTTGCGCCCGGGGTCACGTTCTCCAGGATGCGGCGGTTACCGTATCTGACAGTTACCCGGTTAGTGTACCGCTAATAGCTTAAGCCGACATTAAACGAGACGAAGAAAATTACCGGAATCCGCCTTAGCGCACGCCGTTGAGGCGATCGAAGCCGGCCGCCAGATCGGCGATCAGGTCTTCGACGTTCTCCAGACCGATATGCAACCGCACCAGCGTGCCGGAAAAATCGACGCCGCCCGCCGGGCGGATCGCTTCCAGTTCTTCCGGCTGATTGGCCAGGATCAGCGACTCGAAGCCGCCCCAGGAGTAGGCCATGCTGAAGTGGCTGAAGTTGTCCAGGTAAGCGGCCAGCTGCGCCTCATCCAGCCGCTCTTTCAGCACGAAAGAGAACAGCCCGTTGCAGCCGCTGAAGTCGCGGCGGTAGAACGCGTGGCCCTTGCAGCTGGGCAGGGCCGGGTGATTGACCGTCGCCACCTCCGGCCGTTCGGCCAGCCAGTTGGCGACCTCAATGCTGCTGCGTTCGTGCTGCTTGAGCCGCACGCTCAGGGTGCGCAGGCCGCGGCTCGCCATGTAGGCGGTGTCGGCATCCACCATCTGCCCCATTAGATAGGAGTACTCGCGCAGTTGCTCCCAACAGCGCGCGTTGGCGACGGCGGTGCCGAGCATGTAATCGGAATGGCCGATCAGGTATTTGGTGCCGGCCTGAATGGAAATGTCGATGTCGAAATCCAGCGCCTTGAACAGCACGCCCGCCGCCCAGGTGTTGTCTATCATGATCACCACGTCCGGCGCCACGGCGCGAATGGCCTGCACCATCGCCGGGATATCCTGCACTTCCAGGGTGATGGAGCCGGGGGACTCAAGGAACACCACGCGGGTATTGGGTTGGATAAGCGTGGCGATGTCGGCGCCGATCAGCGGATCGAAATAGGTGGTGCTGACGTTCATGCGGCTGAGGATGTGGGTGCAGAAGTCCTGGGTCGGTTCATACGCTGAGCCGGTGACCAGCAGGTGATCGCCGGCGCCGACGAACGACAGGATCGCATTGGCCACCGCCGCCGCGCCGCAGGGGTACAGCACGCAGCCGGCGCCGCCCTCCAGCTCCACCATCGCATCCTGCAGCGCGAAGTGGGTCAGCGTGCCGCGTCGGCCATAAAACAGCTCGCCGTGGGCGCGTTGCGCGGTGGCCTGTTTTTTGGCGGCGACGGAGTCGAAGACCAGGGAAGAGGCGCGTTGAGTCACGGGGTTGACGGAGCCCTGGGTATAGCGTTTGCCGCGGCCGGCGCCGATCAGCGTGGTTTCGATGTGTTTTGACGTCATGGTACCTGGCTCACCTCTGGTTGCTCTGCACTGCCCGTTTGCGATAGCCCTTACGTTAGCATGAGTTATTATAGCCATCCAGACGTTTTAACTTCTGGATATAGAAACGGCTATAATTGGCTGCCGCCCGCGCATTTTTCGCGTCATCCTTCTGCCGAGCGGCCAGAGAGAAGCCCATTCATCGGTCGAGACGCCGTTCGGCAGCGTGGAGTTGTTGCGCCGTTGTGGGAGAAAAGTAACGAAATCGCCCTATAAAAGGGGCTTTTAGCGGTGAACGGGCGTGGATTGGCGTTTGGTTGCGGAGGTGTCTAAAATTTTCTCGTTTATTTGGTAAATAATAATGAGAACTACTATCAATCCCCGGTTGGTTTGATATGATCGCACGCTGAATTATTCCTTAATTTTGATCGGTAATGGGTGGAGGCACAGCGTGAAAACGGCTGGCAAGAATTTAAATCAAGGATCGTTCGGCCAGGGCCGGGCGCAGTGGGGCAAGGCCTTTGGCCGCAGCCTGATGGCTTCAATGGTGCTGGTCGTAGGGTTGGCCGGCAGCGCGCAGGCTGCGCCGGCGACCCATCCGGCCGTTGCCGAAAGCGTTGCGCCGGCCACCGCGCCTGCGCCTGCAGCCGCCGCGCCGGAAAGCATCACGCCGGTGAACCCGGCGCCCACGATCCAGCCACCGGAAACCCGCGGTATGGACTTGTCCATTTGGGGCATGTACCAGCACGCCGACGCGGTGGTGAAAGCGGTGATGATCGGCCTGGTGCTGGCGTCTATCGTGACCTGGACCATTCTGTTCGCCAAAGGCAGCGAACTGCTGCGCGCCAAGCGCCGTCTGCGCCGCGAGCAGTCGGCGCTGGCCGACGCGCGCTCGTTGGATGAAGCTTCCGAGCTGGCGCAAAATTTCTCCCCGGAGAGCGTCAGCGCGGTGCTGCTGAACGATGCGCAAAACGAGCTGGAGCTGTCCGCCGAGTCTGACGACAACAACGGCATCAAAGAGCGCACCGGTTTCCGCCTCGAGCGCCGCGTGGCGGCCTACAGCCGCAACATGGGCCGCGGCAACGGCTTTCTGGCCACCATCGGCGCCATCTCGCCGTTCGTCGGCCTGTTCGGTACCGTATGGGGCATCATGAACAGCTTCATCGGCATCGCCCATTCGCAGACCACCAACCTGGCGGTCGTGGCGCCGGGCATCGCCGAGGCGCTGCTGGCGACCGCAATGGGCCTGGTGGCGGCGATCCCGGCGGTCGTTATCTACAACATCTTCGCCCGCGTCATCAGCGGCCATCGCGCCCAGGTGGGCGACGTGGCGGCTCAGGTCTTGCTGCTGCAGGGCCGCGATCTGGATCTGGCCGCAACGGCGGAAGCCAAGCGCTCACAGCACGCACATCAACTGCGGGCGGGGTGAGTCATGGCGATGCGCTTAAATGAAGATCTGGACGACAGCGGCGAACTGCATGAAATCAACGTGACGCCGTTTATCGACGTCATGTTGGTGCTGTTGATCATCTTTATGGTGGCCGCGCCGCTGGCAACGGTAGATATCCGCGTCGATCTGCCGGCTTCTTCCGCCAAGCCGCAGCCGCGGCCGGAAAAACCGGTCTTCCTGTCGGTGAAGGCCGACAAGCAGCTCTACGTCGGCGATCAGCCGGTGAATGCCGATCAGCTGACCTCGGTGCTGGATCAACGCACTCAGGCGAACAAAGAAACCACCATCTTCTTCCAGGCGGACAAGAGCGTGGACTATGAAACGCTGATGAGCGTGATGGACACCCTGCGTAAAGCCGGTTACCTGAAAGTGGGGCTGGTGGGCATGGAAGGCGCCGCCAAGTAGCGGCAGCAAAACGATAAAGGGCGCTCAGGCGCCCTTTTTTTACGGCTAAAGAGCTGTCACGCCTTTGCCAACAAATCCCTGGAACCGGCATGGCGCCAGTGGATGCGGCCCGGCAGATACAGCGCGTTCTGTTCCAGCGGCCGCTCGTCGATAAGCGCGGTGACATTGTCGAAGCTATGTTGCGCCAGTGCTAGGCAGTCTTGCGCGACCGTGTCTATCTTCAGCGTCATGCAGTCGAACAGGTAGTGATCGTCGAAGCTGCACAGGTGAATGTCGCTCTCCATCAGCTGATGCTGAGTCAGATAACGCAATACGCCTTCCAGCAGGCCGCAGGCGGCGGTAAACAGCGCTTTGGGCGGACGCCCCAACTGTGCGCACAGCTGAGCGAACATCTCGTAACCTGAGCTGGGGTGATAGTTGCCGTTGATGATCCATTCCGGTTTGCACGTTACGCCGGCGCGCTCCAGGCCAAGCTGGAAGCCGGCCAGGCGATCGCGGGTCGGCGAAATGCGCGGCTGCCCGCCGAGAAAATAGATCTCATCCGGATGTTGGCGCGCGACCGTTTCCACCAGGTCGGAGGTCGAATTGACCGAATCGGTGATCACCAGCGGCAGTTCGGAGCCGGCGATCAGGCGATCCATCTGCACCACCGGCAGCCCGGCGTTGATCTTCTGGTATTCTGCGTCGTTCAACTGGCTGGAGGCGACGATCAAGCCGTCCACCTGCCGCTGTACCAGACTGTTCACCGCCATCATCTCCTGCGCCGGGTTTTCATCGGTGCAGGCGATCAACAGCTGCAGGCCGGCTTCGCGGCACAGCGTTTCCAGCTCGCGTGAAATCACCGCAAAGCCGTAGTTGGTCATCTCCGGCACCACCAGCCCCAGCGTGTGGCTGCGGTTGGAGCGCAGGGAGCGGGCGTGGATGCTGGGCTGATAATGGTGCTCGTGCGCCAGCGCCAGAATGCGGTCGCGGGTGTCGTCGGACACCCGGTATTCCTTGCTGCGGCCGTTCAGCACCAGGCTGGCGGTCGATTTCGACACCCCGGCCAGCGTGGCGATGTCACTGATGGTAATGCGTTTATTTTTTTTCACTGACGCCATCTGAAGTCATCGGAGGATGCGTCATTCTAGCATGCATGGCGTCAGCGGCCAGTATTCCAACGCCAGCGGCGCGTTTCCGGACAGCCGCAGTTGCGGCTCAATGGCCGGGAAGTAGCGCGCGCTCATCACGGCCTCGCCGCGGTTGATGAAGATCTCCACGCTGGAACGATCGAACAGCAGCTGCAGATGCGTGACCGGGCCGCGCCAGTAACGGTGCTCCGGCTGGCCGTCGGCCAGAGAAGCGCGCGTCAGCCGCAGCCTTTCGCCGTCCCAGTTCAGCGTCATGGCGTCGCCAAAGGCGGCGTTGAACGCGCCCTGTGGCGCCAACTGCAGCTCCGCGGCCCCCAGTGCGCAGGCGGGGGCGTCATCGGCTCGGCCCTGCCAGCATGTTCGTTCGCCGCGCAGCTGTTGCAGCTCGCGCGCCGGACGCTGCTGGAGGCGGCCATGCCGCAGCGACAGCTCGCGCGGGCAGGTCATGGTGTGGATCCAGCCGTAGCGGCGCGTCGGATGGGCTTCTTCATCTTGCTCGGGCACGCCCATCCAGCCGAACAGCAAGCGGCGGCCATCTTCCGCCAGCGTCGTCTGCGGCGCATAAAACTCGAAGCCGGCGTCCAGTTCGCGGAATTCGCCGTGACGGAAGGCCGCCTGGCGGTAATCCAGCTTGCCGATCAGATAACCGGCCTGATAGCGATTGAGGTAGCGTTCCGGCTGCGGCGTCAGCCCCTGCGGGCAGCAGATCAACACGTCGGCGTCGTCCAGCGAGAACAGATCCGGGCACTCCCACATGTAGCCGAATTCGCCTAAGCCGTTCAGGCCGGAACCGGCGATCTCGCCCAACGGTTGCCAGCCGCGCAGATCGGCGGAGCGCAGTAACAGCACCTTGCCGCGATCCTGCAAGTCCCGCGCGCCGAGCACCATGTACCACGCATTCTGATGACGCCACACTTTCGGATCGCGTACGTGCCCGCTGTAGCCCGCCGGCAGCGGCAGCACCGGCCCGAGTTTGCGGTACTCGCCCCGATCGCTTTCCTGAGCCAGGCACTGGTAAGCGGTGCGTGAGCCGTCGGGGAATTTCACGTTGCCGGTGTAGATCAGCGTGATTTTGTCTTCCGCCACCACCGCCGAGCCGGAGTAACAGCCGTGGCTGTCGTAACAGGCGCCCGGCGCCAGGGCGATCGGCTGATGCGCCCAACGCAGCAAGTCGGTCGACTGCCAATGTCCCCAGCACTTGTTGCGATGGTCGCAGCCCAGCGGATTCCATTGATAGAACAGATGATAAACGCCGTTGTGCTGAATGAAGCCGTTGGGATCGTTCAGCAGGCCAACGCTGGGCGCCAGATGCCAGGCCGGGCGGTGCGGATCGCGCAGCGCGAGTGGCAGGCCGTTCATGACCGCCCGCATTGCCTGTTTGATTAAGCTGAGTTCCTCCATCATTGCGCGTCCGTTTTATATTTCAGCAGCAGGGAGAGGGCGAAGGCGCTGCCAAACGCGATCGCCAGGCCGATGATATAGCTGACCAGCGAACTGGCCTGCACGATCGCCATGCCGGGGATCGCCGTCAGCCCGACCGCGTTCATGCCGACATGATTGGCCACCACCCAGGCGCCGCCGAGCGCGCCGCCCGCCAGCGCCGCCAGGAACGGTTTCACGAAGCGCAGGTTGATGCCGAACAGCGCCGCCTCGGTGATGCCGAGCATGGCGGAAAAGGCTGAAGGCACCGCGATGGCTTTGATTTTGGCATCGCGCGTTTTGAAATACACCGCCAGGCAGGCGCCGCCCTGAGCGATGTTGGCCATCGACCAAATCGGCAGCAGGAAGTTGACGCCGATGTTGGGGTTGCCGAGCAGCCCGGCCTCCACCGCGTGGAAGCTGTGATGGATGCCGGTGATGACAATGGCGGAATAGAGGCCGCCGAACAGCAGGCCGGCGAACCAACCGGCATGGGCGATCAGCGTGCTGAGCACGAAGGAGATGCCGTCGCCCAGCGCCCGGCCGGCGGGGCCGATAAACAGCAGGGCGACAAACCCGGAGATCACGACCGTCAGGAACGGCGTCAGGATCAAATCCAGCGCGTTGGGGATCACCTTGCGCAGGCGTTTTTCCAACAGGCTCATGAACCACACCGTCAGCAGCACCGGAAATACCGTGCCCTGATAGCCGATCATGGCGATCTCCAGACCGAAGAAGTTCATGGTATGGAACCCTTCGGCGACGCCCCAGGCGTTGGTCAGCGCCGGGTGCGTCAGAATGCCGCCGAGCGTGGCGCCCAGATAGGGGTTGCCGCCGAATTCGCGGGCGGCGGTGAAACCGATCAGAATCGGCAGGATAATGAACGCCGCCGAGCTGAACATGTTCAGCATCACGAACAGCGCGCTGTCGGCATCCGCCCAGCCATAGGTTTTCACCATGCCGAGCAGCCCCATCAGCAGGCCGGAGGCGACGATGGCCGGGATGATCGGCACGAAGATGTTCGACAGCAGGCGGGCGATGCGCTGCAGCGGGTTGAGCTTTTTCGCCGCGATATCGGCGGCTTCGGCCTTGCTGGATTCGCTGACGCCCGCCGCCTTGATGAATTCCGCATGCACCTTGTTGACCAGCCCGGTGCCGAAGATCACCTGGATCTGACCGGCGTTGCTGAAGCAGCCTTTGACGCCGTCCAGTTTGCCGATGGCCTCTTTGTCCACCTTGCTGTCGTCCACCAGCACCAGGCGCAGGCGCGTGGCGCAGTGGGCGGCGCTGGCGATGTTCTCTTTACCGCCGAGCAGCGGCAACAGCGCGTTGGCGGTTGCGGTAATGTCCATGTTGTCCCCTTGCTGAATTAAAATGCCGCCGCGCTCTGCGCGGCGGAAATACGTTCATCGATGTCAGAAGAAATACTTGAATCTGGCGCGCACGCCGTAACGCTGGTCGTTGTCGCCGTTGGCGATCTTGTTCTCGGCGTTGGCTTCCAGCAGCGAAACATAGGCGCCTAAATACACATTGAAATTCTTCATATTCATAATGTTAGGTATCTGATACGACGCGTGAACGGTGTGGATGTCGTAGTTGCCCGGCTCGCTGAGCGGATTGTGGATATCGGCGGCGATCCCGGCGGTATTGAACTCTTTGATGTTGTTGTGCGCATAGATATAACCCAGTTCGAAGCGCCGCCACAGCACGTTGACGCCGGCGGTCAAGTCCTGCTCGCCGGCGGCGTCCAGGTAGGCGGTGCTCAGGTTGGCCACCACGCCGTTATCCGGATCGGCCGCGTTGGTGTTCCAGCTCATGGTCATGCCGTAGCCGTTGCGCTTGGATTGATCGACGAAGCGGCCCTGGCTGTCCTGATAGCCGTAGGCATTATTCACCACGTTGCTTTCCATCGCCGCCGCGATGCTGAAGGCCTCTTTCTTCCAGGCGATCACCGGGCGCAAATAGGCGACGTTTTTCTTATTGTTCAGCGCATTGCCGTGGTAGCTGTTGTCCTGGAACAGCGAGGTGCCGTCTTCCACCAGCGTGTTCAGTTCGAAATAGACATCCCCGGCGTATTTGCTCAACATCAGGTTTCCGCCGCTGCTGCTGCGGCCACGGCCTTCTTTCATCATATAGATATAGCCAAAGCCGTCAGCGTAAAGATCGTTGGCGGTGTTGCCTGAATACTGAATGAAAGTGTCCTGATTCAGCGGGAACATGTCGTAGGCTTCGAAGCGGCCGATTTTGGTTTGCCAGTTCTTTTCATTGCCGAAGAAGAAAGCGGCGTCGTCCAGGTTCATTTTGCCGGTCATGTCCGCCAGCGGCTGGACGCTGAAGCCGGAGAAGTTGCCGTCCGGATTGCGGCGATAGCCGTCCAGCCCCACCAGAATGCGGCCGTTGATATCCCAGCGCTCTTTGTTGCCGGGTTTCCAATCCTTGTGATCGCTGCCTTTCAACGACGTCAGTTGGCCGCTGCGGCTGGCGCCGTCCAGATTGAACTCCACGTCGCCGTAGAGCTTCAGATCGTTGAAGCCGTTCAGTTTCAGCGCGCCGGTTGCGGGGGATTGCGTTTCCAGCGCGGCGGCGCGTTGCGCGACCCGCGCGGTTTGCCGCTCGGTGCTGGCGGTGCGCTGCTCCAGCTGTTGCGCCCGGCGTTCCGCCGCCGTGGCGCGGGTTTCAGCCTGAGCGGCGCGCTGTTCCGCCTGCGCCAGACGTTGTTCCAGCGCGTTAAGACGCGTCTCGATACTGCCGTCGCCGGAGGCCGCAGCGGCAGAAGTGGAGAGGAAAAGCCCTGTTGTTATCGCCAAATAGCTGAGTTTTTTCATCATCGTCTATCATCCGGGAAGGGTTGTTATTATTTTTTGCTAAATTGCTAAACCGGTTTTTCATGGCGAAAGATAACGATCGAGAAGCGGACTGGCAATCAAGTTTGCTAACCCGATTCAGCTATTGTGATCGAGTGCGCAAATCGTGGGGTTAAAAGACCACGGCGCCCAGGGGGTCGCCGTGGATGCAGAGGATCAGCGCAGAAAAGCGGCGAGCTCTTCGGCGCGCGGCAGGGCGGTCATGGCGCCTTTGGCGGTGGTGGCCAACGCGCCGCAGGCCTGAGCCTGGGCGATAATCGCCGGCCATTGCGCTTCTTGCGGCAATGCGTGAAGGCGCGCCAGCGCCGCTAACAGCCCGGCGACAAACGCGTCGCCGGCACCGGTGGTATCGACCGGCACGACAGGCGCCGCGCGGAAATGACGCAGCCGTTGGCCGTCATGCACGTAGACGCCGTCGCCGCCCAGCGTGACCAGCAACAGGCGCAACGGGTAGGTTTGCATCATCCAGCGGATGCCGTTCTCCACATCGTCAAGATGGCTGATGAAAACCAGCTCTTCGCGCGACAGTTTCACCACGTCCGCCAGCAGCAACGCCTTTTGCAGGCAGGGGCGCAGCGCTTCCGGTTGGCGCCAGATCTCTTCGCGGATATTGGGATCGAAACTGACCCGCCCGCCGGCCGCCCGAATGTTTTCCATTGCCGTAAAGGCCGCGCTGCGGCTGGGCTCCTGCGACAGCGCGATGGAGCAGAGATGCAGCCACTCGCCGCGTTGGAAGGCCGGCAGATCGTCAGGCTGTAAAAACAGATCGGCACTGGGCTGTACCATGAAAGTGAATGAGCGTTCACCGTGCTGATCGAGATCCACCACTACCGTGGAGGTGTGGTGTTCGGGATCCGAAAGCATATGGTCAATATCCACCCCTTCTTCGCTCAGCACCTGCTGCAGAAAGGCGCCGAAGCTGTCTTGCCCCACTCGGCCGATAAAGGCGCTGTCGCCGCCCAAGCGGGCGACGCCCACCGCCACGTTAGCCGGCGCGCCGCCGGGGCATTTAAGATAACTGTTTGAATTTTCTGGCACCAAATCGACCACTGCGTCGCCCAGCACCCATACGCGATTCGCCATGCTTAATCCCTGTTTCTACCGATGTCTGATGGGTGGCTAAAATAGAAGAACCGGTTTAGCAAAGCAATGAAATAATGCGTCAGGCGTTTGGGGAGTGAGGAAGATCAAAAAATAGGGCGGGTCAGGCGCAGGAAATACCGCCCGCGATGCGAGCGGGCGGTATGGATGAGCGAAGCGCCTGTGGTGTCAGAATGCGACGGAACCCTGCACGAAGAAGGTGCGCGGTTCACCGACGTACTTGCCGAAGTTATTGTCGTTGGAGCGGGTAAAGTAGCGCTGATCGAACAGGTTTTTCACCCCGGCGCCCAGCGTCAGGTTCGATAGCTGCGGCCCGAAATTATATTCCCCGCGCATGTTCCACACCATGTAACCGGCGATATTGCCGAACTGACCATCGGCGCTTTCCTGCGTGACGTACTCCGGCCCGGTGCCCGGCGAATGCTGTTTGGACTGCGCGTAACCGTCCAGATTCCATACCCAGTTACCGGTGGCGTAGCGCGTGCCGACGGTATAGACCTGGCGCGAGTAGAACGGCAGGTCTTTACCGGCGAAGTCGCTCTTGTCGGTGCTGGCCTTGGTGTAGGTATAGCTGGTGTAGACGCTGGCGCCGTCGAGCGCGCGGTTCAGCTCGCTGAGATCGTAGCTGAGCGCCAACTCGATGCCTTTGTGCTTGGTGGCGCCCATGTTGGTCCAGCCCACATCGTTGCTGATGTATTGCAGCTGATTATCGAAGTCGATATAGAACAGCGTGGCTTCGGCCTTGACCACGGTGTCGTCGTAGCGGGTGCCGAACTCATAGGTATGCGCTTTTTCCGCCGTCAGCCCCGGCGCAGGCTGGTTGCCGTTGCCGCCTTTGGTCAGCTGGAAATACTGCATGCTACCGAACGAGGTGTTGGCGTTGGCGAACAGTTTCCAGGCGTCGGACAGGTGGTACATCACGTTCAATGACGGCAGCGGTTCGCTGTAGCTTTTCTCGCGGCTGATGTTGTTGAACGAATCGTCCACGTGGGTGCGAATGCTTTCATAACGCAGGCCCGGCGTGACCGTCCAGTTGCCGACGTTAATGGTATCGTCGATATAGAACGCGTTGGCTGCGGTGCCGCCGGAGGTGTGCTGGTAATAGTCCGGGGTATCCGGCGTGGCGCCGACATTCGCCGGGTTATACCAGGCCGAACGCGACGCCTTTTCATCCATGGTTTCATTCAGGTAGCGGTAACCGAGGGTGATCTCGTGCGCCATATCCCAGAAGCGAAACAGTTGCGAATAGCTTGGTTCGATCGCCCAGGTCGAATAGTGGCGCGGATAGGACACCATGCGCCGCAATCCGGCATTTTTGCCGGTGCCTTCCGACTCGATGTTGCTGCCGCGGTAGCTGTCGGTGAAGTAGGTCAACACTTCGAACTGTTTGTCGTCTTCCTGATGTTTGTATTTGAACGACATATCCTTGCGGCGGCCTTCGAACTGGTCCCAGGGACGCGTGGACTGGAACGGGTTCTGCGCGTATTGCGCGCTGCTCAGCCCGCCCGGCATGCCGGCTTTGGCGTCGTAGTAGTGGAAATTGGCCAGCAGTTCGTCGCGATCGGTGAACGCATAACGCGTTTTCAGCATGAAATCGTCGATGTCGGTGTTGTCGTTGTTGTCGCGGTAGCCCTGGCCGTGCAGGCCGGAGTAAAGCAGCTCGGCGCCGAAGCCGTTATCTGCGGTGCCGCCCACCGAGGCGCTGGTCAGGGTCTTCAGGCCGCCGTGGCTGGCGCCCTGAGTTTGCACGCCGGCGGTGCCGCCAAACGCTTTTGGAATGTCGCGGGTGACGAAGTTGATCACGCCGCCGACGTTTTGCGGCCCGTAACGCACCGCGCCGCCGCCGCGCACCACGTCAACCGATTGCAGGTTGCCGATCGACAGCGGTGCCATCGACAGCTGTGGCTGGCCGTAAGGCGCGACGGCCAACGGAACGCCGTCCATCAGAATGGTGGAGCGCGGAGAAAGGCGTGAGGTCAGGCCGCGCACGCCGACGTTGAGCGAAATGTCGCTGCCGCCGGTGCCGTTGCTGTCGCGCACCTGCACGCCGGGCACACCGCGCAGGCTGTCGGCGATGGTTTGGTCGCCTTGCTCATGCATCTGCTGCTGAGTGACGATGGATCGCGCGCCCGGATGGTTGAGCAGCACCGAACTGGTATCAGGGTTGTCCAGCCAGTTGCCGACGACGGTTACCGTATCGGCATCGTTTTGAGATGAGTTATCAGCAGCAAGGATGGGGAAAGCAACGGCGATAGAGGTCGCCAGCAGGGAGAGGCGAAAAAGAATTGACATAATAATGCCTTAGAAGTTTCAGACCCGGATGTGTTTTTTTAGAAACGACAATCTTAATGATAATTATTGGCAAGTAAATAGAATTGTTATGGAATAGTTAAGCGGGTAACTACATGAAGGATGCCGGTAGCAGGGCCCGGTTGGCGGGCCCTGGCGGGGATTATTGCGGCGTAAGCCAGAAGACCCCGCTGTAATCCAGCGCGGTGAATTTCTGGTGCACGCTTTCGATATCCGCTTGCGGATCAATATCTTTAAACAGCGCCGGGTGCAGGAATTTGGCGATCGCCTCGACCGCGATAAAGTTGAGCGGCGTGTCGTAAAATTGATGATAAATCGCCATCACGCGTTTTTCTTTCACCGCTTTCAACACGTTAATGCCGGTGCGATCCAGCAGATGCGCCAGTTTCTTTTGGCTGGTGGCCATATCGGTGGTGTAGCCCAGCGGCACGGCCAGCGTACCGCGATGGCCACGGCTCCAGTCGGCGCCGGTCAGCAGATAGAAATCCGGATTGCTGGCGATCACCTGTTCGACGTTCACTTCACCGCCCATGTCTGAAAACAGTTTGCTGCCGATATTGTCGCCGCCGGCGGTATCGATAAACTGCCCGAAGCTGCCTTTGCCGAAGGTATTGCAGCACTGCTCGCCTTTGATGCCGGCGCTGCGTTCGATGAAGACGCTGGGGCGCTGCTCCGGTTTCAGCGTGGCGACGCGCTGGCGCACCAGCTCGAGGCGTTGCTGATAGAAACGGATAAAGGCGTCGGCGTTGGGCTGCTCGTCAAACACTTTGCCCAACAGCGCCATGCTGGCGACGGTGTTGGTCAGCGGCTGCTGGCGGAAATCGATGATCAGCACCGGGATGCCGACTTTTTCCAGCTGGGTCAGTACGCCGCTGTCCTTCAATTTGCTCAGCAGACCGATGTCGAAAATGATCAGATCCGGTTGGCGCACCACCGCGCTCTCCACGCTGAAGTCACTGGTGTAGGGGTTGTCGAAGGTGGGGATTTGCATGACCTGAGGGAATTTTTTCGCATAGGCCTCAACCAGATCCGGGGCTTTGACCTTCAGCGAGTTGTCCCAGGCGATGATGTTTTTCAGCGGCTCCTGCGGATGCAGAATATTCAGCGCCAACAGCGCTCGGGCGTCGGCCAGGATAACGCGCTTGGCCGGTTGCGGCAGCGTAACCTGACGGCCGGCGACATCGGTAACGACGATCGGCGCGGCTTGAGCGGCGCCGGCCAACAGCAAAACGCAGGCGGCCAGCCAGCGGCCGGCTTTGGCGATAAGAACAGCGGACATGGAGATCCTTGAGTAATCGGCTAGGAACGAGAACGCAATGATAAGCGATATCCTTTCGCTTTTTGAACCTCTTCGCTGTCGATAGGTTACTCCTGGCCCATCAGCGGGTCGCTGACGCTGTGTTCGCCATCCTCCAGTCGGCCCGCCAGGCGGCGCCGCCAGCCTCCGGCGCTGTGCAGCGCAAGATCATACCAACCGCCGCTGGCGCGGGCGTCAAACGTTTGGCGGTGGCTGCCGCCCGCAGGCAGCGTGATGGGCCACGGGCCTTGTTGCGTGTAAGGGCAGCGGTCGAGAGTGACCGTCACCGTTTCGGCACCTGGGTTATCCAACTGCAGCAGCAGGCTGCGGCCCGTCGGGCGCAAACGCACTTCCGGCTGCGGCCGGCTCAGCGCGCCGCGCATTTCACGATGAAAACCGTTGGGGCCGAGCAGCCACAGATGGTACTCGTCCTCCGTCTGCCAGTCGTCGCTGACCGCCTTGCCGGCCTCGACGGTATAGCGGCGCGGGATCTGCGTCAGATCTCGCCGGTCGTAGACGTGAAACACCGCCCCTTGCTCGCCGGTATTGAACAGGTTCAGCGTTACGCGCCGCTGCTCGGCCGCGACGCTGACCTCGACGTGCAGCTGATAGGGCAGTGCGCGAGAAGGGCGCGCCAGGCGGCGTTGGTGTGGCAAACGCTGGCGGGCGGGCGGCGGCAGCGGCACCTGCGGCAGCTGCTCCTGGCGTTGACGCAGACCGTCGGCGGCGTGGCGGCTGGTGGCGGGCAGGCTCGGCAATGCTTCGCCGTTAGGATCGACAAAGTTGAACGCCGAGGTGAGATCGCCACACACCGCGCGGCGCCAGGCGCTGATGTTGGGTTCATGCACCTGAAAGCGCTTTTCCAGGAATTGCAGCACCGAGGTGTGATCGAAGACCTGCGAATTGACCCAGCCGCCGCGGCTCCAGGGCGACAGCACCAGCATCGGCACCCGCGGGCCGGGGCCGTAGATGCGGCCGTCCGGCGGCGGCTGGTTCTGCGAGCCGGGCGGCGCCACGTGCTGGAAGATCTCGGTATCGAACGGCACCGTCGATTTACCGGCGAAGCTGCCGTCTTCGCGCAGCGACGGCGCGGAAGGCGAAGGCATATGATCGAAAAAACCGTCGTTTTCGTCGTAGTTGACCAGCAGCACGGTTTTACTCCACACCTCCGGGTTGTCGGTCAGCGCGTTGAGGATCTCTTGCGTGAACCAGCCGCCCTGCACCGGGCTGGAGGGATCGGGATGTTCCGAATAGGCCGCCGGCGCGATGATCCAACTGACCTGCGGCAGTTTGCCCTGCTGCACGTCGGTGCGGAATCCGGCCAGCATGGCGTCCAGATCGTTGCCGTCGGCGGCCGGCAGGGTGTTGCCGTTGCCTTTGTACAGCGGCGCGGTCGCGTTGAGCTCGTCGCGATAAGGCACGAAGGCGTTGAAGTCTTTTGGCGGCCGAGCCGGGTTGCCCACCTGAATGCTGGCGGCGCGGTATTGGCGAAAGCCCGCCAGCGGGTTGTCGGTAAAGTTGTCCGGCAGGAATTGGTACACCTTCCAACTGACGCCGCTCGCCTCCAGCCGTTCCGGATAGGTGGTCCACCGGTAGCCGATCTCTGCCGGGCCGGGGCTGTCCCATTCGTTGACCACTACCGCCACGTCGGCGGCGGACGGGCCGTTGGTGCCGGTCCAGTGGAACAGCCGATTGGTGTTGGTGCCGGCGTGGATGGAGCAGTGATAGGCATCGCACAGGGTGAAGGCGTTGGCCAGCGCGAACTGGAACGGCAGCTCCTGCTGGCGGTAGTAGCCCATCGAGGCCGGCGTTTTGTAGGTGGGCCAGGCGCTCATGCGGCCGTGATCCCAGGCGGCTTGCTCATCCACCCACGAGTGCGGCGTGCCGGTGACGCGCTGGGCGTTGCCGCGTTTGCTGTCCAGATGGTAGGGCAGCACCAGCCGTTCGGCGCCTTGTTGCTGCCAGACCAGGCGATCGCCGGGCAGTGGAATGGTAAATCGATCGCTGAAGCCGCGCACGCCCGGCAAGGTGCCGAAGTAGTGATCGAAAGAGCGGTTCTCCTGCATCAGGATCACCACGTGTTCGACGTCGCGCAGGGTGCCGGTGCGGTTATTGGCGGGAATGGCCAGCGCTTTGCGAATCGAGGCGGGCAACAGCGAGAACGCCGATCCGATGGCGGCAGCCCGCAGGATGTCTCTGCGAGAAAGGTCAGGCATGCGTCGTTAATCTCCGTCAGTGTGCTTTGAAGATAGCCGCTGACGACGATAATGGCGAAAAATAACAGGGAGATGAAAGCGAGAGAAACAATGCTCCCTGGCGGGAGCATTGGGGGATGGGGCTTACTGTCTGATCAGGCGGCCGAGCGTCGGCGCCGTTTCGAAATCGCTGCGGAAGGGGTTGATGTCCAGGCCGCCGCGGCGGGTGTAACGAGCGAACACGCTGAGTTTTTCCGGGCGGCAGCTCTGCTTGATGTCGTTGAAAATGCGCTCGACGCACTGCTCGTGGAATTCGTTGTGCTGGCGGAAGGAGATCAGGTAGCGCAGCAGGCTTTCGCGATCGATTTTGCGGCCTTCATAGCGGATCACCACGCTGCCCCAGTCCGGCTGGTTGGTGACCAGGCAGTTGGATTTCAGCAGATTGGAAGACAGCGTCTCCGCTACGTGCTCCCCTTGATCGGCCGCGCCGCTCAGGTATTCCGGTTTGAAGGCGAAGTCGTCGACCGCGATATCCAGATCGTCGATGTTGATGCCCGGCAGACGATCGATCTGAGCCGGATAACCTTCCAAACCCGGATAGAGCTTGACGGTGACCTGGCCATTGGCCGCCTGCGACAGATCCTTCTGCATGGCGGCGCTCACCTGTTCCACGCTGTCGAAGCGCGTTTGGTTGAAGCTGTTGAGATACAGCTTGAACGATTTGGATTCGATCAGGTTGGAAGAAGAGTGCGGGAAGGTAAATTCGCCGATGCCCACCACCGGTTTGCCCTTGCCGTTGAGCCACGACAACTCGAAGGCGGTCCACAGATCAAAGCCGCTGAACGGCAGCCGCCGTTCGTCCACGCCGATCAGATCGCGGCCGCGTGCGCGCGGCAAGGCTTCGAGCAATGCGGGAGCATATTGGTCCGGATAATCGGAGTTCGCGCCAAGATGGGTGATCTTATCTTGCTTTTGGATATGCATATTCATTGCCCTTTGCTTGTTCGGTATTGATGTAGCGGTTAAACAGACTGCGGGTGGCGTAAATCGGCCCGACGCCCAGCAGGGCGTAAACCACCTTGATCAGGAACTGAGACAGGATCATGGTTTTGATGATGTCCCAGCTCAGCACGTTGTAGAACGCCAGCGTACAGAACACCACGCTGTCGATGGCCGATGCGATTACGGTGCTGGTGATCACGCGCACGAACAGGTAGCGGGAGTTGGTCAACTCCTTGATCTTGCAAAGCAGATAGGAGTTGACGTTCTCGGAGATCAGATAGGCCGCCGAAGAGGCCACCAGCACCGCCATGATGCTGTGAACGATGCCGTTGTAGGTCTCGCTGTACTCCCACTGTGGAATGCTCGGCACCAGCGTCGTCACCCAGACGCCGAGGACGAAGGTCAGGTTGGCGATGAACGAGATGATGATGGTGCGTCTGGCCAGCCGCAACCCATAGAACTCGTTGAGAATGTCCACCAGGATGAACGTGAGCGGATAGATGAAGATCGCCGGCGGCGTGATGAGATTCAGCACCGGAATTTGGATCGGCTTGACGCCGCACAGCGTCGAGAAGATATAAATCACGCTGAGCGCCACGGTAATAATCAGGTAGGCGTACCAGGAACGTTCATGGCGATCGCTGAGCTCATAGGCGGTTTTTTGTTGATTGTCGCCGTAGAGTTTACGGTACAGCGCCTGCAGCTCGTGCCGGCTCAGATCTTCCGATATTTCGCTGTCGGCCAGCTCATTGAGCCCCATGGTAATGGTTTTGCCGGTGGCCAATACCATGACATTGGCCGCGATGGTGCCATGTCGGGTGAAGCCCAACAGCTTGAACTTCTGATTCGGTTCCATTTATAACCTTTCTCCAACGATATAACCCAGGAATTGCACCGTCTCCTGAAGGCGTTTGTCCATGCTTTCGCTGTCTTTGTCGTCAACCACAAAGAAGCCGCTTTTTCCCGAGTGATACAGCAAAGGTGAATCGCAAATCAGTACCGGCGGACGTTTGATGATAATGACTTCGCCCGGAATGAATGACCCTTTAATTTCGGTCTCTATTTTCATTGCCAACATGTTCGACTCATCGCCGAAGAAATAAGTCAAAGGAAACTCGGTGACCAGTTGCCCGATCTTGCGCTGCGAGACGGCCAGATAGCGCGACTGCGGGATCACCGGAATGGCGGAAGGGTTCTTGTTGCCTTCGGTGGACAACGTTTCGTTGAGCAGCTCCAGTTTTTCCAGATCGTAGTCTTCGATCTCTTCACAGGAGACACCGAAAAAATCGGAAATCCGATTAACGGTGGATTGCTGAACGTTGTTCACTCTTCCATCAAGAATTTTGTATAGGGTAGTGCGCGTCAGGCCGCTGCGGTTGGAAAAGGAAGCCTTGGTTTCACCGCGGGTACGCATTAGATATTCAATATTTTTAATGATGTTGATTTTGCGCTGTGCGTTGGGGGTTTTCATAGGCTGTCCTTACAAACATTACGCTGGCTTCACTATATCTTACGCGTTGGCGTTGTCCAGATAAAAAGGCGCAGGGAGTAGGATAACAGACTGATTATTTTCGTTAATTATTGCTTTCTGTCAGCGGCTTGGCGGGGGGCGGGCGACGTGGATGCGGAAGGCGGTTTGGGGAAATGATAAAGCTGTGCAAATCAATTGATTAGCTTTTGCTTATGGAAAAGTGAACACAAAAGCCAATTTTATGTTCACTTTTATGTTGACCAAAGGCGATTTCATGGGCTACTGTTCATGCAAGCTGAAGTTTTTCTTTACGATCAAAACACTGAAGCTAACGACTTTTATAATAAAAAGCTCAGAGGGGGATGTTCCCGCACTCTGAGCATAATGGATAGCTTGCTACCGACACCAGGGACCCTCATCACCACGGCCGTTTGTCTGCGCGATCGGCCTATTCCTTTGCGCTGAACTCCGCACTTTGCGAGCAATAAAACACTCCCCCATCATCGGAGGAGTGCGTTAACGCCTGTGCGAAAATCAGAGCGACTTCTGCGAGGCCAGGGGTTTTTGCGCCCGACTGAAGGCCAGTTTGAGCACCCAATACAGCAGGCTGGCGGCCACCAGTGAGTTGATGGTCGGTACGCCCCATTCGGTCGCCAGGCCAACGGCGCCGCCGGCGATGCTGGCGACGATCGCCGCCCAGCCGATGGTTGGGGTTTCGTTCGGCAACTGGCCCGTACGGCGGCTCTCGTCCAGGATTTTGCGGTGGCTGCGCAGCAGGTAATAGTCCACCAGCATGATGCCGATAATGGGCGGGAAGACCACGCCAAGCACCGTCAGGAAGTCGACGAAGCGGTCGAGAATGCCCAGCACCGACAGCGTGGTGCCCAGAATACCGATCGCCAACGTGGTGTAGGTGTACTTCAGCTTTTTGCCGGTGATGCCTTCCACCGCGTTGACGATGCCCAGCGAAGAGGAGTACAGGTTGAGATCGTTGACGCGCAGGGTGGAAAACACCACCACCAGCAAACCGGCGCCGCCGGCCGCTTGCGACATGATGGTGACCACATCCGCAGTGCCCAGGGTTTTGGCGATCAGGATAGCCAGGCCATTCACCACGAACTCGCCGGCGACGATGGTGAAGATCGTAACGCCGAGCACGTGTTTGCCGTTTTTGGAGTAACGGGTCAGATCGGGCGTCATCAGGCTGGCCACGATGGCGCCGCCGACGACGATGGTGATGCCGGCGCTGATGGTCAATGGTTCACCCGGCGGCGCCAGCTGGATGATCTCCTGCAGGTTATGGCCGGAAAGCGCGGCCACTGAAATATAGGCCACCAGAATAATGAACATCGGCACCGCGATACGGGCGGCGATGCGCAACGCCTTGAAGCCGAATGCCACCAGGATGGTCAACAGCGTGCCCGAGAGCCCGGCGGCCAGGCCAAAGCCCAGCTTATTGCCGAGCGCGAAATCGAGCGACTTGGCGAAAATGGCGTTTTGAATGCCGAACCAACCCAGCAGGCTGACGGCCACGACCACGCCGATCAGCACCGAGCCCAGGCGGCCAAAGCCGCACCAGCGCGCCAGCAGGCTGCCGGAAATCCCTTCGCGCATGCCCGCCATCCCAAGCCCATAGGTCACCACGCCGAAGATCAGGCTGCCGACGAAAATGGCGGTGAAGGCGTCAATCAGCGTCATGGAGTTGCCGAGCACGGCGCCGAGCATGAACTGGTCCAACGCGGTCAGCATGCCCATATGCACGATGGCCACGCTTAAAAACGAGACTCTTTTATCCTGCGGCACCCGGGTGAGCGGATAATCTTCGATCTTTATCACGGTGAGATCTTCCTTGCGGTTCAAATAAACTGAATGCCCTTGGTTATCAGGCGATCGGGAATGTAGTTATCCAGGTTGGCGTATTTGCAATACTCTTCAAACTGTTGCTGAGTATGCACGTTGGCCTTCTGGTAAATATTATAAATGCGGTTTTCGATGGTCTTATTGCTGACGTTATAGATTTTGGCGATCTCTTTCACCGTAAATCGCTGCAGCATAAGGAAAATGACATCGAGCTCGGCGCGGGTGAACAGCTCGTTGTTAACTTCGGTGGTCAAGATGCTGGGTTTTTGCTGATTGATGTATTTCAGCGGCGACAGGCTGTTCATCGGCTTGGCGTTCCAGATCACGCCGATCACCTGTTTGTCATCGTTGTAGACCGGCAGCTTTTCGCTGATAAACGGCGTCAGGCTGTCTTTGCCATACCAGTAGTGCGTCTCGATGACCGTGACCCGATCGCGCGCCGCTTCGGTCATCTTGTCATGCTCGATAAAGTCGGCGGCGGAATCGGCCCAGTCGGCGGGGAATTCGTGGTCATATTTTCCGGCGACGTCGAAATTCAGCGGCGTATTGGTATAGAGATAAGCGGCGCGGTTCATATAGAGGTGGCGGGACAGCTGGTCTTTGATGCCCCAGGGCTCGCTCAGGTGCTCCATCATGGTGATGAGGCCCTTGAAATAAGATTCATTATTTTTATGCGATGAACCCATACCCACCTCTGCGCCGCTCAGGCCGCGTTACAGGCTTTTAGCCAGGTAATGGCGGGTATGGCGATGCGCATAGTCACCCAGCTCGCCATAGACCCGGTAGCCCAGTTTTTCGTAGAAGCCTCTGGCCTGGAAATCGAAGGTATCGACGTAGGCCATATGGCAACCGCGCTTGCGGGCTTCTTCTTCGGCCAGCTGCATCAGTTGGCGACCGTAACCGCTTTTGCGGCATTGATCGCCGACCCAAAGATACTGTACTTCCAGGCCGCCCCACCAGGTACGTGCGACCAGACCGCCGACGATCTGCTGGTTGTCGTCGGTGACGGTCAGGAACAGCGGGTGAATGTCTACGGGCTGGGTTTTATGGTTGTGCGCCCAGAGGCTGTCGATAACGAACTCTTCATCCTGCGGGTTGGGTTTGTCGGTGATGTTAATATTCATTTTTAATATAATTCCCTGATTTAATTATTCAAATATGAACTAGACGCTTTCGCCCCAACCGCTTCTATTATCACTTTTATTAATGTATTTCAAGGGTGGTTTTCACCCTTTTCCGCCGTGCAGGCGGGCGCTTATAGTAAGCATCACAGGGTGAAGAAAATAGCGAAACAGGCAGTATTAAAACGCTGAAATGCCCTGCCAACACCATCTTTTCCTACTTGCGCCTCACCAGGGCCCCACAGGGAAAACTGCAGTACTGTATGGCTCCACCGGATAGAGCAAGCTAACTTGCCGACGGGGGAGCCACTTTGTTTTTGCGCATCCGTTCCGCGATGACTGCGCGCTGTCTCAGATATTAAACGCTCTTCTTATCAGAAGATATGAGCCGCCGATGAAAATGCGGTCGATACCCTCCTTTAGTCTTCATATGCCACGCTGTTCAGTGCCGGCTCGATGGCGGCACCCAGCATGGCGCCGTGTCCCAAGCCGGGCCACTCCCGATAGCCGACGGTAAGACCGTCGAGCTTTGCCAGGCGTTCCGCCAGCATTTGCGCCGCGTTCGCCGGCAGTGCAGGGCTCTTCACGCCGGGCGGGGCCGCGCGATCGCGCTCCGCCAGACCCACCCACAACTGCAGCCTTGCCGCCGGCGTCGGATGCCGTTCCGCCCACTGCTGCGCCTCTTGCAGGATCATGCCGTTGCCCCACCACAGCGAGGGTTCCACGGCGATATAATGCTGGAAGGCGGCGGGATGGGTGAATAACGTATGCAGAACGAAGAGCCCGCCGTAGGAATGGCCCCACAGCGTTTGCCGCTGCGGATCGACCGCCAGTTTGGCGGCGATCGCCGGTTTGATCCGCGTTTCCATCAATTGCAGGAAGGCCTCCGCGCCCCCGCCCCCCTGCGGCGGTTTCTTCATGCCCGTCGGCAGAGGCAGCGTATAGTCGTAGGCGCGGCCGGAGGCATCGATGCGCAGATCGTTGTCATAGCCGATCATCACCAGCACCGGTGGCCGCTTCGCCGTCGCCAATCTGGCCAGTAAGCTGGCGTTCAGCTCCATCAGCACCGCATTGCCGTCGAGGAAATAAATCGTCGGATAGCCGTCAGGCGCAGGCGCCCGACGCGGCTGGGCGATACGGACGCGGTAACGCCGTTGACCATCGGCGGAGGTGAAGCGCAGATCGCTGAAGCGGTAATCCGCAGAGTCGCTATCGGCGACGGTCACGCCGATCCTGCGTTCCAGATCGGGCCTGGCCTGCACGGCAGTCGGCAACCAAAAGCCGATGGCGAGCGCCAGAAGCGTGCAGATAAAATGCCGGTGAGACAATAACATGCGGGGCAGCGTCCTCGAAAAAGGCCGATATTAGCATCGGTACGCGCCCAGTAAAAACCTCTCCTTCGGGCGGGTATTTCAGTGGCGAAGTGCGGCCGGGATCAGGCGGTGGCTGCCTGATGCTTCGCAGGGTTAATAGCAACTCATTGTTATTATTGGCAAGTCAGGAATAAGAAGGGTTACAATTAATTAGAAATGATTATGTTTTTTTGGAGGGGATAATCTGCTGATGGGTGCAAAAACACTCAATCATCAATGGGTGTTAGCGAAAAAAAAGCCCTATAAAATAGGGCAAAGACACACAACAACACCAGGGAAACTTTCCGGTATCTTATATTATAGCTTCCTATACATATAGAACATTTTATTATAAATATGTAAACGATTCTTATTAATGTTCTAATGCCATTGTTTTTCAAAGGGTTATGTCGCCCAAGGGGGAACGTTCCCGTTGGCGGTGCAAGCCACTCCGCTGTGGATAAAGCGCAGGCGGCGGGGCGGTGCCGGCCCGCCGCCCCACAGTGAGATACCGGCGGGCGGCCTGCGAAAACGCCGGCCGGTATCTCCTGTTTGATGGATACGCAGGGGAATTGCGCCGCCTTTTGTTGATGATAATCAGTGCTGTTGCAGCGTCAGCATCTTGCCAAGCAAAACATCGGTCGGTGGCAGAATATCCGTATCCAGCCCGGCCGAGGGGGTAAAGGTCAGCTCACCGAAAATGATTTGGCCCTGAGAGATGTAGAAATCAACGCGCACGAACTCGAAGGGCGCCGACAAGCGAGCGGCATACTCAAACAGCTCATCGTATCCCTCCGGTTTCACGAAGGCGTCTATCTCCTCCTGGCTCAACGCCAGGCAGTCCTCGCTATAGCAAAGGAACTTGAAATCTTTGTCGAAGAAGTAATATTTCGGCGTCCCGGTATCCCTGCCGACGCACAGCAAGGTGCAGTAAGGCACACCGCGAAAACAATAAATTTTATAGTCTTCAGGCCCGTGACCATTGGCCGATTCGATATACTTTTCTCCAATGATCTTTTTTTGTATCCCTTTGTAGTTGAGTTCTACATAGGTTTTCCAGTAATCGTCTTTCATCCAGCCATCGATCAGCTGGGAGGCGCTTTTAATGTTCAACGATTGTTTATTCTGGCAAATTAAATTATATCCTGAGCCGTGATTCCCCTTGATGACAAATTTCTCAGGCAGCGTTTCCCATGGGATCTCCTGTACCGAATCACAGGCAAAGTACAGCTCATTTAGGATCTCTTCACATCCTTTTGCCTTGATGTACTCTCTAACCGCATATTTATCTGCGCATTGAGTGACTAAGGCATTTTTACTGTAGTCATTCAACTTAAGGTGATTGATTTTTTCATTCCAGGTCGATGGCGCCTGCAAGTTCAGCGGTTTGCCAAATGCTCTTTTGTAGATCAACCTGGCCTTGAATTCGGGGGCCAATACGGCCAACTGATTCATAATGAACTTGTTTATTTGTCTTTTCATATACGTAATTCCATCAAAGCATAGTGACAATGATTAAGACGTTCTTGTATTTAAAACGCGGGTGGCGCGCCTTCACTGCGCCATTGAATGGCTGTCGGCGTTGTTCCCAAATCAAATGGCTGGTGGTCTAACGCCCGATTAAGAATGCGGGCCGAACGCCACGCCATCAGGCTCAGCTGAGGATCGGCAATGCCGTGATTATGCATACTGGCGTTCATCGCAAATAAGCAGTTCTCCGCCGGGCCTTCCCACTCAAAGGTAAAGTCCGGGGCTATGCGGTACTCGCCGTCCGCCGTGGTCAACAGTCGGTGGGCCAGAGGCGCAAGGAACTCAGGCGTCGCCGATTGATAACCGGTAGCAAAGATCACCACGTCCGCCTTGAAGATTTCCTCGCCGTGATCGAGATGATGACGCGTTTCGAGTTGGTAGGCGTTATCCAGCGTGTGTTTTACGGCCGTCAGCGAACGGCTGGGCAGCAGGCGCACCCATAATTTCTCGCGCAGTACGTCGAAGCGGTGGTACATGGCGCGATAGATGGCCAGCAGCGACTCGCTGGTGATGCCGTCTGAGGTCATCTTTTGTTCGGCCAGCATATGCCGCTTGGCCGCGCTGTCCAGTGAGTAGAAACTCTCGACGTAATCTGGCGTGAAATATTCATTGGCAAAGGCCGCCTCATCAAGCGCGTTGTAATTGTTGCGCCGCGATATCCAGTCGAGTTGTTCCGGCTGCCCCCATTCCCCTTTAAAAATATTCAGGAACAGATCGGCGCCGCTCTGGCCGCCGCCGACGATCGCCACGCGTTTGCCTGCCAGATTAGGGTTGCGCAGCATCATTTCGCTGGCGTGGAAACAGCGATCGTTTTGCGCCGTCACGCAATCAGGTAACTTTATTTTCTTGCCAATACCGATACTTACGTGTCTGGCGTGGAAGACCTCCCGTGAGGTGGTCACCACGAACTGGCGTTGCCGATCGTCAAACTCGACTCGCTGAACGTCTTGATTGAACGCCAACGATCCCATCCCGCTTGCGGCCCAGGTGAGGTAATCGGCGAACTCTTCACGCGATGCGGTACGCTGTTCGGTCGTCAGGAAACGGTAGAATTTTCGGTTTTTTACCAGATAGTTGAGAAAGCTGTAGGGATTGGTTGGGGCAACCGCGCTCACCAAATCCTTTAAAAAGTTGGTTTGCATGTTGCAGTCAGCCAAAATCATGCCCGGGTGCCAGGAGAAATGAGGTTTGCGCTCAAGGAATTGCCCCGTAAATCCCTCGATTTCGCTCCCTAAGGCCGCCAGGCTAAGATTCGACGGGCCAAGGCCAATACCGATGATATCGAAACGCTGATTCATTAATAAGCTCCAGTATAATGAGAATAATACCCAGAAATACGGCTGCAAAGGGGTTGGCTTATAGCAACCAGGCTGCCTTTTTCTTATAAGTAAACGACATGAATTAAAAATAATTAAAAGATATGCGGGTTAAAAATGCGTCATTTTTAAATGCCCGTTTAGAATTCGGTAGCACATCAGGTAAAGGCTACGGGTGTATTTCTTTCCATGAAAGTCCCTGCGAAAGTTTGCGTATGTGTTTAATTAATATTCTTAAGCAATAATCTTAGAAACCGCGTTCATCATTCCATGTAAACGACACTCCGCAAAGAGGATAAGCCGCATGGGATTGGCATCGACTATTGACTGTTAACGTGTATACGCCGTTCTGCGTTCGGCTTGTGTTTCTTGAATCAGGTATTCGCTGCTTAGAATAGCGTTAAAAGGGATTCTGGGAAGGTGAAATAACATGATATTAGGCGTTGAGCGCTTTTTGAAAAGATGAAATTAAAGTGAAATTATGAAATTAGGCCGTTTTGATGGTATTTTTATCATTGTATTCAATGTGTTATTATCTTTTGGATGCGAGAGCTATTGCGTCTGGGCGGCATGGGGGTATCCGCTTTCACATCGGCCAATGCGCCCAGTTTTGTTGTTTGCGGGCCTGTATGGCGGGAAATTATCCCTATATGCATTAATTTCAATGAGTGAATGTTCATGTTATATACAGAGGCGCCTGTTGACGTTGGAAAAGCGCCAATTAAAAACCGATTGGCCGACAGTTCGACGTTTAGGTTCGTTTAGGTTCAGCGACGGCGTGACGTGCAAGGATATCCGTGTGCCGCCGGAACTTGCCTGAATGTAGCCGCCATGATATCAACCCGGTTTGAATTGTTTTGGCGTTTCTCTTTTATAATTCCTTTGCCGCTGATGATGATTCTCATTACCTGAACGTTAAACGCCATGGGAATGGGGTAAAGTATGGCGCTCGTGGGCAAGAGAATCGATGTTGGCGCTGCGACAAACGGATTGCCGCAGCAATAATTTACTCGTGGATAAATTTAACGTCAGTTGGCGTACCTATCTGGACGCTTACGCCGTTGCCATATAATTCGCCGGTATCCAGATCGCGTTGTAATACGGTAACGTTATTACTAAACACATTGGCGATTAGCAGAAACTTTCCGCTTTTATCGAAGGCGAAAGCGCGCGGTTCGATTCCGCCGGAAAGCGTGCGGCCAATCAGCGTGAGTTTGCCATTCTCCGGGTTAATTTTATAACCCACGATTTCGTTGGTTTTTTGGCGATTGCTCGCATAGAGGTATTTTCCGTCAGGGGAAAACGCCAGCCCGCCGCCGCCCTTTGCATCCGCGCGGGCGCTTTCCGTCAGCGCTAATGTCTGGATGTTCTCCAACCGATCGTTATTAATCTGGTAGGCAAAAATATTCGCCGACATTTCGCTGATCACGTAGGCGAATCTGCCATTTGCGGAAAAGATCATATGTCGCGGGCCGGTGCCCGGTGGAAACGACAAATCGTAATCCGGCGCGAGCCTGAACGGCGCGGCCTTATTTGCCGCGTCGTAGAAGAAGGCATGAATGATGTCGCCGCCCAAATCGGCGGCGTACATCATGCGCCCGTCGGGGGTGAAGTTGACGGAGTGAATATGGGCGCTGGCTTGCCGCTCGGCAACGGCCTCTGAGCCCTTGGTGAAGGGAAAGCGCTGCAGCACCTCGCCGAGTTCACCGTTCTGGAGAATGGGGGCCACGATGACGCTGGCATGCCCGGGGGCGTTGGAGTAATTGGCGGCCAATAAGTAGCGCCCGTCTGGACTGATGGCGGCATGCGTCGGCTCTTGTCCCTGCGAGTCGATGCCGCTGATGCGTTGCGGGTCGCCGCCTTTGCCGAGCCTGAGCGTGCTGATTTGGCCTTGCTGAGTTTCATTGGTGGTATAGGCAAATTGGCGATTTTTGCTCAGAACTATCCAGGAAGGGCTGTCCATTTTTATGCGATTCAATGGCAGCAGGCTGCCGTCTTCGTTGAGCGCCAACCGATACATCCCCTGGCTGGGATAAACGGGCGGCTGAACCCGATCGCCGTCTCTTTCCCCTGTCCAGGTGCCAATCAAAACGATTTGCGCGGTGCTGCCCGGCTGCGGCTGCGGGGGAGCGGCCTGGGTGACCCAGGCCGGCAATAATAAAGACAGAAAGGAAAACTTGGCGATGTTGGGGAACGTTGCGTTTTTCATGGTCGGGCTCCTGGCGTGATTGACTGTGTTTTGTGACCGAGGCGAACGGTGTACAGGGTTTATCGTCGTAGCGAGGCACCGCCCGGAATGAACAGGCAGACATAACCAAAATAGTGCAAAACGCCGGCGGGGCCTATTTTTAGCACATCATTGGCGTATGGCATCAGAGCCTTGCGCGCCGGCAGACAAGCTCCCTGCGGCCGCCAGCGTAGGGAGCTTTAATTGGCGTGAATCACGCGCCGCGGCGTTTGCGCACCCGCCACGCGATGGCGGCCAATAGCGCGAGCGCGCCGCCGCCCAACCCCGGGGCCATATAGGGCTGCATCTCGGCCAGCAAGGGCGCCGGGCCTCCTCGTCTGAGGGTCGCAACGTCTTCGACGGTGACGTGCGCCGCGGGGTTGCCGTAGTGTTGCAAGACATAGTTGCCGATCGCCGCAATCTGCTGGTCGTTCAAGGGATTGACATAGGATTGCGGGCCGAAATTCGGCATCAGGATATGTTGATCCCCGACGCGGCGCTCGACGCCGAACAAAATGGCCGAGATCAGATTGGAGGGATTGCGCGAGCCCGTCGCCGTGTTGTTGAACAGCGATGGATAGGCCTGGTTTTGACTGCCGCTGCCGTCGGGTTGGTGGCAGCTGGCGCAGTTGCCGCTGAACAAGGCGGCGCCGTCAATCACCGTCTCGTTGGCGGTCGGCGGATGCGCGCCGCGCAGCTCGGGTTCAACGTTGAACGGCTTGCCAAAGCTGTCTGCCGGCCGCGTATCGCGTCGATCTCTGATCGGCGGACTGTTTTTCAGGTAAGCGGCAATCGCGGCCAGATCGTCGTCCGACAAATATTGCAGGCTGTTTTCTATCGCTTCCGCCATGCCCCCCGCCGCCTGGTTTTTTCCCGCCGCGCGCCCGGTTTTCAAATACTGGATTAGCTCAGCCCGGCTCCATCCGCCAATGCCGCTGATCGGGTCGGAAGTAATATTGGGCGCATACCAACTGCCGACCA
The DNA here is from genome assembly GCF_052168495.1 of Serratia sp. CY52157. Taxonomy (NCBI): domain Bacteria; kingdom Pseudomonadati; phylum Pseudomonadota; class Gammaproteobacteria; order Enterobacterales; family Yersiniaceae; genus Serratia; species Serratia sp. CY52157. The sequence continues at coordinate 80,169 of NZ_JBJNMO010000005.1, read as the reverse complement.
TGGCGCCGGAAAGCGGTTGCCCGCTGTATTCAGCCAGTAACACGTTGCGCGGCGTATGGCAGGTATCGCAGTGTCCAGGGCCGTTGACCAGGTAGGCGCCGCGGTTCCATTGCGCATCTTCGCTGCTGTCGGCGCTGAAATGCCCCTCTTCCAGAAACAAACTGTTCCAGGCCGGCATGATAAAGCGCAGGTTAAAGGGGAAGGGCAGTTCGGTTCGCCTGTTGTGCTGAACGACGGGGGCGACGCCGTTCATAAAGTAGGCGTACAGCGCGTGAATGTCCTCGTCGTTTAATTTGACGTATGACGTATAAGGCATTGCCGGGTACAGCGGGGTGCCGTCCGCGCGAATGCCTTCACGCACGGCGCGGGCGAATTGCGCTTCGCTGTAGCGGCCAATGCCGGTTTCCTTGTCGGGGGTGATGTTGGTGGTGTAAATCACGCCTACCGGCGTGGCGATGCTGTAACCGCCGGCAAATCGCTCGCCGCCTCCCGTTTGGGTGTGGCAGGCCTGGCAGTCCGCCGCCACCGCGAGCCGCTCGCCTTTTTCAATCAGCTCGGCGCTGAAATACGGTCCTTCGTCGGCGGCGAACGCCGAGCCGCCGCCCGCCGCGAGGAGCAGCGCCAGCCAGGCTATCCTTGCAGGTTTTCTCATGATTTCACCGCCAGTTTGCGGGCAATGTCGTCCGCCGCTTTAAGGCCCAGGGCCGCCATCGTCAGCGTGCTGTTCACCACGCTGGCTGAAGGGATGGCGCCACCGCCGGGCAGCCACAGGTTCGGATGATCGTGCGCACGGCAATCGCCGTTCACCACGGAATTTTTCTCATCGTTGCCCATGATGGTGCCGCCCATAATGTGATTATTGGCATTCAGGCTGGTGGTGATGTTGAATTCATCGGCATCAAACAATTGGCCAATATGCTTGAGCTGCCGGTGCGCCGCTTCAGCCCCTTTTCGCACATAGTCCCCCACGTCATAGTAAATGTCCGGGCAAGGCAAACCGTGGGCGTCTTTACGCGTTGCGCTCAACGTCAGACGGTTATTGGGATCGGGCAGCGGTTCCAGACTGATGGACAAATCGACGCCGTGCGCCGCGCGGCGGCGGATCTCGTCATCCAGCGCTTTCCCCACCAGGCCCTGCGCCAGGGCCTGGCGCGTAGCCGGCAAAACGCGGTTGATGTTATTGAGGATCATCTTGTTGGCTGAGTAATGCTTGCGGAAATCCCCATCGCGCGGGCCGACCAAACAGCTGCTCTGCGCCGGGCCGCGTCCAGGCCACAGCGGCTCTTTCGCCAGGAAGGTGCAGTGAAAGCCGGAGTGATCCATCATATTGCGGCCAACCTGATCGGAGCTGTTGGCGATCCCATTCGGGTTTTGCGCATTGGCGGCCATCAACAGCAGGCGCGGGGTTTCGATGCCATTGCATGCCAGGACGAACGCGCTGGCGCTGGCTTTGTGCGACCGCTTTTGGTTGTCCAGCCAATGCACGGCGGTAACCTGATTTTGTCCATCGGTATCGATTTTGTACGCCACCGCTTCCGCCAGCACGAGCGCTCCTTTCATTTCGGCGCGTTCGATGTGATGGATGCCGTTATACATGGCGCCAATCGGGCAGATAGGTTGGCAGTTATTGTTGCCGCAGCAGGTGGGCCGCCCCTGCCATGGTCGCGTGCTGCGCCCTTGGGGGATCGGTACGGAGCGGTAACCGTGCGGGTTGACCACTTCGGCGAAGCGCGTATCTCCGTGGGCCCAGGGCACCATATCCATGGGATAAGGCTTGCTGCGCGCTGAAGGCGATTGTTTGGCCGGATCGTTTGGGCCGGCGACGCCAATCGCCTCCTCCGCGCGGCAGTAGTAGGGCTCGAGATCGTCATAGGCGATGGGCCAGTCGCGGCCAACCCCGTACAGCGTTTTCATTTTGAAATCGTTTGGCAGATGGCGCCAGCAGGAGGCCGCCCAGTGCCAGGTCGTGCCGCCCACGGTGCGTAAATAGCCCTGCTTAAAGCTGTCCGCGCTTGGGCCACTTAACGCGACATAATCGTTTGGCGGAAAATAGAGCGGCGCGGTGGCGTAGGCTGATTGCGGGTACAAGCCTTGAAAATCGGAGCCCGCACGGTTATCAAACGGCATATTGCGCCAGTTTTCGACGGCCTGCGCGCGATCGATACGCAGGCCCGCCTCCAATACCAGCACGGAATAGCCTTGGCCGGCCAACTGGTCCGCCATCATGCCGCCGACGATCCCCGAGCCGACGATGACAATATCGGCCGAGGCATCGCCATCAGCCGTGAATACCGGTTTTTTCATGATTCAGCTCTCAGAGGGCAGTAAGGCGTTAACCTCAGGCGGGGCGGCGGTCCACCAAAGCGGGCCGTTGCCGCAATAGGTGGGCACAATCAAGGCATCTTTAACCGGGCGATACATCAGGGCATCTTTATAAGCGATGAGACTGGCGTTTGCCCCCTGGCCCACGGTACCGGTATACCAGGCGGTGACGATGGCCGAGACCAATACCGAGAGCCCCAGTTGGCCGGCGATTTGCTGAAGTTGCCCGGCGCTTTGTCCGGCCTTCACGCGTGCGCTTAATCGCTCAACCTGTGATGAGAATTGCGGGTTTGCGAGGCTCAACGCAGTGAAAATACGAGCCGAAATGCCTGGGTCAATATCCTGACGTTCTGTCAATTGCCGGGAGAGCGCGAAGAAACGGGCAAAAAGCAGGGGGTTTTGCGCGGCGGTATGCTGTTCCGCCAGCGTGAGGAATGGGGCGCCGGCCAATGCGGTGGCGACAAGCGTTGACGCCAGGCCGAGCAAGACATTTCTGCGGCTGACGCCCTTGCTGTGTTGATCCGGCTGTTCGCCATTGTCTGATAAACCATATTCCATATGTTTTTTCTCAACGGGTGTTTAATGCCAGAGCCAAAAAAGGCCAAAATATCAGTGGGTGAGCAGGCTAAATTAAGCGTTCTATTACGGTGATATGACGATCTTCACCGATGTGATGTTTTAAGAACGCCTGTCGGTAAATTAGCAGCGGCAACGGACGGTATTTATCAAAAAATCACAAGGTGAGTGCCGACCGCATTTTTGGTTTATTTTTAATAACGGCAGGGAATTACGTGGCGGAGTTCTGTTTAATTGATTGTTATTTAATGTTTTTATCGGTTTTTGGCTGTGGGTTTTTATCAGGCGCAGAATGAAAACATTAATGGCATTGTTGCGTAACCCGTGTTTGCGTATTAATTCAAATGACGGCGAAAATAAGTAAGGTCGGGTTATGGCGCAAATGGAAATAATACAGTGCCGTAAACACAGGGCAGGGGGGCAGGCATCAATTAAGACTGCGAATATAAAGGCCGAGATTTAGCTTAAAGAGATAGGAACAGGAGCACTTCTGCTCGGTATTCAAGGTCTCAGCGCTGGCGCCGCGTTGAACAGCGCTTTAGAGCTGGCCCGCAGGGTGAGGCCCTTGGCCGAATAATCGAACGCAGTTCGATGGAGAGTCCTGTCCCTGAAAAGCAAAAACCCAGCCATAGGCTGGGTTCTCTAAATATGGTGCCCGGACTCGGAATCGAACCAAGGACACGGGGATTTTCAATCCCCTGCTCTACCGACTGAGCTATCCGGGCAACGGGGCGCATTAAACCGTATTGGCCGGATGGCGTCAATCGCTTTCTGTCACAAAGCCGATCGGTTGCTCTATTTTCAGGCAGCGAATCCGAAGCGCTAGAGCCTGTGGCGATATCGCCACCCAATAAATATGCATAAAAAACGTGTATTTATACCACCTTATCAAGGCCGTGTTTCATATTTATTTTTAAATAACAAAACGTTACCTTTGCATTAATGCAAGCTCAATCCAGGTGATTCTCGCTTGAACCTCGTAACGAATCATGCAATCATTGCGCAAATTTTAGCACTCTCCGTTCCCTGACGGTGTTCCCGCTTCTTATAAGTCAGAGGGTTATTGGCATGACTGGTTTTGTCGCTCAAGCGCTGTCGCGCACCAGACCTCTGACGCCGCCACCGTTCCGTCTCTGCTTGCTCCGAACGCCATCTGTCCGAATACGCCTGCCGATCATGCGGTAAGGCCGCGTGATGCTCGCTGTTAGGCATGCGTAAAGCCAGCGCTGCGGCCCTGATTTTACTGATGCCTGTCGGACGCTGCCAAGACCAGTTCCCCCGATAGCTGCCTGATGGTCCCCGATCATGAGGCGGTCACGCACGCCGCTTATGCTGCCGTGCCCGGGTATCGCTTTTACCGGGATAACCGCGTTATCTCATTACCGTGCCGGTGGCACACCCTCATCCTTCACCGTTTGAGAGTCAGCATGATGAAAGAATTGAAAATCGCAACCAGCGCCAGCCTGGTCGCCACCATTGAGACGCTGCGCCAGATCGTGCGCGTAGAGCAGACGGACTACACCGACGTGGCGGCGGTGGTGGTGTCGGTCGCCGACGTGGACGCCGGCATTCTGGCGCGCTTGCAGGCGACGGGGTTCGATATTCCGACCTTCGTGGCGGTGGAAGGGGACGAGCATCTTTCCCCGGATTATCTGCCGTTTGTCAGCGGGGTCTTCGCGCTGCTGGCCGGCGCCAGCAAGCCATTCTACATGGCGCAGTTGGAGGCAGCCGCCGACGCCTACGAGCAGGCGCTGCTGCCGCCGTTCTTCAAAACGCTGAAGACCTACGTCGAGATGGAGAATTCGACCTTTGCGTGTCCAGGCCATCAGGGCGGCGAGTTCTTCCGCAAGCACCCGGCCGGCCGGCAGTTTTTCGATTTCTACGGTGAAACTCTTTTCCGTTCCGATATGTGCAACGCAGACGTCAAGCTGGGCGATCTGCTGATCCACGAAGGCTCGGCCAAGGATGCGCAAAAGCATGCGGCGCGGGTGTTCAACGCTGATAAAACCTACTTCGTGCTCAACGGCACCTCGGCGGCCAACAAGGTGGTGACCAACGCGCTGCTGACCCGTGGCGATCTGGTGCTGTTCGATCGCAACAACCACAAATCCAATCACCACGGGGCGCTGATCCAGGCCGGCGCCACGCCGGTGTATCTGGAAACCGCCCGCAACCCGTTCGGCTTTATCGGCGGCATCGATGCGCGCTGCTTCGATGAGCGCTACCTGCGCGAGCAGATCCGCGAGGTGGCGCCGGAGAAGGCCGCGGCGGCGCGGCCGTTCCGGCTGGCGATCATTCAGCTTGGCACCTACGACGGCACGATTTACAACGCTCGCCAGGTGATCGACACCATCGGCCACCTGTGCGACTACATCCTGTTCGACTCCGCCTGGGTGGGCTATGAAGGCTTTATTCCGATGCTGAAAGAGTGCTCGCCGCTGCTGCTGGAGCTGGACGAGCACGATCCGGGTATCTTCGTCACCCAGTCGGTGCATAAACAGCAGGCGGGGTTCTCGCAGACCTCGCAGATCCACAAGAAAGACGACCACATCAAAGGGCAAAAGCGCCACTGCAACCACAAGCACCTGAACAACGCATTCATGCTGCATGCGTCGACCAGCCCGTTCTATCCGCTGTTCGCCGCGCTGGACGTCAACGCCAAGATGCACGCCGGCCCCGCCGGGCGCCGCATGTGGATGGACTGCGTCAAGCTGGGCATCGAGACGCGCAAACAGCTGCTCACGCGCTGCTCGCAGCTGAAGCCGTTTATTCCGCTGCAGGTGGCGGGCAAGGACTGGCAGGATTACGATACCGATCTGATCGCCAACGACGCGCGCTTCTTCACCTTCGTGCCGGGGGAGACGTGGCACGGCTTCGAAGGCTATGCCCAGGATCAGTATCTGGTGGATCCGTGCAAGCTGCTGCTGACCACGCCGGGGATTGACGCCGCGACCGGCCAATACACCGAGTTCGGCGTGCCGGCCACCATTCTGGCCAACTTCCTGCGCGAGAACGGCATCGTGCCGGAGAAGTGCGATCTCAACTCGATCCTGTTCCTGCTGACCCCGGCGGAGAACCCGGCCAAGATGGAACAGCTGGTGGAGATGCTGGCGCAGTTCGAACGCTATGTCGAAGAGGATGCGCCGCTGAGCGTGGTGCTGCCGACGGTGTACCGCAAGAACGAGCAGCGTTATCGCGGCTACAGCATTCGCCGGCTGTGCCAGGAGATGCACGATCTGTACGTCAGCTTTGACGTTAAGCAGCTGCAAAAGGAGATGTTCCGTCAGGATCATTTCCCGCAGGTGGTGATGAACCCGCAGGACGCCAACGTGGAGTTTATCCGCGACAACGTCGAGCTGGTGCCGATCGGCCAGGCGGAAGGGCGCATCGCGGCGGAAGGGGCCCTGCCGTATCCGCCGGGCGTGCTGTGCGTGGTGCCGGGCGAAGTGTGGGGCGGCGCGGTGCAGCGCTACTTCCTGGCGCTCGAGGAGGGCATCAACCGCCTGCCGGGCTTCTCGCCGGAGCTGCAGGGGGTCTACATCGAGAAAAAAGATCACGGCTGGAAGCGCATCTTCGGCTATATGATCAAGCCATGAAAAAAGGGCCGGTTCGCACCGGCCCTTCTTCTATCCACGCGGGAAGCGCTACTTTCTGCGGTAGCTCTTCTGCGCGGTATTCACTTTCACCAGATAGCGGCGCGACTCGGCGGCCGGGTGCTTGGTGGTCAGCGTTTGGTACACGTCGCCCGGCTGCATGCCGTTGATGATGCCCACCGCGCGCGTTCTGTCGCTGGAGAACACCCGCAGCACGCTGCCGGCGCCGCCGTTGTAAGCGGTGATCACCGCATAGCGGCGCGAGGTCGGGTTCTGAATGCCGCCCAGGTAGTTGTTCTGCAGGATCGCCAGGTAGGCGGTGCCGGTATCGATGTTGTTCTCCGGATCGAACAGGTAGCTGCGGCTCGGGGTGCCCCATTTGCCGCGCATCTGGAACACATCCTTACCGGCGGTGTGCTGCACCACCTGCATCAGGCCCAGCGCGTCCGAACCGCTCACCGCATACGGGTTGAAGCTCGATTCGGTCTGCATGATAGCCAGGATCAGCGACTCGTCCACGCCATATTTTTCCGACGCCTTGCGCACCATCGGCAGATATTTATGCGCACGTTTGTCCAGGTGGTTCGGCACCAGTTGGATGGTGACCGAGTAGATGACGTGCAGGCCGGAGGTGCGTTTTTGCAGCTTGGTCTGCAGCAGGTAATCGGCGAAGTGCGCCGCGCGCCATTCCCAGCGGATCGGCGCCCCTTTGTTATCCAGCACCTGGCCGTACAGGAACGGCTCTTTGCTGATCTGGATATCGTTGGCGTCGGAATAGAGGTCGATCGAACCCGGATCGTCACCCATCAGCAGCGTGCTGATGATCGCCTGGCGCAGGTGCGTGGCCGGATCGGTGGTGGCGATGGTCTCGACGGTGATGGCGCCGGTGTCGAAGTTGATGTGGCTGCGGGTTTGGTATTGGTCGGTGTACTTGACGTAGTCTTTCGGCCCGGCGATCAGAACTTCGTTCAGACCCCAGATGTTCTCGATGTTGTGGGCGAATTGGCCCATCAGAATGTCGAAGCCGTTGGTGTCTTTGATCCAGGCTTCGTTGATTTCTTCACTTTTTTTGCCGGAACAGGAGATCAGCAAAGGCGCTATTACGAGCAAAGCTAAAATTTTCTTCATCTTAAAGCCGTTTGGAAGAAGTATAAGAGGATTGAAGCGGGCCAGCGCCTGGCCCCAACAGCGTTATTCGCTCGGCGGCGTATAGCCTTCGATGTGCACGTCGTGCCCTTCGAACAGGAATTTGATCATTTCCTCTTCCAGCAGTTTGCGATCATCCACGTTCATCATGTTCAGCTTCTTCTCGTTGATCAGCATGGTCTGCTTCTTCATCCACTCGCCCCAGGCTTCCTTGGAGATCTCGTTGTAGATGCGCTTGCCGACGTCGCCGGGATAAAGCTGGAAGTCCTGGCCTTCGGCGTCGCGTTGAAGGAAAGTACAAAAAATGGTGCGGCTCATGCTAATTCCTCATCGATGGCGCTATCGCCATATAAGTTTTGTTGGATCGGGGGCTGCTTCGCCAGCTGTTGCAACAGGCGGTCCACCGGCGCTGCCAGCCCGACCGACGGCGGCTGCGCTAAGTTATACCAGAGACCCGCGCCCTCATCCATGCCGCTGCCCGCCGCGTCGAGCGACAGCCACATCGGCACGATATCGAGATGGAAATGGCTGAACGTGTGGCGAAACGCGGTCAGCTGTTCCAGGCGCTTGCCTTTCAGACCGCGCTGCTGCAGCCAGAGTTCCAAATCCACGCGCGCGCTGAACTGCGGGAAGCAGAACAGGCCGCCCCACAGGCCCACCGCCGGGCGCTGCTCCAGCCACACGCGGTCGCCGTGCTGCAGCAATAAGAAGTAGGCGGTTTTTTCCGGCAGGGTCTGCTTGGGCTTCTTGCCGGGGTAGTTGGCCCAGCTGTGGTTGGCGTAAGACAGGCAGCCGACGTTGAGCGGGCAGAGCTCACACTTGGGCTTGGAGCGGGTGCAGACCATGGCGCCCAGATCCATCATCGCCTGGTTGAACTGGCCGACGCCCTGGGCCGGGGTGACTTCTTCGCTGATTTTCCACAGCCGGTTTTCGACCTCTTTTTTGCCCGGCCAGCCTTCCACCGCGTAGCAGCGAGCCAGCACGCGCTTCACGTTGCCGTCGAGGATCGGATAGTGTTGGCCCAGCGCCAACGACAGCACCGCGCCGGCGGTGGAACGGCCGATGCCCGGTAAATCGGCGATTTCTGCGAAGGTTGTCGGGAACTCGCCGCCGTGCTGTGCGACAATGGTCTGCGCCGCTTTGTGCAAGTTACGGGCGCGGGCGTAATAGCCGAGGCCGGTCCACAGATGCAGCACTTCGTCCAGCGGGGCCTCCGCCAGCGCGCGCACGTTGGGAAAACGGGCCATAAAGCGCTGAAAATAAGGAATGACGGTGGCAACCTGAGTCTGTTGCAACATCACTTCGGAGAGCCATACTTGATAGGCGGTTTTCTCCAACTGCCATGGCAGGGTTTTGCGGCCGTAGCGCTGGTACCAGTCAAGCACCACCTGTGCGAATTGTTGTGCTTGCATCATGAAGAGTCGTTATCCGGCAGAAAATGAAGCGAGATTGCAGCATAGAGTCATGATGCTGTAAACCGGAACTTTCCGACGCCGCACGGCGGGTACAGAAGATGAACACTTGCTAAACCAATGTATCTTTGCATAATGCGCGTTTCCCTAATTGGCAGCCAAACAGACAGAAAGCACTATGATTAATGACGTCATCTCCCCGGAATTTGATGAGAACGGCCGCGCGATGCGCCGTATCCGCAGTTTTGTCCGCCGCCAGGGGCGGCTGACCAAAGGCCAGCAGCATGCGCTGGAGAACTATTGGCCGGTGATGGGCGTGGAGTATCAGGCTGACGCTGTCGATCTCGCCGCGCTGTTCGGCCGCGAAGCGCCGACGGTGCTGGAGATCGGTTTTGGCATGGGCGCCTCGCTGGTGACCATGGCGGGCAACAACCCGCAGCAGAACTTTTTAGGGATCGAAGTACACTCGCCGGGCGTGGGCGCCTGCCTGGCCGACGCCCACGAGGCGAAGCTGAGCAACCTGCGCGTAATGTGCCACGATGCGGTTGAAGTGCTGGAAAACATGATCCCGGACGGCTCGCTGGACATGGTGCAGCTGTTCTTCCCCGATCCTTGGCACAAGGCGCGCCACAACAAGCGCCGCATCGTGCAAACGCCGTTTGTCGAACTGGTGCTGCGCAAGCTGAAGACCGGCGGCGTCTTCCACATGGCCACCGATTGGCAACCTTATGCGGAACATATGTTAGAGGTTATGAACGGGGTCGCAGGCTACCGTAATCTTTCCAGCGATAATGATTATGTGCCGCGTCCGGATTCGCGCCCACTGACGAAATTTGAATTACGCGGCCAGCGCCTGGGACATGGCGTTTGGGACTTGATGTTTGAGAGGAAAGAATAATGGCTAAGAACCGCAGTCGTCGTTTACGTAAAAAGTTGCACATTGAAGAATTTCAGGAGTTGGGTTTCTCCGTAGCCTGGCGCTTCGCCGAAGGCACGTCGGTGGAAGATATCGACAGCACGCTGGATACCTTCATCGATGAAGTGATCGAGCCGAACGGTCTGGCGTTTGACGGCAGCGGCTACCTGCAGTGGGAAGGTCTGATCTGCCTGCAGAAGATCGGCCACTGCACCGACGAGCATCGCGAACTGGTGAAAAACTGGCTGGAAGCGCGCAAACTGACCGACGTTAAGGTCAGCGATCTGTTCGATATCTGGTGGGATTGATCGCGCTTGCCCGATGAGCGCGGCTTCGCGCCGCGCCGTTTTATTGATCTAAGGTGCCTTAACGGCGCCTTTGTTTTGCCCGGAGTGTGACCGAGGTGGTAACAACATTGGATAACGCGTTGCTGGAAGAGATCCTGCAACAGGTGCGCCCGCTGATTGGCCAGGGAAAAGTGGCCGACTACATCCCGGCGTTGGCGGAAGTGCCCGCCGATCGGCTGGCGATCGCCGTGTGTACGGTGGATGGCGAACTGTTCCAGGCCGGCGACGCCGCGGAGCGCTTCTCCATCCAGTCGATCTCCAAAGTGCTGAGTCTGACGCTGGCGCTGACGCGCTATCAGGAGCATGAGATCTGGCGGCGCGTCGGCAAAGAGCCTTCCGGCCTGCCGTTCAATTCGCTGCTGCAGCTGGAGATGGAGCAGGGCAAACCGCGCAATCCGTTTATCAACCCCGGCGCGCTGGTGGTGTGCGACATGCTGCAAACCCGGCTCAGCGCCCCCAAACAGCGTATGCTGGAGGTGGTGCGTCAGTTGGCCGGTGAAGACGACCTGGCCTATGATCTGCGGGTGGCGCGCTCCGAGTTCGAACACTCCGATCGCAATGCGGCCATCGCCTATCTGATGAAATCGTTCGGCAACTTCGAAAACGACGTCATCACCGTGCTGCAAACCTATTTCCACTACTGCGCGCTGCGCATGAGCTGCGTGGAACTGGCGCGCAGCTTCGTCTATCTGGCCAATCACGGCCGCGATCTCAGCGGCGAGGCGGTGATCAGCCCGCTGCAGGCGCGGCAGATCAACGCCCTGATGATGACCAGCGGCATGTACGACGGCGCCGGCGAATTCGCCTATCGGGTGGGGATGCCGGGCAAGTCCGGCGTGGGCGGCGGCATCGTGGCCATCGTGCCGGGCGAACTGTCGATCGTCGTTTGGTCGCCGGAACTGGATGCTTCCGGCAACTCGCTGGCGGGAACTGCGGCGCTGGAACTGTTGTCTCAACGTATCGGCCGTTCGATTTTTTAATCCCAGTCTGGATGGGAGTCAGGAGAAGCTATGTTGAAGAAAACCGGGTTAGCCTTACTGCTGCTGGCGGCGACTGCCGCGCAGGCCCACGCCGAGTACCAGTGCAGCGTTAAACCCCAGGACGATGTGATCATCAGCCCGCAGAGCGTGCAGGTGAAAGGCGCCAGCGGCGATCTGCAAATATCGCCGGATGGCGACGTGATCCGCAACGGCCAGGCGCTGAGCTTGAACGACAGCCAGCGGCAGAAAGCCTTCAGTTACCAGAGCGCCTTGCGCAAACAGCTGCCGTGGATCGACGACGGCGCGCAGAAACACCTGGAGAAAGCCCGCGCAGCGCTGGATAAAGTGATCGTTAAAGAGCTGGGCAGCAACAGTAACGTGCGCAACCGGCTGACCACCCTGAATGGCCAACTGAAACAGCAGATGAACCGCATCATCGAGCACCGCAGCGACGGCCTGACCTTCCACCACAAGGCGATCGACCAGGTGGAGCAGGACGGCCGCAACATCGTGCAGCAGAGCATGGGCGGCGTGCTGCAGGACAGCCTGAACGAGATGGGCGTCAAACAGGCCGCCAACAGCGGCGGCAACCCGCTGCAGGCGATCATGGGCAATTTGGGCGGCTTGCAGAAGGCGATCCAGAACGAATGGAACAACCAGGAACAGGACTTCCAGAACTTCGGTCATGACGTGTGCAACCGCGTCACCGCACTGGAAACCCAGCGCAAGGATCTGCTTAACGCGTTGAAGTGATTTAAGAATCTTCTTGGTAGACCGTTTTTTGACCTTCTGAAGCTTATCTGACAGACTGATCAAACTACGTACAGATTTATGGATGTTTACGGAGGACGCTATGAGCCATACACGTTACGAAACCGATGTTGTTGCCTGGGCAAATGAACAGGCCGCTCTTTTGCGCTCCGGAAAATTGTCTGAGATCGATATTGAAAAGATCGCCGAGGAGATTGAGGACGTGGGGAAGAGCGAGCAAAGGGAACTTGCTAGCCGGATGACGGTGCTGATTGCACATTTGCTTAAATGGAAATATCAGCCGGCCAGGCGCGGAACCAGCTGGGAAAGAACGATTAAAGCGCAGCGCAAAGAGGTGCTTTACAGCTTGAAAGAGTCGCCCAGCCTAAAAGGTAAACTGAGCGATGCCGATTGGCTGGATGTCGTCTGGTCGAAGGCCGTTGCGCTCGCCACGGCCGAAACCGGGCTGGATGTGTATCCGGAAAACGGCATCTGGGAAACTCAGCAGATTCTGTCTCAGACGTTTTACCCGGATTAACACCAATAAAAAAGCGCTGATCATTCAGCGCTTTTTTTTACTCGTCGTCCGCCAGGAACAGTTCCAGCAGCGAGTTGAGGAACAGTTTGCCCTTCTCGGTGATCTGCCAGTGCTCCGCGGTTTCTTCCAGATAGCCTTTGGCCAGCGCTTCGTCCAGCTGCGGGCGAATGACGCTTTCCGTCAGCCCGGTGTAGTTGGCGAAGTCGGCGCGCGGCGCGGCTTCCAGCAAGCGGAAGCGGTTCATGAAGAATTCGAACGGCCGATCCGCCGCCGCCACCTCATGCTGCTTGTCCATGTAGTCGCCGCGCATAAAGCCGCGCGGGTGCTTGGTCTTGGCGGTGCGCAGGATGCGTCCGTCGCTGAAGGTCACCTTGCCGTGCGCGCCGCAGCCGATCCCCAGATAGTCGCCGAAGCGCCAGTAGTTGAGATTGTGCTGGCATTGGTAGCCCGGCTTGGCGTAGGCCGAGGTTTCATACTGCTGATAGCCGGCGGCGCTCAGCAGCCGGTGGCCGCGCTCGAAGATGTCCCACAGCGCATCGTCGTCCGGCAGAACCGGCGGGCGCGAGCTGAACAGGGTGTTCGGCTCGATGGTCAGCTGATACCACGACAGGTGCGGCGGATTGAGGGCGATAGCCTGGCGCAAATCGTCCAGCGCCTCTTCCAGCGACTGGTCCGGCAGGCCGTGCATCAGATCGAGGTTGAAGCTGCGCAGGCCGAGGCCGGTCGCCAGCGTCGCCGCGCGTTTGGCTTCTTCCGGGCCGTGGATGCGCCCCAGACGGTTCAGCTTCTCGGCGCTGAAGCTTTGCACCCCGATGGAGATGCGGTTGACGCCGGCGCGCTGGTAGCCGCTGAAGCGATCGGCCTCCACGGTGCCGGGATTGGCTTCCATGGTGATTTCGGCGTCGTCGGCGACGCGAATGCGCGCCCGCACGCCGTCCAGCAAGGCTTGCATCGCCTCGGCGCTCAGCAGGCTGGGGGTGCCGCCGCCGATAAAGATAGTGCTGATTTCCCGGCCGCCGGCCAGCGGCAGGTCGGCATCCAGATCCGCCAACAGATGATCGACATACTCCTGATGCGGCACGTCCCCCTTCAGCGCATGGGAGTTGAAGTCGCAGTACGGGCATTTCTGCACGCACCACGGGATGTGGATGTAGAGACTCAGCGGGGGCAGCTTAAGCATTGCGCATGGCTTCCAACATCAGCTTCAGCGCCTTGCCGCGGTGCGAAATCGCCCGCTTCTCGTCGCGGCTCAGCTCGGCGGCGGTGCGGCCCAGCTCCGGCACGTAAAAGATAGGATCGTAACCGAAACCGCCTTCACCGGCGGCCTGTTCGGTGATTTCACCGGCCCAGCTGCCGTGAAACACCAGCGGCGTCGGATCTTGCGCATGGCGCAGATAGACCAGCACGCAGTGAAATTGCGCGCCGCGCCGGCCCGGCGCCACGTCTTTCATCGCCGCCAGCAGCTTGTCGAGGTTCTGCCGATCGTCGGCGTCTTCACCGGCGTAGCGCGCGGAGTAGATGCCCGGCGCGCCGCCCAGCGCATCTACCGCCAGACCGGAGTCGTCGGCGATCGCCGGCAGGCCGGTGACCTGTGCCGCATGGCGCGCTTTCAGAATGGCGTTTTCGATAAACGTCAGGCCGGTTTCTTCGGCGGACTCCACGCCCAGATCGGTTTGCGCGACCACGTCCAGGCCGAAATCGGCCAACAGGTCGGCGAGTTCGCGCACTTTGCCCGGGTTACCGGTGGCAAGAACGACTTTTTGCATAATGACTACCTTGAAAATTATTCGATGAGCGCCGCGACCACGGCGGGGATCTGTTGCGGATTCACGATGCGTAACTGTTTATGCCGCCCCAGTTCGCCTTTCTCGATGGTGACGTTGCTTTTCGCCACTTTGAACTGCTTGGCGATAAACTTGATCAAATGGGCGTTGGCTTGACCGTCGACCGGCGGGGCGGTGATGGCGACTTTCAGTTCGTCGCCATGCAAGCCGATAATTTGGTCGCGGCTGGCTTTCGGCTGAATATATAGCCTGAGCGCCAGCCCGTCCAGCACGGGAGTGACTGCACTCACAGCAGGAACCAGATCTCGCCGAACACATCCATGCCCAGGTAGTTGATCAGATAGAGGATCAGGATCACTACCATGGCGGAAAAATCGATGCCGCCCATCGCCGGGATGATGCGACGGATCGGCGCCATCAACGGTTCGGTCAGTTGGTACATCACGTAGTCGATCGGGCTGCGGCCCTGGCTTACCCAGCTCATCAGCGCACGAATGATCATCACCCAGAAGATCAGGTAGCCGGCGGACTTGACCAGCGAGATCAGGCCGAACAGCAGGTTATACGGACTGAGCGACAGCGCGTGACTTTGTATCAGCAGCAGCAGCGGGTACTTGATGGTCATCAGCAGGAACGCCAGCAGCAGCGAAGCGCTGTCGATAGGCCCAAGCGATGGGATGATGCGGCGCAGCGGGCCGACCACCGGTTGGGTGATCTTCACCACAAACTGCGAGAACGGATTGTAAAAATCGGTGCGCGTCCATTGCATCCAAATGCGCAGCAACAGCACCATCACGTACAGATCAATAACGGTCTTGACCAGGAAAGTCAGCGTTAGCATGAAGTGGTCCTTCTCCTTAACTCGGGGTTATTTAAAATAATTTTTCCATTTCTTGCGCACGGGAAACGGCGGCCTGCATCGCTTGCGCCACGGTTTCCGGCAGTTGGCGTTCGTTGAACACCCGCAGCGCTTCGGCGGTGGTGCCGCCTTTGGAGGTCACCTGCTCGCGCAGCGTGCCCAGCGGCGTATCCGGGTTGGCTTCAACCAGCGCGGCGGCGCCGGTAGCGGCCTGCTGCACCAGATCGCGCGCGGTCTGGCTGTCGAAGCCCATGCGTTCGGCTTCTTTTTGCATCGCTTCCATAAACAGGAAGAAATAAGCCGGGGCGCTGCCCGCAGCGGCGATCACGCCGTTGATGCCATTTTCGTCATCTACCCAGCAAACTTTACCGACCGAGGCCATTAAATCGCCGGTGTAGTCGCGATCCTGTTGGCTGACCTGCGCCGGCGCGTACAGCCCGCTCATGCCCTTGCCGACCAGCGACGGGGTGTTGGGCATGATGCGCACGATGTCCAGTTGGTCGCCGAGCAACTGATAGAAACGGCTGACCTGAATGCCGGCGGCGATCGACAGCACCAGTTTGCCGCCGAAATCGACCTGTTCGCGCAGCGGCTGACACACGTCGGCCATCATTTGCGGTTTGACCGCCAGTACCACGACGTCGGCTTCACGCGCGCAGGCGACGTTGTCGCCGCTGCTGACGATGCCGTAGTCCGCCGCCAGCGCGTCACGGTTTTTCGGCGAAGGGGCGCAGACGCTGATGGATTTGGCCGGATAGCCGCCCGCGACCAGGCCGGCGATGATTGCACGCGCCATGTTGCCGGCGCCGATAAAGGTAATCTTGCGATGTTGCATCAAATCCCTCGTCTGTTTGTCAGGCCTGCGAGTAGTCGCGGGCGCCAAAAATTGCGGTGCCGATGCGCACCAGGGTGCTGCCTGCGGCGATCGCCGCCGCCATATCGTCCGTCATGCCCATCGACAGCGTATCGGCCTGCGGATAACGCTGACGCAGGGCGAGAAATGCGTCGTTCATCCGGCTGAATACCGCCAACTGCCGCTGATAATCCGTTTCCGGCGCCGGGATGGCCATCAGGCCGCGCAGCGCCAGATTCGGCAGCGCCGCGATCGCGTCGGCCAACGCCGGCAGTTCGTTCAACGCGATGCCGGATTTGCTCTGCTCATCGCTGATGTTGATTTGAATCAGCACGTTGAGCGGCGGCATGTCGGCCGGGCGCTGATCGCTCAGGCGCTGGGCGATGCGCAGCCGATCCACGGTATGACACCAGGCGAAATGTTCCGCCACCAGCCGACTCTTATTGGATTGCAGCGGGCCGATAAAGTGCCACACCAACTCACCGCCCTGCGGCGACTCGGCGAAATGCCGGATCTTGTCTACCCCTTCCTGCACGTAGTTCTCGCCGAAGGCGCGCTGGCCGGCGGCGATGGCTTCTTCGATCGCCGCCACAGGTTTGGTTTTGCTGACTGCAAGCAGAGCAACGTCTTCCGGCGCCCGTGCGCAGTTTTGCGCGGCGGCCGCGATGCGGTTTCTGACATCCTGCAGGTTCTGTTGGATAGTGCTCATTATTGACCCGGGAGAGTGATATGGATATCGATGAATTCGTGGCCCTTAGTGTAAAGCATAATGCTTCCGATCTGCACCTTTGTGCCGGTCATCCGCCGATGTTGCGCATCGACGGTGAACTGCAGCCGCTGGCGGCGGCGCCAACGCTGACGGCGCAAGGCGCGCAGGCCCTCTGCGATGGATTGCTGAATGCGCAGCAGCGCGAGAGCCTGCGGCGGCTGGGGCAGGTCGATCTGGCGTTGCACAGGCCGGGCGGGGAGCGGTTGCGCGCCAACGTTTTTCAACAAAGCGCGGGGATTTCTCTCGCGTTGCGGCGTATCGCCGGGCAATCGCCTTCGCTTGCCGAGCTGGCGGCGCCGGCCATCGTCCCGGCGCTGCTGCGGCGCGCCGACGGATTGATCCTGGTCACCGGCGCCACCGGCAGCGGCAAGTCCACCACGCTGGCGGCGATGATCGACGAGATCAACCGGCACCAGCAGCGGCATATTTTGACGCTGGAAGATCCGATCGAGTTCCTGCACCGCAGCCGGCGATCGCTGATCCAGCAGCGGGAGATCGGCCGCGACAGCCACAGCTTCGATGCGGCGTTGCGCGCCGCGCTGCGCGAAGATCCGGATGTGATCCTGCTGGGCGAGCTGCGCGATACCGCCACCATCCGGCTGGCGCTCACTGCGGCGGAGACCGGCCACCTGGTGCTGGCGACGCTGCATACCCGCAGCGCGCCGCAGGCGGTGGAACGGCTGGTGGACGTGTTTCCGGCGGAAGAGAAACCCTATGTGCGCGCCCAGCTGGCGGGCAGCCTGCAAGCGGTGATCGCGCAAAAGCTGATGAGGCGCCCCGGCGGCGGACGAGTGGCGATCTTTGAAGTGCTGACGGCGACGGCGGCGGTCAGCAACCTGATCCGTGAAGGGAAAACGCATCAGTTGGCGAGCGTGTTGCAAACCGGCGCGCAGTCCGGCATGCAAACCTTTGAGCAAGGTTTGCAGCAGCGGATCGACGCCGGTGTGTTGGGGGACTGCGCGGGGGAGGGAACGGGCGTTTAGCCCAGCTGCCGTTCGAACCAGCTTTCGAGGATAACCACCGCGGAGGCGGAATCCACGCTGCCTTTATCAAGCGCGCGGAAGCCGCCGCGATCGAACAGGTTGGCGCGCGCCTCCACGGTGCTCAGACGCTCGTCATGCAGATCGATCTGGATGCCGAAGCGGCCGTGCAGGCGGTTGGCGAACTTGCGCGCCTGGGCGGTAACGGGCTGTTCGGTGCCGTCCATGTTCAGCGGCAGGCCGACCACCACCAAATCCGGCTGCCACTCCTTCAGCAGTTTTTCGATTTTCAGCCAGTCCGGCGAACCGTCCTGCGCTTTGAAAGCCGGCAGGGCGCGGGCGCTGCCGGTCAACTCCTGGCCGACGGCCGCGCCGATGCTTTTGGTGCCAAAGTCGAAGGCGATAATGGTGCGGTTACTCATCAGGCGTGTCCTGCGTGGTTGGCGATGCTGCGAATGTCGATACCCAAAAGGTTCCCCGCCTCGCGCCAGCGGCTGGCGATCGGCGTGCGGAACAAAATGTCGGTGTTGGCTTCGATAGTCAGCCAGGCGTTTTCCAATACTTCCTGCTCCAACTGGCCCTTCTCCCAACCCGCATAACCCAGCGCCACCAGCACGTCGTCCGGTTGCTCCGGCGTGCCGAGCGTTTCCAGCACGTCTTTCGAGGTGGTGATCATGGTGTTGGGGGAAATTTGAATGCTGGCGCCAAAGCCGTGGCGCGGCGTATGCAGGATAAATCCGCGATCGTCCGCCAGGGGGCCGCCGGCGAACACCGGCTTGTCCAGGCTGATGGCCGGATCGCGCGCAGGCGGCATGATCTTCAGCTTGCTCAGCACCGTGGCTACCGTGAACTGCTCCACCGGTTTATTGATCACCAAACCCATGGCGCCTTCTTCATTGTGCTCGCAAATGTAAATCACCGAGCGCTTGAAGCGAGGATCCTGCAGCGTTGGCATGGCGATCAGAAAATGGTGCTGTAAATTCATGGCGTTAGTATAAGGTAATCAATGGGTGAGAAAATAAACAGCCGCCAGTATGCGGCTATACCCGCCGCCTTTCAAGCCGCTGCCGGAAAGGCGGGCTTTGGCGGGCGCGATACAGGATAGCGGGCGGCATGCCGCCCGCATGACGCATTACTTCGCCGCCAGGCGCTTTTCAATGGCATCCATCAGCATGCCGGTAATCGAAATCGGGAATGCCGCCTCGATCTCGCGCGCGCAGGTTGGGCTGGTGACGTTGATTTCGGTCAGGCGATCGCCGATCACGTCCAGGCCGACGAAGATCAGCCCTTTCTCTTTCAGCGTCGGGGCGACGGCGCGGGCGATTTTCCAGTCGCTTTCGCTCAGCGGGCGCGCTTCGCCGCGGCCGCCGGCCGCCAGGTTGCCGCGGGTCTCACCCTGCGCCGGAATGCGCGCCAGGCAGTAAGGCACCGGCTCGCCGTCCACCACCAGGATGCGCTTGTCGCCGTCCTTGATCGCCGGCAGGAAGTTCTGCGCCATGCAGAAACGGCTGCCGTGTTCGGTCAGGGTTTCGATGATCACCGACAGGTTAGGATCGTCCTGCTTCACGCGGAAGATAGACGCGCCGCCCATGCCGTCCAGCGGTTTCAGGATGATGTCGCCGTGCTGCTGGTGGAATTTGCGGATGTGCGCGGCGCTGCGGCTGACCAGCGTATCCGGCGTCAGTTCCGAGAACCAGGCGGTGAACAGCTTCTCGTTGCAGTCGCGCAGGCTTTGCGGCTTGTTGACCACCAGCGTGCCTTTGACTTCGGCGCGTTCCAGAATGTAGGTCGCGTAGATGTATTCGGTATCGAACGGCGGATCCTTGCGCATCAGGATCACGTCCAGATCGTGCAGCGCCAGATCCTGCTCGGCGCCGAAGCTGAACCAGCTCTCCTTGTCTTCCTTCACGCTCAGCAGGCGGGTGCGGGCGCGCCCGTCACCGGCGTGCAGATAGAGATCGTTCATCTCCATGTAGTGCAATTCGTAACCGCGGCGCTGCGCTTCGAGCAGCATGGCGAAGCTGGTGTCTTTCTTGATGTTGATGGAATCGATAGGATCCATCACGATGCCGAGCTTAATCATCTTTTCTCCTTTAACCCAGGTCGCCGAAGCGGACCTGCAGAGCGGTAATGGCGGTGAGCGCTGTGGTTTCGGTACGCAGAACGCGTGGTCCCAGCAGAATATCAGTAAATCCGTGGTCGGTGGTCATGGCGATTTCGTCGGCGGACAAACCGCCTTCCGGGCCGATCAGCAGGCGAACGCGGTCTACCGGCTGCGGCAGCGTGTTGATGCTGTGGCTGGCGCGCGGGTGCAGGTTGAGTTTCAGGCTGCCGTCCTGCTCGGCGCACCAGGCCTCCAGCGACATCGCCTCGCGGATTTCGGGAATGCGGTTGCGGCCGCACTGTTCGCAGGCGGCGATGGCGATCTTCTGCCATTGTTGGATTTTCTTCGCCAGACGCTCGCCGTCCAACTTGACGCCGCAGCGCTCGGAAAACAGCGGGGTGATGACGTTGACGCCCAGCTCGATGGATTTCTGGATGGTGAACTCCATCTTCTCGCCGCGCGAGATCACCTGGCCCAGATGCAGGTTGAGCGGCGATTCGATGTCCTCCACGCGGCCGTCGCCGAGGCGCACCAGCACGCTCTTTTTGTCCACCCGGACTATCTCGGCGTCGAACACCTGGTTGCTGCCGTCGAACAGCTGCAGCGCCTGGCCGGCGCTCATGCGCAGCACGCGCCCGACGTGGTTGGCGGCGTCCTCGCTGAGGGCGATCTCCGCCCGGTCGGTCAACGGCTGCGGATGGTAAATGCGGGGTATGCGCATGGGTAGTCTGATCCTGACGAAACGGCGCCGCGGGTTGGCGGCGCCATGAAAGATAAAGGCTATAGTAGGTTAGCTTTTCCGCTGCTGACAAGCCTGTTGAATATAGGGGTTGTGGTTGCCCTGCACCTTGGCGATACGTGCTTCACGCTGACATTCCCATTGGCTCACCGGATATTGCCGGTTCCACACCTCGAACAGTTGGGTTTGCTGGCGTGACAGCCGCAGCTGGTAGCGATCGCGCATGTAGAAGTAGGTGCGGGCAATGGCGCCGCGGGCGCGGGCGGGCGGCTCCGCCTGTTTATTCTTGAAGTCCACCTTCATTGGGCACTGCCCGTATTGGCCTGCGCCGCCGTTCCATTGGCTGTACATGAAGTTGTTGCGGTCGCCGTTCACTTCGCCGATCGCCGGCTGCAGGTTGTGCAGATCGGTTTCTATCTGGCGATAGGTGGCGTCCTTATTGCAGTTTTTGCGTCCGCCGTCTTGCCAGCACTGCAGTTGGTGGCCGAACTGCCAGGCCGGCACCACGTGTTCCCACTCGATGCGCTGCGCGCGCTGGGCGTTTTTACGCACCTGATAGCCGCAGCCGGCGAGATCCGGGATGCCCTTCTTGCCTTGCCAGTCGATGCGGCAGCCGCAGTAAAAGCTGCCCGGCGCATCCTGGTTAATCTTGGCCGCCGCCGCTTTGGCCTGAGAGAAGTTATTGATGCCGTGTGCCTGTACGGCGCCTGCGGCGAAAACCGCCATAAACAAAATTCTGCGAAGCATATTCCAAAACAGCTCAAAATTGGAAAAGCAGGCAGGGTAACGGAACTTGCCGGTAGTGGCAAATGGCGATATTTGCTTGTTTTAACGTATAAATCGTTTAACTAAAGGTTCTCGCTAGCAAGAAATTTCAGTTTTTCGCCGCACCGGCGGCAGCGGTATTCGCTTTCGCCGCGCAGCACGCGGTTATGGCGGCGAATGGTGAGCGGGTGCTGCCCACAGGCGCAGCGGTAGGGGAAGGTCTTGCTTTGCACCGAGGCGGTTTCGAAACGGTGAGTGCGGCTGGCGGGCGTCAGCAGCACGCTTTCCATCATCCAGCGCCATTCGCGGCCGTGCGGCGCCACCCGGCCGAATTGGCGAAACACCAGCAGGTGCGCCAGTTCGTGCGGCACCACTTCATCGATAAACGGCTGTTGGTTTTCCAGCAGCAGCACCGGGTTCAGGCGGATTTCCCAGCTTTGCAGCCAGGCGGTGCCCGCGCTGGTGCCGCGTTGCTGATAGACGATGCTGGGTTCGGGGAACTCGACGGCAAAATGCTGGCGGGCCAACTGCAGCTTTTCTCGCAGGCAGCGCATCACCGCTTGTTGCAGCGCGATGGGGATTCTCGGTTTGTTCATTGCGGCTAGCTTAAGCAATGGCGCGGCGGCTGACAATACGCACCGGCGCAAATCGCATCCGGCGCTTTTTCGCCACATTGATAAAGCGATCGCCACCGATGGATTGTAATCAATGTGTTAACTGCGGGATAATAAAGCGTGCATGATGAGCCTGTACCCGCAGTTCTCACCGAGCAAGGTTGAAACGCCGCCTGTGGCAATCCCTTACGCAAAGAGCGGTTATTTTGCGATTTGGCGCAATAACTGACTGATTAAAAATACGTAAGGTGAAGGCAGTTTTTTGACAAGGCGCCGCCTCGCGCGCCGCAAGTGTGAATTTAACGCAGCTGATGTTGCAAGTGAGAGATCAATGTCGAATAAACCGTTCCACTATCAAGATCCGTTCCCGCTGAAGAAAGACGATACCGAATATTACCTGCTGAGCCGCGACCACGTTTCCGTGAGCGAGTTTGAAGGCCAGGAAATACTGAAAGTTGCCCCAGAAGCGTTAACCCTGCTTGCCCAGCATGCGTTCCACGACGCGTCGTTCATGCTGCGCCCGGCGCACCAACAGCAGGTGGCCGATATCCTCAAAGATCCGGACGCCAGCGAAAACGACAAGTACGTTGCGCTGCAATTTCTGCGTAACTCAGAAATCGCCGCCAAGGGTATTTTACCGACCTGCCAGGACACCGGCACGGCGATCATCGTCGGCAAAAAGGGCCAGCGCGTCTGGACCGGCGGCGGCGATGAAGAAGCGTTGTCGCGTGGGGTGTACAACACCTACATCGAAGAGAACCTGCGCTATTCGCAGAACGCCGCGCTGGATATGTACAAAGAGGTCAATACCGGCAGCAACCTGCCGGCGCAGATCGATCTCTACAGCGTTGACGGCGAAGAGTACAAGTTCCTGTGCATCGCCAAGGGCGGCGGTTCAGCCAACAAAACCTATCTGTATCAGGAAACCAAGGCGCTGCTGTCGCCGGGCAAGCTGAAAAACTACCTGGTCGACAAGATGCGCACGCTGGGCACTGCGGCCTGCCCGCCGTACCACGTGGCGTTCGTCATCGGCGGCACCTCGGCGGAAGCGACGCTGAAAACCGTCAAACTGGCCTCGACCAAGTATTACGATGGCCTGCCGACCGAAGGCAACGAGCATGGTCAGGCGTTCCGCGATCTGGAACTCGAAGCGGAACTGCTGCAAGAAGCGCAAAAACTGGGGCTGGGCGCGCAGTTCGGCGGCAAATACTTCGCGCACGATATCCGCGTCGTGCGTTTGCCGCGTCATGGCGCCTCCTGCCCGGTCGGCATGGGCGTTTCCTGTTCGGCGGACCGCAACATCAAAGGCAAGATCAACCGCGACGGCATCTGGCTGGAAAAACTGGAGCACAATCCGGGTAAATTCATTCCTCAGGAGCTGCGCCAGGCCGGGGAAGGCGAGGCGATCAAGGTCGATCTCAACCGCCCGATGGCCGAGATCCTCAAACAGCTGTCGCAGTATCCGGTTTCCACCCGCCTGTCGCTGAGCGGCACCATCATCGTTGGCCGCGATATCGCGCACGCCAAGCTGAAAGAGCGCCTGGATCGCGGTGAGGGCCTGCCGCAGTACGTCAAGGATCACCCGATCTACTACGCCGGCCCGGCTAAAACGCCGGAAGGCTATGCGTCCGGTTCCTTGGGGCCGACTACCGCCGGGCGTATGGATTCCTACGTCGATCTGCTGCAATCTCACGGCGGCAGCATGATCATGCTGGCGAAAGGCAACCGCAGCCAGCAGGTGACGGATGCCTGCCACAAGCACGGCGGCTTCTACCTCGGCAGCATCGGCGGCCCGGCGGCGGTGCTGGCGCAGCAGAGCATCAAGAGCCTGGAGTGCGTGGAGTACCCTGAATTGGGCATGGAAGCGATCTGGAAAATCGAAGTGGAAGATTTCCCGGCGTTTATCCTGGTGGATGACAAAGGCAATGACTTCTTCCAGAAGATCCAGGCCGGCCAATGCGCCAGTTGCCTGAAATAAGCGTTGCCCCCTTCGCCGCTCGCGGGCGGTGAAGGGGGACTGTGTAAAGTCCTGTAGCTTGCTGGACTGCGAGTTTTAACCTGTATACCCTACGCGGATAGCACTAAAATTCGACTAATGGAATATCGGTAACATAAGGTTCGGCAAGCACATGGGTACGCAGGAAAGTCACATCAGGGAATTGCTGGTCTGGATTGAAGACAACCTGACCAATCCGCTGTCGTTGGATATCGTTTCCGCCAAGTCAGGCTATACGAAATGGTACCTGCAGCGCATGTTCAAGAAGCAGACCGGATTGTCGTTAGCCTCCTACATCCGCGCTCGTCGCCTCTACCTCGCCGCCTTCGCCTTGCGCTTCACGCAGAAGAGCATTCTGGACATTTCGGTTGAATATCAATTCGATAATCAGCAGACGTTCTCGCGCTGTTTCAAGAAACACTTCGCCGAGTCGCCCAGCGTTTATCGTCATGCCCGCAAACAGGACTTCAGCAATCTGGTGCGTTCACTCGCGGCCAGCCAGCCCGGCGATATTGAGGTCGAACGCGTCAGCATCGCCAGAGGGCAATACGCTTTTCACGGCAAGCAGTACGCTTACCACCTGGACATAGAGAGGTTGGATAAGTCGCATCTGCCGCAGCGCAGCGCGCTGCGGGCACAGTTTTACACCTTGTTGGGCGAGCGCCCGACGCAAACCTATTCGTTTACCCAACTGGTGCCGGACGGCGAGCGGGTCAGGGTCGACTATACCCTGGGCGTGACGACGGACTATCCGCTGCGTGAAGGCGTGGCGCTGGAGCCGCTGCCGGAGATCCACGGCGAGTTTTGCCGTTTTCGCTATTCCGGCAAGCCGGTGGCGCTCAATGATCACATCATTAAAATTTACACGCAGGTGCTGCCCGAAATGGGGCTGGCCCGCGGTGACGGGCCGGACATGACGGTGTTCAGCTATTCGCTGAGCGGGAAAGAGGAGCTGCATCTGGAGCTGCAGCATCTGGTGCCGGTGGTGCCGCTGCACTGATCCCGTCGGCGGCCGGCCGTCGGTTTTTCTGCTGCACGATCGCCGCCATCACCGCCAGGGCGATCTCCGCCGGCGTTTTGCTGCCCAGCGGCAGGCCGATCGGCGCATGGATGCGTTCCAACTCCTGCGGCGTGAATTCGGCAATCTGCTGCAACCGCTGGCGCCGCCGCGCGCTGTTTCTCAGCGATCCCATGGCGCCGATGTAAAACGCCGGAGTGTGGATCGCTTCCATCAACGTCAGATCGTCCATACGCGGATCGTGGGTCAGCGCCACGACGGCGGTATTGGCGTGGCAACCGCCGTCCTCAATGAACTTGGCCGGAAACTGGCGCAGCAGCGTCACGCCCGGTTTTAACTCGGCGGCGAAGTTATCCAGCGCCTCCGGGCGATTCTCGCAAACCAGCACCTCAAACCCCAGCGCCACGGCGAAATCGGCGCAGTACAGCGCCACGCTGGACAGCCCGGCGATCAGCAGGCGCGGCGCGGCCGCGATATGCAGGGTAATCTGTTCGAGCCGGCGTTCCACCTGGGTGGCGCTGGTGAAATGACTCTGCTCGAGGCTGTGGCAGGCGTGGGGCAGCGTCAGGCGTTTGATCAACGCGTGATGCCCTTCCAGCGCGCCGGCGATGCGTCGCAGGTAAGCGACGCTGGCTTCTCCCGCCGGCAGATACTCGATCAGCACGTCCAGCACGCCGCCGCACGGCAGCGCCACGTTGGGCGTCATACCGCCTTCGCCGTAACGGATCACCTGGCTGGCCGCCTGATACTCCCCGGCGGCCACGCGGCGCAGAAAGTCCTCCTCCACGCACCCGCCCGACAACGAACCGCTGTAGCGGCCGTCGCGGGTAGCCGCCATCAGCGCGCCCGGCGAGCGCGGCGAAGAACCATAGGTGCTGAGGACGGTGCATAACCAGACCGGCTGGTGTTGCAGCCAGCTTATCGCCTGGCTGACCACGGTGACATCAAGATGTTGCATAGGTGAATTTACTCGCTGGCCGGAAGTTGCGATGGAAGATCAATATCCTGCACGACGCCGGGGTGCTCAAGCGGCAACAGGTGCACCGCTGCGCCTTGCAACAGCCCACGGGCGCCATTATCGCCGCGCAGTTGGCAAAGTTGTTTGCGCAATAGGGCGGAAAAGCCGACCGGGTGACCGGGCTGTTGCGCATAGCTGGGGCGTACGATCGCGTGTTGCCGTAAGGCGCTCGCCACCTGCCGGAAAACGTCGGCGCCGACGAACGGCATATCGGCCAGATGGATCAGCCAGCCTTGCCAGTGCGGCGTGGCCGCAACGCCTGCGGCGATCGAGTCGCCGAGGCCCGCGCTGGCGAGCAGGGTAACCGGCACCTGATTGGCGGCGCAGGCTGCCAGCACCGGCAGATTATCCGGACGGGTCACCACCTGCACCGGCAGCTCGGAAGCCAGCGCCTGGCGCAGGGTGTGTTCGAACAGCGAACGCCGCTCGCCCGCCGCATCGGCAAACCCGGCGTTCAGTTTGTTGCCCTGGCCGCCGGCCCGAATAAAGCGCTCCCCGCGTCCGGCGGCGGTAATAATGATGCCCGTGATCATGGTTCAAGCCCGCGTTTGCGCAAATTATTTATTAGCGTACAAACCTTATGTGTTTTGCAAATGTTTTTTTGTTGAAAACAGCCTGTTAATCATCACATAATTTTAGTTATAAGCATATGCTTATGACGTCTACGGCAAGGTCGTCAGCGTTTGCGCAACAACACCGCGAACAAAAACCAATTACAAGAAAGACGTGAAGGACTTATTTATGAGCAATTTCAACCCGTCGCGGCGTCGCTTTATCAAAAGCGCCGTGATTGCGGGGGTATCCGTGTACCTCGCGCCCCTGTACAGCCGCGCCTACGCCGCGCTGTTCGAGCAAAAAATCCTCCAGTCGCCCAATTGGGATCCGCAGGCCAAGCGCGTGCGTTTCCGTATCGACGGCCGCGCCAAGGTCATGGGGCAGAAGGTGTTCGCGCGCGACATCCGCGCGGTGGACATGCCGCACTGGCCGCAGAAACAGGCGCACGCCTTCATTCTGCGCGTGACCAAAGCCGACCGGTTGTTCGAAGGGGTCGATCTGTCGCTGTTGGGGGACGATCTGCAACCGGATCGCCTGGTGACGGCGGAAGATCTGGCGCGCGACGGCCTGGCCTTTCCGGCGTTCTACGGTGATGACATGCTGCTGCCGAGCGGCAAAACCCCGGCCTACCTCGGCCAGGCGGTGGCGATCCTGATCTATCACGACTTCGCCCGTTTCCGCTTCGCCAAGGACAAGCTGAAATTCCGCGAAGAAACCATCAAATACGGCGCGGTGACCGGCCCGCTCGAGCGCGATCCCTGGGGCAGCTTCCGCTATGTGCGGGTGGGGGGAGAACAGCCGTTCGACGACGATCGTTTCTCCAGCCTGAAGGACACGCCGATCTTCCCGGTGTCGATGAAAAAACACCTGCCGGTGTGGCCGGAAGGGCGCGAGGGCGGCAAGCTGGATCAGGAAGGCATGCGCTATGCAGGGATGATCGCCGACGAGTTGGCGAATCCGCCGGCCGACTGGCTGGTAATGTCGCGCCGCTACACCACGCAGTCGATAGACACCTCGGCGCTGGAGCCGGACAACGCCAACGGCTGGTTCGACGCGCAGACGCAAACCTTGCATCTGGTGGTGCCGACTCAGTCGCCGCAGGAAGTGGCCGACGAGATGCCGCGCATGCTGGCCAAGCGCAATCCGCCGGTGAAACAGCTGATCCTGCACCCGTGCTATACCGTGGGCTACGGCTCGAAAGACCACTACAACTTCCCGTATTACGGCGCGGTGGCGGCGATGTATGGCGACGGCCACCCGGTGCGCCTGGCCAACGATCGCTTCGAACAGTTCCAGACGGCGTTGAAGCGCCACGCGTTCGACATGAACTACCGCATCGCGGTGAATAAGCAGACCGGCGTCATGCAGTCGTTCCTCGGTGACATGACCGCGGACGGCGGCGGTCGCAGCAACTTTACCCCTTCGGTGGTGATGGTCGGCGCAACCGCCGCCCAGTCGATTTACTACTTCCCGAAAAGCGATCTGTCGTCGGTCGGGCTGGCTTCACGCGCCATCGACGCCGGTTCGGCGCGCGGTTACGGCACGCTGCAGAGCATGGCCGCCACTGAGATGATGGTGGATGAGTTGGCCGCCGAGCTGAAGATTGACCCGATCGAGTTCCGCCTGCGCAACGTGCTGAAATCCGGCATGAAAAACACCCAGGGGGCGATCCCGGCCGGTGCGATCCGCGCCGATGAAGTGCTGGAAAAGGCGGCGAAGCATGAGATATGGCTTAAGCGCGCCGAACGCAAGGCCGAGTTTGAGAGCCGCCATCCCGGCAAGCGCTATGGCGTCGGCTTCGGCTGCGTGCAGAAAGACTTCGGCACCGGGGCGGAAACCTCGTTCGCCCGGGTGGAGCTGAGCGAAGACGGCAGCATCACCCTGCATCACAGCGGCGCGGAGATGGGCACCGGCATGTCGACCTCGCAGTCGGTATTGTGCGCGCAGTGGCTGGGCAAACCGGCCGACGAAGCGCACTTCTCGGTCACCGACTGGTCGGTATTGCCGATGGTCACCAGCGGCGATCCTTACCTGATGTCGCAGGAAGAGCAGGATAAGCTGCAAACCAACCCCAACTGGACGCCGAGCTACTGTTCGCCGTCGAGCGCCAGCAACTCGGCCTATTACTTCTCGCACAGCACCCGCGAAGCGGCGCGCCTGATCTTCGATCACGGCCTGTGGCCGGCGGCGATGGCGCTGTGGCAGGCCGGTATCGGCGGCGGCCAGGCGGCGCCGCTGGTGGTGCGGCGCGAAGATGCGCGTTGGGTCGAAGGCGGCCTGACGGCGGCGGGCATGTCGGTGCTGAGCCTCGAGCTGCTGGCCAAGACGGCTTATCAGATGGGCGGCGTCACCGGCGCGGCGGTGCATGTGTTCAACCGCTGGCAGTGGGCGGAGGCCGATTTCACGTTGAACGGCAAAAGCGAACGCCTGCCGATCGACGGCATGGCGCTGCGCAACGCCGGCGGCGAATTCAAACCGTTGGCGCGCGGGCAGGTCTACTACCCGCCGACCCAGCGCAACAATGCGGCGGTGACCTACTACAGCGCCGTCGGCACGTTGGCGGAAGTGGCGGTGGATATCGCCACCGGCCAGGTGGAGTTGCTGAATCACCACTCGATCATGGAGTGTGGCAACCTCATCGTGCCGGAACTGGTTTCCGGCCAACTGCAGGGCGGGCTGGCGATGGGCATCGGCCATGCGCTGCACGAATATTTACCGCTGTACGAAGACGGCCCGGGCAACGGCACCTGGAACTTCAACCGTTACCACCTGCCGCGCGCCAGCGACGTGGCGGTATGGAAACAGAGCGGCGACATCCTGCCGGCGCTGTCGGAAACCGATCCGCCGAAAGGCATGGCGGAAGTGGTGATGATCCCGATCGTGGCCGCGCTGGTCAACGCCATTGCCGACGCCACCGGCCACCGTTTCCGTGATTTGCCCGTTCGTGCAGAAAATATTCGTGAGGTATTACAATGAGCATTAAAACCCAGCCGATTTCCCTGACCATCAACGAGAAACAGTACGGCCCGATCGAGGTGCCGGAAGGCTTGATGATGATCGATTTCCTGCACGAGTATCTCGATTTGACCGGTTCGCGCCTCGGCTGCGGGCAGGGCATTTGCCACGCCTGCGTGGCTATTGTCGATCACCCGAGCGGCACCAGCGAAGAGGTGCGCACCTGCATCACCGGCGCGCATTTCTTCAACGGCAAGAAAGTGCGCACCGTCGAAGGCCACGCCAGGGTGGACGAACAGGGGGAGGTGGTTGAGCTGTCGCCGATCCAGCAGGCGTTTCTGGAGCACTACAGCTTCCAGTGCGGCTACTGCACGCCAGGCTTCGTCAACGCCGCCACCATCTTCGTGGAAAAGCTCAAGCGTGAGCCGATCGCCCGCGATCAGCTGGAGAACGCCATCGAGCAGGCGCTGGACAGCCACATCTGCCGCTGCACCGGCTACGTGCGCTACTACGAAGCGGTGCGCGACGTGGTGCTGAAAACGCCGGGCCTGCTGAAGGAGACGGCGCAATGAAAAAACGTCTCGCAATGTTGATTGTGCTGGTGGCGATCGTGGTGATTGCGCTGTTGTGGTGGCGGGAAAACCGCCGTTACGACGGCCCGGTGCAGCAGGTGACCGCCAGCGCCGAACAGATCGCGCGCGGCCGCTATCTGGCGCAGGCCGCCGACTGCGCCGCCTGCCATACCGCCAGCGGCGGGGCGCCGTTGGCCGGCGGCTATCCGCTGGACACGCCGTTCGGCACGATTTACGGCAGCAACCTGACGCCGTCGGCCGACCACGGCATCGGGCGCTGGAGCAAGGACGACTTCTTCCTGGCGCTGACGCAGGGCGTGGCGCCGGGCGGACGGCACCTGTACCCGGCGATGCCTTACACCTCGTACAAGGGCATTTCGCGTCAGGACGCCGATGACATCTACGCTTACCTGATGACGCGCCCGGCGGTGGACGTGGCCATTCCGGCCAACGACATGCCGTTCCCGTTCAACCAGC
This sequence comes from Serratia sp. CY52157, assembly GCF_052168495.1. Taxonomy (NCBI): domain Bacteria; kingdom Pseudomonadati; phylum Pseudomonadota; class Gammaproteobacteria; order Enterobacterales; family Yersiniaceae; genus Serratia; species Serratia sp. CY52157. Next base: position 49,531 of record NZ_JBJNMO010000005.1, on the reverse strand, counting down.
GCATGGCGCTGATCGGCTGGAATCTGCTGTTCCGCAGCCAGGATCCGCTGCCGGCCAGTTCGCAGGGCAGCTCGCCGCAATGGCAGCGCGGCCGCTATCTGGCCGACGTGCTGGGCCACTGTGGCGAATGCCACACGCCGCGCGGCGCGCTGGGGCAGATGGATCTCGGCAAGCCGATGCAGGGCGGCGATCTCGGCCGCTTCATGGCGCCGGACATTACGCCGCACGGCCTGGCGCAGCGCGGCTGGACGCCGCAGGACGTCAGCCGCTTCCTCGGCACCGGCCTCGCGCCGCAGGGTTCGGCCTTCAGTGAGATGCATATGGTGGTGGATCTCAGCACCCGTCATTTGACGCCGGAAGACCATCAGGCGCTGGCGCTGTATCTGATGGGCGAGCAGCCGCCGGCGGCAGTGCCGGTGAAAATGGGGCAGGGCAGCGATGCCGGGCGCATGACCTATCTGGATCAGTGCGCCGGCTGCCATGCGCGCGAAGGCGAAGGCAAACCGCACGTCGCACCGGCGATGCGCGATAACGCCACGCTGCGCCAGGCGGACGGCAAGAACCTGATCGTGTCGGTGCTGGACGGCCTGCCGGCCCAGCAGTTCCCGAACGGTGAAAGCATGCAGAGCATGCCGGGCTTCGGCGAGCGTCTGAGCGATGCCGACGTGGCGGAACTGGTAAACTACCTGCGGGTGACCTGGGGCGGTTTGCCGGCGGACGTCACCGCCGAGCAGGTGAAAGCGCTGCGCAAGTAAGCGGCGTTCAGACGAAAAAAATGGCCCGCATCTGCGGGCCATTTTATTGCGCGGTCACGGGATTCAACGGCTGGTGACGCCGTCGACACGCTGGCTGCGCTGTTTGATGGCGTAACCGACGGCCAGGATCGCCACCCATACCGGGATCAGCAGCACCGAGATTTGAATGCCCGGCGTCAGGTACATGATCACCAGGATGCCGGCCATGAACAGCAGGCACAGGTAGTTGCTGAACGGGTACCAGAACGCTTTAAACTTCGGCACCACGCCTTCGCGGTTTTTGGCGGCGCGGAATTTCAGGTGCGCCAGGCTGATCATCGCCCAGTTGATCACCAGCGCCGATACCACTAACGCCATCAGCAGTTCGAAGGCGCGGCCCGGGATCAGGTAGTTAATCAGCACGCACAGCGCGGTGGCGAGGGCGGAAATGCCGATGGCCACCACCGGCACGCCGCGGCCGTCGACCTTCAGCAGGCTTTTCGGGCCGTTGCCCTGCTGCGCCAAGCCGTACAGCATGCGGCTGTTGCAGTAGACGCAGCTGTTGTAGACCGACAGCGCGGCGGTGAGCACCACGATGTTCAGCACGGTCGCCACCAGGTTGCTGTTCAGCGCGTGGAAGATCAGCACGAACGGGCTGCCGCCTTCAACCACTTTGCCCCACGGGTACAGCGACAGCAGAATGGCCAGTGAACCGATATAGAAGATCAGGATGCGGTAGATCACCTGATTGGTGGCTTTCGGAATGCTTTTTTGCGGGTTGTCGGCTTCGGCGGCGGTGATGCCGACCAGCTCGAGGCCGCCGAAGGAGAACATGATCACCGCCATCGCCATCACCAGGCCCATGACGCCGTTCGGGAAGAACCCGCCCTGCGCCCACAGGTTGGTGACGGTGGCTTCCGGGCCGCCCATGCCGCTGAACAGCAGGTAGGCGCCGAACACGATCATGCCGATAATCGCCACCACTTTAATGATGGCGAACCAGAACTCCATCTCGCCGTAAACTTTCACGTTGGCCAGGTTGATGGCGTTGATCGCCAGGAAGAATACCGCGGCGGAAACCCAGGTGGGGATCTCCGGCCACCAGTACTGTACGTAGATGCCGACCGCCGTCAGCTCCGCCATCGCCACCAGGACATACAGCACCCAGTAGTTCCAGCCGGAGGCGAAGCCGGCGAAATTGCCCCAGTATTTGTAGGCGAAGTGGCTGAAGGAACCGGCGACCGGCTCTTCCACCACCATTTCCCCCAGCTGGCGCATGATCAGAAACGCGATGAAGCCGCCGATGGCGTAGCCGAGGAGCACTGACGGGCCGGCCATTTTTATTGTTTGAGCGATACCGAGAAATAACCCGGTGCCGATTGCGCCACCTAAGGCGATGAGCTGAATATGGCGGTTTTTCAGGCCGCGCTTCAGCTGGTCACCATGCTGTTGACCATCCATCAATCTAACCCTCTGTCGTTGTGAATGCCCACCTGCCTGTAAAGCAGTGGTTACGATGTGTGTTTTGTTTTATTTACGGCGTTATAGCTATTAATTCCACGGCGCCGCTACCGTTTGGCAGAGAATAATGTTATGCGCGTCGGTTTGCACCTGCTTTGTCGTGTGAGTGATTAAGATTGCAGCAGTTTAGGAAACAAAATGCGGGTTGTGTGACGGCAGGGGGGATTCAGTGCATGAAATAAGCAACAAATCACATAATGCGCAAAAATAACGTAGATCTGAACGGTGGGCCGCGTTCAAATAATGAACGAACCGCCGTTGCGCTGTTCGCCAAATAGCCATTCATTAAAGCGTAATAACCATGCAATAAAACTCGGGCAAAAAGTTTGCACTCTGCCTTGCGTAAGGTTTGGTAAAAGTTAAATCCCCAACCCGCCGCGTAAATGGTAATACCATCACGGCGTTACCGGTTTGCAGCGGGGTTTTCAGCGGGGTGTTAAAATGTGCGGGTAACCTGATTTCGATCAAGGCCCGTATGGACAGGAGGTGAATACTTTGTTACTTTACCGTCACGTTTTTGAAATTGGTATTACCAATTGACTCCGCGCCATTCGCAGAGAAGAATTCACTCATGGCCTACAGCAAAATCCGCCAACCCAAGTTGTCAGATGTTATCGAGCAACAGCTCGAATACCTGATCCTCGAGGGGACACTGCGCCCAGGCGAAAAACTGCCTCCGGAGCGCGAGCTGGCGAAACAATTTGATGTCTCCCGTCCTTCTCTGAGAGAGGCCATTCAGCGCCTTGAAGCGAAAGGGCTGCTCCTGCGCCGTCAGGGCGGCGGCACCTTCGTGCAAACTAATCTGTGGCAGAGCTTCAGCGATCCGCTGGCCGAGCTGCTGGCCGACCATCCCGAATCACAGTTCGATCTGCTGGAAACCCGTCACGCGCTGGAAGGCATTGCCGCCTATTACGCGGCGCTGCGCGGCACCGATGAAGATCTGGCGCGCATCCGCGACTGCCACATCGTGATTCAACAGGCTCAAGACAGCGGCGATCTCGACGCCGAAGCCGATGCGGTCATGCAGTATCAAATCGCCGTGACTGAAGCCGCTCACAACGTTGTGTTACTTCACCTGCTACGCTGCATGGGGCCGATGCTGGAACAGAACGTGCGTCAGAACTTTGAATTGCTCTACTCGCGCCGTGAGATGTTGGCAAAAGTGAGCAGCCACCGCGCCGGAATTTTTGAGGCGATTGTGGCACGCGAGCCGGAAAAGGCCCGTGAAGCCTCGCATCGCCACTTGGCGTTTATCGAGGAAATCTTGCTGGATCTCAGCCGGGAGCATACTCGGCGCGAGAGATCGCTGCGGCGTCTCCAGCAACGCAAGGATTAAGAGCTGTCCTCTTCAGGGTACACCAGCCTGCGGGGGTTAAGTTCGAGGTACTTAGTTAAGTACTTAAGCGGCAACTAAACTGATGGGCCTGTCTTCGTGTGTTTTTTCACAGAGCACAGGAAGACAGGCTCCAAACAAACCATTAGACAGATAAGGAATACCACCATGTCAGAACGTTTAAACAATGACGTGGATCCGATCGAAACCCGCGACTGGCTGCAGGCGATCGAATCGGTCATCCGTGAAGAGGGTGTTGAGCGAGCTCAGTTTCTGATTGATCAGGTATTGGGAGAAGCCCGCAAAGGCGGCGTTAACGTTGCGGCCGGTGCTGCAGCGCACAACTACGTCAACACCATCGCGGTAGAAGACGAACCGGCTTACCCAGGCAACCTGGATCTGGAACGCCGCATTCGCTCTGCGATCCGTTGGAACGCGATCATGACCGTTCTGCGCGCATCCAAGAAAGACCTGGAGCTGGGCGGCCACATGGCTTCCTTCCAGTCTTCCGCGACCTTCTATGAAGTCTGCTTTAACCACTTCTTCCGCGCACGCAACGAGAAAGACGGCGGCGACCTGGTCTACTTCCAGGGCCACATCTCTCCGGGCGTTTACGCGCGCGCCTTCCTTGAAGGCCGCCTGACCGAAGAACAGATGAACAACTTCCGTCAGGAAGTGCACGGCAACGGCCTGTCCTCTTACCCGCATCCTAAGTTGATGCCGGAATTCTGGCAGTTCCCGACCGTATCCATGGGCCTGGGCCCAATCAGCGCCATCTATCAGGCGAAGTTCCTGAAATACCTGGAACACCGCGGCCTGAAAGACACCTCTGAGCAGACCGTTTACGCCTTCCTGGGCGACGGCGAGATGGATGAGCCGGAATCCAAAGGCGCCATCACCATCGCCACCCGCGAGAAGCTGGACAACCTGGTGTTCGTCATCAACTGCAACCTGCAGCGCCTGGACGGCCCGGTCACCGGTAACGGCAAGATCATCAACGAACTGGAAGGCATCTTCTCCGGCGCAGGCTGGCAGGTGCTGAAAGTGATCTGGGGCGGCCGTTGGGACGAGCTGCTGCGCAAAGACACCAGCGGTAAACTGGTTCAGCTGATGAACGAGACCCTGGACGGCGACTACCAGACCTTCAAATCCAAAGACGGCGCTTACGTGCGCGAGCACTTCTTCGGCCGTTACCCGGAAACCGCGGCGCTGGTCAAAGACATGACCGACGACGAAATCTGGGCGCTGAACCGTGGTGGTCACGATCCGAAGAAAATCTTCGCTGCACTGAAAAAAGCGCAGGACACCAAAGGCAAACCGACCGTTATCCTGGCCCACACCATCAAAGGTTACGGCATGGGTGAAACCGCGGAAGGTAAAAACATCGCTCACCAGGTGAAGAAAATGAACATGGAAGGGGTTCACCACTTCCGCGATCGTTTCAACGTGCCGGTTGCCGATGCTGACATCGAAAAACTGCCGTACATCACCTTCGAGAAAGATTCCGAAGAGTACAAATACCTGCACGAACGTCGCCAGGCGCTGAAAGGCTACGTGCCTACCCGTCTGCCGGAGTTCACCCAGAAGCTGGAAATGCCGGCGCTGGAAGATTTCAGCTCGCTGCTGGAAGAACAGAACAAAGAGATCTCCACCACTATCGCCTTCGTGCGTGCCCTGAACGTGATGCTGAAGAACAAGTCGATCAAAGATCGCCTGGTGCCAATCATCGCCGACGAAGCGCGTACCTTCGGTATGGAAGGTCTGTTCCGTCAGATCGGTATCTACAGCCCGAACGGCCAGCAGTACACCCCGCAGGACCGTGAGCAGGTTGCTTACTACAAAGAAGACGAGAAAGGCCAAATCCTGCAGGAAGGCATCAACGAACTGGGCGCAGCCTCTTCCTGGCTTGCCGCAGCGACCTCCTACAGCACCAACGATCTGCCGATGATTCCGTTCTACATCTACTACTCGATGTTCGGTTTCCAACGTATCGGCGACCTGTGCTGGGCAGCGGGCGACCAACAGGCGCGCGGCTTCCTGATCGGCGGGACCTCGGGCCGTACTACCCTGAACGGCGAAGGTCTGCAGCACGAAGATGGCCACAGCCACATCCAGTCTCTGACCATCCCTAACTGCATCTCTTACGATCCGGCTTACGCGTACGAAGTGGCGGTCATCATGCACGATGGTCTGGTGCGCATGTATGGCGACAACCCGGAAAACGTGTACTACTACCTGACCACGCTGAACGAAAACTACCACATGCCTGCGATGCCGCAGGGTGCGGAAGAAGGTATCCGCAAGGGTATCTACAAGCTGGAAACGCTGGAAGGCAGCAAAGGCAAGGTGCAGCTGCTGGGCTCCGGCGCCATCCTGCGCCACGTGCGCGAAGCTGCGCAGATCCTGGCGAAGGACTACGGCGTGGGTTCCGACACCTACAGCGTGACCTCGTTCACCGAACTGGCGCGCGACGGCCAGGATTGCGAGCGTTGGAACATGCTGCACCCAACCGAAGCGCCACGCGTGCCTTACATCGCTCAGGTGATGAACGAAGCGCCGGCGGTAGCCTCTACCGACTACATGAAACTGTTCGCCGAACAGGTTCGTACTTATGTGCCGGCCAGCGATTATCGCGTACTGGGCACCGACGGCTTCGGTCGTTCGGACAGCCGCGAAAACCTGCGTCACCACTTCGAAGTCGATGCGTCCTACGTGGTGGTTGCTGCTCTGGGTGAACTGGCTAAACGCGGTGAGATCGAAGCTTCCGTGGTTGCTGATGCAATCAAGAAATTCGACATCAACCCGGAAAAAGTTAACCCGCGTCTGGCCTAAGAGGTACTGAATAATGTCTATCGAAATCAACGTACCGGACATCGGTGCAGATGAAGTCGAAATCACCGAGATTCTGGTGAAGGTCGGCGATAAAGTTGAAGCGGAACAATCGCTGATCACCGTGGAAGGCGACAAGGCTTCCATGGAAGTGCCCTCCCCGCAGGCGGGCGTGGTGAAAGAGATTAAAGTGGCGGTCGGCGATAAAACCGAAACCGGCAAACTGATCATGATCTTCGAAGCGGCAGGCGCAGCGGAAGCTGCACCGGCGGCGAAAGCGGAAGAAAAACCGGCGGCAGCAGCTGCCCCGGCTGCCGCTGCGGCCAAAGACGTTGCTGTGCCGGATATCGGCGCCGACGAAGTCGAAGTGACCGAGATCCTGGTGAAAGTGGGCGACAAGGTGGAAGCCGAGCAGTCCCTGATCACTGTGGAAGGCGACAAGGCTTCCATGGAAGTCCCTGCGCCGTTCGCGGGCACCGTGAAAGAGATCAAGATCGCGACCGGCGACAAAGTGAAAACCGGTTCCCTGATCATGGTGTTCGAAGTGGCCGGCGCCGCTTCCGCTGCGGCCCCGGCTGCGGCGCAAGCACCGGCTGCCGCCGCAGCGCCTGCGGCCTCTGCGGCTAAAGACGTCGCCGTGCCGGATATCGGCGGTGACGAAGTCGAAGTGACCGAGGTGATGGTCAAGGTGGGCGACAAGGTTGCCGCCGAGCAGTCTCTGATCACCGTGGAAGGCGACAAGGCCTCCATGGAAGTGCCAGCACCGTTCGCGGGCACCGTGAAAGAGATCAAGATCGCGACCGGCGACAAAGTGAAAACCGGCTCCCTGATCATGGTGTTCGAAGTGGAAGGCGCTGCGCCTGCCGCTGCCGCCGCTCCAGCCGCTAAAGCGGACGCTGCGCCGGCGCCGGCCGCCGCTAAAGCCGCCGCTCCGGCTGCGAAAGCTGAAGACAAAGGCGAGTTCGCCGAGAACGCGGCCTACGTGCACGCGACTCCGGTCATTCGTCGTCTGGCGCGTGAATTCGGCGTTAACCTGGCGAAAGTGAAAGGCACCGGTCGTAAAGGCCGCATCCTGCGCGAAGACGTTCAGGCTTACGTGAAAGACGCGGTGAAACGCGCTGAAGCGGCCCCGGCTGCTGCCGGCGGCGGTCTGCCAGGCATGCTGCCATGGCCGAAAGTGGACTTCAGCAAGTTCGGCGAGATCGAAGAAGTCGAAATGGGCCGCATCCAGAAGATCTCTGGCGCGAACCTGAGCCGCAACTGGGTGATGATCCCGCACGTGACTCACTTCGACAAAACCGACATCACCGATCTGGAAGCGTTCCGCAAGCAGCAGAACGAAGAGGCGGCCAAGCGCAAGCTGGACGTGAAGTTCACGCCTGTCGTGTTCATCATGAAAGCCGTCGCTGCCGCTCTGGAGCAGATGCCGCGCTTCAACAGCTCGCTGTCCGAAGACGGTCAGAAGCTGACGCTGAAGAAATACATCAACATCGGCGTGGCGGTAGATACCCCGAACGGCCTGGTGGTTCCGGTGTTCAAGGACGTGAACAAGAAGAGCATCACCGAGCTGTCTCGCGAGCTGATGACCATCTCCAAGAAAGCGCGCGACGGCAAGCTGACCGCGGGCGAGATGCAGGGCGGCTGCTTCACCATCTCCAGCCTGGGCGGCATCGGGACGACTCACTTCGCGCCGATCGTCAACGCGCCGGAAGTGGCTATCCTGGGCGTCTCCAAGTCTGCGATGGAGCCGGTCTGGAACGGTAAAGAGTTCATGCCGCGCCTGATGATGCCGATGTCGCTGTCCTTCGACCACCGCGTTATCGACGGTGCCGATGGTGCGCGCTTCATCACCATCATCAACAACATGTTGTCCGACATTCGCCGTCTGGTGATGTAATGCAAAAGGGGCGCAGCATGCTGCGCCCCTGACGATTCTGTAGCAGTTTTGTCGGATTTTGCATAACTCGACAAAATTGTTGAGACACGGGTCACTCGAACACGCTTTGCAGATTATTAACAATTCTGTAAACTGCTCGCGGTGTAAGCGTCCCGGTGGATGAAGGGCGTTATGAGATCGATTAGCAATAAAAATGACGTCTGACCCGCCGGACAATCAATTAAGAGGTCATGATGAGTACTGAAATTAAAACTCAGGTCGTGGTACTTGGGGCGGGCCCGGCAGGTTACTCTGCAGCCTTTCGTTGCGCTGACTTAGGTCTTGAAACCGTTCTGGTTGAACGTTATTCCACTCTGGGCGGGGTTTGCCTGAACGTGGGATGTATCCCTTCCAAAGCACTGCTGCACGTTGCCAAAGTGATCGAAGAAGCCAAAGCGCTGGCCGAACACGGCATCGTTTTCGGCGAGCCGAAAACCGACATCGACAAAGTGCGCGTCTGGAAAGAAAAAGTCATCACTCAGCTGACCGGCGGTCTGGCTGGCATGGCGAAAGGCCGTAAAGTGAAAGTGGTCAACGGCCTGGGCAAGTTCACCGGCGCTAACACCCTGGTTGTTGAAGGCGAAAACGGCCCAACCACCATCAACTTCGACAACGCCATCATCGCTGCAGGTTCTCGTCCGATCCAACTGCCATTCATTCCTCATGAAGATCCACGCGTGTGGGATTCTACCGATGCGCTGGCGCTGAAAACCGTCCCAGAGCGTCTGCTGGTTATGGGCGGCGGCATCATCGGCCTGGAAATGGGCACCGTATACCATGCGCTGGGTTCACAGATCGACGTCGTTGAAATGTTCGATCAGGTTATCCCGGCGGCAGATAAAGACGTGGTGAAAGTCTTCACCAAACGTATCAGCAAGCAGTTCAACCTGATGCTGGAAACCAAAGTGACCGCGGTAGAAGCCAAAGAAGACGGCATTTACGTCACGATGGAAGGTAAAAAAGCGCCGGCAGAGCCACAGCGTTACGACGCGGTGCTGGTGGCGATCGGCCGCGTGCCGAACGGCAAACTGCTGGATGCCGGCAAAGCCGGTGTTGAAGTTGACGAGCGTGGCTTCATCAACGTCGACAAACAGCTGCGCACCAACGTGCCGCACATCTTCGCCATCGGCGACATCGTCGGTCAGCCGATGCTGGCGCACAAAGGCGTGCACGAAGGCCACGTCGCCGCAGAAGTTATCGCCGGCATGAAGCACTACTTCGATCCGAAAGTGATCCCATCCATCGCTTACACAGAGCCGGAAGTGGCGTGGGTGGGTCTGACCGAGAAAGAAGCGAAAGAGAAAGGCATCAGCTACGAAACCTCCACCTTCCCGTGGGCGGCTTCCGGCCGTGCGATCGCTTCCGACTGTGCAGACGGCATGACCAAACTGATCTTCGACAAAGAAACTCACCGCATCATCGGTGGCGCGATTGTCGGCACCAACGGCGGTGAGCTGCTGGGTGAAATCGGTCTGGCTATCGAGATGGGCTGCGACGCGGAAGACATCGCGCTGACCATCCACGCTCACCCGACCCTGCACGAATCCGTGGGCCTGGCGGCGGAAATCTACGAAGGCAGCATCACCGATCTGCCTAACCCGAAAGCCAAGAAGAAGTAATTCTGCTGGTTTGACCGGTTAACAAGCGGCTCCTGAGAAGGGGCCGTTTTTTTTTGCTCAGATGCAGAACGCGGTTTTTTGTGGCCGCTGCGCCAAATTCCGATCCTCATGCTTATATCCGTTTTAATTATGTGGATATAATGCCCTGTTTGTCCGGCAGCCGATTACGCTGCGCTCAACGATTCAGCAAAGATTTAATGTTGCTTTTATGTGAACGAATTAACAACCGTTTCAAATCCTGATATGCTGGCTGAGCGGAACCGGGCACTGTACCTTACAGTCCAGGACATCGACAGCAGTGCCCCGTCAGGATAGATGGCATCAATATCGCCGTGCGCTCTACCCATCAGTCTTTCATGCTGTAACGCTGTTTGACCGTGCTTGTTTGCCCCAATCACCGTTTCGGGGCCTTTACGGGCCGATCGCCTAGCCACAGAGTGAAACCCAAAGGGTATAAACCCGGTTTGCATATACGCCAGGCACAATAAATGACAATGAGAGCGAGGAGAACGTCGTGCTAGAAGAATACCGTAAGCACGTAGCCGAGCGTGCTGCTGAGGGCATCGCCCCTAAGCCGCTAGACGCCACCCAAATGGCCGCGCTGGTCGAACTACTGAAGAATCCGCCAAAAGGCGAAGAAGAATTCCTGTTAGACCTGCTGATTAACCGTGTTCCACCGGGCGTCGACGAAGCCGCCTACGTCAAAGCAGGTTTCCTGGCGGCCATCGCCAAAGGTGAAGCGACATCCCCCCTGGTTACCCCCGAGAAAGCCATTGAACTGTTAGGCACCATGCAGGGCGGCTATAACATTCATCCGCTGATCGAAGCCCTGGACAACGAAAAGCTGGCGCCGATCGCCGCCAAAGCGCTGTCCCACACGCTGCTGATGTTCGACAACTTCTACGATGTGGAAGAGAAGGCGAAAGCCGGCAACGCGCACGCCAAGCAGATCATGCAGTCCTGGGCCGATGCCGAATGGTACCTGTCGCGCCCGGAGCTGGCGGAAAAGATCACCGTCACCGTGTTCAAAGTGACCGGCGAAACCAACACCGATGACCTGTCTCCGGCGCCGGACGCCTGGTCGCGCCCGGATATCCCGCTGCACGCGCTGGCGATGCTGAAAAACGAACGTGAAGGCATCGTGCCGGATCAGCCGGGCAGCGTCGGCCCGATCAAACAGATCGAGCTGCTGAACAAGAAAGGCTTCCCGCTGGCCTACGTCGGCGACGTGGTCGGCACCGGTTCCTCCCGTAAATCCGCCACCAACTCGGTGCTGTGGTTCATGGGCGACGACATCCCGCACGTGCCGAACAAGCGCGGCGGTGGCGTGGTGCTGGGCGGCAAGATTGCGCCTATCTTCTTCAACACCATGGAAGATGCCGGCGCCTTGCCGATCGAAGTGGACGTGTCCGAGCTGAACATGGGCGACGTGATCGACGTTTACCCGTACAAAGGTGAAGTGCGCAACCACGAAACCGGCGCGCTGATCGCCAACTTCGAGCTGAAAACCGACGTGCTGCTGGATGAAGTGCGCGCCGGCGGCCGTATCCCGCTGATCATCGGCCGCGGCCTGACCACCAAGGCGCGCGAAGCGCTGGGTCTGCCGCACAGCGACGTGTTCCGCATCGCCAAACCGGTAGCCGCCAGCAACAAAGGCTTCTCGCTGGCGCAGAAAATGGTCGGCCGCGCCTGCGGCGTCGCCGGCATTCGCCCTGGCGAATACTGCGAGCCGAAGATGACCTCCGTCGGCTCTCAGGACACCACCGGCCCGATGACCCGCGATGAGCTGAAAGACCTGGCCTGCCTCGGCTTCTCCGCCGATCTGGTCATGCAGTCGTTCTGCCACACCGCTGCGTACCCGAAACCGGTCGACGTGACCACGCACCACACGCTGCCTGACTTCATCATGAACCGCGGCGGCGTCTCGCTGCGCCCGGGCGACGGCGTGATCCACTCCTGGCTGAACCGTATGCTGCTGCCTGACACCGTCGGCACCGGCGGCGATTCCCACACCCGCTTCCCGATCGGCATCTCCTTCCCGGCCGGTTCCGGCCTGGTGGCGTTTGCCGCCGCGACCGGCGTGATGCCGCTGGATATGCCTGAGTCGGTGCTGGTGCGCTTCAAAGGCAAAATGCAGCCGGGCATCACCCTGCGCGATCTGGTGCACGCCATCCCTTACTACGCGATCCAGCAGGGTCTGCTGACCGTCGAGAAGAAGGGCAAGAAAAACATCTTCTCCGGCCGCATTCTGGAGATCGAAGGCCTGCCGGATCTGAAGGTCGAGCAGGCGTTTGAGCTGACCGATGCGTCCGCCGAACGTTCCGCCGCCGGTTGTACCATCAAGCTGGACAAGGCGCCGATTGAAGAGTACCTGAACTCCAACATCGTGCTGCTGAAGTGGATGATCTCCGAAGGCTACGGCGATCGCCGTACGCTGGAGCGCCGTATTCAGGGCATGGAAAAATGGCTGGCGGATCCGCAACTGCTGGAAGGCGATGCGGATGCGGAATACGCGGCGGTGATCGACATCGATCTGAACGAGATCAAAGAGCCGATCCTGTGTGCGCCGAACGATCCTGACGATGCGCGCCTGCTGTCTGACGTGGCCAACAGCAAAATCGATGAAGTGTTCATCGGTTCTTGCATGACCAACATCGGCCATTTCCGCGCGGCGGGCAAGCTGCTGGATCAGCACAAGGGCCAGCTGCCGACTCGTCTGTGGGTGGCGCCGCCAACCAAGATGGATGCGGCTCAGCTGACCGAAGAAGGCTACTACAGCGTCTTCGGCAAGAGCGGCGCGCGTATCGAGATCCCGGGCTGCTCGCTGTGCATGGGCAACCAGGCGCGCGTGGCGGACGGCGCGACGGTGGTTTCCACCTCAACCCGTAACTTCCCGAACCGTCTGGGCACCGGCGCCAACGTCTATCTGGCGTCTGCCGAACTGGCCGCGGTAGCGTCCCTGCTGGGCCGCCTGCCGACGCCGGACGAGTACCAGACCTATATGGCGCAGGTCGATAAGACGGCGGCGGATACCTACCGCTACCTGAACTTTGACCAGCTGGGCCAGTACACCGAAAAAGCCGACGGCGTGATCTTCCAAACCGCCGTGTAAGCCGCTATATTGCGCAACTGTTTAACGGGAGGCCTTGGCCTCCCGTTTTATTTTGCTCAGTTGCCAACTTTGCGAGCGCTCACTGAGTTAGTCCGCCATTTATGTTTACACTAAGAAAAAGGGCTCAGGAGGGCATGCTATGGATTACGAATTTCTGCGTGACGTCACCGGTCAGGTGATCGTCAGATTTTCGATGGGGCATGAAGCGATTGGCCACTGGATCAATGAAGAAGTCAAAGGCGATTTCAACCTGCTGGACCGCATTGAAGCCGGCGCGGCCGAGGTCAAAGGCAGCGAGCGCCAATGGCAGCTGGAAGGCCATGAATATACGCTGCTGATGGATGGTGAAGAAGTGATGATCCGCGCCAATCAGCTGGAGTTCGAGGGCGACGAAATGGAAGAGGGGATGAACTACTACGACGAAGAAAGCCTCTCATTCTGCGGCGTTGAGGATTTCCTGCTGGTGTTGAAGGCCTATCGTTCTTTCATGCTGAAGTACTAAGCATCAGGGCGCGGCGCGGCGCGCCCTTTCCATCACAGATGCGGAATATTGCGGCCGTAATAGATTTCCTGCATCTCTTTCCATAACAGATCGGTGATCTGCTTGCGTTCGGCTGCGCTCAACGCCTCCGGCTCCGCGTTAAACAGGTAGTGCTTCAGATCGAAATCCTTCAGCAACATCTTGGTATGGAAGATATTTTCCTGGTAAACGTTCACGTCCATCATGTGGTACAGCGCCTTGATGTCTTCCGACATAAAGTTCTGGATCGAATTGATCTCATGATCGATGTAATGTTTCACGCCGTTCACGTCGCGGGTAAAACCGCGCACGCGATAGTCCATGGTGACGATGTCGGATTCCAGCTGGTGAATTAAGTAGTTCAGCGCCTTGAGGGGCGAAATGACGCCGCAGGTCGAGACCTCGATATCGGCGCGGAAGGTGCACAGCCCGCCTTCCGGATGGCTTTCCGGGTAGGTGTGCACGCAGATATGGCTCTTGTCCAGGTGCGCGACGACCGTATTCGGCAGCGGACCGGGGTGTTCCGACGTATCGACGTCTTTCGGATCGATCGGCTCTTCGCTGACCAGGATGGTGACGCTGGCGCCCTGCGGCTCGTAGTCCTGACGCGCGATGTTCAGAATATTGGCGCCGATGATCGAGCAGGTTTCGCTCAGGATCTCGGTCAGCCGGTTGGCGTTATATTGTTCGTCTATGTAGGCGATATAGCCATCGCGATCGTCCGCGGTTTTGGCGTAACAAATATCGTAAATACAAAAACTCAGGCTCTTGGTCAGGTTGTTGAAGCCGTGCAGTTTTAGCTTATGCAATTTGGGCCACCTCCTTTATCTTCTCGCTTAACGTGTTACGTTCAGGGCATTGAGCAAATATTGCGGCAGGGCAAAGCTGCCGACGTGAATTGCCGGGTTGTAATAACGGCAGTGTAGGCCGCTTTGGTTAAAGCGCTGTTGCAGGGTTGGCAGATCGCGCTGGCGCAGCGCCGGGTTCTGGCTCGCCCAGGCGAAGGTCATGATGCCGCCGTAATAGGTCGGGATCGCCGCCTGATAGAAGCTGACGTCGCTAAAGTAGCGGCTCAGTTTGGCGTGGCTGTTGACCGCCTCGTCCTGCTGCAGGAAACAGACGCCGTTTTGCGCGACGAAAATGCCGCCCTCATTCAGGCAGCGGGCGCAGCCTTCATAAAACGCCGAGGTGAACAGGCTTTCGCCGGGGCCGATCGGATCGGTGCAGTCGGAGATGATCACATCGAACGTTTCGTCGGTTTGATTCACGAAGTTGACGCCGTCGTCGATCACCAGCTTGAAGCGCGGATCGTCATAGGCGCCGGCGCTGTGGTTGGGCAGGTACTGGCGGCAGAACTCGACGACGCCGGCGTCGATTTCGACCATGGTGATCTGCTCAACGCCAGGATGCCGGCTGACTTCGCGCAGCATGCCGCCGTCGCCGCCGCCGATGATCAGCACTTTCTTCGCCTGGCCGTGCGCCAACAGCGGCACGTGGGTCAGCATTTCGTGATAGATGAACTCGTCACGCTCGGTGGTTTGCACCACGCCGTCGAGCGCCATCACGCGCCCCAGCACCGGGTTCTCGAAGATCACCAGATCCTGATGAGCGGTCTTCTCGCGGTACAGCACCTTCTCTACCGAAAAGTACTGGCCGAAGCCCGTATGCAGCGTTTCGTACCAAATTTCTTTCTGGGTCATGTGCGGGAAACTCCGTAATAACAGCCATGAAAAATCGGCGCAACATCATAGCTAACTCTGCCTGGCGATGCACGGTTGAATTTCAGACAGAGAGAGCGGAGGGCGGACGGGCGAGGGGGAAGATTAATTGGCGTAGGCCAGCAGGCTCAGGGAGTCGCGCGCCAGCGATTTGCACTTTTTAGGCGTTGGAATGGCGATGCCGCTCAGATCGCGATAGCTGTCTTCGCCCAGCGCCTTCATGTTAAAGCTGTTGTAGTTGCTCAAATCCCAGCGGTTTTGTTGCGCGAAATAGACGATGGCGCGCTTGATTTGCGCATTTGGCAAATCGTTGTAGCCGCAATCATTTTTCAAATAAATAAATACCGCCGTCAGATCGGCCAGATCTTCCGCCTCGGATTCATTCAGCGCCAGACTGGCGTTGGAGAAGCCCAGCATCGCCAGCAACAGCATCGTTAACGTTGTTTTTTTCATCATGAAATAGGCCTGTTTGTCGTCTGCAGACGTTACCACACTTGTCTGTAAAGGCACCAAATTTTATTGCTGACGGGCGCTGCCATAGCGCTCACCCACGGCGCGCTCTTGATTGTGAGGCATAGCTTAAAATACCGCCAGGAAAGGCTTGACCTTCCGCCTGGGGGAAGGTTTAGGCTGGCTGCGTTGAGTTATGTCACTGAGAAAAGGGAGTCAGCGATGTTACGCCGTGATTTTATTAAATTGACCGCTGCATTGGGCGCCGCGAGCGCATTGCCGTTATGGAGCCGGGCCGCCTTAGCGGCCGAGCGGCCGGCTCTGCCGGTGCCCCCGTTGTTAACGCCCGACGCGCAGGGAAAGATTGCGCTGGCGCTGCAGGCGGGGGAAACCCGCTGGTTGCCCGGCGCCGCCACCAAAACCTGGGGATTCAACGGCGCGCTGCTCGGGCCGGCGGTGAAGCTGCAGCGGGGTCAGCCGGTGACGGTCGATATCAAAAACAGCCTGGCGGAAGCCAGTACCGTCCACTGGCACGGCCTGGAAATCCCCGGCGACGTCGATGGCGGCCCGCAGGCGTTGATCCATCCCGGCGCAACGCGCACGGTGAATTTCACCGTCGATCAACCGGCGGCCACCTGCTGGTTCCACCCGCATACCCACGGTAAAACCGGCAGCCAGGTGATGATGGGGCTGGCGGGGCTGGTGCTGCTGGAAGACGATGAAAGCGCCAAACTGCCGCTGCCGAAAACCTGGGGGCAGGATGACATTCCGGTGATCCTGCAGGATAAGCGCTTGGGCAAAGATGCCCAGATCGAATATCGCCTGGACGTGATGAGCGCGGCGGTGGGTTGGTTTGGCGATCGCATGTTTACCAACGGCGCGCAGTACCCGCAACATCTGGCGCCGCGCGGTTGGCTGCGTTTGCGTTTCCTCAACGGTTGCAACGCCCGCTCGCTGAATCTGGCGGCCAGTGACAACCGTCCGCTGTATGTTATCGCCAGCGACGGCGGTTTCCTGGCGGAACCGGTGAAGCTGACCGAGCTGCCGATGCTGATGGGCGAGCGCTTTGAAGTGCTGGTCGATGCCTCCGACGGGAAAGCGTTCGACATCGTGACGTTGCCGGTGAAACAGATGGGCATGACGCTGGCGCCGTTCGATCGGCCGCTGCCGGTGTTGCGCATTCAGCCGTCGTTGGCGCAGGGCATCAAAACCATGCCGGACAGCCTGGTGAAGCTGCCGACATTGCCTGCCACCGCCGGCATCCAGGAGCGTTGGCTGCAGCTGATGATGGATCCGCAGCTGGATATGCTCGGCATGCAGGCGCTGATGGATCGTTATGGTCATCAGGCGATGGCCGGCATGAGCATGAATCATGGCGCGACGGGCGCTGGAGACATGAAAGGTATGGACCACGGTAACATGAAGGGCATGGAGAAGGGCGGCATGCAGGGCATGGACCACGGCGACATGAGCAGCATGAAAGGCATGGATCATGGCAAGATGGCAGGGATGGATCATGGCGGCGCGCAGGGCAACGCCAAACCGTTCGACTTCAGCCATGGCAACATGATCAACGGCAAGGCCTTCGACATGAACAAACCGATGTTTGCCGCCAAACGGGGCCAGTATGAAAAATGGACCATTTCCGGCGAGGGCGACATGATGCTGCACCCGTTCCACATTCACGGCACCCAGTTCCGTATCCTGTCGGAAAACGGCAAACCACCGGCGGCGCATCGCAGCGGCTGGAAGGACACGGTGCGCGTCGAAGGTTGGCGCAGCGAAGTGCTGGTGCGCTTCGACCATCCGGCAAGCAGCGAACATGCGTATATGGCCCACTGCCACCTGCTGGAGCATGAAGATACCGGCATGATGATGGGCTTTACCGTCGGCGAATGATCGCGGCCCGTCGCTCAGGTGGCGGTGCGCTCGCGTCGCCACCGGCGAAAGGCTATGCTAAACTCTGCGCCTTTCTTCCGGCAACTGACCTGAATACTATGAAACACACTGTAGACGTAATGATTTCCGAGCAGGAAGTTAAGACCCGTATCGCCGAACTTGGCCGCCAGATCACCGAACATTACCGCGACAGCGGCAGTGACATGGTGCTGGTCGGGCTGCTGCGCGGCTCCTTCATGTTCATGGCCGATCTGTGCCGCGCGATTGACGTGCCGCATGAAGTCGACTTCATGACGGCTTCCAGCTACGGCAGCGGCATGTCCACCACTCGCGACGTGAAGATCCTCAAGGATCTGGACGAAGACATTCGCGGCAAAGACGTGCTGATCGTGGAAGACATCATCGATTCCGGCAACACGCTGAACAAAGTGCGCGAGATTTTGGCGCTGCGTGGGCCGAAATCGCTGGCGATTTGCACCTTGCTGGACAAGCCTGAGCGCCGTGAAGTGCAGGTGCCGGTCGAATACGTCGGCTTCTCGATCCCGGATGAGTTCGTGGTGGGGTATGGCATCGACTACGCCCAGCGCTACCGTCACCTGCCGTACGTCGGCAAAGTGGTGCTGCTGGACGAGTAATTGATGTGGGGCGCGGCCTGCCGCGCCCGCGGCGGGATTATACGCCTTTATCCTGCTTCAGTTTGGCTATCGCTTTGCGGTAGCCCATCTCCAGGCTCTCGCGGCTGGTCGCCAGCACTTCCATATCGCGCAGACGGCCGTCCTGAATGCCGTACACCCAGCCGTGGATCATCACCTTCTGGCCGCGTTTCCAGGCCGATTGCATGATGGTGGAGTGGCCCAGGTTGTATACCTGCTCAATGACGTTGATCTCGCACAGCATGTCGAAACGCTGTTCCGGCGGCAGCTCGCCCAGCAGCGAACTGTGCTTGTACCACAGATCGCGAATGTGCAGCAGCCAGTTGTCGATCAGCCCCAGCTCCGGGTTTTCCACCGCGGCCTGCACGCCGCCGCAGCCCAGGTGGCCGCAGATGATGATGTGTTCGACCTCCAGCACATCTACCGCATACTGCACCACCGACAGGCAGTTAAGATCGGTGTGGATAACGAGGTTCGCCACGTTGCGATGGACGAACAGTTCACCCGGCTCGAGGCCGGTCAGGCGTTCTGCGGGAACGCGGCTGTCAGAGCAACCAATCCATAAGAAGCGGGGCTTTTGCGCCTGGGCTAAACGTTCAAAAAAATCCGGGTCTTCCTGACTGATATTGGCCGACCAGGCCTGGTTGTTGGCGATAAGCTCTTCGATTTCTTTCATGGAGGTGATTGACCCGTAACGAACAGATTGCGTTGGGGTAATATAGGGTAAGCGTCACAATTTGGAAATCGGAACAGTGGTGCAACCTCATTTACCGCACGGATTCGACGCAGTGAAAACGCCGTCGATGCTAGGATTATTGTTATTGTTTCAAGCCTCGCAAACAGGGGGCGCGGCGGCATACTCATCGTTATAAGGTACTATTTTACATATGAATTATGCACTGGAATTAGCGCAGCTGACCAAGACTTACGCCGGTGGCGTCAAGGCGCTGCGCGGCATCGACCTGAGCGTCGAGGCGGGGGATTTTTATGCCCTGCTGGGGCCAAACGGCGCCGGAAAGTCCACCACCATCGGCATCATCAGCTCGCTGGTGAACAAAACCGCCGGCAGCGTGCGGGTGTTCGGTTACGACATCGATAAAGACATCGTCAACGCCAAACGCCAGCTTGGCCTGGTACCGCAGGAGTTCAACTTCAACCCGTTTGAGACCGTATTGCAGATCGTGGTGAACCAGGCGGGTTACTATGGCGTCACGCGGCGTGAAGCGATGGCGCGCGCCGAAAAGTACCTCAATCAGCTGGACCTGTGGGGCAAGCGCAACGAGCGTGCTCGCATGCTGTCCGGCGGCATGAAGCGCCGTCTGATGATCGCCCGCGCGTTGATGCACCAACCAAAGCTGTTGATCCTCGATGAACCGACCGCCGGGGTGGATATCGAGCTGCGCCGCTCGATGTGGGGCTTTCTGAAAGAGCTGAACGCCCAGGGCACCACCATCATCCTCACCACCCACTATTTGGAAGAGGCGGAGATGCTGTGCCGCAACATCGGCATCATCCAGAACGGGGAGCTGGTGGAAAACACCTCGATGAAGGGGCTGCTGGCCAAGCTCAAGTCGGAAACCTTTATCCTCGATCTGGCGGCGAAAAGCCCGCTGCCGAAGCTGGACGGTTACCGCAGCCGCCTGACGGATACCTCGACGCTGGAAGTGGAGGTGATGCGTGAACAGGGGCTGAACGGCCTGTTCGCCCAGCTGAGCGCGCAGGGCGTGCAGGTGCTGAGCATGCGCAACAAGGCGAACCGCCTGGAAGAGCTGTTTGTCACCCTGGTTAACGGCAATGGAGAGAAAGCATGACGCGTTTGTATTGGGTGGCCTTACAGAGCATCTGGGCCAAAGAGGTGAACCGCTTCGCGCGCATCTGGATCCAGACCCTGGTGCCGCCGGTGATCACCATGACGCTGTACTTCATCATCTTCGGCAATCTGATCGGTTCGCGCATCGGCGATATGCACGGCTTCAGCTACATGCAGTTCATCGTGCCCGGCCTTATCATGATGGCGGTGATCACCAACTCTTACGCCAACGTCGCGTCGTCGTTCTTCAGCGCCAAATTCCAGCGCAACATTGAGGAACTGCTGGTGGCGCCGGTGCCGACCCACGTGGTGATCGCCGGCTATGTCGGCGGCGGCGTGGCGCGCGGTATCTGCGTCGGCGTGCTGGTGACCATCATCTCGCTGTTCTTCGTGCCGCTGCAGGTGCACGCCTGGTGGGTGATTGCGCTGACGCTGTTGCTGACGGCGATCCTGTTCTCGCTGGCGGGGCTGATCAACGCGGTGTTCGCCACCACTTTCGACGACATCAGCCTGATCCCGACCTTCGTGTTGACGCCGCTCACTTACCTGGGCGGGGTGTTCTACTCGCTGTCGCTGCTGCCGCCGTTCTGGCAGGCGGTGTCGAAGCTGAACCCGATCGTCTATATGATCAGCGGTTTCCGCTACGGTTTCCTCGGCATCAACGACGTGCCGCTGGCGTTCACCATGGCGGTGCTGGTGGCGTTTATCACTGTGTTCTACCTGCTGTCCTGGTACCTGATCGAACGCGGCCGCGGCCTGCGCAGCTGATCCTGATGCGCCCTCGTTTTCCCGGCGGGGGCGCTTTTCCCGATTTGGCGCAGGCGGCGCGTAAATCAATAGAATCGCTCAAATAACCGCTAGTTCCCCGCTGTTCAAATCGTGCTATGCTGGCGCTCCACATTTCCTTCATTTTTGTCATTACGCACTCGTAAGCAGAACATCATCATGCGGCCTCAATACAAGTTGGCGACTGGGTTACTCGGCATTCTGATGTCGTTGGTTTCCCCTGTGAGCCTGGCGAATCTGCTGTCGGAAGACGGCGCGGTTAAATCTGAATACATGGAAGCGCAGCGCGACAGCGAAGTCTATTCGCTGGTGGGCGAGCATGTGATCCCGGTAGGGGAAGTGAAGCGCGGGCAGCTGATTCAGGTGTTCCCGGCGGATGCGGAATACTATGAATTAAAATTCGGGCACGGCACCGGCTTTATCGATAAAGACGACGTGCGCGAGCTGAAGAAGTCGCGCAAGGTGCAAGACGATTTGGGCGAGTTGAACAAACCGCTGACCAACCAGAATCTGATCACTCAAAAAGCGATCGACGTTTACACCGCGGCGGACAAGGACAGCGAGGTCTTCGGCACGCTGGAAGGCAACCTGCGCTATCCGATCATCGGCAAGCTGAAGGACCGGCTGAACAACACCTGGTACGAGGTCAACATCGGCGATCGGCTGGGGTTCGTCAATGAGTTGGACTGTGAGATCGATAACGGCATCCCGGTGCTGACTTACCACCACCTGCTGAAAAACGAAGAGAATAAACGCTTCCGCCACACCTCGACCACCACCTCAGACGTGGCGTTCAGCAACCAGATGACCTACCTGAAGCAGGCGGGTTACGACACCATTTCGCTGTATCAGCTGGAAGCCTACCTGAAGAACCAGATCAACCTGCCGGGCAAGGCGATCGTGCTGACCTTCGACGACGGGCTGAAGTCGGTTTATCGCTACGCTTACCCGGTGCTGAAGGATTACGGTTTCCGCGCGACGGCGTTCATCATCTCTTCGCGCATCAAGCGCCATCCGCAGAAATGGAACCCGGACTCGCTGCAGTTTATGAGCGTCTCGGAGCTCAAGCAGATTCAGGACGTGTTCGACGTGCAGTCGCACACCCACTTCCTGCATCGCACCGACGGCAATCGCCAGCCGATTTTGCTGAGCCGTTCGCTGCATAATATCGAGTTCGATTTTGAGCGCTCGCGCCGCGCGCTGTCGCAGTTCAACCCGCACGTGCTGTATCTGTCCTACCCGTTCGGCGGCTATAACCAGCGGGCTATCCAGGCGGCACAGGACGCCGGTTTCCATCTGGCGGTGACCACGGTGCAGGGCAAGGTGAAGCCGGGGGATAATCCCTATACGTTGAAGCGGCTGTATATTCTGCGCACCGACTCGATCCAGACCATGGCGGATCGGATAGCCAACAAGCCGGGCACGGTGGTGCAGTAAGGAAAAGAACGGGCGCGCGAGGCGCCCGTTTTACCGTCAGGCGACCTGAACCGGCACGGCTTTCGCCTTGCGCTGCAGGTTGTTGTCACCCTCGAAATAGGCGACCTTCGGGTGATGTTGGCGGGCGTCGGCGTCGGTCATTTGCACATAGGAGCAGATGATCAGTTTGTCGCCCACGCAGGCGCAGCGCGCGGCGGCGCCGTTGACCGAAATAATGCGCGAACCGCGCTCGGCGGCGATGGCGTAGGTGGAGAAGCGCTGGCCGTTATCCACGTTGTAGATATCGATCGCTTCATATTCCAGAATGCCGGCCGCTTCCAGGAAGTCCTGATCGATGGCGCAGGATCCTTCATAGTGCAAGTCAGCCTGAGTGACTTTGACGCGATGCAGCTTGCCTTGCAGCATAGTACGTATCATAGCTTTACCTAACTGAATATCGGCCTTCACAGGCGTTGGGGTTGAACATCTCTCCTGCATCCCTGCAATCTCTATCGTCACCGATCGTTCCGCCATTGTCTACCTATGGTCAGGGCGGCAGGATGACGACAGTATAAAAAATGACTTACAGCGTCAGGTCAACCTGCTGGTTGTCGATAAGCCGCGCTTTGCCCAGCCAGGCGGCCATCAGCACCACCGCCCGTTGGCTGTCCACCGTCAGCGGCTGCAGGCTGTCGGCATCGCGAATAAACAGCTCATCCGGCGTAAAGCCAGCGGCGCGCAGTTGCTCGGCGGTCTGTTCCAACAGCGTTTCGACATGGCGCTCGCCATTGGCCAGCTGCTGCGCCAGCGCGTTCATGATTTTGCTCAGCTGCGGCGCAACCTTGCGCTCTTCGGCGGTCAGGTAACCGTTGCGTGAACTGAGGGCCAGGCCGTCTTTGGCGCGCACGGTCGGCACGCCGACGATGTCGATGTCGTAACCCATGTCCGCCACCATTTTGCGGATCAGCGCCAATTGCTGGTAGTCCTTCTCGCCGAAACAGGCCAAATCAGGCTGCACCAGGTTGAACAGCTTGCTGACGATGGTGGAAACGCCGCGGAAGTGGCCCGGCCGGCTTGCGCCTTCCAGAATGGTGGAGATGCCCGGCACGTCGACATAGGTTTGCTGCTCCAGCCCGTGCGGATAGACCGCAGCCGGGGCCGGCGCGAACACCAGATCGACGCCGCGGCGGGTCAGCTTCTCGCTGTCTTCCTGCAGCGTGCGCGGGTAGCGCGCCAGATCGTCCGGGCGATCGAACTGCATCGGGTTGACGAAGACGCTCACCACCACCACGTCGGCGCGGGCGCGCGCTTCATCGACCAGCGTCATATGGCCGTCGTGCAGGTTGCCCATGGTCGGCACCAGTGCGATGCGCTTGCCTTCCTGGCGCCAGCGGCGGATCTGCTGACGCAGCAGCGGCAGGGTTTCGATAATAATCATTGGGTGACTCCTGGAACCATCGCTTAGTTAAAAGAGTGTTCAGCCGCCGGATAGAGGCCTTGCTCCACTTCCTGAATGTAGTGTTGCACCGCCGTGCGGATATCGCCGCTTTGCGCCAGGAAGTTCTTGGCGAATTTTGGCGTGTGGCCGCCGGTGATGCCGAAGGCGTCGTGCATCACCAGGATTTGGCCGTCGGTGCCGTTGCCGGCGCCGATGCCGATGACCGGAATGGAGAGCGCTTCGGTGATCTGGCGTGCCAGCTCGGTCGGCACGCACTCCAGCACCAGCAGCTGAATGCCGGCCAGCTCCAGATTCCGCGCGTCCTGCAGCAGCTGTTTGGCGGCCAGTTCGTCGCGCCCTTGCACCTTATAACCGCCGAACACGTTGACCGACTGCGGCGTCAGCCCCAGGTGGCCGCATACCGGCACCGCGCGTTCGGCGAGCATTTTCACCGTGTCGCACAGCCAGCTGCCGCCTTCCAGTTTCACCATGTTGGCGCCGGCGCGCATCAGCTCGGCGGCGTTGGCGAAGGTCTGTTCCGGGGTGGCGTAACTCATGAACGGCAAATCGGCCAGCAACAGGCAGGCCGGCGCGCCGCGGCGCACGGCGCGCGTGTGATAGGCGACGTCGGCGACGGTGACCGGCAGCGTGGAGTCGTGGCCCTGCAGCGTCATGCCCAGCGAATCGCCCACCAACAGGACTTTAATGCCTTGCTCTTCAAACAGCTTGGCAAAGCTGGCATCGTAGGCGGTAAGGGTAGCAAACTTGCGTTGCTCCTGTTTCCACTGGCGCAAATGGGTCACGGTGGTGGGTTTCATCACAACGTCTCCTGAAACGGGCCGTGCGGCTTACGCAGGCCCAGGCTGCAAAAAAGTGCAGCCATTCTACTGTAACCCTATCGGGGTGGGTAGCGCGGATCGCCATGCTTAAGCGGTTCTTAAGAACCTTGTGGTGCAATGGCGTCATGACTCAAAAGGGATACTCATGCGAATTCTGCTGATCGAAGATGACAAACTGATCGGGGACGGCATCAAGGCCGGGCTGACCAAACTCGGCTTCAATCTGGACTGGTTCACCGACGGCGCGGTTGGTAAAAACGCCCTGGGCAGCGCGCCGTATGACGCGGTGATCCTCGATCTCAGCCTGCCGGGCCTCGATGGTCTGGATCTCCTGCGCCAGTGGCGCCAGGCCGGGCAGGATGTGCCGGTGCTGATCCTCACCGCCCGCGATGCGTTGGAGCAACGGGTCAGCGGGTTGCAAAGCGGCGCCGACGATTACCTGTGCAAGCCGTTCGCGCTGGCCGAAGTGGCGGCGCGCCTGCAGGCGCTGATCCGGCGTCGTCACGGCCAACTGATGCCACAGCTGACGCACGGCAACGTGGTGTTCGACAGCGCCACCCGCAGCGTGAGCTGCAACGGCGAACCGGTGACGCTGACGCCGCGCGAATTGGCGGTGCTGGAGCTGTTTCTGCACAACAAAGGGCGCGTGTTGGCGCGGCCGTTGATCCAGGAGAAGCTGTACAACTGGGACGACGAGGTGAGCAGCAACGCGGTGGAGGTGCATATTCACCACCTGCGGCGCAAGCTGGGCAACGGCTTCATCCGTACTATCCACGGTGTGGGCTATACGCTGGGGGATGCCCCGTGAAGCGCCTCAGCCTGCGGCTGCGTCTGATCCTGATTTTCAGCCTGCTGGCGCTGCTGACCTGGTGCACTGCCAGCGTGGTGGCCTGGGTGATGTCGCGCAATACCATCAACGAAGTGTTCGACACCCAGCAGATGCTGTTCGCCAAGCGGCTGGCGACCGCCAACCTCGGCGATCTGCTGGCCGATGAAAGCGCGCGCAGCCTGCCGAAAACCAAGAAGCTGGTGCATCATGGCAAACGGGGCGAGCAAGATGATGACGCGCTGGCGTTCGCCATCTTCGATCGCCAAGGCAAGATGCTGCTCAACGACGGCGAGAACGGTGCCGACTTCCTGTTTGACGGGGAGCGTGAAGGTTTTACCGACGGCGAACGCAAAGGCGATGACGACAGTTGGCGCCTGGTATGGTTGACCAGCCCCGACGGGCGCTACCGCATCGTGGTCGGCCAGGAGTGGGATTACCGGCGCGATATGGCGCTGGGCATGGTGACCGGCCAATTGGTGCCCTGGCTGGCGACGCTGCCGGTGCTGATGTTGCTGATTGCGCTGATGGTCGGGCGCGAGCTGCGGCCGCTGCGTGCGGTGGCCGCCGGTTTGCGTCGGCGCGCGCCCGATGACGCCACGCCGCTGGATGCGCGCCAGGTGCCAACCGAGGTGCGCCCGCTGGTGGATGCGCTCAACGCGCTGTTCGCCCGCATCAATGCGTTGCTGGTGCGGGAGCGGCGTTTCACCTCCGATGCCGCGCACGAATTGCGCAGCCCACTGGCGGCATTGCGGGTGCAGACCGAAGTGGTGCAGTTGGCGGGGGAGGATGCGCCGATGCGCGAGCACGCGCTGGACAATCTGACGGTCGGCATCGATCGCGCCACCCGGCTGGTGGATCAGCTGTTGACGTTGTCGCGGCTGGATTCGCTGTCGGATCTGGCCGAGCTGGCGCCCATTGACTGGAACGAACTGGTGATGATGACCCTGGCGGAACAGGATCGGCTGGCTCATGCGGCGGGCGTGACGCTGCGTTATGAACAGCAGGGAACGCCGCCGGTGCGTCAGGGGCAGACCTTGCTGCTGTCACTGTTATTGCGCAACTTGCTGGACAACGCGGTGCGTTACACCCCGCAGGGCGGCGCGGTCACCGTGACGTTGAGCGAGCGCTCGCTGACGGTAGAGGATGAGGGGCCGGGGGTGACGACAGAGCATCTGGCGCGGTTGGGGGAACGCTTCTATCGCCCGCCGGGACAGGAGCAAACCGGCAGCGGGCTGGGGTTATCGATCGTGCAGCGTATCGCCGGCTTGCATGGTTTACAGGTCAGTTTCGCCAATCGCCCGACAGGCGGGTTCGTCGCGCGGCTGGCGCTGTAGGCGGGTCAGGATTTCGGTTTTGGCGAGTGCCACAGCGCCATGCCGTTTTCCGGCACGCGCTTGAGGCAGCTGGCGAGCGGTTCGCCATCGGGGAAAATCAGATCGGGGGCGATTTCCGCCAGCGGGTAGAGCATGAATTCGCGCTCTTTCAGGCCATAATGCGGTACGGTCAGGCGATCGGTATGGATCACCTTGTCGCCGTACAGCATGATGTCTAAATCGAGCGTGCGCGGCCCCCAGCGTTCATCCTTGCGCACGCGCCCCTGATTGCGTTCTATCGCCTGGGTATGGTCGAGCAGCTGTTCGGGCGGCAACAGGGTATCCAGCGCCACCACCGCGTTGAGAAAGTCCGGCTGGTTTTGCGGCCCCAGCGGCTTGGTGCGGTAAAACGAAGAACAGGTGACCAGCCGGGTGCGCGGGAGATGCTCCAGCGCCTCCAGCGCGGCGTTAACCTGTTGCAGCGGCTGCGCCAGGTTGCTGCCCAGCGCGATATAAACGCGGATCATTATGCCCCTTCTTTACGCGGTGCCCGGCGACGAGGACGGCGTTGACGCGCGCGACGCGGCGCCGGATCGTCACCCAGGGTGCTCAACATGGCTTTCTGCCGCGCCGGCGTGGCGTCCTGGAACTCACCCCACCACTCGGCCAGACGCAGCATCTCCTGATTGTCTTCCACTTCCGCACGCAGCGCCAGCAAATCATAGGCGGCGCGGAATTTCGGATGTTCCATCAGTTTGTGCGCGCGTTTGCCCTGACGACGAGACAGGCGCAGCTGCAGCTGCCAGATATCGCGCACCAGCGTGGTAATGCGTTTCGGGATCGCCAGCGAGCGGCACTGCTCGTCGAGCACATCGTTCATCGCCAGCGCGAAGGCGTCGTAGTACGCCAGGCCGCTTTCCTGCGCCAGTTTCTGCGCGTGCTCCAGCAGCGGGTACCACAGCATGGCGGCAAACAGGAAGGCCGGGTTGACGCGCATGTCGTTCTGCAGGCGATGATCGGTGTTCTTAAGCACCTGCACCAGAATGCGCTCCATCGGCGTATCGTGGTTCGGCGTGAAGTTGCGGGCGATCAGCGGGAACAGCGGTTGGAACAGCTGATATTCGCACAGCTTCAGGTAGGTCTGGAAACCGTAACCCGCCTGCAGCAGCTTGAGGGATTCTTCGAACAGGCGCGCCGGTGGGATCTCATGCAGCAGAGAAGCCAGACGCGGGATCGGCTCGGCGGTCTCTTCACTGATGCGCATATCCAGCTTGGCGGCGAAGCGCACCGCGCGCAACATGCGCACCGGATCTTCGCGGTAACGGGTTTCCGGATCGCCGATCAGGCGGATCACGCCTTGTTTCAGATCGTTCAGGCCGCCGACGTAATCGCGCAGGGTGAAATCCGCCACGCCGTAGTACAGGCTGTTGATGGTGAAATCACGGCGCTGGGCGTCTTCCTCGATCGAACCGAAGATGTTGTCGCGCAGCAGCATGCCGTTTTGCGCCTGCTGGGAGGAATTCTTGTCGGATTCCTGATTCTGTTCGTGGTGACCGCGGAAGGTGGCCACTTCGATGATCTCCGGCCCGAACATCACGTGCGCCAGACGGAAGCGGCGGCCGACCAGGCGGCAGTTGCGGAACAGCTTGCGCACTTGCTCCGGCGTGGCGTTGGTGGTGATGTCGAAGTCTTTCGGCTTTTTGCCGAGCAACAGATCGCGCACCCCGCCGCCGACCAGATAAGCCTCGTAGCCTGACTTGTTCAGGCGATAAAGCACTTTCAGCGCATTCTCGCTGATGTCTTTGCGCGAAATCGAGTGTTGTTCGCGCGGGATCACGGTCATCGAGTCGTTGCTCTCGGCGAGGGGGAAAGGCGGACGCTTGCGCGGCGTTGAGCGGCGGGCAGGGGCGTTGCTGCCGTTATCGGCGGCGCGCGGCTGCGGCGCAGGGCGGCTTGGCGCCGCGGCACGCTCTTCGCGGACTACGTTTTTATCGCCGGCCGCCGCGTCGTCGCGGGGCAGCTTGTCATCGCGGGTCAGTACCTTACGACAGAAGTTGGCTACTCGGGTAAAAATGGTACACCTCGATAGTGACTGATAAAAATGGAGCTAACAAAAAATAGCGGCTAATCATAGCTCACCATGGCTCCTTTGAGAATGCCGGCGTGTTTTCATCCAGAGGGATAGCCTCCTGACGCGGCACGTTTTCCAACCGCCAGTGTTCGATCGCCCAGCTCAATAATAATGGCAGGTCAAGATCTTGCCAGCTTTCCGGCAGCGGTTGGCGCAGAAATTTCAGCGCGGCGATCAGCACCGGGCGCGGATCGCCAGCGGGCAACGCCGGCGCATGGTTTTGCTTCGACAGTTTGATGCCGTTGGCGCCCAGCGCCAGCGGCAGATGCACATAGGCGGGCACCGGCGCCTGCAGCTGGCGGTAAAGGGCAATTTGGCGCACCGTCGGTTCGATCAGATCGGCGCCGCGGACAATCTCGGTCACGCCCTGAAAATGGTCGTCGATCACCACCGCCAGGTTGTAAGCGAACAGCCCGTCGCGGCGGCGAATGATAAAGTCTTCTCCCGCCAGCGCCGGATCGGCGTGCAATTCTCCCTGCAGGCGATCGTGGAACCGGTAAACGGGGGCGGTCTGACGCAAGCGGATGGCGGCGCCCTGCGGGCCGAGCTGCAAATCGCGGCAGTGGCCGTCGTACAATCCGCCGATTTGCTGGATGCGGCTGCGGGTGCAGGTGCAGTAATAGCTGAGCCCCTGGCGCTGCAACAGATCCAGCGCGGCGCGATAGGCGTCGTGACGTTGGGATTGATAGATGACCTGGCCGTCCCAGTGGAGACCATAATGTTCCAGCGCGGACAGGATGCGAGCGGCGGCGCCGGGGACTTCGCGCGGCGGGTCGATATCTTCGATGCGAACCAGCCACTGCCCGCGTTGGGCGCGAGCCTGAAGGTAGCTTCCCAGAGCGGCAATCAGCGAGCCGAAATGCAGATCCCCGGAAGGCGATGGGGCAAAGCGCCCCACATAATGACTTTCTTGCATATCAGAGGGGAGGGGTTCCCTTTTCTCTGTGCGGCGCACGCGGATGCGCACGCCGCAGCGGTAACATACTCGTTATGCTTGAAACTGCATCTGTGTTAGCTGCGCCTGCTTACCCGAATCACTTACTTGAGTAAGCTCATCGGCATGCGCATTCTTGCCGCCTTGATGCAGCTCCAATCATGTAGAGTAGCGGTATTAGCCGGCCATCTGCTTTTCGCGGATCTCAGCCAGCGTCTTGCAGTCGATGCACAGATCGGCGGTCGGACGCGCTTCGAGGCGACGAATACCGATCTCCACGCCACAAGATTCGCAGTAGCCGAAATCATCGTCTTCCACTTTCTTCAGCGTTTTCTCGATCTTTTTGATCAGTTTGCGTTCACGGTCACGGTTACGCAGTTCAAGGCTGAACTCTTCTTCCTGAGTAGCGCGGTCGGCCGGATCAGGGAAGTTGGCTGCCTCTTCTTGCATATGCGATACAGTACGGTCCACTTCGTCCCTGAGCTGGTTGCGCCACGCTTCAAGAATGCGCTTGAAATGCGACAACTGGGCGTCGTTCATGTACTCTTCGCCCGGCTTCTCTTGGTACGGCTCCACCCCAGCGATGGCGAGAATGCTCAAGGACGAGGTTTTACGGTTTTGCCCTTCTTGCATGTTGCTTCTCCTACATACACACGCACTATCGAATCCCCAATGCGGGGGAAAAACAGGCCGCTATAAATAACAGAAGGAAGGTAGGTTGGCAATTATTCCTGTCGCCCGCTTGACAATCGTGTGAAGGAAGGCGTATTTGGCGATCGTGCTGGCCGGTTGTCTATTTATAGGGACCCGGCTGCGCTAATCGATAAAAAACGGCAGCTTATCGCAGAGATAAATACCGTCAGGTGATAATTTTGCCCCATAGCAAACCACTTCCACTCCCAACTGCCGGACCTGTGCCAACAGCGCCGCATAGCGCTCATCTATATGATGTGCCGGTGCGACCTGCTCAATACCGCTGTGTAACACGGCAAAGAACAATACCGCCCGTTGCCCGCTTTCAACCACGCTGAGCAACTCACGCAGGTGCTTTTGCCCTCTGAGCGTTACCGCATCAGGAAAGTAACCACGTTGTTGTTGCAGTAATGTGACTGACTTAACTTCAATATAGCAGTTAACCCGATTTTCTGCCTGTAATAACAAATCGATACGGCTGTTTTCACCGCCGTATTTCACTTCGCCGCTAATTTTACTGTAACCGGATAATTCATTGATTAAATTGTGTTCGATCGCCTCGCGCACCAGCGCGTTGGCGCGCAGGGTATTGACGCAGATCCAGTGCCCCTGTTGGGTATGGGTCAGCTCCCAGCTGTGGGCGTATTTGCGTTTGGGGTTGTCCGAGGTGGAGTACCACACGGTGTCGCCGGGCGTGGCGCAGCCGGTCATGGCGCCGGTATTGGCGCAGTGCAGCGTAAAGGTTTCCCCTTCCGGGGTGATCACGTCAGCCAGAAAGCGTTTGTAACGTTTGATCAGCGTGGCGGAGCGCAGCGGTGGAGAAAAAATCATGGGGATGCCTGCTTGGCCAGCGGCCACTGTTCAAGGTGTTGGTAACGGGTGCGGCCGTTTTCGAACACCGATTCATACAAGGAAAAGGCGTCGGCGCTGAACGCCCAGCCCGGCGTCGCCGGCGGGATCGCCACCGGCTGGGTGGCGGCGCGCAGCAGCGTGATGTGCGGATGGAACGGCAGCGCGCTTTGATGGCAACCGCTGCGTGCGGCCTGCGAACGCAGCAGCTCGGCCAGCTGCAGCAACCCGCGCGGCGCGCGGCGGGTGCCGAGCCAGACCACGCCGGGGCGCGGCCAATGGCCGAGATCGTCGAGCCGCATGCTGAAGCCGGGTTGAGCGATACGGCCGGCCAACTTACGCAGCGCTAGTTCTTTCTGTGCGCTGACTTCACCGAGAAACGCCAGCGTCAGGTGCAAATTGGCCGCCGCCACCGGCCGACCGGCCTCCGGTGCAAACGCCTCGGCGCGCCAGCGGACCACCTGCTGTTGCAGGGCGTCAGGCAAGGACAGGGCGAAAAACAGGCGGCGCGAATTGGACATAAGGGCTCGGCAAATGCATGACAATACGGTCGGGAACAGCGGTAAACGTTACTGGCAGCGGCCCCGCGAGGGGCGCGGCGCACGAATGAGCTCCGTACTATAGCTAACGCCGCAACAGTTTGAAAGGTTACGGGTATAAAGCTAATGCTACACTGTACGCCGTTTAACGCTAACCACTACGGAGAATTCAGTGTCTTCATTGCCCGTCAGCGCAGTGCTCGATGAGTTGCTGGCTGCGCTGCAGTCTGCCCCGCAGGTGCTGTTGCACGCCCCGACCGGTGCCGGTAAATCCACCTGGCTGCCGCTGCAAATCATGGCTAAGGCCGGGTTGCCGGGGCGCATTATCATGCTGGAGCCGCGGCGGCTGGCGGCGAAAAACGTCGCTTACCGCCTGGCGCAGCAACTGGGGGAGGAGCCCGGCCAGACCGTGGGTTATCGCATGCGCGCCGAAAGTAAAAGCGGGCCGCAGACCCGGCTGGAAGTGGTGACGGAAGGCATTCTCACCCGCATGCTGCAGCAGGATGCCGAGCTGCAGGGCGTGTCGCTGGTGATCCTCGATGAATTTCACGAACGCAGTCTGCAGGCCGATTTGGCGCTGGCGCTGCTGCTCGACGTGCAGCAAGGGCTGCGCGACGATCTGAAACTGTTGATCATGTCGGCCACGCTGGATAACGCCCGTATGACGCAACTGCTGCCGCAGGCGCCGGTGGTGGTGTCCGAGGGGCGCAGTTTCCCGGTTGAACGCCTGTATCAGCCGTTGGCCAGCCATCAGCGGCTGGAGGATGGCGTAGCGGCGGCGGTGAAGCGCATGCTGGCCGAACAGCCGGGGTCTTTGCTGCTGTTCCTGCCGGGCGTAGCGGAGATCAACCGGGTGCTGGAGCGTTTGACCGGCGAAGTGGCGAGTGATACCGATCTTTGCCCGCTGTATGGCGCTCTGCCTCTGGCGCAACAGCAAAAAGCGATTCAGCCGGCGGCGCCGGGCCGCCGCAAAGTGGTGTTGGCGACCAACATCGCCGAGACCAGCCTGACGATCGAGGGCATTCGGCTGGTGGTGGACAGCGGCCTGGAACGCGTAGCGCGCTACGACGTGCGCAACGGTCTGACGCGGCTGGCGACACAGCGCATCAGTCAGGCCTCGATGGTGCAGCGCGCCGGGCGTGCCGGGCGTCTGGAACCGGGCATTTGCTGGCATCTGTTCGCCAAAGAGCAGGCGGAGCGCGCGGTGGAACATGCTGAGCCGGAAATTTTACAGAGCGATCTCACCGGCTTCTGGCTCGAGCTGCTGCAGTGGGGGTGCCATGATCCGGCGCAGCTGACCTGGCTTGACGCGCCTCCGGCAGCGGCATTGGCGGCGGCCAGGGCGTTGCTGCACCGGCTGGGGGCCACGGATGACGGCGACAAACTCACCGCGCCGGGGCGCCAAATGGCCGCTCTGGGATGTGAACCGCGGCTGGCGGCGATGCTGGTCGCCGGCGCGGCGCTGAGCGCCGACGGCCTGGCGACGGCCGCGTTGCTGGCGGCATTGCTGGAAGAACCGCCGCGCGGCGGACAGATGGATATCGGTTATTGGCTGAGCCGCCCGCAGCCGAACTGGCGGCAGCGCGCCGCGCAGTTGGCCAAACGTCTGCCGCAACGTGCGGGGCAAGTTGACGCCGATTTGGCGCCGCGGCTGTTGGCGCTGGCATTTACCGATCGCATCGCCCAGCGTCGCGGTCAGGATGGCCGCTACCTGCTGGCCAACGGCCTGGGCGCGGCGATGAACCAGGACGAGGCGCTGTCGCGCGCGCCCTGGTTGATTGTCCCCAACCTGTTGCAGGGCCACAACAGCCCGGATGCGCGTATTTTGTTGGCGTTGCCGGTCGATATCGAGGCGTTGGCGGCGCAGCTGCCGGCGATGGTCATGCAACGCACGGCGGTGGAGTGGGATGAAGAGAAGGGGACGCTGCGCGCCTGGAAACGCCAGCAGATCGGCCGTCTGACGCTGCGCGCGCAGCCGCTGGCCAAGCCGGCGGACGAAGAGCTGCAGCAGGCGCTGCTCGACTGGGTGCGCGCGCAGGGGCTGGCGGTGCTCAACTGGGAGGGCGCAGCTGAACAACTGCGGGTGCGCCTGCAGTGCGCGCAAGCCTGGCTGCCGGAGGCGGAGTGGCCGGCGATGGACGAAGAACCGCTGCTGGCGGCGCTGGAGCAGTGGCTGCTGCCGTCGCTGAACGGCGTGCGCGATCTGCGCGGATTGAAGCAGGTCAACCTCGCCGAGGCGTTGTCCCGGCTGTTGGACTGGCAGCAAAAACAGCGGCTGGATAATGCATTACCCACTCATTACACTGTGCCGACCGGCAGCCGCCTGCCGATCCGTTATGAGGCCGGCAAACCGCCGGCGCTGGCGGTGCGTTTGCAGGAAATGTTCGGCGAGCAGCGCAGCCCGATGTTGGCGGAGGGTCGCATCCCGGTAGTGCTTGAGTTACTCTCACCGGCGCACCGGCCGTTGCAAATCACCGGCGATCTGGCGGCCTTCTGGCAAGGCGCCTACCGCGAGGTGCAAAAAGAGATGAAGGGCCGCTACCCGAAACACGTATGGCCGGACGATCCGGCCACGGCGGCCCCGACGCGCCGAACGAAGAAATATCAGTAGGCCGCGAGCGTTTAAGGTTTGGAATTCAGATGTTTCTTCTGTTCAGCGCCACGGCGTCGGCACAGATTAAGCGACTCATTATGGCCGGCAGTGTCGGCAAGCTCGGAGAACAACAGCCATGGCTGGGGATGACCGCGAGCCCATCGGGCGCAAAGGAAAACAACCAAAAAGCACCGCGTCGCGCAAGCCGCCGCGCCGTCGCCGAGACGACGATTATGACGATTACGAAGAAGACGAGTATGACGATGACGAGTATGAAGAGGAGGAGGAACGCATGCCGCGTAAGGTGAAAGCGACTCCGCCGCGTAAAAAACGCCGCTGGCTCGGCCTGTTTATCAAACTGATCCTGGTGCTCGCCGTCCTGTTGGCGATCTATGGCGTCTACCTGGACTCGCAGATCCGCAGCCGCATCGACGGCAAAGTCTGGCAGCTGCCGGCGGCGGTGTACGGCCGCATGGTCAACCTGGAACCGGGCATGCCGTACAGCAAGAAGGAGATGGTTAACCTGCTGGAAGGCATGCAGTACCGCCAGGTCAGCCGCATGACGCGTCCGGGCGAGTTTACCGTGCAGGCCAACAGCATCGAGATGCTGCGCCGTCCGTTCGACTTCCCGGATGGTAAAGAAGGGCAGATCCGCGCCCGCCTCGATTTCCAGAATAACCGCCTGGCGAAGATCGAAAACCTGGACAGCGGCCGCAGCTTCGGCTTCTTCCGCCTCGACCCGCGTCTGATCACCATGCTGCAGTCGCCGAACGGCGAACAGCGGCTGTTCGTGCCGCGCTCCGGTTTCCCGGATCTGTTGGTGGATACGTTGATCGCCACGGAAGACCGCCACTTCTATGAGCATGACGGCATCAGCCCGTACTCCATCGGCCGCGCGGTGCTGGCCAACCTGACCGCCGGCCGCGCGGTGCAGGGCGGCAGCACCCTGACGCAGCAGCTGGTGAAGAACCTGTTCCTGACCAACGAACGTTCGCTGTGGCGTAAGGCCAACGAAGCCTATATGGCGCTGTTGGTGGATTACCGTTACAGCAAAGACCGCATCCTGGAGCTGTATCTGAACGAGGTATACCTCGGCCAGAGCGGCAGCGACCAGATCCGCGGCTTCCCGCTGGCCAGCCTGTATTACTTCGGCCGCCCGGTGGATGAGCTGAGCCTCGATCAACAGGCGTTGCTGGTCGGCATGGTCAAGGGCGCGTCGCTGTACAACCCGTGGCGTAACCCGAAACTGGCGCTGGAACGCCGCAATTTGGTGCTCAAACTGCTGCAGAACCAGGGCGTGATCGACGGCGAGCTGTATGACATGCTGAGCGCGCGTCCGCTGGGCGTGCAGCCGAAAGGCGGCGTCATTACGCCGCAGCCGGCGTTTATGCAGATGGTGCGTCAGGAACTGCAGACCAAGCTGGGCGATAAGGTGAATGACCTGTCCGGCGTGAAGATCTTCACCACGCTGGATCCGGTGTCGCAAGACGCGGCGGAAAAAGCGGTCGAAGACGGCATCCCGGCGCTGCGCGCTGCGCGTCACCTGCAGGATCTGGAAGCGGCGATGGTGATCGTCGATCGCTTCAGCGGTGAAGTACGCGCCATGGTCGGCGGCGCCAACCCGCAGTTCGCCGGTTTCAACCGCGCCATGCAGGCGCGACGCCTGGTCGGCTCGCTGGCCAAACCGCCGACGTACCTGACCGCGCTGTCCGAGCCGGACAAATACCGCCTCAACACCTGGCTGGCGGATGCGCCGCTGTCGCTGAAACAGCCGAACGGCGCCGTCTGGCAGCCGAACAACTACGATCGCAAATTCCGCGGTCAGGTGATGCTGGTGGATGCGTTGGCCAACTCGCTGAACGTGCCGACGGTGAACCTCGGCCTGTCGGTTGGGCTGGATCAGATCAGCGCCACGCTGCAACGCCTGGGGATCCCGAAAGCGGAGATCAATCCGGTGCCTTCGATGCTGCTGGGGGCGATCGGCCTGACGCCAATGGAAGTGGCGCAGGAATACCAGACCATCGCCAGCGGCGGTAACCGTGCGCCGCTGTCGGCGGTGCGTTCGGTGATCGCCGAAGACGGCACGGTGCTGTACCAGAGCTTCCCGCAGGCGGAGCGCATGGTGCCGGCGCAGGCCGCTTACCTGACGCTGTACGCGATGCAGCAGGGCGTGGCGCGCGGGACCTCCCGCTCGCTGTCGGTGAAGTTCCCGAACTACAACCTGGCGGCGAAAACCGGTACCACCAACGATCTGCGCGACAGCTGGTTCGCCGGCATCGACGGCAAGGAAGTGGCGATCGCCTGGGTCGGGCGCGATAACAACGGCCCGGCCAAGCTGACCGGCGCCAACGGCGCGTTGACCCTGTATCGCCGCTATCTGGAAAACCAGACGCCGCTGCCGCTGATGCTGCAGCCGCCGGAAGGTATTAACCAGATGAGCATCGACTCCGCAGGCAACTTTATCTGCGGCGGCGGCAGCTGGCGCACCATCCCGGTCTGGACCGACAATCCGCAGGGACTGTGTCAGGCCAGCCAGGCGGCGGTGCAGCAACAGCAGCAACCGGCGGCGGGTGAGCAAAAAGATGGCGATGGCGTCGCCGGCTGGATCAAGGATATGTTCGGTCAGTAATCGCTGCCGGGGCGTCGGCCCCGGCGAAAATTTTTGCTTTGTTATTAAGCCCGTAACCTTGGTTGCGGGCTTTTTTATTTTTCCGCTCGTTTTATTTCCCTGTTAACTGCAAGGCTAAGCGCCTAATCCTTAACCTATTTGCCCTATGAATTCGGCTTGCAGTTTAATTTGGCTTCTGCATAAAATGCGACGCTTATAATAATTATTATCGTTTACATTCGTCATTTAATAATTCATCAGAGAAATAAATCATGCTGACCAAGCGTCTTTCATCATCCGCGGCCAAGCAGGGCCGTCTCCCCGTCAGCGCGTTAGCGATCACCGTCGCTGCGGCGTTGGGTACGCTGGCGATGCCGGCTTTTTCCGCCGACGCCAAGCCGGCCGCCAAGGAAGACACGATTACCGTTGTGGGCAGCAGCAACACCGCCCAGCAGGAAAGCGCCTGGGGGCCGGTCGGCACCTATGTCGCCAAGCGCAGCGCCACCGGCACCAAAACCGATACGCCGATCGAGAAGAACCCGCAGTCCGTTTCCGTGGTAACGCGTGAAGAGATGGACATGCGCCAGCCGGATACGGTGAAAGGCGCGCTGGCCTATGCGCCGGGCGTATTCGCCAGCCGCGGCAGCTCCACGACCTATGACGCGGTGGCGATCCGCGGCTTCCCGGCCACCAACACCACCCAGTATCTGGATGGCCTGCGGCTGCTGGGCGACAACTACAGCGAAGCGTCCATCGATCCTTATTTCCTCGAGCGCGCCGAGCTGCTGCGCGGCCCGGTCTCGGTGCTGTACGGCAAAAGCAACCCGGGTGGCCTGGTCGCCCTGGTCAGCAAGCGGCCAACCACCGAGCCGCTGCGCGAAATCCAGTTCAAGATGGGCACCGATAACCTGTTCCAAACCGGTTTCGATTTCAGCGACGCGCTGGACGATCAGGGCATCTACTCCTATCGCCTGACCGGCCTGGCGAAAGACAGCGATGCGCAGCAAAACATGAGCAAAGAGAAGCGCTATGCGATCGCGCCGTCCTTTAGCTGGCGCCCGGATGACAAGACCAACTTCACACTGTTGGCCAACATTCAAAACGATCCCTATACCGGTTATTACGGCTGGCTGCCGAAGCAGGGCACGCTGATCCCGTTGCCGAATGGCGGTAAGCTGCCGACCGATTTCAACGAAGGCGAAGCCAGCAACTATACCTCCCGCAAGCAGCGGATGATCGGGTACAGCTTCGAACACGCCTTCAACGATACCTGGGCGGTGCGCCAGAACCTGCGCTATCTGCAGTTGGACACCGACATGAAGAGTATTTATGGCAGTGGCGTTTCTGCTGCGACGCCGACGACGATTAACCGCGCCTATGTTCAGTCGAAAGAGCACCTGAACAATTTCTCGGTGGATACTCAGGCGCAGGCGAAGGTGAAAACCGGCGATATCGACCACACGCTGTTGTTCGGCGTGGACTACATGCGCATGCGTAACGATATCAATGCCGCATTTGGCACAGCGGACGGGCTGAGCATGACCCATCCGCAATACGGGAATGACGCGGTCAACATCAACTTCCCCTACCATTATCTGAACCGTCAGGAGCAAACCGGCCTGTATGTGCAGGAGCAAGGGGAGTGGAATCAGTGGCTGTTGACGCTGGGCGGGCGCTATGACTGGGCGAAGACCTCCGCTTACAACCGTGATGCGAGTTCGACGAGCCAGCAGACCGACCGGCAGTTCACCTGGCGCGGCGGCCTGAACTATCTGTTCGACAACGGCGTGACGCCGTATTTCAGCTACAGCGAGTCGTTTGAGCCGAATTTGGGCACGACGCAAGGGGGCAGTACGTTCAAACCTTCGATCGGCAAGCAGTATGAAGCCGGCGTGAAATACGTGCCGAAGGATCGCCCAATCGTGCTGACCGGCGCCCTGTATCAGCTGACCAAGAACAACAACCTGACACCGGATCCGGATAACGCGCAGTTCAGCGTGCAGAGTGGCGAGATCCGTTCGCGCGGCGTGGAGCTGGAAGCCAAGGCGGCGTTGAATGCCAACGTCAACCTGATCGCCTCCTATACCTACACCGATGCGAAGTACACCAAGGACAACACCTATCAGGGCAAACCGACCGTCGAAGTGCCGAAACACATGGCGTCGCTGTGGGCGGATTATACCTTCCACGAAACGGCGGTGAGCGGTTTGACGCTGGGTTCCGGCGTGCGTTACGTTGGCTCCAGCTCGAGCTTCAACAGCGATAACACCACCTTCAAGGTGCCGGACTACACGCTGGTGGACGCCACCATTAAATACGATCTGGCGCGCTTTGGCCTGCCGGGCTCGTCCGTGGGCGTCAACATCAACAACCTGTTCGACAAGACTTACGTATCGAGCTGCTACCGCGACTACGCCTGCTACTGGGGCGCAGAACGCCAGGTGGTCGCCACCGCAACCTTCCGTTTCTAACCGGATAGCCGGGGCGGCGGCGCGTCGCCCCGGAAAAAGCAGGATCTATGCAGGACAAACTTCTTAATCCCGGCGCGACTTTCGCACTGGATAACGCCAGCTTCGCCGTTCCCGGCCGGGTGCTGTTGCAACCGCTGTCGCTCCGTTTTCCTCAGGGCAAAGTCTGCGGCCTGATCGGCCATAACGGTTCCGGTAAATCCACTCTGTTGAAACTGCTCGGGCGGCACCATGCGCCCAGCGGCGGTCAGGTCTTGCTCAATCGGCAGCCGTTGGCGCAGTGGGACAGCAAATCCTTCGCCCGCCAGGTGGCCTACCTGCCGCAGCAGTTGCCGGCGGCGGAAGGCATGACGGTGCGCGAGCTGGTGGCCGTCGGCCGCTATCCGTGGCATGGCGCGCTGGGGCGTTTTGGCGCCAACGATCGCCAACAGGTGGAAGAGGCCATCGCACTGGTGGGGCTGAAGCCGTTCGCCCACCGCCTGGTGGACAGCCTGTCCGGCGGCGAGCGCCAACGCGCCTGGCTGGCGATGATGGTGGCGCAGGACAGCCGCTGCCTGTTGCTCGACGAGCCGACGTCGGCGCTGGACATCGCGCACCAGGTCGAGGTGCTGGCGCTGATCCAGCGCCTGAGCCGCGAACGCGATCTCACGGTGATCGCCGTACTGCACGACATCAATATGGCGGCGCGCTACTGCGACCATTTGGTGGCGCTGCGCGGCGGTGACATGATCGCCCAGGGCGGCCCGCTGGAACTGATGCAGGGGCCGGTGCTGGAGCAAATTTACGGTATTCCTATGGGCACGTTGCCGCACCCGAGCGGCGGCGCGCCGGTGAGTTTTGTCTACTGATGTCCTCTGCATTCACTTCTTCTCACGATCCGCTGCGCCGCCGCCTGTTGATGGCGCTGGCGCTGTCGCCCCTGTTGGGATCGTTGCCCGGGCGAGCGGCGGATGCGCCGCCGGATATCGCGCGCGTTGCGGCGCTGGAATGGCTGCCGATCGAGCTGCTGTTGGCATTGGGCGTGACGCCGCTGGCGGTGGCCGATGTCCATAACTACAACCTGTGGGTGGCGGAGCCGAAGCTGCCGACGACGGTCGTCGACGTCGGCCAGCGCACTGAACCGAATCTCGAACTGCTGCAGCAGCTCCAGCCTTCGCTGGTGTTGCTGTCGCAAGGCTATGGCCCGACGCCGCGCAAAATCAAACCCATCGCGCCAACCATGAGCTTCGGCTTCAACGACGGCAGCGGCAAACCGCTGACCGTCGCCCGCCAGTCGCTGCTGGCGCTGGGGCAACGATTAGGCATAGAAAGCCGGGCGATAAACCACCTGGCGCAGTTCGACAGCTTTATGCAGGATGCGCGCCAGCGCCTGCAAAGCTACACCCGGCAACCGTTGCTGCTGTTTTCCCTGATAGACACCCGCCATGCGTTGATCATCGGTCAAAAAAGCCTGTTCCAGGAAGCGATGGATCAGCTCGGCATCCGCAATGCCTGGCAGGAGCAAACCGACTTTTGGGGCACGGCGGTGGTGGGGATTGAACGGTTGGCCACGGTGCGTAACGCCCGGGTCATTTATCTCGATCACGGTAATCAGGCGATGATGAACAAGGTCAGCGCGACGCCGCTGTGGCAGTCATTGCCTTTTGTGCGGCAAAACCAGCTGCGGCAGGTGCCGGCGGTGTGGTTCTATGGCGCTACGCTGTCGACGATGCGGTTTTGCCGCCTGTTGGCGCAGGCTCAGGAGAGTGCGGCATGAATGCTGGCATCCGGAAATTGCCGCTGACGCTGATCCTGCTGTTGCTGGCGGCGGCCGGCGGTTTGACGATATACAACCTGACGCAGCAGCTGCCACCGGCGCAATGGGCGCGGGCGCTGAGCGCGCCGGACATCGACGACGTGCGGCAAATGCTGTTCCATTACAGCCTGCTGCCGCGGTTGACGGTGTCGCTGTTGGCCGGGGCCGGTCTGGGATTGGTCGGCGTATTGTTCCAGCAGGTGTTGCGCAATCCGTTGGCGGAACCGTCGACGCTCGGCGTGGCCGCCGGCGCGCAGCTCGGCCTGACCATCGCCACGCTGTGGGTGCTGCCGGGGGGCGAGTTCACTCGTCAACTGGCCGCTATGGCGGGGGCGATCGCGGTGGGCGGGCTGGTGTTCGGCGTCGCCTGGGGCAAGCGGATGTCGCCGGTGACGCTGATTCTGGCCGGGCTGGTGCTGGGGCTTTACTGCGGCGCAGTCAACAGCCTGTTGGCGCTGTTTAATTACGATCAGCTGCAGGGCATGTTCCTGTGGGGCACCGGCGCGTTGAACCAACAGGACTGGAGCGCGGTGCAGTTTATCCTGCCGCGTTTGCTGGTGGCCGGTGCGCTGGCGGCGCTATTGCTGCGCCCGCTGACGCTGCTGGGGCTGGACGACGGCGTGGCGCGCAACCTGGGGTTGGGGCTGTCGATGGCGCGCTTCTGCGCCCTGGGGCTGGCCATCATCTTCAGCGCCATGTTGGTGAGCGCGGTGGGCGTTATCGGCTTTATCGGCCTGTTTGCGCCGCTGATGGCGAAGATGCTGGGCGCTCGCCGCCTGGCGCATCGCATGATGTTGGCGCCGTTGCTGGGGGCGTTGCTGCTGTGGCTGACCGATCAGGTGATGATTGGGGTGGCGCAGGTGTGGCGTGAGATCCCGACCGGGGCGGCCACCGCGCTGTTCGGCGCGCCGCTGCTGCTGTGGCTGCTGCCGCGTTTGCGCAGCGCCGCCACGCCGCCGCCGATGAACCTTGGCGACAAGGTGCCTGCCGAGCGCGGGAATCTGCCTGGCTGGGCAGCGCTGGCCGGTGCCGTGCTGTTGATCGGCCTGACCCTGGCGCTGATGCTGGGCAAAAACGCCGGCGGCTGGCACTGGAGCCTGGGCGCGGAGCTGGACGCCTTGCTGCCGTGGCGCTGGCCGCGGGTGCTGTCGGCGTTGGCTGCGGGCATGATGCTGGCGGTCGCCGGCACGCTGATCCAGAAGCTGACCGGCAACCCGATGGCCAGCCCGGAAGTGTTGGGCATCAGCTCCGGCGCCGCTTTTGGCGTCGTGATGATGCTGTTTATGGTGCCGGGCGACGCCTTCGTTTGGCTGTTGCCCGCCGGCAGTCTGGGGGCGGCCGTTACGCTGCTGATCATCATGATTGCCGCTGGCCGCGGCGGTTTCTCGACCGAACGCATGTTGCTCGCCGGCATCGCGCTCAGCACCGCCTTTACCACCGTCATCTTCCTGCTGCTGGCCAGCGGCGATCCGCGTATGGGGGGCTTGCTGACCTGGCTCTCCGGTTCAACCTATTCGGTGGAGCCTGCGCAGGCGCTGCGCACCGCGCTGATCGCCGCCGGATTGATGATATTGGCGCCGCTGTGCCGCCGCTGGCTGACCATTCTGCCGCTCGGCGGGGCCACCGCCCGTTCGGTGGGGATTGCGTTGACGCCTGCGCGATTGACCATCCTGTTGTTGGCCGCCACGCTGACCGCCATGGCGACCCTGACCGTGGGGCCGCTGAGCTTTGTCGGGCTGATGGCGCCGCACATGGCGCGCATGTTGGGCTTCCGCCGCGCGCTGCCGCAAATGGTGATCGCCGCGCTGTTGGGCGGTTTGCTGATGGTATTTGCCGACTGGTGCGGGCGGATGCTGCTGTTTCCGTATCAGATCCCCGCGGGGTTACTGGCGACCTTTATCGGCGCGCCGTACTTCGTTTATCTGTTGCGTAAGCAGACGTCGTAAGCTTCACCCCTACTTTGCCTTCTTCACCATCAAGGGCCCAGCGTTGCTGGGCCTTTTTTCAACGCCTTGCAAGGCGTTGCGTGTCGCTGCGCAAGAAAGACATTTAACGTGAAAAGGAACGCGGGAAGAGAGGGGGAGGTGAATATACTGCGGGCGGGTGCTCTGGATCTTTGTCTCTGGAGCCTGCGTGAAAGGTACAAAGAGAAAAGCCCCGAGTCGATATCCATCAACCCGAGGCCTACTCTAACGCACGACAACGTTAAGTTAGCCTCTTACCCGCCGCGAGGCAAGGAGAAGAAGGCATGATGCCGAACAAACGGAGCCTGTTAAAATTGGTGGTTATTTGTGCCACGGTAATATCACTGGCATGGATAACCCGCAGCACGCTGTGTGAGCTGCGTATCCGATCGGGCACTACGGAGGTTGCGGCCATTTTGGCTTACGAATCCGAACGGTAAGGCAACCCGGCGGCGGGGGCTTTGCCTCCGCCGGCCGGCAGTCGATGCGTTGATCCATGAGCACCCATCCGTTCAATAA
This sequence comes from Serratia sp. CY52157, assembly GCF_052168495.1. Classification (NCBI taxonomy): domain Bacteria; kingdom Pseudomonadati; phylum Pseudomonadota; class Gammaproteobacteria; order Enterobacterales; family Yersiniaceae; genus Serratia; species Serratia sp. CY52157. Next base: position 5,683 of record NZ_JBJNMO010000005.1, on the reverse strand, counting down.
AAACGGCGAGCCTTGGCTCGCCGTTTTTCATGTTGATGTCGGGGCTTATTTCAGGCCGGCGGCATCGCGCAGCTGTGCAGCTTTGTCGGTCGCTTCCCATGGGAAGTGTTCGCGGCCGAAGTGGCCGTAGGCGGCGGTTTCGCGGTAGATCGGCTGCAGCAGATCCATCATCTGGATCAGGCCGTATGGGCGCAGATCGAAGAATTCGCGCACCAGCAGCGTCAGTTGTTCGGTTGGCACTTTCTCGGTACCGAAGGTTTCCACCATGATGGAGGTCGGTTCCGCTACGCCGATAGCGTAAGACACCTGGATCTCGCAGCGATCGGCCAGGCCGGCGGCGACGATGTTTTTCGCCACGTAGCGCGCCGCGTATGCCGCGGAACGGTCAACCTTGGACGGGTCCTTACCGGAGAAGGCGCCGCCGCCGTGGCGAGCCATGCCGCCGTAGGTGTCGACGATGATCTTACGGCCGGTGAGGCCGCAGTCGCCCATCGGACCGCCGATAACGAAACGGCCGGTCGGGTTGATGTGGTATTTGGTGCCCGCCGTCAGCCATTCCGCCGGCAGTACCGGCTTGATGATCTCTTCCATCACCGCTTCTTGCAGATCTTTCAGCGAAATGTCTTCTGAGTGCTGGGTGGACAGAACGACGGCGTCGATGCCGACGATTTTGCCGTCGTCGTATTGGAAGGTCACCTGGCTCTTCGCGTCCGGGCGCAGCCACGGCAGGGTGCCGTTCTTACGCACTTCGGATTGGCGCTGCACCAGACGGTGCGCGTAGGTGACAGGCGCAGGCATCAGCACGTCGGTTTCATTGGTGGCGTAGCCAAACATCAAGCCCTGATCGCCGGCGCCCTGCTCGAGAGGATCGGTACGGTCAACGCCCTGATTGATATCCGGGGATTGCTTGCCGATGGCGCTCAACACTGCGCAGGAGTTGGCGTCAAAGCCCATGTCCGAATGAACGTAGCCGATCTCGCGCACGGTCTTGCGGGTGATCTCTTCGATATCGACCCAGGCGCTGGTGGTGATTTCACCGCCGACCAGCACCATGCCGGTTTTCACGTAAGTTTCGCAGGCGACGCGCGCTTTCGGATCTTGTTCCAGGATGGCGTCGAGGACGGCATCGGAGATCTGGTCGGCGATTTTATCTGGATGTCCTTCGGAGACGGATTCGGACGTGAAGAGGTGTTTAGCCATTGTGTTCTTTACCTTGCATAAGACGGGTTAGAAATTACTGCACAGCGCTGGAGATCCGGCATCGAAGCGAAGGGTCTTCCGCTGATGGCGCGAGATGCATCCTGCAACGCCCCTCAGGCAAAGCCGTTAAGCAGTTTATCAGTTAACCAGTATAGATGGATTAACATCTGGACGTCTATTTTAGGTCAGGGTTTAGCCAGATTGCCAGTAATTTTTTGCGCTTTCGCTCTTTTGCGCAAACGGGTTGGCGCCATTTTCATCGCTTGAAACAGTTTTCGGCGAATTTTCATTTTGCTTTTTCACCTGCTTACCGGTATAAACTGCGCGCGCGGTTCATTTGCTGCACAGTACGGCGGTCTGGCGTGGGGGAAGGTACGGTAAACTTCCGCTTTGCATTCGCCGGCATTGCGCTATTATCCGTCGCGGGCGTTCGCCGTGGCGCCGCCGCTTCATCGAACGGTCACGTTCTTACACTATTTTAGAGGCTGGGTCGTTCACTCCGAACGGCGCGCGTGGAGGTGGTTGGATTAATGATCCGTTGTCTACCGGTTGTTGGTTCTCAACAGCAGTGCCGTTCTGGCGCACATTCTTCTGCTATTTCCCGTCTTGTCTCTCTGTCACTTACCAGGTGCGATAAACACTTGGCCGCTACTCAGGATTCTCGGGCCGGCTAACGGTCGTCTGAAGAACTGAACAAGGGTAGCCTGCAGCCTTCCTGTGGGATGTTTCTTGGCCCGATTCACGAGGTTTGAACAGGGTGTCTTACAATTATATGAGTGATAAACCGATCGCTGACCGCGAACGGCAGTTCTCTTCGCTGCCGCCGGCGCGGCTTGTTGGGTTGTTCTCGCGGGTTGTAGCTGCGATAGTGGCTGACGGTTTCGTCAGTACGGAATGTGAGGCGAACCATGTCTGATGATCTGTTGATTCACCGTCCGCCGGTTGCGGGCGAGTCTTTATCTTTGCGCTCCATGCAGGAGGTTGCCATGAATGATCGTAATGCCAGCAAGATGCTGCGTACTTATAACGTCGCCTACTGGGGCAACAATTACTATGACGTCAACGAGCTGGGCCATATCAGCGTGTGCCCGGATCCGGATGTCCCGCAGGCGCGCGTCGATCTGGCAGAATTGGTGAAAACGCGCCAGAAAGACGGCCAACGTCTGCCGGCGCTGTTCTGCTTCCCGCAGATCCTTCAGCATCGCCTGCGCTCTATCAACGCCGCGTTCAAACGCGCGCGTGAGTCCTTCGGTTACCAGGGCGGCTATTTCCTGGTGTATCCGATCAAGGTGAACCAACATCGCCGCGTGATTGAATCGCTGGTGAACTCCGGCGAACCGCTGGGGCTGGAAGCCGGCTCCAAGGCCGAACTGATGGCGGTGCTGGCGCATGCCGGCATGACCCGCTCGGTGATCGTCTGTAATGGTTATAAAGATCGTGAATATATTCGTCTGGCGCTGATCGGGGAAAAGCTGGGGCACAAGGTGTACCTGGTGATCGAGAAGATGTCCGAGATCAATCTGGTGCTGGAAGAAGCCGAGCGGCTGAACGTCATACCGCGCCTGGGCGTGCGTGCGCGTCTGGCATCGCAAGGCTCCGGCAAATGGCAGTCGAGCGGCGGCGAAAAATCCAAGTTCGGTCTGGCGGCGGTGCAGGTGCTGAAACTGGTGGAAACCCTGCGTGAAGCGGGCCGCCTCGACAGCCTGCAGCTGCTGCACTTCCATTTGGGTTCGCAGCTGGCCAATATTCGCGACATCGCCACCGGCGTGCGCGAATCGGCGCGATTCTACGTTGAGCTGCACAAGCTGGGCGTCAACATTCAGTGCTTCGACGTGGGCGGCGGCTTGGGCGTCGACTACGAAGGCACCCGTTCGCAGTCCGATTGCTCGGTCAACTACGGCCTGAACGAATATGCCAACAACGTGATTTGGGGCATCGGCGACGCCTGTAACGAACACGGCCTGCCGCACCCGACGGTGATCACCGAGTCCGGTCGCGCCGTGACCGCGCACCACACGGTGCTGGTCTCCAACGTGATCGGCGTAGAGCGCAACGAGTTCAGCGAACCGCAGCCGCCGGAAGCCGACGCGCCGCGCGCGCTGGAAAGCATGTGGGAAACCTGGCTGGAAATGAACGAGCCGGAAAACCGCCGCTCGCTGCGCGAATGGCTGCACGACAGCCAGATGGATCTGCACGACGTGCATACCCAATACGCGCACGGCATGCTGGACCTGACCAAGCGCGCCTGGGCCGAGCAGCTGTATCTGAACATCTGCAACAAGATCCAGCAGCAGCTCGATCCGAGCAACCGCGCGCACCGTCCTATCATCGACGAACTGCAAGAGCGCATGGCGGACAAGTTCTACGTCAACTTCTCGCTGTTCCAGTCGATGCCGGATGCCTGGGGCATCGATCAGCTGTTCCCGGTGCTGCCGCTGGAAGGGTTGGATAAGCCGCCGGAAGGCCGTGCGGTGCTGCTCGACATCACCTGCGATTCCGACGGCACCATCGACCATTACGTCGACGGCGACGGCGTGGCGACCACCATGCCGATGCCGCCATACGATCCGGAGAACCCGCCGGCGTTGGGCTTCTTCATGGTCGGTGCGTACCAGGAGATCCTCGGCAACATGCACAACCTGTTCGGCGACACCGCCTCGGTTGATGTGTACGTGTTCCCGGACGGCAGCGTCGAGACCGAGCTGTCCGACGAGGGCGATACCGTAGCGGATATGCTGGAGTACGTGCAGCTCGATCCGAGCGCGCTGCTGTCCAAGTTCCGCGATCAGGTCAAAGAAACCGATCTGGACAGCGAGCTGCAGGCGCAGTTCCTGGAAGAGTTTGAAGCTGGCCTGTACGGCTACACGTATCTGGAAGACGAGTAACCGCCTTCTTCAGGGGGGCGATATCGGCCCCCTTGAAGCATGAACAAAATGCGGCCATAATCTGCTGTATCGGTAGCACCGAAACACACATCGAATAAATCCCTTTCTCGTCGGGCTAACGACGCGGGAGGGATTTTTTTTTGTCACGGCCCGGCGTCTGCGCCCGGCAACTTGTTGAACTATGAGGGTTTACTATGAGCACCTTAGGCCATCAGTCCGATAATTCATTAGTGTCCAACGCCTTTGGTTTCCTGCGCTTTCCGCTGAACTTCATGCCTTACGACAGCGATGCAGAGTGGGTCATCACCGGCATTCCGTTTGACATGGCGACCTCCGGTCGCGCCGGCGGCCGTCATGGCCCGGCGGCCATCCGCCAGGTGTCCACCAACCTGGCCTGGGAAGGCAACCGTTGGCCGTGGAGCTTCGATCTGCGCGATCGCCTGAACGTGGTTGACTGCGGCGACATCGTGTTCAACTTCGGCGATGCGCAGGACATGAGCGACAAGCTGCAGGCGCACGCGGAGAAACTGCTGAAGGCCGGTAAGCGCATGCTCTCGTTCGGTGGCGACCACTTTGTCACCCTGCCGCTGCTGCGCGCGCACGCCAAGCATTTCGGCAAGCTGGCGCTGGTGCACTTTGACGCCCATACCGATACCTACGCCAACGGCAGCAAGTTCGACCACGGCACCATGTTCTACCATGCGCCGAACGAAGGCCTGATCGATCCGCATCACTCGGTGCAGATCGGCATTCGCACCGAGTTCGATCACGACAATGGCTTTACCGTACTGGACGCCGCGCAGGTGAACGATCGCAGCGTGGACGACCTGCTGACCCAGATCAAAGGCATCGTCGGCGATATGCCGGTGTACCTGACCTTCGACATCGACTGTCTGGATCCGGCGTTCGCACCGGGCACCGGCACGCCGGTGATCGGCGGCCTGACTTCCGATCGCGCGCTGAAACTGGTGCGCGGCATGCAGTCGCTGAACATCGTCGGCATGGACGTAGTGGAAGTGGCGCCGGCCTATGACCAGTCCGAGATCACCGCGCTGGCCGCGGCGACGTTGGGTCTGGAGATGCTGTACCTGCAGGCGGCCAAGAAACACGCCTGACGCCAGGCCACGCCTCGCTGAAAAAGCGGCTCCCATCGTATGGGGGCCGCTTTTTTTTATTTCATTTGTCGCCATCCGTGCGGCGATTTTCAGTCTGTTGCAACGCCTTTGCGCAATTTTGCGCAGAAATGAAACGGAGTCAGTAAAAAGGAACCGGGATAACGGGGAGGATGAATATACTGCGGGCGGGTGCTCTGGATCTTTGTATCTAGAGCCTGCGTGAAAGGTACAAAGAGAAAAGCCCCGAGTCGATATTCATCAACCCGAGGCCAACTCTAACGCCAGACAACGTTAAGTTAGCCTCTTACCCGCCGCGAGGCAAGGAGAAGAAGGCATGATGCCGAACAAACGGAGCCTGTTAAGATTGGTGGTTATTTGTGCCACGGTAATATCACTGGCATGGATAACCCGCAGCACGCTGTGTGAGCTGCGTATCCGATCGGGCACTACGGAGGTTGCGGCCATTTTGGCTTACGAATCCGA
>NZ_JBJNMO010000004.1:0-16456 GCF_052168495.1 Serratia sp. CY52157 | reverse complement strand
TCCGAACGGTAAGGCAACCCGGCGACGGGGGATGTCCCCCGTCTGCTGGTTGTTGGCGTCCAGATCCATGAGCACCCTCTCAAGGCCATTGGCTTTCTCTGCCGCAACGGTGCGGGAACAGGCTATGCCCGCTTCACCTGGCGCGCCAGCAACATGCGGCCAAACAGCGCGCCGCCCGCCAGCAGCGTCAGCAGCTGTGAGGCAATCAGCACCGCAAAGCCCGAGGACACCTTGCCCTGGCTGGCCATTACCATGCCCATCGCCATCGGCACAAACGCCGAGAACAGATTGCCGATGCCGTTGATCAGCCCATAGGCGCTGCCGACCGCCTCCGGCCGCGCATAATGCTGGAGCAGCGTGGGGATCGCCGCGCCCTGCGCGCCCCAACAGGCGTTGGCCGCCAGCAGGAAGAACGCGATCCAGCCAAGCTGATGGCTGTTCATTACGCCATAGATGCACAGCGCGGTCGCCGCGCCGCCAAAGACGAAGATCAGCGGTGCCTGATAGGGGCGGATACGATCGAGCAGCACGCCGCCGAGGTATTTTGAGGCGATGCTGACGATGAAAGGCAGTGCGGCCATCCACCCCATCTGCTTGATGGAGAATCCTTTTTCATCGGTCAGGTAGGCCGGCAGCCAGGCGCTGGACCCCCAAAGATAGCTGAGCGTGGCGATCTCGATCAGCAGGATCCAACCGAGCATCGGCGTGCACCAGGCCAGCGCGAAGGTGTGCCAGACGCGGCTCAACACCGGCTGAGGATCGGCGGGGCGTGAAGATGAGGGTAAGGCGAGCGGATGAACGAACAGCCGCACCAGCGCCAGGCCCAACAGCAGGTTGAGCAGCGCCAACAGGTGAAACGACATCGCCCACCCGAAGTGCGCCATCAGAAAACTCACCAGCGGAAAGCCGATCACCAGCCCCAACGAGACGCCCAGCGCGCTGACCGCGTTGGGTTTGCCGCGCTCGTCGGCGGCGAAATGATCGCTGATGTACATGGTCTTGAGCGAGAACAGCGGTCCTTCGCTGACGCCAAGCAGCGCGCGCACCGCGCACAGCAACAGCAGCGATCCCGCCAGCGGCGACGCGGCGGTGAGCAGCGCCCACAGCACGACGCTCAGCGTCAGCGCGCGGCGGTAACCCATCAGCGTTTCCAGAAACGGCGTCAGCAACATGGCGGACAGGCCGTAACCGAGTAAAAACGCCGTCATCAGCGTGCCCTGATGGGCGCGGTCACCGCCGAGTTGAAAGTGTTGCAGGAAGTCGGGATTGACCAACATCACGGCGATATTAACCCGATCCGCATAGGCGATAACGATCAGAAACAACAGGGCGATCACCCCAAACCAGCGTTGACGTTGTTGCACGGCGCGTTCCTCAGTGCGAGCGGTTGACGAATTCAGGCAGCAGTAAACTCACCTGCGGATGCCATTACGTGCAAACGCGGGGATGAGGCCGATTAATGTAAATTTATTGTTATAAAATTAGGTGTAAAAGACAGCGAGAGAACTCTTTTACGCGCAATGCGCCGCCAGGATCAACGCAATTTTTGCCATAAATTAGCTGAAGAGCGCACAACTGACATAGGTTTTTCATATCGGTGCATTATTTCGTGATCCTTCCCGCATTTGTCATTTTTAAACAACCTTTCATTAACATTTGCCGCGCCGCTCGCTTGACGAAAGTTTCGCCAGACTTATAGTGACTGTATTAAATAAGAAACTGAGTTTCATATATGAAACAATCAGATAGAGGATAAAAGCAATGAGCTGGAAGAATGTGTGCGAAGTGTCTCAGGTGAAAGAAGATTTTCCTTTCTCCGGCAAAGTGGAAGGCAAAGAGATCGGGGTTTACCTGCTCGACGGTAACTACTATGCGCTGGAAGACGTCTGTCCGCATGCTTACGCCTTGCTCAGCCAGGGGTTTGTTGACGACGGCAAGGTTGAGTGCCCACTGCACGAAGCGCTGTTTGACGTGCGTACCGGCCAGTGCCTGCGCGAGCCGGGCGGCCGCGATCTGCAAACCTATCCCACCCGGGTGGTCGACAACCAAATCCAGATCACCTTTATCGCGGAGGAGTAATCATGCAGCACATCACCGATTTCAATCCCTGGCTGCCGGACACCCAACAGGTGACGCCAGCCCGCGAAGGCGGCAACGGTCAAATCCATCAGCCGGGCCAGTTCCGCAACGTTGTGTGGCAAAACCGCGCCCGGGTGCCGGACGGTTTCGAAACCGCGTTGGTGGCGGCGCTGGAAACGATTTTCGATCAGGGCGCGGAAGAGCTGGAACAGATCGTCAGCGCGTTGAATCAGCGCCGCCTGTTCGATCGCAGCGGCCAGCCGTGGAATGAGGCGACGTTCCGCGAATTCCTTCACGTTAACGGTTTCTGATCGACACCCGGGAGAAGACAATGACAGCAAACACAACATCCTCCGAACAGAGCTTGCAGGACTATCTTGACCAGGGGCTGCGCGGCATGTGGTATCCGGTGCTGGCCAGTTGGGAAGTGGGCAACAATCCGGTCGGCATCACCCGCCTTGAGCAACAAATCGTGGTGTGGCGCGACGGTGAAGGCCAGATCCACGCGTTGGAAGATCGCTGCCCGCACCGCGGCGCGCGGCTTTCCATGGGGTGGAACCTCGGCGATCGCATCGCCTGCTGGTATCACGGGGTGGAAGTCGGCGGCGACGGGACGGTGAAAGACGTGCCGGCGGTGGATCGCTGCCCGCTGGTGGGGCAAAAATGCCTGCGCGCTTACCCGGCCAAAGAAGCCTACGGCGCGGTGTTCCTCTATTTTGGCGTGACGGCGGATGAAGCGCCGGCGGAGCTGACTTTCCCGCAAGAGCTGGCGGACGAAGCGTCGTACAGCCACTTCTTGTGTACCGCCAGTTGGAACTGCAACTACCAATACGCCCTGGAAAACGTGATGGATCCGATGCACGGCACCTACCTGCACTCTTCCTCGCACTCGATGGCGGAAGGGGATCGCAAGGCGGACATGGGGCTGGAGCCGACCGACAGCGGGTTTATCTTCAAGAAAAACGGCCAGATCGGCGTCAACTTCGACTGGGTGGAGTTCGGCAACAGCGGCGCGTATTGGATGCGTCTGTCGATCCCGTACAAAAAACGTTTCGGGCCGGGCGGCCACTTCTGGATCATCGGCATGGTGGTGCCGGAAGACAAGGATCACTGCCGGGTATTCTTCTGGCGCATCCGTAAGGTCAAAGACTGGCAGCGCGACATGTGGCGCTTCATGTATCGCAATCGCCTGGAATCATTGCATTGGGACGTCCTCGAGCAGGATCGCATCGTGCTTGAAAACATGGCGCCTAACGCCCGTGGCCGCGAATACCTGTACCAGCACGACGTCGGTCTGTCGCGCCTGCGCCGCCTGATGCAGAAAGAGGCGCAGAAACAGCTGGCGACGCTGCGCGAGCGGGAGGCGGCGCAGTGAACGGCCTGCTGAACGGCAAGCGCATCGTGGTCACCGGCGCGGCGCGCGGTCTGGGCTACAGCTTCGCCGCCGCCATTGCCGCTGCCGGCGCGCAGGTGGTGATGTGCGACATTTTGGCGGATGAGCTGACGGTGAGCGGCGCCGCGCTGCGTGAGCAGGGCGCTCAGGTGGAAACGCAAATCATCGATCTGGCCTCACCGGATTCGATCCGTTCGGCGTTCGAGAAGATCGCCACAGGCGGCGGGATCGACGGGCTGGTGAACAACGCGGCGCTGGCGACCGGCGTCGGCGGTAAAACCATGATGGAATACGACATCGATCTGTGGGATCGGGTAATGCAGGTCAACGTGCGCGGCACCTGGTTGGTGAGCCAGGCGGCAGTGCCGCTGCTGGCGCGCAACCCGCACGCCAAGATCGTCAACGTGGCGTCGGACACCGCGCTGTGGGGCGCGCCGCGCCTGATGGCCTATGTCGCCAGCAAAGGCGCGGTGATCGCGATGACGAGATCGATGGCGCGCGAGCTGGGCCCGCAGGGCATCTGCGTCAACGCTATTGCGCCGGGCCTGACGCGGGTGGAAGCCACCGAGTATGTGCCCGCCGAGCGCCATCAGCTGTATGAACAGGGGCGCGCGCTGGCCGGGGCGCAGCATCCGGACGATGTGAACGGCACGGTGCTTTATCTGCTGTCGCCGTTGGCGGATTTCGTCACCGGCCAACTGCTGCCGGTCAACGGCGGCTTCGTATTCAACTGACGGCCCGCAGGGCAGGCGCACAGCGCAGGAGCGAGAGATGGCGGACGAGCAAGCATGTAAGTATCTGATCCCGGGACTGGATCGCGGATTGCAGTTGCTGCTGGCGTTTGGCGAGCAGCATAAGGAAATGACCTTTGCCGAGTTGCATCGCCTGGTCGATATGCCGAAGGCCACCGCCTACCGCGTGGTGCAGACGCTCGAGCACCTGGGCTTTCTGGAGCGCAATCCGCGCACCAATACCTTCGCGCTGGGCATCAAGGTGCTGCGTCTCGGTTTTGAATACATCGCGTCGCTGGACGTCGCGCAGGCCGGCCAGCCGGTGATCGAACAGCTGCGCGATCGCAGCCAGTGCAGCAGTCATCTGGCGATCCGCGACGGGCGCGACGTGATCTATATCGCCCGCGTCAGCGCCGCCGGTTCTCAGATCAATCAGGTCAGCGTCGGCACCCGTTTGCCGGTGCACCAAACCTCGCTCGGCCGCATGTTGTTGACCAGCGCCACCCGCAGCGAGTTCGAACAACTCTATCCGGACGCGCAGCTGCCGGGCAACGCGCCGGGCACCCCGGCGGATCGCGAAACGCTGTGGCAGATGGTGCAGCAAGACAAGGCGCGCGGCTATGTAATCGGCGAATCGTTCTTCCGCCACGGCATCTCCTCGATCGTCTACCCGATCTTCAACCGTGAGCAGCGGGTCGAGGCGGTGGTCAGCATCATGGTGCCGTCCGATGAGATCCCGAAAGCGGATCGCGAGCGGCTGCGCATGGAAGTGCGCGATGCGGCGGAGAAAATTTCCGGCTTCCTCGGCGCGCCGCCGCAGGCCAACGTCGGCTAACCGACAGGACCGACTCTTTCACTCAGGCAGGGATAAGGCCCACAGCAAACAGGGGCCGGGGTTCAGTCATGCCTGAAAACCGTATACAGCGAGAACGTGAGGCTGAGCAATGAGCGTAATCGGAATCGAAAAACTGGAGTTTGGCGTCGAAGATCTGCCAACCTGCGAAAAATTCATGCATGACTTTGGCCTGCAGCCCGCCACGCAACATTGGGGCGAACCGCAGCGCGAATTCACTACCCTGAGCGGGGCGCGGGTCGTTCTGCACCCGTTGCAAAGCGCGGCGCTGCCTGCGGCGTTTGAAGGCGGTTCCACCCTGCGCCGCATGACCTGGGGCGTGGCATCGCCCGCGGATCTGGCGCGTCTGCAGCCGCGTTTGGCGTTGATGTCCGGCTTTCGTCAGGTGGGGGAAGAGCTGGAATGCCGCGATCCCAACGGCATGACGCTGCGCTTCGTCGTCAGCCGCCAGCAGGCGGTCGAAGTGCCGGTCACGCCGATCAACCAATGGGGCGACGTGCGCCGCATCGATCAACCCAGCCCGGTCTACTCGCAGGCGCAGCCGATCAATATCGGCCACGTGGTGTTCTTCGTTGACGATCTGGCGGCGACCGAGCGTTTCTACCGCGAGCTGTTGGATTTCCAGGTTTCCGATCGCTATATCGATCGCGCCGTCTTCCTGCGCACCCAGGCGCGCGGTGGTCACCATAATCTGTTCCTGCTGAAGCTGCCCAACCGCCCACGCGGCCTGAACCATGTGGCGTTCACCGTGCGCGATATCCATGAAGTGATCGGCGGCGGCATCGCCATGAACAAAGAGCAGTGGAGCACCTTCATCGGCCCTGGCCGCCACCCGATTTCCTCGGCGTATTTCTGGTACGTCAACAGCCCGACCGGCGGCGCGTTCGAGTACTACACCAACGACGATTATCTGACGGAAAACTGGCAGCCGCGCGAGCTGGAACATTCGCTGGTCTCCTTCACCGAATGGGCGGTAGAAGGCGGCATCGATCACGATACGCGCCGCCAGCATAAAAAGGCGCAAGCGTTATGAACCGGCCGGAACAGGCGGGCATTGTCATCGTCGGCGGCGGCCAGGCCGGCGGTTGGGCGGCCAAGACGCTGCGTGACCGGGGTTACAGCGGCCGGCTGACGGTGATAAGCGACGAACCCTACGATTTTTACGAGCGGCCGCCGCTGTCGAAAGCGGCGCTGCTGGATGCCGCGGCTCCCCTGAGCCGGCTGTTCAGCGAACAGGCGGTGGCGGAGCTGAACATCGACTGGCGTCGCCCGCTGCGCGCCGAGTCTATCGACGCCGAACAGCAAATCGTCACGCTCAGCGACGGGCGACGGCTGCAGTTCGAGCAGTTGCTGATCGCCACCGGCGGGCGGCCGCGTTTGCCGGGCGCCGCCTGGGCGCAGCACCCGCGCGTGATGACGCTGCGTTCCTGGGATGATGCGGCCCGGTTGCGGCAGGGGCTGCTGGGCTGCCGTCGCCTGGCGATCGTCGGCGGCGGTTGGATCGGGCTGGAGATCGCCGCTTCTGCGCGCCGTCTCGGCGTCGAGGTGACGGTGTTTGAGCGCCAGCCTGCGCTGTGCATGCGCAGCGTCGGCGCCGATGTCTCGCAGGCGTTGCTCGAACTGCATCGCCGGCAGGGCGTGACGGTGTTGTGCGGCTGCGGCGAGATCTCGCTGGAAGATCGCGACGGCGCCGCCTGGATCGGCAGCGAAGTCAGCGATCCGCAGGCCTTCGATCTGGTGGTGGTGGGGATCGGCGTCGAGCTGAATCTCGAACTGGCGCGCAGCGCCGGGCTGGCTATCGAGTCCGGCATTGTGGTCGACGGCCAGGGGCGCACCAGCCATCCGGCGATCTTCGCTGCCGGCGATGTGGCGCGCCACCCGACGCTCGGCCTGTGCCTGCAGTCCTGGGCCTACGCGCAAAATCAGGCCATCAGCACCGCCTGCGCGATGCTCGACGCCTTCGCCGCTCCGTATGACGACGTGGCCTGGCTGTGGTCGGATCAATACGACGTCAATATCCAGATCCTCGGCGTGCCGAGTGGCGGCGTGCACCATGTGGTGCGCCGCACGCCGCAGTCGCAGGTATTCTTCACGCTGAACGCCGATCGGCAGCTGGTGCAGATGGTGGCGTTCAACGACGCGCGCACCATCAAGCTCGGCAAGCGCTGGCTGGCGAGCGGCCGGGTGCTGGATCCGCAGCAGCTGGCGGATGCGGAGTTTTCTTTGATGGCGTTGAAATAACGCCCGAACCTCGGGAGCGTTTTATGACTACGCAAGACATTGACGCCCGCGCTGGACGGGCGGGGGAAACCGTTGCCGAAAATCCGCAGCAGCGGGTGCGCTGGTCGGTGCCGATCGCGCTGTTCGCCTGCGTGCTGCTGGCGTTTTTCGACAAGATCAGCATCGCGGCGCTGTTTTCCGACGCCGAGTTTCAGCAGGCGCTGGGCATCGGTTTTGACCCGGCGCGGCTGGGGTTGCTGATGAGCGCGTTTCTGTTCTCCTACGGCATCTCCTCGATGCTGCTCAGCGGCATCGGCGATCGGCTTAATCCGGTCAAAGTATTGATTGGCATGATGGTGGTATGGGGCGTGCTGATGGTGTTGATGGGGCTGGTGCGCTCCTATCACGCCATGATGACGCTGCGCATTCTGCTCGGCATCGCCGAAGGGCCGCTACTGCCGATGGCCTACGCCATTATTCGTCAGGCCTTCCCGCCGCAGCTGCAGGCGCGCGCCACCATGCTGTGGCTGCTCGGCACGCCGCTCGGGGCCGCGCTCGGCTTCCCGGTCACCCTGTACATCCTCAATACCTTCGACTGGAAGGCCACCTTCTTCTTTATGGCGTTTCTGACGCTGCCGGTGATGTTGCTGGTGCTGTTCGGCATGCGCCACCTGAACGTGTCGCGTCCGGCGGCGGCGGCCAAGCCGGCGGTGTCCGAACGCCAACAGCATCGCCGCGAGCTGTTGCGCAGCCCGCATTTCTGGATGATTTGCCTGTTCAATATCGCCTTCCTGACCTACCTGTGGGGCATGAACGGCTGGTTGCCGAGCTATCTGATCAAGGGCAAAGGCATTCATCTGGAACATGCCGGTTACCTCTCTTCGCTGCCGTTCATCGCCATGCTGCTCGGTGAAGTGCTGGGCGCCTGGCTGTCGGACAAGCTGGATCGGCGCGCGCTGGCCTGCTTCCTGTCGCTGTGCGGCGCCGGCCTTGGCCTGGCGGTGGTGCTGCACCTGCAGGGCACTTACAGCGTGATCGCCGCCATGGCTTTCAGCACCTTTATGTGGGGCGCCGGCGCGCCGAATATTTTCGCGCTGTTGGCGAAGGCGACCAGCAGCAAGGTCAGCGCCACCGCCGGCGGCATTTTCAATGGACTGGGCAATTTTGCCGGCGCGCTGGCGCCGGTGCTGATGGGGGCGTTGATCGCCGCCACCGGCAATATGGATAACGGCCTGCTGTTCCTGGTGGTGATGGCGTTCGTCGGCTGCCTCATTCTGCTGCCGTTGCTGAGAAAGTACTGATTAATCAATCATTTCAACAGAGGAGTGACAACATGTCTCAGGTTGAGAACAAAGCCGGTGTCAAGCCGCAGGATCTGTCGATGGAAAACTGGGTGGAGTCGCGCATCGCCCGTTTCGAAGGCCGCAAATACGACTGGAACGCGCTGAAATTCCAGGCCGATTTCGACCCGAAATACCGCCGCGCGCAGATGCGCTACATCGGCACCGGCGCCACCGGCGTGGCCAGCGACGCCAACACCATTCCGGCGGGCAATTTCACCTTCTCCACCATGGTGTTGCCGTCGAAGTGCGAGGGCCCGTTGCACCTGCACGACGACGTGGAAGAAGTGTTCTTCATGCTGAAAGGCAGCATCACGCTGATGATTCAGGATGGGGAAGAGTATTACGAAACCAGGCTGAAAGAGCGCGATTTGATCTCGGTGCCGGCGGGCGTGTATCGCGGCCTGTTCAATCACGGCGAGGAAGAGGCGCTGATGTGCGTGATGCTCGGCACCGCTAAGCCGGAGATCCCGACTTATCCGGCGGACCACCCGCTGTCTAAAGTGAAGCGTAACTGATGAATGGTTTGGCGCAACGCCAACGGGCGCGCTGCGGGGCGTATACCCTGAGCTGGCGCGAGGCCGGGCAGGGGCGGCCGGTGGTGTTGCTGCACGGCATCAGTTCCGGATCCGCCTCGTGGATCAAGCAGTTTAACGACAGCGGCCTGACGGACGGCCATCGTCTGTTGGCGTGGGACGCGCCGGGCTACGGCGGCAGCCTGCCGTTGGCGGATCCGCAGGCTGACGCCGCCGGTTATGCAGCGGCGTTGGCGGCGCTGATTGATGAGCTGCAGCTGGCGCAGCCGCTGATCGTCGGCCATTCGCTGGGAGCGCTGATCGGCAGCGCCTACGCCGCCGGCTATCCGGACGGGCTATGTGGGCTGGTGTTGGCGGATCCGGCGCAGGGCTATGCCGCGGCGCCGGAGGAAAAACGCCGACAGGTGTACGGCCAGCGCCAACAGATGATGGAGACGCTGGGGCCGGTGGGCTACGGCGAGCAGCGGGCGGCGGCCTTGCTGCGCGAAGGTGCGGATCCGCAGGATATCGCCTGGGTGCGTAACGGCATGCAGCAGCTCGATCCCGACGGTTTTCTGAGTGCCGCCTGGATGCTGGCCAACGATGATATTGGCCGCTATCTGGCGCGCTATCGCGGCCCGCTGGAAGTGTGGTGCGGTGAACAGGATCGCATTACGCCGCCGGAGAAGGCGGCCGAGCTGGCGCGTGAGCAAGACGCGACGCTGCGTCTGATCGTCGCCGCCGGTCACGCCAGCTACCTCGATGCGCCGGCGTGTTTCAACCGCTATCTGCGGGACTTTACGGGAGCAATCCAACGATGAATTTTCAGCTTGAGGATCGGGTGGCGGTGGTGACCGGCGGCTCATCGGGCATCGGTTTCGAAACACTGAAGCTGCTGCTGGCCGAAGGGGCGAAGGTGGCGTTCTGCGGCCGCGATCCGGACAAACTGGCCGGCGCGGAGGCCAGCCTGCGCGCGGACTTCCCGCAGGCGGAGATCCTGGCGCTGCGCTGCGACGTGCTGGATGCGCAGCAGGTGGCGCAGTTCGCCGCTCAGGTGACGGCGCGTTTCGGCGGCGTGGATCTGCTGATCAACAACGCCGGTCAGGGCTTCGTCGCCCACTTTGACCAGACGCCGCGCGAAGCCTGGCTGCATGAGGCAGAGCTGAAGCTGTTCGGCGTGATCAACCCGGTGCAGGCGTTTTTACCGGCGCTGGAACGATCGGACATCGCGTCTATCACCTGCGTGAACTCGCTGCTGGCGCTGCAGCCGGAAGAACACATGATCGCCACCTCGGCGGCGCGCGCCGCGCTGCTCAATATGACGTTGACGCTGTCGAAAGAGCTGGTGGGCAAAGGCATTCGGGTTAACTCGATCTTGCTGGGGATGGTGGAGTCGGGCCAATGGCGCCGCCGTTTCGACGATCGCAGCGATAAAGATCAAAGCTGGGAGCAGTGGACGGCGGCGATCGCCGAACGCCGCGGCATCCCGATGAAGCGCCTCGGCAAGCCGCAGGAACCGGCGCAGGCGCTGCTGTTCCTCGCTTCGCCGCTGGCTTCCTTTACCACCGGCGCGGCGCTGGACGTTTCCGGCGGCTTTAACCGCCATGTGTAACAGGGGCCGAAAAAGATGAAGAAGATCATGATGATTGGCTATGGCGCGATGGCGAAGGAAGTGATCGCCCGTTTGCCTGAAGGCGTGGAGGTCGGCTGGATCCTGGCGCGCGCAGCTCATCATGCGGCGATCGATGAGGCTTTTGGCGGGCGGGTGCAGGCGCTGACCCATCCGGAGCAGTGTTCGCAGCGGCCGGATCTGGTGCTGGAGTGCGCCAGCCAGCAGGCGGTGGCGGAGTTTGGCGAAGCGGTGCTGCAACGCGGCTGGCCGCTGGCGCTGATCTCGACCGGCGCGCTGGCGGATGCCGCATTGCAACAGCGGTTGCAGCAGGCCTGCCGCCGCCATCACGGGCAGCTGATCGTGCTGTCCGGCGCGGTGGCGGGCATGGACGGGCTGGCGTCGGCGCGCGAAGGCGGGCTGGAAAGCGTGACCTATCAGGCCAGCAAGAGCCCGGCCAGCTGGCGCGGCAGCCCGGCGGAGCAGCTGATCGATCTCGATGCGGTGCGTGAAGCGCAGGTATTTTTTGAAGGGTCGGCGCGTGAAGCGGCGCGTTTATTCCCGGCCAACGCCAACGTGGCGGCCACCATTGCGCTCAACGGCCTGGGGATGGATGCCACTCGGGTGCGCCTGCAGGTCGATCCCGCCACCCGGTGCAATACCCATCGGCTGCAGGTGTGCGGCGACTTTGGCGAATTTCACATCGAGCTGAGCGGCACCCCGCTGGCGAGCAATCCCAAAACATCAACCCTGGCGGCGCTGAGCGCGGTACAAGCCTGCCGCCGTCTGGTGGACGGCGGTTTTATTGCCTGAACGGCAGGAGCGGAGCATGGAACGATTGAATATTTTTGTCGCCGGGCGCTGGCGTGAAGGGCGCGGCGAAGAGATGGCTTCGGTATTCCCGGCCGACGGCAGCGTCAACGCGCGGCTGCGCGCCGCTAACGTCGAGGATGTCAACGAGGCGGTTGAGGCGGCGGAAAAGGCCTGGCGCGCGCCGGAATGGCGTGGGCTGGTGCCGCACCAACGCGCCTCAATTCTCTACCGCGTGAGCAACCTGATCCTGGCGCAGCAGGAACAGCTGGCCGAGCTGCAGACCCGCGACAACGGTAAACCGCTGGCGGAGACTCGCGGGCTGGTGGCCAGCGCGGCGGCGACCGCGCGTTACTTCGCCGCCGCTTGCGAAGTGCTGGAGGGCGAGCTGCCGACCCCGCGCAGCGCCGAGGTAATGACGCTCAGTCAGTATCAACCGATGGGGGTGATCGCCGCCATCACGCCGTGGAACTCACCGATCGCCAGCGAAATGCAGAAGGTGGCGCCGGCGCTGGCGGCGGGCAACGCCGTGGTGCTCAAACCGGCCGAAGCCACGCCGCTGATGGCGCTGAAGCTGGCCGAGCTGTTCGAACAGGCGGGGCTCCCTGCCGGGCTGCTCAGCGTGCTGCCGGGCAAAGGTTCGGTGATTGGCGAGGCGTTGGCGCGCCATCCGCTGGTGAAAAAGATCGCCTTTACCGGCGGGACCGGCACCGGGCGCCATTTGGCGCACATCGCCGCCGACAAGCTGATCCCCACCTCGCTGGAGCTGGGCGGTAAATCGCCGACCATCGTGCTGGAGGACGCCGATCTGGAGCAGGCGGCGCGCGGCATCTGTTACGGCATTTTCAGCTCTGCCGGCCAGGCGTGCATCGCCGGTTCGCGGCTGTTCGTGCATCGTTCGCTGTATCAGCCGCTGCTGGCGCGCTTGACCGAACTGACGGCGGGGTTGCGCATCGGCAACCCGCTGGTGCCGGGCGTGCATCTCGGCCCGCTGATCAGCGCCAAACATCGGCAAAGCGTGGCGGACTACGTGGCGTTGGCGCGGCAGGAGGGCGGCCGGGTGAGCATCGGCGGTGAAGCGCCGGCCGATCCGCAACTGGCGAGCGGCAGCTATTACCTGCCGACCATTATCGAAGGTTTGAACAACGATGCCCGCGTGTGCCAGGAGGAGATCTTCGGCCCGGTGCTGGTGGCGCTGCCGTTCGACGACGAGCAACAGCTGATCGAACAGGCCAACGACTCGGTGTACGGCCTGGCGGCCGGCATCTGGAGCCGCGATTTCCCGCGGGCGATGGCGCTGGCGGAGCGGCTGGAAACCGGCACCGTCTGGATCAACACCTACAAAACGTTCTCGATTTCCACGCCGTTCGGCGGCTTCAAGGAAAGCGGACTGGGCCGCGAAAAGGGCCTGAACGGCATCAAGGCCTACATGCAGCAGAAAAGCGTGTATCTGGCGCTGAGCCATCAGGTGAACCGCTGGAGCGACTAGGCCGACACCTCTACGCATAACCCTAATAACGATTACCCTAAGAAGGCAGATGATGAGCGATAAAATCACGGTTGGCGAGGCGATAGCCCGGACTCTGGAACAGTACGCGGTGTCGGCGATGTACGGCATCATTTCGATTCATAATCTGCCGATCGCCGATGCGGTGGGGCAGCGCGATAAAATTCGCTTCGTGCCGGCGCGCGGCGAAGCGGGCGCGGTGACCATGGCCGACGCGCACGGGCGTTTCTCCGGCCTGGGCGTGGCGTTGACCAGCACCGGCGCCGGCGCGGGCAACGCGGTGGGGGCGATGATTGAAGCGCTTAACGCCAACACGCCGCTGTTGCATATCACCGGCCAGGTGGAAAAAGCCTATCTGGACGCCGACGCCGGTTTTATTCATGAAACCCGCGATCAGCTCGGCTTCCTGCGCGCCTGCTCCAAGCGCGCTTACCGGGTCAATTCGCCGGAGCAGGCGGTGGCGGTGATCCAACGAGCGATCCTGGATGCGCAAACCGTGCCCTGCGGTCCGGTGGCGGTCGAGATACCGATCGATATTCAAAGCAGCCTGGTGTCCCGCTCGGTGCTGGCCGAACCGTTGGCGCCGGCGCCGCTGCCGAAGGCGGACGCCGCAGCTGTGGAGCGGCTGCATCAGCGGCTGAAACAGGCCAAGCGCCCGCTGTTATGGTTGGGCGGCGGCGCGTTGGCCTGCGGCGATGCGGTGCGCAAGCTGGCGGACGCCGGCGTGGCGGTGATCTCCAGCACCCACGGGCGCGGCATTCTGCCGGACAGCCATCCGCGCAGCCTGCGGGCGTTCCACAACTCGCCGAGCATCGAGGCTATCCTGACGCAGTGCGACCTGACGCTGGTGGCCGGTTCGCGCCTGCGCAGTAATGAAACCCGCACCTGGACGCTGCCGCTACCGCGCCCGTTGGTGCAAATTGACATCGATCCGGCGGCGGCCAACCGCAACTACCTGGCCGATGAACAGATCAATGGCGACTGTGCGGCGCTGCTGACGGCGCTGGCGGCGCGGTTGACCCCTGGCGAGAAGGTGAGCGCCGAGTGGGATGCCGAGATCGCGGGAGCGGTGCAGCAGGCTGAGAGCGCGCTGCGCCAGCAGTCCGGCGAATACGCCAAACTCAATGACGCCATCGACGCCGCGCTGCCGCAGGACGGGCTGTTGGTACGCGATATCACCGTTTCCGGCAGCGTCTGGGGCAGCCGGCTGTTCCGGGCGATCTCGCCGCTGTGCAACATACACTCGCTGGCTGGCGCCATTGGAATGGGGTTGCCGATGGCGATCGGCACCGCGATCGCCAACCCGCAGCGCAAGGTGGTGGGGCTGGTGGGCGATGGCGGTTTGGCGCTGGGCCTTGGGGAACTGGCGACCATGGCGCAGGAACAGGTGAACATCACCCTGCTGATCATGAACGACGGCGGCTATGGCGTGATGCGCGGCATTCAGGACAAGTATTTCGCCGGGCGCCAGTATTACAACGAGCTGCATACGCCGGCCTTTACTCAAATAGCCGAAGCGATGGGGCTGAAAGCCTGGAAGGTCGAGGCGGCGGCGCAGTTCAACGGCGTGCTGGCCGAAGCGATCAACTACCCGGGGCCGTCGGTGGTCGAGGTGGACATGAAGCAGGTCGGGCCGCTGACCTTCGCCGGGCCGCCGCAGAAAACCCTGTATTGAGACGATAAAAAACGCCCGGCGGTTGCCGGGCGTTCTCGTTGTTACTTCTCTGCCGCGATGCGATCGCGAATGTGCTGCGCGCGCGCTTGGGAAGACGGGTGATCGTCGAACATGCTGCTCTGACGGCCGGCTTCCATTTGGGCCAGTTTTTCGAAGCTGGTGGCCAGGCCGTTCGGATCGATGCCGCGCTTTTTCAGCAGATCGAACGAGTAATCATCCGCTTCGCTTTCCTGCTTCTGCGAGAACTGGGCGCTGACCAGCTTCTCGCCGATGTCCGCCAGCTGCGACTGCGACAGCGAGCCGATAACGCCGCCGGCGGAGGACGCCGCGGTGCGCAGCGCCACGGTGCCGTAAGCCACCTGCATCGCTTTACGGGTGTGGCCCAGCGCCACGTGGCCCATTTCGTGGCCCAGCACGCCTTCCACTTCGTTGTCGTTCATGATGTCCATCAGGCCGCTGTAAACGCGGATACAGCCGTTGGCCATCGCCCAGGCGTTGACGTCTTTGGTCACGTAGACCTTGTAGTTGGCCGGGGTGCCGTTGATGTTGTCGCCCAGCGCCGCAGCGATTTTGTTGAGACGCTTGGCATAGGTGCTGTCGGCCGGCGCGATTTGTGCCTTGCTGTCCATCTCGGCGCAGGATTTATCACTCAGGGCCTTAACGTCGTTGTTGCTCAGGGTCGCCGCCTGGAACGCCTGCGCGCCGGACTGCATCAGGGTTTCGGTATTCAGGTTTTGACAGCCGGTTGCCAAGGTGGCAATGCCCAACGCAATCAAAGAGGTACGGATCTTCATAACGCCATCTTCCTGTGAAGGTAACAAGGTAAAAGAGTCATTTTGCTTTGAGGCTATCTTGCCGCAAGAGCCTAGTGTACGCCAGACGGGGCGAGAATAGTGTTATTCCGAAAAAGCGTCCAATCGTGCTAATAAGTGGTGAACTCGCTCTCATTTGGCATTAGGGATTGCCGTTGTGATGTGGAGTCTGAGAAAATAGGGAACTTGACTGCTTTTTTTATCCGACCTGGAGTAAAACATGTCCTCTCGTAAAGAGCTTGCCAACGCCATCCGCGCACTCAGCATGGACGCCGTACAAAAAGCAAATTCCGGCCACCCGGGGGCCCCTATGGGCATGGCGGACATCGCCGAAGTCCTGTGGCGTGACTACCTCAACCACAACCCGACTAACCCGCACTGGGCTGACCGCGACCGTTTCGTGCTCTCCAACGGCCACGGCTCCATGTTGATTTACAGCCTCCTGCACCTCACCGGCTACGACCTGCCGATGCGCGAGCTGGAAAACTTCCGTCAGCTCCATTCCAAAACCCCGGGCCACCCGGAGTATGGTTACACCCCGGGCGTTGAGACCACCACCGGCCCGCTGGGCCAGGGTATCGCCAACGCCGTCGGCTTCGCCATCGCCGAACGCACCCTGGCGGCGCAGTTCAACCGCCCTGGCCACGACATCGTCGATCACCACACCTACGCCTTCATGGGCGACGGCTGCATGATGGAAGGCATCTCGCACGAAGTCTGCTCCCTGGCCGGCACCCTCAAGCTCGGCAAGCTGACCGCCTTCTACGATGACAACGGCATCTCCATCGACGGCCACGTCGACGGCTGGTTCACCGACGACACCGCCCTGCGTTTCGAAGCCTACGGCTGGCACGTGGTGCGCAACGTCGACGGCCACAACCCGGACGCCATCAAGGCCGCGATTGAAGAAGC
>NZ_JBJNMO010000003.1:0-581788 GCF_052168495.1 Serratia sp. CY52157 | reverse complement strand
TCCGCCGCTCGTCACCCAGGGAGCAAGCTCCCCTGTGCTACCGCTCGACTTGCATGTGTTAAGCCTGCCGCCAGCGTTCAATCTGAGCCATGATCAAACTCTTCAATTAAAAGCTTGATGTGCTTCCACTCGAGAAGCGATGCTCAAAGATTTACTGCATGAATTTTACTTCAGTTAGTCACTCTTCAAGACTTGATATTTTTTTGCATCCGAAGATGCTGGATATCGTCTTGTGGAGTGCCCACACAGATTGTCTGATAAATTGTTAAAGAGCAGTGCCGAGAAACTCATCGGCGCGGGCTGCGTATATTACGCTTTTCACCCGGAGAGTCAAGCGTTTATTTCGCTTTCTTCTCGCTGACCCGGCGGCTTGTCAGTCGTTGTTCCCGGTCAGTGGAGGCGCATTATAGGGAGTTCTCGGCAGGCCGCAACCCCTAAATGCAAAAAACTTTTCAAGCGTTCAAATAATCACCAAAAACGACTTTTTAGGATATTTATTAGTCAAAAAATACCGATTTTAGGGCAGTAATAGCGGCAACCCCTGTAAATAGGGACAAACGAAGATAAAGAAAAGGGAGCGGTCCCCCGCTCCCTTTCATCTTTATTATCCTTAATCGCCGTTATTGGCGGGCAACGATATGGTCGTTTTCCACATCCAGCGTCACCAGCTTGCCAGGTATCAGCTTGCCGGACAGGATTTGTTGCGCCAGCGGGTTCTCGATTTCCTGCTGAATAGCGCGTTTCAACGGGCGCGCGCCATATACAGGGTCGTAGCCTGTTTTGCTTAACAGCGCCAGGGCCGGTTCGGTCATGGTCACTTCGTAACCGCGTTCTTCCAAACGCTTGTACAGACGCGACAACTGAATCTTGGCGATCGCGGCGATGTGTTTCTCGCCCAGCGGGTGGAACACCACCACTTCGTCGATACGGTTGATGAACTCCGGACGGAAGTGGTGACTCACCATCTCCATCACCGACTCTTTCATCTGCGCGTAGTTCATCTGACCGAAATGCTCCTGGATCAGATCGGAACCCAGGTTGGACGTCATGATCACCACGGTATTGCGGAAATCGACGGTGCGGCCTTGACCATCGGTCAGGCGGCCGTCATCCAACACCTGCAACAGAATATTGAACACGTCCGGGTGCGCTTTCTCGACTTCATCCAGCAGAATTACCGAATAAGGCCGGCGACGTACGGCTTCCGTCAGGTAGCCGCCCTCTTCATAACCGACATAGCCCGGAGGCGCGCCGACCAGACGCGAAACGGAGTGTTTCTCCATAAACTCGGACATATCGATACGCACCATGGCGTCGTCGCTGTCGAACAGGAACGAAGCCAGCGCCTTGCAAAGCTCGGTTTTCCCTACCCCGGTCGGACCGAGGAACAGGAACGAACCGATCGGTCGGTTAGGATCGGACAGCCCCGCACGGCTGCGGCGGATCGCATTGGAGACTGCGCTGACCGCTTCGTCCTGGCCAATCACTCGCGAATGCAGTTCTTGTTCCAGGCGCAGCAGCTTGTCGCGCTCGCCTTCCAGCATTCTTGCGACCGGGATCCCGGTCGCACGCGCCAGCACTTCGGCAATCTCCGCATCGGTCACCCGGTTGCGCAGCAGCTTCATGCTCTTGCCTTCGGCCTGCGTGGCGGCGGCGAGCTGTTTTTCCAGCTCAGGGATTTTGCCGTACTGCAGTTCCGACATCCGCCCCAGATCGCCGACGCGACGCGCCTGCTCCAGGGTGATTTTGGCCTGCTCGAGTTCAGCCTTGATATTCTGGGTGCCGGAGAGCGACGCTTTTTCCGCTTTCCACTCTTCTTCCAGCTCCGAGTATTCGCGCTCTTTCTGCCCCAGCTCATCGCTCAGCATGTCCAGGCGTTTCTTGCTGGCGTCGTCAGACTCTTTATTCAGCGCCTGCTGTTCCAGTTTCAATTGGATGATGCGACGCTCAAGCCTGTCGAGCGACTCCGGCTTGGAGTCCATCTGCATGCGAATGCTGGACGCCGCTTCATCGATAAGGTCAATAGCCTTGTCCGGCAATTGACGATCGGCGATATAGCGGTGCGAAAGCGTTGCCGCCGCCACAATGGCCGGGTCGGTTATCTGCACGTGGTGGTGCAGTTCGTAACGCTCTTTCAGGCCGCGCAGAATAGCAATGGTGTCTTCCACGCTCGGCTCAGCCACATACACTTTCTGGAAACGACGTTCGAGCGCCGCATCCTTCTCTATATATTGACGGTATTCATCCAGCGTGGTGGCACCGACGCAGTGCAGCTCGCCGCGCGCCAGCGCCGGCTTCAGCATGTTGCCTGCGTCCATCGCGCCATCCGCCTTACCGGCGCCGACCATGGTGTGCAGTTCGTCGATAAACAGGATAACGCTGCCTTCCTGCTTGGCCAGATCGTTGAGCACGCCTTTCAGACGCTCTTCAAACTCGCCGCGATATTTGGCGCCGGCGATCAAGGCGCCCATATCGAGGGACAATACGCGCTTGTGCTTCAGTCCTTCCGGCACTTCGCCGTTAATGATGCGCTGCGCCAGGCCTTCGACGATGGCGGTTTTACCCACGCCAGGCTCGCCGATCAACACCGGGTTGTTTTTGGTACGGCGTTGCAGCACCTGAATGGTGCGACGGATCTCTTCGTCACGGCCGATCACCGGGTCAAGCTTGCCCTGCTCAGCACGTTCGGTCAGATCGATAGTGTATTTCTTCAATGCCTGCCGTTGGTCTTCGGCGCCTTGGTCTTCCACGCTGTCACCGCCTCTCATTTGTTCAATGGCTTTGCTGATTTTGTCGGCCGTCGCGCCGGCCGCTTTCAACAAGTCGGTCAACGAGCCGCGGTCTTCCAGCACCGCAAGCACAAACAGCTCGGAAGAAATGAATTTGTCCGCACGCTTTTGCGCCAGCTTGTCGCACAGGTTCAGAACACGCACCAACTCGTGAGACGGTTGAACGTCGCCACCGGTGCCTTCTACCTGCGGTAAACGGGACAGCGCCTGTTCGATCTCGGTGCGCACACGCCCGGCATCGATACCTGCGGAAGTTAATAGTGGACGAACCGTGCCCCCTTCCTGATTGAGCAGGGCGCTCATCAGATGTAGCGGTTCAATAAACTGGTTGTCGTGCCCAAGGGCTAGTGACTGGGCATCGGCGAGGGCAAGCTGGAATTTGTTGGTAAGACGATCCAGACGCATAACACCTCCAAGATGGGTCGAAATTGCTACTGGAGATTAAATGAGGTCATCCCTCAAATTTTCAAGGTTATCTCGACGCTAAATTTTCGGTACAACGCCATGCGTCGTTGGATCGTCCTAATTCAATAGGTTATATCAGCCAGATTAAACTTGCCAGACGTCCGGTTATTCCATCGCGTCGATAGGAGAAAAAATGGCTCATTTCGTTAACCGTACAGCGGTCGCCGCCATAAATGGCCTGAACGCCCGCACGCAACAAGCGTTGGCGAGCCAGCAAGTAGATATTAGCCAAAAACTTATCGCCATGCGGGGTAAATGCCGCTGCGGCCTCAGCGTCTTCCGCCATGAAAGCGGCGCGCACCTCCGGCCCGACCTCAAACTGCTGCGGGCCGATCGCCGGCCCCAGCCAGGCGCTGATTTGGCCCGGTGCGGCGCTGAACGCCGCCACGGTTTGCTCCAGCACGCCGTGGCATAGCCCACGCCAACCGGCGTGAGCGGCGGCCACTTCGTCGCCGTGCTGCGAGCAGAACAGCACCGGCAGACAATCCGCCGTCATCACTGCGCACACCTGACCCGGCACGTTACTGTACACCGCATCCGCCCGCAGATCGGCGGGCGCTTGTCCCGTCAACGTCACCACGCGAGTGCCGTGCACCTGCTCGAGCCATACCGGCATCTGCGGCAAGCCGGCGGCGGTAACCAACCTTTCCCGATTGCGCTTCACCGCTTGCGCCTCGTCACCCACGTGAGCGCCGAGGTTCAGCGAGTCATAAGGTGGCAGGCTGACGCCACCATCGCGCGTGGTGCTGCAAGCTTTAACGCCGGGAGGCAACGGCCAGTCGGGCAGAATGAGCGAGCGCATTACCAGTCCATCTGATCTTTGAATTCTTCGGTGTCCGCCTTCAGCGCGTTGATCAGATCAACCATGTCCTGCGGCAGCGGCGCATGCCACTCCATCTGGATGCCGCTGATCGGGTGATACAAACGCAGCATGGTAGCGTGCAGCGCCTGGCGGTCAAAGCCGCGCAGCGTGTTGATGAAGGCCTCCGAAGCGCCTTTCGGCGGACGCGGACGGCCGCCGTACAGCGGATCGCCCACCAGCGGATGGCTAATGTAAGCCATGTGCACGCGGATCTGGTGAGTACGGCCGGTTTCCAGGCGCAGGCGCAGACGAGTGTGCGCGCGGAAGTGCTCCATAATGCGATAGTGCGTCACCGCCGGCTTACCCATCGGGTGCACCGCCATGTGAGTGCGCTTGGTGGAATGGCGCGCGATGGGTTCTTCTACCGTACCGCCTGCCGTCATGGTGCCTATCGCCACCGCTTCGTATTCACGAGTGATTTCGCGCGCCTGCAGCGCCTCCACCAGCCGGGTTTGCGCCGGCACGGTTTTCGCCACCACCATCAGGCCGGTGGTGTCTTTATCCAGACGGTGCACGATGCCGGCACGCGGCACGTCGGCGATTTCCGGGTAGTGATGCAGCAGCGCATTGAGCACCGTGCCGTCCGGGTTACCGGCGCCAGGGTGCACCACCAAATCGCGCGGCTTGTTGATCACCAGGATATCGCTGTCTTCATAGACGATATCCAGCGCGATGTCCTGCGGCTCCCAACGCGCTTCTTCTTCTATCTGTGCATCGATGGCGACTGTCTCTCCGCCCAGCACCTTCTCTTTCGGTTTGTTTGACGTTTTGCCATTGACCTTCACCCGATCGCCCAGGATCCACTCTTTTATGCGAGATCGTGAATAATCAGGGAACAATTCGGCCAAAGCCTGATCTAAACGTTGTCCGAGTTGAGATTCGGCCACCGTTGCGGTGAGTTGTACTTGTTGTGCCATATGCAGCTTCTTCGTTAACGTTGGGTTTTCACGGCGATGCCGTTTAATATAATGTGCTATTGTACCTGGTCTTTGTCGGGAGCTTAACGGACAGTCTCCCGGAATAACACCCTGAGGATAATCAAAACGTCATGACGCGTATGAAATATCTGGTGGCGGCAGCCACGTTGAGCCTGGCGCTGGCAGGTTGCTCCACATCCAAGGATGCGGTTCCCGACAACCCGCCTTCGGAAATCTATGCTACCGCGCAGCAAAAACTGCAGGACGGTAACTTCAAGGGCGCGATTACGCAACTCGAAGCGTTAGATAACCGCTATCCTTTCGGGCCGTATTCCCAGCAGGTCCAGCTGGATTTGATTTACGCATATTATAAGGCTGCCGACTTGCCAATGGCTCAGGCATCCATCGATCGCTTCATGCGCCTGAATCCGACGCACCCGAACATCGATTACGTGATGTACATGCGCGGCCTGACCGACATGGCGCTTGATGACAGCGCGCTGCAGGGCTTCTTCGGGGTTGACCGTTCGGACCGCGATCCTCAGCACGCTCGCGCTGCGTTCCGCGACTTCAGCCAGTTGATTCAGCAATACCCGAACAGCCAATACGCGACCGACGCCAACAAGCGTTTGGTGTATCTGAAAGATCGTTTGGCCAAGTATGAGCTTTCGGTGGCGGAATACTACACTAAACGTGGTGCTTACGTCGCGGTCGTTAATCGCGCCGAGCAGATGTTGCGTGAATTCCCGGATACCAAAGCGACGCATGACGTGTTGCCGCTGATGGAAAATGCCTACAAGCAGCTGCAGCTGAACGGCCAGGCTGACAAAGTGGCCAAAGTGATCGCCGCCAACCCGCAATAAGCGCGCGTCGGCACCGGCAGAAAAACCAAACGGCAGCCAAGGCTGCCGTTTTCATTGGCGTCGACCGGGTTTTTACTGGAAAAATACACAAGTAAAAACACGGTGTTAGCTAGCGCTCCTCACCGGTCAACTCATCGATAATGCGCCATCCGGCGGCAACTCTCAAGCATTAGATAGCCAATTCAGATGCTGAATCACAGATTGAACTAACTTTGCAAAAAGTGACAAAAAATCGTGATTTACATCACGCATTTAAACAAAAAGCGGGGTATGCTGGATTCACCAAGACGGAAAGACAGAGAGGTAAGTTATATGACATTGAACATTACCAGCAAACAAATGGATATCACTCCCGCAATCCGCAATCACGTCGAAGACCGTCTCACCAAACTGGAAAAATGGCAGACCCAGCTGATTAACCCGCATATCGTCTTATCCAAAGAGCCGCAAGGGTTTGTCGCCGACGCTACCATTACCACGCCTAACGGCCCGCTGGTCGCCAGCGCCAAACATGATGACATGTATACCGCCGTTAACGAGCTGATCGCCAAACTGGAGCGCCAGTTGAACAAGGTGCAGCACAAAGGCGAAGCGCGCCGCTGCAATGCCAGCGTGAAAGACATTGTGCCGGAAGTCACGCAAGAGCAGGAATAACCGTCCGACAGCGATTGCCGCATCAAACGCGCCCAGGGGCGCGTTTTTTGTCGGGTATTTTTGTTGACGAGGTAAAAGCCAGCGGTTACTTTAAAACCTGTTCGCATTAACCTTAGGTAGACCATGCCACGCACACCGTTTTTCTTCGCATTCTTTTTTACCTTCCCCTGACTGGGAGGCGTTTCGTCGTGTGAGAAAGAATGCGAAGACGAACAACAAGGCCTCCTGGAAACAGGGGGCTTTTTTTATGGCTGTTTTACAACGAATAAGAACTGAAGGCGGAAGCTGATTATGACTGACAACCCGTTATTGGTGCTGCGCGAGCGCATCAGCGCACTGGACTTGAAACTGTTGGCCTTGCTGGCGGAACGCCGTGAGCTGGCGATCGAAGTCGGCAAGACTAAGCTGCACTCTCACCGCCCGATCCGTGACAAAGAGCGCGAACGCGATCTGCTGGATGCGCTGATCGCCGCCGCCAAGCCTTACGACCTGGACGGTTTCTACGTCACCCGCCTGTTCCAACTGATCATTGAAGACTCCGTTCTGACCCAGCAGGCGCTGTTGCAGCACCAGCTCAACCCCATCAGCCAGCATTCCGCCCGCATCGCTTTCCTCGGCCCGAAAGGCTCTTATTCACATCTGGCGGCGCGCCAATACGCTGCCCGCCACTTCGATCGGCTGATCGAATGCGGCTGCCAGAAGTTTCAGGATATTTTCGCCCAAGTGGAAACCGGCCAGGCGGACTACGCGATTTTGCCGATCGAGAATACCAGTTCCGGTTCGATAAACGAGGTCTACGATCTGCTGCAACACACCAGCCTGTCGATCGTCGGCGAACTGACTAACCCTATCAACCACTGCGTTCTGATCGCCGGCGACAGCGATCTGAGCCAGATAGAAACCGTCTACAGCCATCCGCAGCCGTTCCAACAGTGCAGCCAGTTCCTTAACCGCTTCCCGCACTGGAAAATCGAGTACACCGAAAGCACCGCCGCGGCGATGGAGAAAGTCGCCAAGCTGAATTCGCCGAAGGTGGCGGCGCTGGGCAGCGAGGCCGGCGGCGCGTTGTACGGGCTGCAGGTGCTGGAACACAACCTCGCCAACCAGCAGCAGAACATCACTCGCTTCATCGTGCTGGCGCGCAAAGCGATCGACGTATCTGAACAGGTGCCGGCCAAAACCACGCTGATTATGGCAACCGGCCAGCAATCCGGCGCGTTGGTCGAAGCGCTGCTGGTTCTGCGCGACAACGGCATCATCATGACCAAACTGGAATCACGCCCGATCAACGGCAATCCGTGGGAAGAGATGTTTTATATCGATGTGCAAGCCAATCTGCGTGCCGACGCGATGCAAAAAGCGCTGCGCGATCTGGCGCCAATCACCCGCTCGCTGAAGGTACTGGGCTGTTACCCAAGCGACACCGTGGTGCCGGTCAACCCATCCTGAAACCATAAAAAAAGGTTCGGCCAAGCCGAACCCTTTACGTTTACCGCCCGCGTTTTACTGTCGGCTGTCGTTAGCCTGCCGCAACAGCGTGCGGCTCTCCACCAGGAAGCGTTGGGCGTAATCGCCGAACCAGTGCTCCACCTTGCGGAAACTGTCGATAAACGCCTGTTTGTCGCCATGCTCCAACAGCTTTATCGCCTCGCCGAAGCGCTGGTAGTAACGCTTAATCAGCGCCACGTTTTCTTCCGACGACATGATGATATCGGCGTAAAGTTGCGGATCCTGCGCAAACAGGCGGCCAACCATCGCCAGCTCCAACCGGTAGATCGGCGAGGAGAGCGCCAGCAACTGCTCCAGTTGCACGTTCTCTTCCGCCAGATGCAACCCGTAGGCGAAGGTGGCGAAGTGCCGCAGCGCCTGAATAAACGCCATGTTCTGATCGTGTTCGACCGCGCTGATGCGATGCAGCCGCGCGCCCCACACCTGCAGCTGCTCAAGCAACCATTGGTAAGCCTCCGGCTGGCGGCCGTCGCAGTAAACCACTACCTGCTTCGCCACGCTGCCCACGTCCGGGCCGAACATCGGGTGCAATCCCACCACAGGGCCGCTGTGCGCCGCCAACATCGCATGCAGCGGACGGTTCTTCACCGACGCCAAATCCACCAGAATACAGTCGGCAGGCAGCGTCGGCAGGCGGCTTATCACCTGCTCGGTCACATGGATCGGCACGCTGACGATCACCATGCCGGCGTCTGCCAGCAGCTGTTCCGCCTGCGGCCAATCTTCCTGATCCAATACCCTGACCTGATAACCCGACAGCGTCAGCAAGCGGTTGAACAGCCGGCCCATCTGGCCGTTGCCGCCGATGATGACGATCGGCCGCAGCTGCGGACACAGAGTTTTAAAGCCTTTATCATTCTCGCTGACGTACGATTCGCGCATCACGCGGCGCAAGACGTCCTCGATCAGATCCGGCGGCACCCCGAGGTTTTCCGCCTCCTGGCGACGCGAGGCCAGCATCGCGGCTTCGCGCTCCGGTACGTAAACCGGCAGGCCATGACGGCTTTTGACTTCGCCCACTTCCGCTACCAGATGCAGGCGTTTCGCCAGCAGATCCAGCAGCGCTTTATCCACCTCATCGATTTGATCGCGCAGCGCGGTCAGTTCTGCCACCATAACTTACTTTTCTCCCGTGCGGGCCGTCAGCGCAGCGCCGAGTTCCTGATGCATATGGCGCAACAGGGTTTCCGTACTCTCCCAGTTGATGCAGGCGTCGGTGACGGACACACCGTAACGCATGTCTGCACGCGGCTGTTCGGAAGACTGATTGCCCTCATGCAGATGGCTCTCCAGCATAATGCCGGTGATTGAGCGGTTACCCGCCTTGATCTGCTCCACCACGGACTCGGCAACCGCCGGCTGACGGCGATAGTCTTTATTCGAGTTGCCATGGCTGCAATCTATCATCAAGGACGGGTGGAGTCCCGCCTCAAGCATCTGTTTTTCACAGGCCGCAACGTGCTCAGCGCTGTAGTTCGGCGTTTTGCCGCCGCGCAGGATCACGTGCCCATCCGGGTTGCCCTGAGTCTGCAGCAGGCAAACCTGACCTGCCTGGTTAATGCCGACGAAGCGATGCGGCATGGCAGCGGCGCGCATGGCGTTGATGGCGGTGCCCAGGCTGCCGTCGGTGCCGTTTTTGAACCCGACCGGCATCGACAGGCCGGATGCCATTTCTCGGTGGGTCTGAGATTCGGTGGTACGCGCGCCGATCGCCGACCAGCTGAACAAATCGCCCAGGTACTGCGGGCTGTTCGGATCCAACGCTTCGGTAGCCAACGGCAAGCCCATGCCCACCAGATCCAGCAACAGGCGACGCGCGATATGCAAGCCTGCTTCAACGTCAAACGAACCGTCCATGTACGGATCGTTGATCAAACCTTTCCAGCCGACAGTGGTTCTGGGTTTTTCAAAGTAGACGCGCATAACGATATACAGCTGATCGCTCAAGTCAGCCGCCAGGGTTTTCAAACGACGGGCGTAGTCCAGCGCCGCATCCGGATCGTGGATCGAACAAGGCCCACACACCACCAACAGGCGATGATCGCGCCCCTGCAAAATGTTGGCGATGGTGTTACGCGCAGTGGCGATTTCATTTTCGTCGTCGGCGCTGAGCGGGAACTGGTTCTTCAGCTCCTCCGGCGTGATGAGAACCTGTTCTGCACTGATGTGTACGTTATTGAGCGCGTCTTTTTGCATGATGCTATTCCTGTCGTTTGGCGTTATGCGTTGAAATGGAACATTGAGCGTTTCAGGGGTCTACCCTAACACGATATGTAAAGTTTTCAATCCATTTTCTGTAAATAAAAGATTACCGTCATTATCTTGCTTAAAACACCTTTGAGCCAGGGTTGCGAAAATAGATTTAAACCAAACAAATACAATATATTAAACAATTAAACAGCCCATCATCACGCTGTAACCCCTCCTGCCTAACAAAGCCATTTATCGTAAACATATTTGTACATTATATTTTACAGCGAGGATGCACGCCCCATCTCGGCACCGGCGGCCGGGCGAAGCAGGATCAGCACGAAATGCCGTCGAAAGCGATGAATTTAAGTAGAAGAAAAGCGAATAAATGAGGGATAAAAATTAAAAACTTAAGCTAATGGCGGCTATTTTTGTCGCCGAAATGAACCGATATAATGTGACCGTCATCAACAATAATCACCCTTAACAACTGGATCCAAGATGCTCTCTTCCCGCGCTCGTCGCGCTTTTCCGCTGTATATTTGCTGCTTAACGACTTTCACCAGTGTTTCAGCCCTTGCCGACAATACGCTTTTCACCGCGATGGACGATCCGGCCACCGCCAAGAAACCGTTCGAAGGCAACGTGCAGGCGGGCTACAACGCGCAGTCCGGCAACTCGCAGAGTTCCACTCTGTTGGCCAATACCAACATGACCTGGTTCAACACCGACGCGGCGTACAGCCTGTGGGGGGCGGCCAACAACACCACCTCCTCCAACGTGCGCTCGTCCGAAAAGTATCAGGCCGGCGGCCGTACGCGCTATAACCTGACCGATCGCAACTACCTGTTCGGCCAGGCCAGCTGGCTGAGCGACCGTTTCAACGGTTACGACTCACGCTCCACGCTGACCAGCGGCTATGGCCGTCAAATCCTCAACGGGCCGCTCAGCGACCTGCGGGTGGAATTCGGTCCCGGCGTGCGCCATGACGAATACCATGGCGGCGGCCGCTCGACCAAAGGGCTGGCCTATGGCGCGGCCAACTATTCCTATCAGCTCACCGACAACACCAAGTTCATTCAGGGCGTCTCCGCACTGGCGAACGAAGAAACCACGCTGAACTCGGAAAGCGCGTTGAACGTGGCGATCAACGATCGCTTTTCACTGCGCGTAGCTTACACTGTGACCTACAACAGCAAGCCACCGGCCTCCGCGCCGAAGAACACCGACACGACAACCTCGGTCACGCTGGTCTACGGCCTGTAACCTGCCCGCCCATTATTTCTCGAAGCCCATCATCGATGGGCTTTTTTTATGCCTGCAGTCACCTTTTGCACAATCTGCTAAAAATATTCACCCCACCCATTGACGACTTTAGCAAATAGCTTAATACTGTATGCATATACAGTAATTATTATACGGGCCAGGAGCATGACGGATATCGATAGCGAGCTGCCACGCATCGATACCTTCGGATCCCGAGGTTCTGTAAACGAAGCGAGCATAAGCTATGGAGAAAATCACCTCATTCATCACCTATGCCATGGCGCTGTTCCTCGCCTGGCTGGGCAAACTGTCTCCGCAGGACATTGCCTTTTTAGTCGGCGCCGCAGTAGGCATCGGCACTTTCCTGGTGAACTGGTATTACCGACGTAAAAGCCTGCAGATCTTGAAGGCTATTGAGCGCAATGCGGCATCACGGAGGAAAATTTTCGATGAGTGCAATCGTTAAACGCTGCAGCGTCGCCGCCGTTTTAGCCATCGCCGTGTTGTTGCCGTCGTTCGGCGAGCTGCAAACCTCAGAAACCGGCCTCAGGCTGATCGCCGATCTCGAAGGTTGCCGACTGTCTCCTTACCAGTGCAACGCCGGGGTATGGACACAGGGCATTGGGCACACCGCCGGCGTCATCCCGGGCAAGGCGATAGATGAACGGAAAGCCGCTGTGGATTTGGTAGACGATGTTCGCCGCACCGAGCGCGGCATGGCCGCCTGTCTGCCGCAAACGCTCTCGCAAGAAACCTATGATGCGGTGATCGCCTTCGCCTTCAACGTGGGTATCAGCGCCGCCTGCCATTCCACGCTGGTCGCGCTGCTGCAGCAGGGTCAGTGGCAGCAGGCCTGCGATCAGTTGCCACGCTGGGTTTATGTAAATGGAAAGAAAAACAAGGGGCTGGAACAGCGACGCGCCATGGAACGCGCACTGTGCTTGCAAGGTATTGCCTCATCATGACGGGCTCGCTCGCCTAAGTAGTGATGCCACAACAATTTCACTTAATTTGTTCAAGGGGGTTCTTATGATGCACTGTCCATTATGCGGTCACGTGGCCCACACTCGCTCCAGCCGCTATCTGAGCGAGTCGACCAAAGAGCGTTACCATCAATGCCGCAACATCAATTGCAGCTGCACGTTCGCCACGCACGAATCCGTCGCGAGGGTGATCGTCAAACCTGGCGATGACATTATCCCGGCGCAGCCTCACCCGCCGGAGAGTCAGCAGAAACAAAGCGCCGCGGCGCTGTAATGCAAAAAGCCTGCTTATGCAGGCTTTATTATGTTGGCGGTGCGCAGACGAAATCTCGCAAATGCAACACAGCCGGATTTTCAGATAAAAAAAGGGGTTGGCATAGGCCAACCCCTGATAACTATTAACTTTTGGATGCAGCGTTAGTTAACGCGGTTCAGACGCTCTTTGATACGAGCAGCCTTACCAGTACGTTCACGCAGGTAGTACAGTTTAGCTTTACGAACGGCACCACGACGTTTAACAGTAATGCTGTCGATTACTGGGGAGTGAGTCTGGAATACGCGCTCAACACCTTCGCCGTTGGAAATCTTACGAACAGTGAATGCAGAGTGCAGACCGCGGTTACGGATAGCGATAACCACGCCCTCGAATGCCTGCAGACGTTTTTTGCTACCTTCAACGACCCATACCTTCACTTCCACGGAATCACCCGGACGGAATGCAGGTACGTCTTGTTTCATCTGCTCTTGTTCAAGTTGCTTAATAATGTTGCTCATAATATGTCTCTTACCCTAGGTAAACTGATATATCGGTCCCGTCTGATGTCAGACGTTTCCTTCATAGTCCTGTTGCCTGGTCTGATGTTCCCGTTGGAACTCAGCCAGCAACACCGCTTGCTCGTCAGTCAGAGCTAGGCTTTCTAGAAGTTCAGGTCTTCTAAGCCAGGTTCGGCCCAGCGACTGCTTTAAGCGCCAGCGACGTATCTCGGCATGGTTGCCCGACAGCAGAACCGGCGGTACTTCCATTCCTTCCAACACCTCGGGGCGGGTATAGTGCGGGCAGTCCAGCAATCCGTCGGCGAAGGAGTCTTCCTCCGCTGAGGCCTGATGGCCCAGCACACCCGGTATGAAACGGGCGACTGAATCAATCAGGGTCATCGCCGGCAGTTCCCCGCCGCTGAGAACGTAATCGCCGATTGACCATTCTTCGTCAATTTCGGTTTGGATTACGCGCTCGTCTATCCCTTCGTAACGGCCGCACACCAGAATCATCTTCTGATTGGCCGCCAGTTCGCACACGCCGGTTTGATCCAGCTTGCGCCCCTGAGGTGACAGATAAATCACCTTTGCTCCCTCGCCTGCCGCTGCTTTCGCCGCATGAATGGCTTCCCGTAAAGGCTGCACCATCATCAGCATTCCCGGGCCGCCGCCGTAAGGGCGATCGTCCACGGTACGATGCCGGTCGTAGGTGAAGTCGCGCGGACTCCAACACTGCACGCTCAGCAGGCCATTTTTTACTGCCCGGCCAGTCACCCCGTAATCGGTGATAGCGCGGAACATCTCAGGAAACAGGCTTACAATACCGATGAACACAAGCCAATCCCCTTACCGTTATTCCACTTGCTTCGACCGTTTGATCCGGGGGTCAAAAACCAGGATCCCAATCTGCCTCAATCACGCGGGCAGTGAGATCGACTTTCTTGATAACCTGCCCATGAAGAAACGGAATCAACCGCTCCTTCATGCCGAACGCATCTTTCAGGTTCGCTTTCACAACCATCACATCGTTCGAGCCGGTTTCCATCATATCGATGACTTTACCCAGCTCGTAGCCGGCGGTGGTGACTACCTGGCAGCCCATCAGGTCTTTCCAGTAGTAATCGTCACCCTCCAGCGGAGGAAGTTGCTCAGAATCCACCATAATCTCGCGATTAGTCAGCAGATTCGCCGCGTCCCGATCGTCAATGCCTTTGACTTTGATGATCAGATCCTGACTGTGGCGCTTCCAGTCTTCCAACTCGATATGCTGCCACTGACCCGCCTGCTGGATAAACCACGGCTGATAGTCAAAAATGCTTTCGGCGTTCTCGGTGGATGAAAACACTCTGAGCCAACCACGAATGCCGTAAGCGGACCCCATTTTACCGAGTACAATCGGCTGCTTAGGCGCTACCGGTTTGAGTTGCTTGCTCATTGCCACCACCGCGACAGATTAAGCTGCTTTCTTAGCGTCTTTGATCAGCGCGTGAACGCGATCAGAAACGGTTGCACCCAGACCAACCCAGTGCTCGATGCGGTCCAGGTCCAGACGCAGTGCTTCAGCCTGACCGGAAGCGATCGGGTTGAAGAAGCCTACGCGCTCGATGAAACGACCATCACGAGCGTTGCGGCTGTCGGTCACTACTACTTGATAGAACGGACGCTTTTTAGCGCCGCCACGTGCCAAACGAATTGTTACCATAACATCCTCTTTAGTTAATAAAACAGCCGGGCCCCATTGAGGGACGGGGCCCGGTTGCAATATAAAAAGCCCGAAAATTTTACTCATTTTGGCGCAAAAAGCAATCTAAAGCGTCGATCGCAGGGGACAACTTTTGCAGCCTGTCAAATTTCGGGCGGTTTTCACCGCGAACGGCGAATGCTGAAAGCGCCCGCACTCGGCGTGCGGAGGCCCGTCAGCGGCCAGGGAAGCCCGGCGGCATCATACCTTTCATGCCGCGCATCATCTTCGCCATACCGCCTTTCTTCATCTTCTTCATCATACGCTGCATTTCGTCGAACTGCTTCAGCAAGCGGTTGACGTCCTGCACCTGCATGCCGGCCCCCATCGCGATGCGGCGCTTGCGCGAGCCCTTGATGATTTCCGGTTTGGCACGCTCTTTCAGCGTCATCGAGTTGATGATCGCCTCCATGCGCACCAACACTTTGTCGTCCATCTGCGACTTGACGTTATCCGGCAGCTGGCCCGCGCCCGGCAGCTTGCTCAGCATATTGGCCATGCCGCCCATGTTGCGCATCTGCTTGAGCTGCTCCAGGAAGTCGGTCAGATCGAAACCGTCGCCCTTCTTCAGCTTGTTGGCCAGTTTCTCCGCCTGCTCGCGGTCGACCTTGCTTTCGATATCTTCGATCAGCGACAGCACGTCGCCCATGCCCAGGATGCGTGACGCCACGCGATCCGGATAGAACGGCTCCAGCGCTTCAGTCTTCTCGCCGACGCCGAGGAACTTGATCGGCTTGCCGGTGATGTGGCGGATGGACAACGCCGCACCGCCGCGCGCATCGCCGTCGACCTTGGTCAGCACCACGCCGGTCAGCGGCAGCGCTTCGTTAAACGCCTTGGCGGTATTGGCGGCGTCCTGGCCGGTCATGGCGTCGACCACGAACAGGGTTTCCACCGGCTTGATGGCCGCGTGCACCTGTTTGATCTCGTCCATCATCGCTTCGTCAACGTGCAGACGGCCGGCGGTATCGACGATCAGTACGTCATAGAACTTCAGCTTGGCCTGCTGCAACGCGCGGTTGACGATGTCGATCGGTTTTTCTTTGACGTCGGACGGGAAGAAATCGATGCCGACACCTTCCGCCAGCGTTTCCAGCTGTTTGATCGCCGCCGGGCGATAAACGTCCGCGGAAACCACCAACACTTTCTTCTTCTGTTTTTCTTTCAGGAACTTGCCGAGCTTACCGACGCTGGTGGTTTTACCGGCGCCCTGCAGGCCCGCCATCAGCACCACGGCCGGCGGCTGAGCCGCCAGATTCAGCTCGGTGTTGACTTCGCCCATCGCGGCGATCAGCTCACCCTTGACGATCTTGACGAACTCCTGCCCCGGCGTCAGGCTCTTGTTGACTTCATGGCCAACCGCGCTCTCTTTTACGCGGTTGATGAAGTCGCGCACCACCGGCAGCGCAACGTCCGCTTCCAGCAATGCCATACGCACTTCACGCAGGGTTTCCTTGATATTTTCTTCGGTCAGCCGCCCGCGGCCGCTGATATTGC
Organism: Serratia sp. CY52157; assembly: GCF_052168495.1. Taxonomy (NCBI): domain Bacteria; kingdom Pseudomonadati; phylum Pseudomonadota; class Gammaproteobacteria; order Enterobacterales; family Yersiniaceae; genus Serratia; species Serratia sp. CY52157. The sequence continues at coordinate 565,296 of NZ_JBJNMO010000003.1, read as the reverse complement.
GCAACGTGCGCGACAATCGATCGGTTAAATTTTCAAACATCGTCTCATGCTCAACGTGTAATGACAGGCCGCTCCGGCGACACAATTGCGCCGATGATAACACGAAGCGAGCAGGATCTCTGCCTCAGCGTTGGAGATAGGTTGGAGTGAAACGCGCGCAACGTTATACTGACACTCCAATTAACCACGCCGAAGCAAAATTAAACGCTATGCCAGTTTTCTCCATTGTGGCTTTGATGGCCTACCTGCTCAGCCTTGGACTGATCATTCCCAGTTTGTTGCGGAAGAATAGCGCATACCGTCGGCTTGCCCTCGTCTCGGCGGTGGTGGCGCTGATTTGCCACGCCATCGCGCTGCAGCAGCGCATCTTTGACGTCAGCGCCGGGCAGAATCTCAGCCTGCTGAACATTGGTTCCATCGTCAGCCTGATCATCTGCTCGGTGATGACCTTCGTCGCTTCGCGCGATCGCGGCTGGTTCCTGCTGCCAATCGTCTACAGCTTCGCGATGATCAACCTGGCCTTCGCCAGCTTTATGCCCGGCGAGTTCATCACTCACCTGGAGGCCAGCCCGGAACTGATGGTGCATATCGGCCTGGCGCTGTTCTCTTACGCCACCCTGATCATCGCCGCGCTCTATGCCTTGCAGCTCGCCTGGCTCGACTACCTGTTGAAAAACAAGAAGCTGACCTTCAGCGCCGACATGCCGCCGCTGATGAGCATTGAGCGCAAGATGTTCCATATCACCCAGATCGGCGTGGTGCTGCTGACGCTCACCCTGTGCACCGGCCTGCTGTACATGGATAATCTGTTCAGCAAAGAGAACGTGCATAAAGCCGTGCTGTCGATCATGGCCTGGTTCGTGTATATCGTGCTGTTGTGGGGCCACTACCATGAGGGCTGGCGCGGCCGCCGCGTCGTCTGGTTCAGCTTCGCCGGCGCCTTCCTGCTGACGCTCGCCTACTTCGGCAGCCGTCTGATTCAGCAGGTGATGGTGCGCTAGGCCAGCCTGGCTCAATTCTCCCTCTCTATAAGGAATACTGCATTGGAGCATGTGTCGACGGGGACCCTCATCATTATCCTGGTGATCATGATCGTGGTCTCCGCTTACTTCTCCGCCTCCGAAACCGGCATGATGACGCTCAACCGTTATCGCCTGCGTCACCTGTCCAAACAGGGCAACCGCTCGGCGCGTCGGGTCGAGAAGCTGCTGCAAAAACCGGATCGGCTGATCGGCCTGGTGCTGATCGGCAACAACCTGGTCAACATCCTCGCTTCGGCGCTGGCGACCATCGTCGGCATGCGGCTGTATGGCGATCTCGGCGTGGCGATTGCGACCGGCATACTGACTTTCGCCGTGCTGCTGTTCGCCGAAGTGCTGCCGAAGACCTTCGCCGCACTCTATCCGGAACGCATCGCCTTCCCCAGCAGCGTCCTGCTGGCCCCGTTGCAAAAGGTGATGTTCCCGCTGGTCTGGCTGCTCAACGGCATCACCAGCCTGACCTTGCGCCTGTTCGGCATTCGCACCAACGTGCGCATCAGCGACGCCGTCAGCAAGGATGAGCTGCGCACCATCGTGCGCGAATCCCAGTCGCAGATCTCCCGCCGCAATCAGGACATGCTGATCTCGGTGCTGGATCTGGAAAAGGTGACGGTCAACGACATCATGGTGCCGCGCACCGAGATCGTCGGCATCGACGTCAACGATGACTGGAAGTCGATCATGCGCCAGCTGACCCACTCGCCGCACGGCCGCATCGTGCTGTATCGCAGCTCGCTGGACGATGCGATCGGCATGCTGCGCGTGCGCGAAGCCTACCGCCTGATGACCGAGAAAAAAGAGTTCAACAAAGAGAACCTGCTGCGCGCCGCCGATGAGATCTATTTCGTTCCGGAAGGCACGCCGCTCAACGTGCAGCTGGTGAAATTCCAGCGCAACAAAGAGAAGGTCGGCATCGTGGTCGACGAGTACGGCGACATTCAGGGCCTGGTCACGGTGGAAGACATCCTCGAGGAGATCGTGGGCGATTTCACCACCTCGATGTCACCCACGCTGGCGGAAGAAGTCACGCCGCAGAGCGACGGTTCGGTCTTGATCGACGGCACCGCCAACGTGCGCGAGCTGAACAAGGCCTTCAACTGGACCTTGCCGGCCAATGAAGCCCGTACCGTCAACGGCATGCTGCTGGAAGAGCTGGAAGAGATCCCCGAAATCGGCACCCGGGTGCGCATCGGTCATTACGATATCGACATCCTCGACGTGCAGGGCAACATGATTAAACAGGTGCGGGTCACGCCGATCACCTCGCTGCAGTCCAGCGTCGGCCATCATTAGCCCTCGGCCAGAACGTAAAAAAGACGCGAAATCGCGTCTTTTTTTATTTTGCGGGCCACGCACGACTAGATATGCAGTTCCTGCAGCTTCTCTTTCGGCAGCGCCAGCTCGTCGTTGTGGTTCACCACCACGCCGTGATCCAGAATGTGCTTGGCGATTTCCTGCGCTTCTTCCAGCGAGTGCATATGGTAGGTGCCGCACTGGTACTCGTTAAGCTCAGGGATCTTGCGCTGGTCGGTCACTTTCAGCACGTCGGCCATTGCCGCTTTCCAGGCATCGGCAACGCGCTGCTCTTCCGGCACGCCGATCAGGCTCATGTAGAAACCGGTGCGACAGCCCATCGGGGAGATGTCGATAATTTCCACGCCCTGGCCGTTCAGGTGGTCACGCATAAAGCCGGCGAACAGGTGCTCCAGCGTGTGAATGCCGCGCTCGGGCATCACTTCCAGGTTCGGGCGGCAAAAGCGCAGATCAAACACCGTGATGGTATCGCCATGAGGCGTTTTCATGGTTTTTGCAACGCGGACAGCCGGAGCTGCCATACGGGTATGATCGACGGTAAAGCTATCCAGCAATGGCATTTCGCTACCTCCTCGTAAAAGAGCATTTATTTCGAAACTTTTTTTCCTAACCGGGAAACCTTTTCCAACCCTGCGAGTCTGAGTATGTGAAAGACGCGCATTTGTTATCATCATCCCTGTCATCAGAGATGCATATTTGGCCACATTGATGTGGCCTTTTTCTTTTTCAGCTTCCGCCGTTTTGCTTCAGGAACGCTTCAAAGCTTAGCGTATCATTGGCTTCTATGTCGCGTTGACGCTGCCACGAGGCTTCCCGCTCTTTATCCAGCTCGGCTTCGTTCAGGATTTCCAACGGTTCTTCCAGCAATGTCTGGCGATACTGCTCCGCCAGCTGCAAACCGACGCGCCCGGTGCCTTCCGCCTTCATTGCCTTGAGAATGCGCGCGGAGAAGGTCAGCTCAGGATCGTCAAACGCGGCGACCAGCTCATCGCACACCTGCTGGTATTGACGATCGCCGGCTTCGCCGTCCAGCACTTCTGCCACCCGACGCAGATCGGCGAACAGCGCCTTGCCGACTTTCTCCAGCGGCTCATGGCTGGCGCCACAGCCGATGCCGATGGTCTGGCCCGGCTTGCGCCCTTCGAGGATCACCCGGTTCCAGTTCTTGCGCGTGCACAGCAGCTCATCGCTGCTCATCTCCGGTGCATCCGCCAGCGCGCACCACACCAGGAACAGATCCAGGAAACGCGCCTGCACCGCATCCACGCCGATCGGCGAGAATGGGTTGATGTCCAGCGAACGCACTTCAATGTATTCGATACCGCCGCGCAGCAGCGCGTCCGACGGCGTCTCGCCGCTTTGGGTCACGCGCTTTGGCCGGATCGGCGCATACAGCTCATTCTCGATTTGCAGAACGTTGCTGTTCAGCTGCAGGTAGCGATCGCCCTCTTTCACGCCCAGCTTGGCGAACTCTTCGGAAGGCGTGGCGATCGCCCGCTTCAAACCGGCCACATAGCTGTGCAGATCGTTGAAGGTGATGCCCAGATTACTCTGCGATTTATTGGTATAACCCAAGTCGCTCAGGCGCAGCGAAGTGGCGTACGGCAGGTAGCACATCCCCTGCTCGGTGCGCTCGAACGGCAGATTGGTCTCGCGCCCTTTGAGGAACGAAGAACAAATGGCCGGCGATGCGCCGAACAGATACGGGATCACCCAGCCGAAACGGTAATAGTTGCGGATCAGGCGGAAATAACCGGCCGAGATCTGCTCTTTACCGCTTTCTGCGTCCTGCACGCCGGCCCAGGCCTGCCAAAACTCCAACGGCAGCGAGAAGTTGTAGTGCACGCCGGAAATGGTCTGCATCAGCGCGCCATAGCGATTCTTCAGCCCTTCACGGTACAGCGTCTTCATGCGGCCGATGTTCGACGAACCGAACTGCGCCAGCTCGATGTCCTGCTCGGCTTCGATAAAGCACGGCATGCTGAGCGGCCACATGCGCTCATCGCCAATGTTGCGCGCCACGTAGCGATGAATATCGCGCAGGAACGTCAGCAAGTGATCGATATTGTCATCAACCGGCGTAATGAACTCTAACAGCGCCTCGGCGAAATCCGTGGTGATCCAGTGGTGCGTCAATGCCGCCCCCAGCTTTTCCGGATGCCCGGTGGTCGCCAAGGTGCCGTTCGGCGTGACTCGCAGCGTTTCACGCTCGATGCCGCGACGAATGCCTTTTAATGCCTGGGGATGGGCTTCCAACCAAGAAAGCGCCTGTGATACGTCCGGGATCAAATTGACCTCCCGCTTCTAAAAACAATAACTCGTAAGCATACTGAATCCGCATCCGAGAGAATATTGAGTTATATTCACTTGGTTACTGCCACCAGGCGATGCCCTGTACCGTTATCATAGCCAAAACGATGTAACGCAGCGCCTTTCCGATACACAGAAACAGCGCGACAGAGCCCCAGGGCATGCGCAGCCAACCTGCCAACACGCACAACAAATCGCCCACCACCGGCACCCAGCTGAGCAACAGCGCAGCCGGGCCAAAGCGTTGCAGCCACCCGAGCGCCGTTGCCAGCCCCCGCTGTGGTTTCAACGCCGGTAACAGGCGCCCGATAATGACATTGGTCAACCCGCCAAGAGTGTTGCCCAGGGTCGCGGCCAGCACCAGCAACTCCGGCGAGACGCGACTCTGGGTCAGCAAGGCGACCAGAACGATTTCTGAATTTCCCGGCAGCAGCGTCGCACTGAGGAAGCTGCTGCCAAATAACGATATTACGGCTAGCGTACTACTCACAGCGTACGAACGTCTACCACAGCCATGCCGGCATTTTTTGCCGCCTGAATGCCAAACTCGGCGTCTTCAAACACCACGCATTTTTCCGGAGGCACGCCGATCAGTTCGGCACAGCGCAGGAAGGTATCCGGCTCCGGTTTATGGCGCTGTACATCGTCCGCACCGACGATCGCGTCGAAGCAGTTGAACAGGCCGAGATGACGCAGCAGCATTTCCGCCATGCGGTGCTCGCTGCCGGTGCCGACCGCCATCGGACGGCGGCCGTGATAGGACTTCACCACCTCGATCAATGGCAATGGACGCACGCTATCCAGCAGCATCGCTTCCACCGCGCGCGTTTTCTCCGCCGCCAGGTGATGGGGATCGAGATCGGCCTGATGGCTGGCGATAATCGCCTGAGCGATGCGCCAGGTCGGTGAACCGCTCAGCGCCACCATGGCCGCTTCATCAAACGTCATGCCATAACGGGACAGCACTTCGCGCCACGCTTTACGGTGCGTTGGCTCAGTGTCCAGAATCGTGCCGTCCATGTCGAAAATAAGACCCTGATAGCGGTCGTACATCGTTACTCCATGATCGTTGAGGAAAGAAAACTACTTTAGCGTAAAGCCGTTGGGTTGTCGCTGACTGCGTCATAGCGGAATGTGCTGTGATCGATCGGATGCAAAGAAGGAAAGGGGTGAAGAGAGAATGGCTAAATGCTGAAAAGCGAAAAACCCGCCAAAGCGGGTTTCTCTTAGATGGTGCATCCGGGAGGATGATTCGGCGCTAGCGCCTCCCCCTGCGGGCCGTTGCTTAAGCAACGTTATCCTCCCTGGTAACACTTTCTTTTTACCACCCGCATGACGATTTCTCTTCGCGATACGGGAGGTTAAACATGGTGCATCCGGGAGGATTCGAACCTCCGACCGCTCGGTTCGTAGCCGAGTACTCTATCCAGCTGAGCTACGGATGCATGACTGTTTTTGCCGCTTGCCTGTTTCACGAATAACAGAAAAGCAAAAACCCGCTAAGGCGGGCTTCTCTTAGATGGTGCATCCGGGAGGATTCGAACCTCCGACCGCTCGGTTCGTAGCCGAGTACTCTATCCAGCTGAGCTACGGATGCATTACTATTTTTACCGCGTGCCGGCTTTGCTAATAAAACCAGACTTGAAGAATGGTGCATCCGGGAGGATGATTCGGCGCTAGCGCCTCACCCTGCGGGCCGTTGCTTAAGCAACGTTATCCTCCCTGGTAACACTTTCTTTTCTTCCACCCGCTTGAAGATTTCTCTTCGCGACGAGTGAGATTAAGAATGGTGCATCCGGGAGGATTCGAACCTCCGACCGCTCGGTTCGTAGCCGAGTACTCTATCCAGCTGAGCTACGGATGCACAGGAATTCTTTTTTGATACCGTATGGTACGTTGTTACTACCCCACCATACTGCAAAATATGGTGCATCCGGGAGGATTCGAACCTCCGACCGCTCGGTTCGTAGCCGAGTACTCTATCCAGCTGAGCTACGGATGCAAATGGCGGTGAGGCGGGGATTCGAACCCCGGATGCAGCTTTTGACCGCATACTCCCTTAGCAGGGGAGCGCCTTCAGCCTCTCGGCCACCTCACCATACGCTTCTTTCGAATTGTGCCTAACTTGCTTTGGAGAAGCTCATCGGCACTGCGTGGCGCACATATTACTTTCTCCGACTTTTAAGTCAAACAATTTTTCCCAACTCATGCGCGTTTGCACAATTCGCACCCAACATGGGCGATTTCACGGCAAAAAGGGCGTTTTATCAACAGGCAACCGCAACGTCTGCAGCAATAAAGCAGGAAACTAACCGGGAAAATAATCACGAAAAAGAGAGGGGAGAACGAAAGAAGTGGGTAAAACGATGCAGTAGCGTCTCGTCTGGCAACGAGACGCTGCTTCGGAATCAGTAAGTCGTCTGCTGAGACTTCTCTGCCTGAATGCGCTGATAGATTTCTTCACGGTGAACTGAAACCTCTTTGGGGGCGTTCACACCAATACGCACCTGGTTGCCTTTTACCCCTAGCACAGTGACCGTAACCTCATCGCCAATCATGAGGGTTTCACCAACTCGACGAGTCAGAATTAACATTCTTTGCTCCTTGAAAGATTAAAAGAGTCGGGTCTCTCAGTTTCCCCGTCATTATCCATCATATGTGGTGAAAACGTAAGCCGCGCAATCCACAATAAGTGTAAGCAGACTTGGTCCCACCTCAGATAATGGTAAGTTTAGCCGACCAGAAAAACTTTGTTCCCGCAATTGTAACTAAATTGTGTTAGCACAGTATGAAAACGCCATAATCAACAAAGTATTATGGCGTTTGTCCGTGCTATTTATTTATGTTCACAGCTTTGAGGCCACCCAGGCTTCTACGCTGTTTAACGCCGCTGGCAGGGCGTTGATATCCGTCCCCCCCGCCATCGCCATATCAGGGCGACCACCGCCCTTGCCGCCGACCTGCTGCGCCACGTTGCCGATCAACTCGCCGGCTTTCACGCGGTCAGTCAGATCCTTGGTCACGCCTGCGACCAGGCTGACTTTGTCATCAGCCGTCGTCGCCAACACGATAATGGCCGAACCCAATTGATTTTTCAGGTCATCCACCATGGTGCGCAGCATTTTGGCTTCGACATTGTCCAACTGGCTGACCAACAGCTTCACGCCGTTAACCACTTTCGCCTGGCTGGACAGCGACGCGCTTTCCTGCGCCGCCTGCTGATCTTTCAGTTGCTGCAGTTCTTTTTCCAGCACGCGCGTGCGATCGAGCACCGAGCGCACTTTATCGGTCAGGTTGTTGCTGTCGCCCTTCACCAACTGAGCAACGTCTTGCAACAAATCGCTTTGCTGATGCAGCGTAGCGATAGCGCCAGCGCCGGTCACCGCTTCAATACGGCGGATGCCCGCCGCGGTGCCCGATTCGCTCAGAATGCGGAACAGGCCGATATCGCCGGTGCGGCTGGCGTGGGTGCCGCCGCACAGCTCGGTGGAGAAGTCGCCCATGGTCAGCACGCGCACGTTGTCGTCGTACTTCTCACCGAACAGCGCCATTGCGCCCTTCTCTTTCGCGTCTTCCAACGCCATCAGCTCGGTCTGCACCGGCAGGTTACGACGCACCTGCTGGTTAACCAGATCTTCCACCGCGCGAATTTGTTCCGGCTTCATCGCTTCAAAATGCGAGAAGTCGAAGCGCAGGTATTTGTCGTTAACCAGAGAGCCTTTCTGCGCAACGTGCTCGCCCAACGTTTGGCGCAGCGCGGCGTGTAGCAGGTGGGTCGCGGAGTGGTTCAGACGGATGCTGTTGCGGCGCTCGGCGTCGATCTGCGCATCCACGCGATCGTTCAGCTTCAGCGAACCTTGCGCCAGCTTGCCTTGATGGCCGATAGCCTGACCGTATTTCTGGGTGTCGTTGACCACAAACTCGGCGCCGGTGGCTTTCAGCACGCCTTTATCGCCGACCTGGCCGCCGGATTCACCGTAGAACGGCGTCTCGTCCAGCACCACCACCGCCTCTTCGCCGGCGTTGATCTGATCGACAGGCTGGCCGTCGCGGAACAGTGCGATGACCGTCGCCTGCTGCTCGTCGTGATCGTAGCCGCTGAACTGGCTGCTGCCGTCCACGCGGATCAGGCTGTTGTAGTCGGCGCCGAAGCCGCTGGATTCGCGCGCGCGGCGACGCTGTGCTTCCATCGCTTCTTCAAAGCCCGCTTCGTCGACTTTCAGACCGCGTTCGCGGCAGACGTCAGCGGTCAGATCCACCGGGAAACCGTAGGTATCGTACAGACGGAAAGCGGTTTCGCCGTCCAGGGTATCGCCCTGCAGCTTGGCCAGCTCTTCGTCCAACAGCGCCAGGCCACGCTCCAGCGTGCGGGCAAACTGCTCCTCTTCGGTTTTCAGCACCTGTTCCACCAGCGATTGCTGGCGTTTCAGCTCGTCGGCCGCCGGGCCCATCACTTCGATCAGCGGCGCTACCAGCTTGTAGAAGAAGGTATCTTTCGCGCCCAGCATGTTGCCATGGCGGATCGCGCGGCGAATGATGCGACGCAGCACGTAGCCGCGGTTTTCGTTAGAGGGGATCACGCCGTCAGACACCAGGAAAGCGCAGGAACGGATGTGGTCGGCAATAACGCGCAGAGATTTGTTGTCCAGATCGGCCGCGCCGGTCACTTTCGCCACGGCGGCGATCAGGGTGCGGAACAGGTCGATCTCATAGTTGGAGTTCACATGCTGCAACACCGCCGCGATGCGTTCCAGACCCATGCCGGTATCCACCGAAGGTTTCGGCAGCGGCAGCATGGTGCCGTCGGACTGACGGTTGAACTGCATGAAAACGATGTTCCAGATCTCGATGTAACGGTCGCCGTCTTCTTCCGGGCTGCCTGGAGGGCCGCCCCAGATGTGATCGCCGTGATCGTAGAAAATCTCGGTGCACGGGCCGCATGGACCGGTGTCGCCCATCTGCCAGAAGTTATCGGAAGCGAAAGGCGCGCCCTTGTTGTCGCCGATGCGGATAATGCGCTCCGCCGGTACGCCGATTTGCTTCTGCCAGATGTCGAACGCTTCGTCATCGGTTTCATACACGGTGACCCACAGTCTCTCTTTCGGCAGGTTGAACCAGTTTTCACCGGTCAGCAGTTCCCACGCGTAGCTGATCGCGTCGTGCTTGAAGTAATCGCCGAAGCTGAAGTTGCCCAGCATTTCAAAGAAGGTGTGGTGACGAGCGGTATAACCGACGTTTTCCAGGTCGTTATGCTTGCCGCCTGCGCGCACGCAGCGCTGCGAGGTGGTGGCGCGGGAATAGGCGCGTTTGTCGAGCCCCAGGAAAACATCCTTAAATTGGTTCATGCCGGCATTGGTAAACAGCAATGTCGGATCATTGTTAGGCACCAGGGAGCTGCTTGCTACAACCTGATGACCCTTACTATGAAAGAAATCGAGAAACGCTTGACGGATCTCAGCGGTGCTCTTGCTCATAATTTTCCTGGAAAGGCTAGAATAACGACACGTGAGCCGGTGGCGCGTCATCCCGACGATGACAACCAGCTCACGAACAAAAAGTGGGGATAAGATAAATTTTCTTCAGAGGGAAGTAAAACCCCGTGTGCGCTCATTGCGCAAAATCACGGTAAATTGACTGAATTTCTTCCTGGAAGAAGCCGCGATAGAGCAGATAACGCTGCACTTTGGCTTTCTCTTTCCAGTCAGTTGGCAACGCATCGCCAAATTTTCGCTGCGCCACCTGTTTCGCCTGCTCGCACCAGTCGATATCGCATTCCGCCAGCGCGTCCTGCACCAGCGCTTTATCCACGCCCTTTTGCATCAGTTCGCTGCGGATGCGCTGCGCGCCATAACCTTTGCGGCTGCGGCTGCCGATGTAGCTGTGGGCGAAACGCTTATCGTCCAGCCAGTTGTGCTGGTAACAGTAGACGATAACCTGATCGATCAGCGCAGGATCCACCGGCTCTTCGGCCACCGTCGGCGATGTCGGCGCATGCGGCCCCTTGCCGCCAAACCGGGCTTTCGCCACAAACGGCTGCGCCGCAAGTTTGCGGCGCAGTTCAGCTTCACTATGATCGCGTTGCGACAGCAGGCGCATGGCGCGGCTTAGCAAGTCATTCATCATTCAAGCCTGAATTCAGAGGATATGCGCCACATAAACGGCGGCGCACATCTTCAGCGATTAGAACTGCTCGCTGGTTTCTGCTTCGTCATCTTCGAAGTCGTCACCGGAGGCAGCCACCAGCTCACCGCCGCTGTGCAGCAGCAGGTCGCGCAGCTTCTTATCCAGCTCGGCGGCGATAGCCGGGTTTTCTTTCAGGAAGTTACAGGCATTCGCCTTGCCCTGACCGATCTTCTCGCCGTTATAGCTGTACCAGGCGCCGGCTTTTTCGATCATCTTGTGCTTCACGCCCAGATCGACCAGTTCGCCACGGCTGTTGATGCCTTCGCCGTACATGATTTGGAACTCAGCCTGTTTGAACGGCGCAGCGATTTTGTTCTTCACCACTTTCACGCGGGTTTCGCTGCCCACCACTTCGTCGCCTTCTTTGATGGCGCCGATACGACGGATATCCAGACGCACCGAAGCGTAGAACTTCAGGGCGTTACCGCCGGTCGTGGTTTCCGGGTTGCCGAACATCACACCAATTTTCATACGGATCTGGTTGATGAAGATCAGCAGGGTATTGGCGTTTTTCAGGTTGCCGGCCAGCTTACGCATGGCCTGGCTCATCATGCGCGCCGCCAACCCCATGTGCGAATCGCCGATTTCACCTTCGATTTCCGCCTTCGGCGTCAGCGCCGCCACGGAGTCGACGATGATGACGTCAACCGCGCCGGAGCGGGTCAGCGCATCACAGATTTCCAGCGCCTGCTCGCCGGTGTCCGGCTGGGAGCACAGCAGGTTGTCGATATCGACGCCCAGCTTTTTCGCATAGATAGGATCCAGCGCGTGCTCGGCATCGATGAACGCACAGGTTTTGCCTTCGCGCTGCGCGGCGGCGATCACCTGCAGCGTCAGAGTGGTTTTACCGGAGGATTCCGGGCCGTAAATTTCGACGATGCGGCCCATTGGCAGGCCGCCGGCGCCCAGAGCGATATCGAGTGACAGTGAGCCGGTGGAGATCGTTTCCACGTCCATGGAGCGGTCTTCACCCAGGCGCATGATGGAGCCTTTGCCGAACTGTTTCTCAATCTGGCCCAGTGCCGCAGCTAACGCCTTTTGCTTGTTCTCATCAATAGCCATTTTTGCTCCTTCGTTTCGCAATGCCGGTGTTACCCCACACTGCCACTGAATGTATGTTGTGCAGGAAATGCCACTAATTATACTGTATGGTCATACAGTATCAAGCCTAATTTACAAAAATTCGTCGATGGCGGTTTGCAGCGCGAAAATCGTCGCCTGCAGCCGCACCGCGTCGCGGTCGCCCTCGAATTGCATCTTGCGCGACAGCCCCCGGCCATCGCTGCTGGCGAAGCCGAACCACACGGTGCCGACCGGCTTTTCCGCGCTGCCGCCGTCCGGGCCGGCGATGCCGCTCACCGACAGCGCCAGATCGGCCTGCGCCGCCCGCAGCGCCCCTATGGCCATCTCGCGCACCACCTCTTCGCTGACCGCGCCGTGCGCCGCCAACGTCGCTTCGCTCACTCCCAGCAGATCATGTTTCGCCGCATTGCTGTAGGTGACGAAACCGCGATCGAAATAGGCGGAGCTGCCGGCGATATCGGTAATGGCCTTGGCGATGCCGCCGCCGGTGCAGGATTCCGCGCAGGTGATCCAGCGGCCCTGAGCCTTCAGTTTCTCCCCTGCCAGCACGCTGAGCCGGCGCAGTTGGTTTTCACTCATAACCCCTCCCTTGCGAATTCAGATATATGCGCCCGATAGTAGCATTTATCAAGGCGCTGCAGCGGCTGGCGCGTGGAAATGCGCAGCGCTTCGCAGGAGGTGCGGTTTTAAGCGCCCGGCCAAGCTGCTAGTATCAAAAGAAGCGCCCCATCGAGCGGCGGCGCACCAGCACAAGGAACATCACGGAGGCGGCACGCTGCGGCGGCCTCAGGGCGCACCAGAAGAGATTAGGATGATAGCGTGAAAAAAACGTTGGGCGTATTCTTGCCGTTGTACACCACCACCCTGCTGCTGCTGTTGGGCTCGGGCCTGCTCACCACCTACGTCTCGCTGCGGCTGACCTCCATCCACGTCAGCAGCGCGCTGATCGGCGCCATCATCGCCGCCAACTACATCGGGTTGGTGATCGGCGGCAAGGTCGGCCACTTTCTCATCGCCCGCGTCGGGCATATCCGCGCCTACGTGGCCTGCGCCGGCATCATCACCGCTGCGGTGCTGGGGCACGGCCTGACGGCGTTCATTCCCGCCTGGGTTGCGCTGCGTCTGGTGATCGGGTTGTGCATGATGTGCCAGTATATGGTGCTGGAAAGCTGGCTGAACGACCAGGCGGAATCCAACCAGCGCGGCATGGTGTTCGGCTTCTATATGGCGGCGACCTATCTTGGCATGTCGCTGGGCCAGATCGTGCTGATGCTGCAGAGCAACCTGGGCATCACCACGCTGCTGGTGATCGCGCTGTGCTTCGCGCTTTGTCTGGTGCCGATCGCGCTTACCACCCGCACCAATGCGCGCCATATGTCGCCGGCCCCGATGGAGCTGCGTTACTTTGTCGGCGCCATTCCCAAGGTGCTGGCCACCACGCTGGTGATCGGCATGGTGGTGGGCTCGTTTTACGGCCTGGCGCCGGTCTACGCCAGCCTGCAGTCCTTAACCACTCAGCAAACCGGCCTGTTCATGGCGCTGGCCATCTTCGCCGGGCTGATCGCGCAGTTCCCGCTCAGTTGGCTGTCGGATCGCTATAATCGCCCGTTGCTGATGCGCCTCAACGCCATTTTGCTGATCGTGGCGGCGCTGCCGCTGGCGCTGCTGCCGCACATCGATTTCCCGCTGCTGCTGGCGGTCGGGTTCGTCGTCAGCATGTTGCAATTTACGCTCTACCCGCTGGCGGTGGCGCTGGCCAACGATCTGATCGAGCCGGAACGCCGCGTCTCGCTGGCCGCCTGTCTGCTGATGGCGTTCGGCGTCGGCGCCAGCATCGGGCCATTGGCGGTCGGCGCGCTGATCGAACCGCTGGGCGGCAATATCCTGTACGCCTTTTTCGCCCTGTGCGGCGTGCTGCTGGCGGCCCTCAGCCGCACGGCGAAAGCGGAAGAACCGCAGCTGGCGCAGGACGCGCCGGTGCCCCACATCCCGCTGCCAGACAGCCTCGCCAGCTCGCCGCTGTCGCCGGCGCTCAATCCAACCTTCGATGAGCAGATCATTCACGACACCATGCCGCCGCCGGAAGCGGCGCCCGATGTCGAGGAGCCGCAGCCCGAAGAACAGGAGGCGGAACCCTCAGCTCAGGGGGCGGATCCGGAAGAAGACACCGGTCTGAAAAAGGCGCACGCCATGCTGTAAATGACTGCGTTACAGATCCCGGAAAGAGCCCAGCAGAAAACCGCGTTCGGCGATCGCCGCTTTCAGCGTCGGCGCAGTCAACACATCCAGCTCGGCGAGGCGCGGATGGCAGTATTGGCTCTGCAGGATCGTCGCGTCGAGAAAGGCCGGGTGGCACATCATTTCCAGTGACTCGGCGCCCTGCTCGTCGGCACGCGCCAACCTTTGCAGGAACAACGTTTCGGAAATCGTCTCACCGTAGAATCCCGCGTCAAACGCGTCGGTACTGCAGGGAGTCTGCAACGCCAGTTCGCGCCGTTTCGCCTCTTCGCGATCGAGACGCAACGGCAGACCCTGCGCTTGCGCGAACGCCTCCACCAGCGGATAAATTTGCGGCTGCATATGCACATGGTGATGGCTGTCGATATGCGTCGGCGGGCGGCCGAACAGCGTCACAAACCGCGCGAACTGGCGCTGCAGCTCCTCGTGAATTTCGTCCAGCGACAGCTCGCCGGCCTCGGCGCGGCGCCACAGCCATTTGCCCAGTTCGCCATGTTCGTTGACCAACGAAGGCATGGCGCCCAGCGGCTTGCCATGGGTCAAAACGAAATGCAGCCCGATCGGCAATCCGGGATATTGCCGGCTGAGCGCTGCAGCATGCTCCGCGCCGCCGCCGTTCACCATCGCCGTGGTGGAGGAAACGACGCCATGCTGATACGCCTCGATAACGCCATAGTTCTGCCCTTTGCTCAGACCGAAATCGTCGGCATTCACGACCAGTAGTTTTTCCATTGTGGCTCCCGCGGGATGAATTTTTGGCAAGGGAGGGCCGACCGACCGGTGCGGCATTCCCTTTCGCTAAGATAAAAATCAAATGATTAACCGGCCGGCGCCCTGAAGCTCATCGGCATATCGGCGTTGATACTGATCGGGAGCGGCCCTAAAGAGGGCCGTAACACTTTTTTCGGTAGTTGCCTGGGGTCACGTCGGTGAGCCGCTTGAAGTTTTTAATGAACAGGCTGACGTCGCCATAGCCGGAATCAAAGGCGATATCGGAAACCGAATAGTTGGTGACCTCCAGCTGCGTCTTGGCGAAGTTGATGCGGATCTCATTGATCACCTGCATCGGCGTTTTATGGTAGTAACGCCGCATCGCCCGGGTCAGGTACTCCTGGGTTTTCCCCGACAGCGCCACCATGTTCGCCAACGCCTTTTCGCCGAACATCGCCTTGTCATGCATGCCGGCCAGAGTGTTCTTCAGCCACTGCGGGATATCATCGCCGCCGTCGTTTTCTTCTTTGTAATGTCGGATGCGGCTGATCACGTAGAAGGTCAATGTTTCGAGGAATTCGGCGAAGTCGTCCTCACGAAACTGCGGGGAACTCACCACCGATTCGATATAGGCCAAAAACTCGCTTCTCAGGCTGTAGGCCTGCGAGGCGACAAAACAACGCGGCAGCTGTTGCAAGTAATGCTCTTCAAAGAACGCTTTGCTGACCGCCACGTTGAAGATTTTCGTCGCGCCGAACTCGTAAAAGCTCTGGTGGTAAGAGCCGATGGGGATAAAGACGAAATCCCCGCGTTCCAGCAGCACCCGCTTGCCGTTGATCTCCTGATAGCATTTGCCGCTCAGCACGATGGTGAATTCGTAATAGTCGTGCTGATGCAGCCCGGTGGCGCTTTCCACCTTGTTATAGATAAACAGGTGAAAGTCTTTGCTGTTAAAGAAATCCTGCTCGCGAATCAGCTTCACGTCGTTCGCACTCAGCGAAATTCGGTTATCGGACACGGCGCCGGCCTCCCGTTAGTCAAATCCGTTGCGTCTGGCCGCCTCGGCAAACCAGTAGCCGCTTTTTTTGATGGTGCGCCGCTGCTCCGCCCGATCCAGCCGCACCAGCCCATAACGATTCTTGTAGGCGTTCAGCCAGGACCAGCAGTCGATAAAGGTCCACAGATGATAGCCTTTGCACTGCGAGCCTTCCGTCAGCGCGCGGTGCAGCCACTTCAGGTGATCGCGAATAAACTCGATGCGGTAATCGTCCTCCACCCGCCCATCGGCGCCGATAAACGCCTCTTCGCCCTCAACGCCCATGCCGTTTTCGGAAATATAACAAGGCAGATTGCCGTAGTTCTCTTTCAGATCCATCAGAATGTCGTACAGCCCCTTCTCATAGATCTCCCAGCCGCGATGCGGATTGATTTTGCGGCCCGGCATTGCATAGTAACTGAACAAGTCCTCCGGCAGCGCGATCGGCTCCCCGGCGCGGCGCCCCGCTTTCGCCTGTACCCTGCGCGGCTGGTAGTAGTTGACGCCGAGGATATCCACCACGCCGCCTTCGATCAGCTGCGCGTCCTGCGGTTCGCAGTAGGGCATCAGCCCATGTCGCTCCAACAGGTGCAGCAATGCGGCCGGGTAACGCCCTTTGGCGACCGGATCGAGGAAACTGCGGTTGAGCAGCAGATCGGCGTCGTGTGCGGCCTGCCGATCCTCCGGCGCGTCGGAGCGCGGATAGGTCGGGCTCAGATTCAGAATGATGCCGATGCTCCCCGGCAGCCCCCGCGCTCTGAAACGCTGCACCGCCATGGCGTGCGCCAGTACGCTGTGATACGCCACGGTGACCGCCCGTTTGAAGTCCACCACGCAAGGGTAGTGCAGGTCATTCAGGTAACCGGCTTCCACCGGCACGATCGGCTCGTTGAAGGTGAACCAGTGGGTGACCCGATCGCCAAACAGGCCGAAACAGGTATCGGCGTAACGCGCATAGGCTTCGACCACCGCCCGGCTTTCCCAGCCGCCGCGCTGTTGCATGCACAGCGGCATATCGAAGTGATAGAGATTGATAAACGGGGTGATGCCCTGCGCCAGCAGCTCGTCGATCATCGCGTTATAGAACGCCACCGCCTGCGGGTTCACTTCACCGTCGCCGTCCGGGATCAGCCGCGACCACGAGATCGAGGTTCTGAAAGTATTATGGCCCAGCGTTTTGAGCAGCCCGATATCGGTGCGGAAATGGTCATAAAAGGTCGAGGCCTCGGCCGGCCCCACCCGATCGTGAAAGCGCTCGGGCGCGATCTCGTACCAATAGTCGAAGATGTTGCGGCTCTTGCCATCGCGCGCGGCCGCTCCTTCAGACTGCGGCGCGGAGGTGGCGCTGCCCCACCAGAACCCGTCGGCAAATTGATATTCCATATTCGCGTCCCTCGCGGGGCGACCGCGCCGCCCCGTTCCACAGTTAGAATTTCAGCGCCTTGGCGATGTCTTCTTCGCTTTCCGTCGCCGCGTCGATCTGGCTTTGCGCCTTGTTGGAAATCGCCACGAACGGCAGATAAATCACGGTGGCGACCGCCAGGTTGAACAAGCTCAGCAACAGGGCCATGATGCTGCCGTTGGTGTTGAAGAACGCTCCCAGGCCGACCGGCATGGTCCAGGGCGCGATGTTGGTGATCGGCGGGATCAGCCCGGAGTAGTAAGCCAGCGAGGTGATGAGGGTCAGCACCGGCTGCACCAGGATGAACGGAATAAACATCACCGGGTTCATGATCACCGGCAAACCGAACAGGATAGGTTCGTTAATCTGGAAAATGCCGGATGGCGTCGCCAGTTTGGCGACCTGGCGGTAATCTTCGCGGCGCGAGGCGATGAAGATGGCGATGATCAGGCCCAGCGTCGAACCGGTGCCACCGAGGTAAATATAAGAGTCGACGAACGGTTTCGCCCACATGTGGAACTCTTTGCCGGCGGCCACCGCCGCCTCGACCGAACCGTATTTATTGTACAGCTCCACGTTTTCCAGCGCGAACGGCGTCATGATGCCGCTGTCCAGCGCCGCCAGCGCCATGGAACCGTGTACCCCAAAGAACCACAGCAGCGAAGAGAAAAGCACGTATACCCAGCCCACCACGCTGCCCATCTTGGCCAGCGGTGCCGAAATGCCGTCCATGATGATCTGGTGGAAGTTGGTGCCCCAGTGCGCCAGCGCGAACGCCACCAGCCCCATGATGGAGAGGATGATGAAGCCGGGGATCAGCGCCGAGAAGGAGCGCGACACCGAAGCCGGCACGCTGTCCGGCAGGCTGATCACCCAGTTGCGCCGCACGATGAAGGCAAACATCTCAGCCACCGCCAGCCCGATCACCATACCGGAAATGATGTTGGCGCCGCCCAGCCAATTGGCGCCCACCGCATAGGCCTCGCCGACGTTGAACGGCGTGACGGTCATGAAGGCCGCCACCGCCAGCAGCGCCGAGGCCAGGGGATCGACCTTGCGCTCTTCGGCCAGCGCCATGCTGATAAAGAACGGCGTCATCAGGGACATGATCCCCAACGTACCGTTGTAAACGCTGCCGCCAATACTCTTCAGGCTATTGAGCGTCTCGATGGTGGATGCGTCCAATCGCACGCCCAGCGAATAGAAGAACGATCCCTCGCCAAAGCTCAGGAACACGTTGTTGATCAACACGAACATCGCCCCGGTCAAGGTCAGCGGCATCAGGCGGATAAAGCCGTTTTTGATGGCGTTGACGTGGGGCTGCTTACCGATTTTTACGGCGAAAGGCAGGATAACCTTCTCGAGCGAGGCAATGAGGGTATTCACGGCGGCCTCCTGTTATTGATTGGCTTTCTTGATGGCGGCCACCGCGGCCTTCAGCACGCCCAGCCCATCGACCTTGCCGTACAGCAGCGGATCGATGACTTCAACAGGTTTATTGGGCAACTGTTTCTGCACTTCCGGCAGGGTGTAGGCGATCTGCGGCCCCAGCAGGATCAGATCCGCTTCAACCCCCTTCTCCGCGGCCAGCGCTTCCGGATAGGCGGCGATGATCACCGGCACTTCATATTTTTCGGCCTGCGCCTTCATTTTTGATACCAACAGGGAAGTGGACATTCCGGCAGAACAAAACAGATAGATTTTTTTCTTTTCCATACCAAGCACCTCAGATAATCAAAAAAACCCGGTGTTATTTGTATGCCAGATGCAATCACGATTGCTTCACGCACATTCCTTATGAAAATTTCCGTCACGTTGCCCTGGTTACAGACAGTATACGGAGCATGAAAAAAGGATCGGTAAGCCAGAAGGAGACAGAACCGTCTCTCATTGACCTGATGGATTGACCCTCTTCACATTTCGCACAAAAAAATAGTGTGACCGGGCTCTCAAACAACCGATAAAAACTCAGAATATTCGTAATAAATAATCAAATAACAATTATAAACAGCAAGTTATGAACTCGCTGGGAATTTAAGGGTTTATTTGCGTCTGAACAAACGGCGAGGGAATAAAAATAGTTCAAGCTTGATTCGCCTGCGGCCATCCGAACGCGATGGCAGGTGAAGAGGATTACGTGGGCAGACGCAGCAACTCAATCACCGTGGCCAACGCCACGGAATGGTTTCTGCGGTTGGGGTAATAGAGGTAAAAACCGGGAAACGGCGCGCACCAATCGGCCAGCACCCGCCGCAGCCGCCCGCTCGCCAGATATTCTTCCACCTCCTGCTCGATGGCGAAAGCGATGCCGACGTTCGCCAGCGCCGCCTGCACCATCATCCTGCCGTCATCGAGTATCAACGGGCTGTTAACCGCCACGGAAAATCGCTGCTCCCCCTGCTGAAAGGCCCATTTGTAGCGCTCGCCTGAAGAAGCTTTGCGCCAACCGATGCAGCGATGCTGCAGTAAATCCTGCGGGTGCGTCGGTTCACCGTGCCGTTGAAAGTAATCCGGCGTGGCGACGATGGCAAAACGCAGATCCGGCGTCAGGCGCACCGCGCGCATATCGTTGTGCAGATCCTCGCCGAGCCGGATGCCGGCGTCAAAGCCCTGCTCGACGATGTTGGCGAACCCCTCGTCCGCCACCACTTCCAGCGTAATGCCGGGATATTCGCTGGCCAGCCGTCCCAGATGCGGCACGATGGCGAGATCGATCGCCGAACGCGGCGCGTTGATACGCACCAGGCCACGTGGCCCTTCGCGAAACGCATTCAGGCTCTCCAGCGCGGCGTCGATGTCGGTAAAAGCCGGCACCAGCTGCGCCAGCAGATGCTCTCCGGCCTCCGTCGGCGAGACGTTGCGGGTGGTGCGGTTCAGCAGGCGAATGCCCACCTGCGCTTCAAGTTCGCGCAGGGTGTGGGTCAGCGTCGGCGGCGTCACGCCCAATCGGGCGGCGGCGCGGCGGAAGCTGCGTTCACTGGCGATAGCCACGAAGGCCGCCAGGCCGGACAGTTCGGGTTTCTTCATGCTATTGATATAAATTATCTAATAGTGAGATGAATTTTTAGCGGATAGTTATCCGTCATCTAACAACATAGCATTGCGATCGAACCCATTACCAGGTATCGATGCGATGATTAATGCTACAGCTCCAACCCATGAAACGCCGCGCCGTCTGGCGGGCAAAGTCGTACTGGTGAGCGGCGGCGGCACCGGCATCGGCCGCGCCGCCGCGCTGGCCTATGCCCGCGAAGGCGCCAACGTGGCGCTGGCCGGCCGGCGCGCGGCGGAGATCGAAGCCACGGCGCGCGATATCGCGCTGGCTGGCGGCGATGCCCTGCCCATCGTGACCGACGTCTCCCAAGAAGACGATATCCGCCGGCTACTCGCCGCGGTGACCGCCCACTACGGCCGGCTCGACGTCGCTTTCAACAACGCCGGCATCATCGGCAACTTCGCCCCCATCACCGAACAGAGCAGCGAGGATTTTGACCGGGTGATTGCCATTAACCTCAGAGGCGTCTGGCTGGCGATGAAATACGAGATTGAAACTTTCCTGGCTCAGCACTCGGGCGGCGTGATCATCAACACCTCCTCCTGGCTGACCCACGGCGCGCTGGCCGGCTCATCCAGCTACTCCGCCAGCAAAGGGGCGCTCGATGCGATGATCCGCGCGGTGGCGCTCGAATACAGCGGCCAGGGCATCCGCGTCAACAACATCAACCCCGGCATCATCGACACGCCGATGGCACGCGGCAGCGTGGCCGACAGCGCGGCGTTCGCGCCCTTTATCGCCCATACGCCCGCCGGCCGCCTGGGTGAATCGGAAGACATCGGCGATGTGGCGCTGTGGTTGGCGACGGACGAGGCCCGCTTCATCACCGGCCAAAGCCTGCTGGTGGACGGCGGTTACACCATCGCCGGCATGCGCTGAGGAGACGATGCCATGAACTACGTTCGGCTTGGCGACAGCGGCCTGAAAGTGTCTCGTCTCTGCCTGGGCTGCATGACCTATGGCGAGCCGGCCTGGCGCCCCTGGGTGCTGAAGGAAGATGAAGCGCGCCCCTTTATCCGCGAAGCGCTGGAAGCGGGCATCAATTTTTTCGATACCGCCAACATTTACTCCGGCGGAGAAAGCGAGCGCATTCTCGGCCGCGCCCTGAAGGCGTTCGCCCGCCGCGAAGACGTGGTGATCGCCACCAAGGCCTACTTTCCGATGGACGCGCAGCCGAACAGCCGAGGGCTGTCGCGCAAGCACCTGCTGTACAGCGTCGACGCCTCTTTGCAGCGGTTGGGGACGGATTACCTCGATCTGTTTGTACTGCACCGCTTCGACACCGAAACGCCGATCGAAGAAACCGCCGACACCCTCGACGGCCTGGTGCGGGCGGGCAAAATCCGCTATCTCGGCGCCTCCTCGCTGCACGCCTGGCGCCTGATGAAAATGCTGGCCTTTCAGCGTCAGCACCGCCTGGCGCCGTTTATTTCGCTGCAAAGCCAATACAACCTGGTGACGCGTGAAGATGAAGAGGAGCTGATCCCGCTTTGCCTGGAGGAGGGGCTCAGCCTGACGCCCTGGTCGCCGCTGGCCCGCGGCGTGCTGGCCGGTTCCGGCAACGCCGGCACGCTGCGCGCCGCCACCGACGAACAGGCGCCCCGTTGGTACGGCGGCAGAAACGAAGTGGAACGCACCGTCGCAGCGGTAGCGGAGGTGGCGGCCGCGCGCGGCGTTCCACCGGCGCAGATCGCGCTGGCCTGGCTGCTGGCCAAACCCGGCGTGGCGTCGCCGCTGGTGGGCATGTCCAAGCCGCACCATCTGCAGGATGCGCTGGCGGCGCTCAATCTCAGCTTATCGCCGCAAGACGTGGCCGCGCTGGAGGCGCCGATGGCGCACGCTGCCCGCCCCGATCGCTGGTAGCCCCTTTTCTTTTCCGTCATTCCAGGAGAGAAGACATGTCATATGCGCTTACCGCGCGAGCAGCGTTGTTCACCCTCGCCGCCGCACTCCCCCTGACCACTCCGGCGCAGGCCGCCGCCAATACCCACTGCGCCGAAAGCAGCATGACGCTGCCGCCCGGCGCGCTTTATCCCAACGGCATCGCCCGCGCGGCGGACGGCACGCTGTATGTCGGCCTGATCACCAGCGGCAACGTGCTTCGCAAGCGGCCGGGTAAAGCGTGGGAAACCTTTTTCCCTGGCGCTGACACGGTGTTCGCCTCAAACGCGCTGCGGCTGGACGAACGGCGCGGGTTGCTATGGGGCAATTCGCCGGACTTCCTTTCCGGCGGCAAATCGCGCGCCAACCGCATCTATGCGCTGAACGTCGCCGATGGCACGCTCAACCGCAGCCTGGCGCTGCCGACGGGGGAAATGGGCAACGATATCGTGCTCGGCGCAGACGGTACGGTGTACGTGACAGAAACCCGAGGCGGCGGCATCCTGCGCTTGCGGCCGGGCGAAGCGGCATTCAGTACGCTGTTTCAGGATGCGCGGTTGGCGGCTCCGAGCGGGCTGGGCGCCGCCGGGATCGTGCTGCTCGACGATCGGCTGATGGCTGTCGCCAATTTCGGCACCGGTAAGCTTTACACTCTCAGCTATCACGATCCAAAGCCGCAGCTGACGGAAATGCAGCTGCCGCGCCTGATTGAAAACCCGGACGGAATGGGATTGGCGCCAGACGGCGCATTGATCGTGCTGGAGAACGGGATCCAGAGCGGCCAAGGGCGGATCCTGCGGATCGCGTTGCCAAAAGCGACCGGCATGCATCGGATTGAGGTCTTGCGCGAAGGCATGGAGTCGCCGGTCAACCTGACTATCACCCCACAAGGCTGCGCCTTCGTCAGCGAGTCGCGCATCCGCCACCGCCTGCTGCCCGGCCATGAAACCGAAGTGCCCGACAGCTTCCGCATCTATCAACTGCCCTTGCCTCTCACCGCCGCGCAATAACCTCTACGCCGCCTCAGCGGGCGGCCACTCGCGTTGTATCGTTAACATCCAAAAAATTGAAACTATTTACTTCGATGTCATTAATCATACTTATGATTAATCCTGACTTAACAACCTGATTTTAATTAAATTGTTCCGCCGCGTATCGCTGATTATACTTGCCTTATCTCCCGCCTCATTTACCGAGCGTAAGCATGAGCCGATACCATGTTTCCAGCAGCGAAGGCCAATATGAGAAAGAATCCGGCGAGCAAGTTCTAGCCAACAAGCTGGGTATTGCCGATAGCAATGAACTCGACGATGCCGAATTGGTATTGCTGGAACAGCTCTACCATTCCGTTTTCGAACAGCATTTTCCGTTAGGGAAAATCACAGTCGAGATGATCAAGGGCTGGCATCGCCGCTGGTTAGGCAATATCTATGCATGGGCTGGACAAGCAAGAACTGTCAATATCAGCAAAGGGGGCTTTATGTTTGCCCCTTCGACGCGATTGCCCAAACTACTGGACGATTTCGAGGTGGAATACCTGGCTCGTTACACACCTTGCTCAGCCATGAGCGAAGAACAGCTGATAGAAGCGATTGCAATAATCCATGTTGAACTGATACTCATACATCCCTTCAGAGAAGGGAATGGCCGTTTGTCACGGCTGTTGGCCGATGTGATGGCGGTTCAGGGCGGGCATAAACCGTTGGATTATCAAAGCTGGGAACAAAACAGAGCCCAATATATCTCAGCGATTCACTCAGGTATGAACATGAACTACGAACCGATGAAACACTGGGTCAGTCAAGCACTAAGAAGGTATTAGGCAAGGCGTAAATGAGCAAATTTTTTACGCGCTTCTTCTAAAGAAGCTTCAACTCTGGCTGAGGGTTGACCTGTTTCAACCGCCGTTGACGTCGCCACGGAACGCGCAATGTCCGTACGGGACGGCTTAGCATAACCCACCTGCACTTTTTTGCTGTTACTCATGACAACCTCTGTTCGCAAATTTGCTGAAGACATTATATCAAGGAATGTACAGGACTTCATTCCCTTGCCTCTCACTCCCGAGCAATAGCTTCACCACCACTCCGGGCGGCCACTTGCGTTGTTGCCCGCAGGCGAACAACAATCTCGCCGCGTTACAAACCCGCCTTGCGCAGCGCTTCCCATTTTTACCTGTGACAGCCGATTGCCCGCTGGGCTAGTATAAGCGTCTGTGCAAACCTCAGGTTTGAGCGCGCCGTTTGGCGTTTTGATGATTTGATTTGCGCCGCCCGCCAAGCGCTGAGTGGGGCGACGCCTGCTGAAACAATGTGATAGCGAATGACGACAATGAAAATCACAGTTCCCTTTACATTCAATGGATTGGAAAAATAATCGCATGAATAGCACCGATAAACTCGATTCGCACACGCCGATGATGCAGCAGTACCTGCGCCTCAAGGCCCAGCATCCTGAAATCCTGCTGTTCTACCGCATGGGCGACTTCTACGAGCTGTTTTACGACGACGCCAAGCGCGCTTCCCAACTGCTGGATATCTCGCTGACCAAACGCGGCGCCTCGGCGGGCGAGCCGATCCCGATGGCCGGCGTACCGCACCACGCGGTGGAGAACTACCTGGCCAAGCTGGTTCAACTCGGCGAATCCGTCGCCATCTGTGAACAGATCGGCGATCCGGCCACCAGTAAAGGGCCGGTCGAGCGCAAAGTGGTACGCATCGTCACCCCCGGCACCATCACCGACGAAGCGCTACTGCAAGAGCGCCAGGACAACCTGCTGGCGGCGATCTGGCAGGATGCGCGCGGCTTCGGTTACGCCACGCTGGACGTGAGCTCCGGCCGCTTCCGCGTCGCTGAACCGCAGGATCTAGAGACCATGGCCGCCGAGCTGCAGCGCACCAATCCGGCCGAGCTGCTCTACCCGGAAACCTTCGAACAAATGGCGCTGATCGAGCAGCGCCACGGCCTGCGCCGCCGTCCGCTGTGGGAATTCGAACTGGAGACCGCACGCCAACAACTCAACCTGCAGTTCGGCACCCGCGATTTGACCGGCTTCGGCGTCGAGCAGGCGCATCAGGCGCTGCGCGCCGCCGGCTGTCTGTTGCAGTACGTGAAAGATACCCAGCGCACTTCGCTGCCGCACATTCGCGGCATCACCATGGAGCGTCAGCAGGACGGCATCATCATGGACGCCGCCACCCGCCGCAACCTGGAGCTGACGCAGAGCCTGTCCGGCGGCAGCGACAACACGCTGGCGGCGATCCTCGATCGCACAGTCACGCCGATGGGCAGCCGCATGCTGAAACGCTGGCTGCACATGCCGACCCGAGACATCAAGGTGCTGACCGCCCGCCAGCAGGCGATCGGCGCATTGCAGGAACGGTTCGCCGATCTGCAGCCTTCGCTGCGCCAGGTGGGCGATCAGGAGCGAATTTTGGCGCGCCTGGCGCTGCGCACCGCGCGGCCACGCGATCTGGCCCGCATGCGTCATGCTTTCCAGCAACTGCCGGACATCCGCGCGGTGCTGCAAGATGTGGATACGCCGCATGTGCAGCAACTGCTATCTCAGGTAGGCCAGTTCGACGAGCTGCGCGAACTGCTGGAACGCGCGATCGTTGAATCGCCGCCGGTGCTGGTGCGCGACGGCGGCGTGATCGCCCCCGGTTACAACAGCGAGCTGGACGAGTGGCGCGCGCTGGCCGACGGCGCCAGCGACTACCTCGATCGGCTGGAGATCCGCGAGCGTGAAAAGCTGGGGCTGGATACGCTCAAAGTCGGCTTCAACGGCGTACACGGCTACTATATTCAGGTGAGCCGCGGCCAGAGCCACCTGGTGCCGATCCACTATGTACGTCGCCAGACGCTGAAAAACGCCGAGCGCTACATCATCCCGGAATTGAAAGAGTACGAAGACAAGGTACTCACCTCCAAGGGCAAAGCGCTGGCGATCGAGAAAAGCCTGTACGACGAGCTGTTCGATCTGCTGCTGCCGCACCTGGCGGAACTGCAGCAAAGCGCCGCCGCGCTGGCCGAGCTGGACGTGCTGGCCAACCTGGCCGAGCGCGCCGACACCCTGAACTACGCCTGCCCGGTCATGAGCGACCAGCCGGGGATCCGCATTACCGAAGGCCGCCACCCGGTGGTGGAACAGGTGCTGAGCGAACCGTTTATCTCCAACCCGCTCTCCCTGTCGCCACAGCGCCGCATGCTGATCATCACCGGCCCGAACATGGGCGGTAAAAGTACCTATATGCGGCAAACGGCGCTGATTGTGCTGATGGCGCACATCGGCAGCTACGTTCCGGCGGCCAAAGCCACCATCGGCCCGGTGGATCGCATCTTCACCCGCGTCGGCGCGGCGGACGATCTGGCTTCCGGCCGTTCCACCTTCATGGTGGAGATGACCGAAACCGCCAATATTCTTCACAACGCCACCGAGCACAGCCTGGTGTTGATGGATGAAATCGGCCGTGGCACCTCCACCTACGACGGCCTGTCGCTGGCCTGGGCCTGCGCCGAGAACCTGGCCAACCGCATCAAAGCGATGACGCTGTTCGCCACCCACTACTTCGAGCTGACGACGCTGCCGGAAAAAATGGAAGGCGTGGTCAATGTGCATCTGGACGCGCTTGAGCACGGCGACACCATCGCTTTTATGCACAGCGTGCAGGACGGTGCCGCCAGCAAAAGCTATGGCCTGGCGGTCGCCGCGCTAGCCGGCGTGCCGCGCGACGTCATCAAGCGCGCCCGCCAAAAGCTGCGCGAGCTGGAATCCATCTCCAGCCACACCGCGTCGGGCAGCGTTGATGCCACCCAGATGACGCTGTTGCAGGAAGAGACTTCGCCGGCAGTAGAAGCCCTGGAGGCGCTGGATCCGGATTCCCTGTCGCCGCGCCAGGCGCTGGAATGGATCTACCGGCTGAAAAATATGGTGTAGTCAGACGTCAAACGCGGGCATAAAAAAACGGTGAGCATCATGCTCACCGTTTTTATTTGATGCGGTTCAACAACCGGCGTTATTCGCGGAACAGCGCCTCAATGCTCAGGCCCTGCATCTGCAGAATCTCACGCAGGCGACGCAGACCTTCAACCTGAATCTGACGGACGCGTTCACGCGTCAGGCCAATCTCCCGGCCCACGTCTTCCAGCGTCGCCGCTTCATAGCCCAGCAGGCCGAAACGACGCGCCAACACTTCACGCTGTTTGGCGTTCAGTTCGAACAGCCATTTGACGATGCTTTGCTTCATGTCGTCGTCTTGCGTAGTGTCTTCAGGCCCGTTGTCCTTCTCGTCGGCCAGAATGTCCAGCAGCGCTTTCTCCGAATCCCCGCCCAACGGCGTATCCACCGAGGTGATGCGCTCATTCAGGCGCAGCATGCGGCTGACGTCATCCACCGGCTTGTCGAGTTGCTCGGCAATCTCTTCAGCGCTCGGTTCATGATCCAGTTTATGGGAAAGCTCGCGCGCGGTGCGCAGATAAACATTCAGTTCTTTGACGATATGGATAGGCAAACGAATGGTGCGGGTTTGGTTCATGATCGCCCGTTCAATCGTCTGACGGATCCACCAGGTTGCGTAAGTGGAGAAACGGAAACCGCGTTCCGGGTCGAATTTTTCCACCGCGCGGATCAGACCGAGGTTACCCTCTTCGATCAGATCCAGCAGCGCCAGACCGCGGTTGCTGTAGCGGCGGGCGATTTTCACCACCAGCCGCAGGTTGCTTTCAATCATGCGACGGCGGGACGGCACGTCACCGCGCAGAGCACGCCGCGCAAAATAGACCTCTTCCTCTGCGGTCAACAGAGGTGAATAACCGATCTCACCCAGATAGAGCTGCGTCGCATCCAATACGCGTTGCGTAACGCCTTGAGACAACAGCTCTTCTTCCGCTAAATCGTTCTCGCTGGCCTCTTCTTCTACCAGCGCTTTTTCATCAAACGACTCAGCCTCAGCTCCATTCTCGTCGAAATCCGCATCATCATGTAACTCGTTAACTTTCAGCGTATTTTGGCTCATATGCTGCTCCTACCCGTGATACCGCGAGCAGAATCTCAGCGTATTCTGCCCAATCTATCGCTGCGGAAGATAACGCAGCGGGTTTACGGATTTCCCCTTGTAACGAATTTCAAAATGCAAACGTACTGAACTGGTACCGGAGCTACCCATGGTGGCTATTTTTTGACCCGCCTTCACTTCTT
This sequence comes from Serratia sp. CY52157, assembly GCF_052168495.1. Taxonomy (NCBI): domain Bacteria; kingdom Pseudomonadati; phylum Pseudomonadota; class Gammaproteobacteria; order Enterobacterales; family Yersiniaceae; genus Serratia; species Serratia sp. CY52157. Next base: position 536,847 of record NZ_JBJNMO010000003.1, on the reverse strand, counting down.
GTTGTTCCCGGACCAGCATTGTGTCGTTATGAGCGTAGGCGCTCAGGTAATCATCATTATGTTTGATGATGATTAGATTACCGTAACCCCGTAAAGCGTTGCCTGCATACACTACGCGACCATCGGCGGTAGCGAAGATAGGCTGCCCACGGGAACCGGCGATATCGACGCCCTTATTCCCACCTTCTGATGAGGAAAAGTTATCAATAATCTTGCCGTCAGTCGGCCATCTCCAGGTACTGACCGGAGCGCTGTTGCTGACGGTGCTGCTCACTGGTGGAGCGGCTTCCGGCGCGGTAACAGGCGCAGTCGCGGTCCCAACCGCTGCGGCGCCCGCTGCAGGTAACATCTTACCTACATTCTGTTTACCCGAGTTTTCAGAATACGCGTTAGTTGATTGAGAATCAACCGTTGCCGTCTGGATCTGGGTGCTGGAAGGTGGCTTCGGAACACCGCCTTTGGTCGCGTCAGTCGTCGCCAGCATACCGCCGCCGCCATTGGCAGAACCATTACCAAGTTGAATGGTTTGGCCAACATTCAGGCTGTAAGGCTCGGGAATATTGTTGCGCTGCGCCAGGTCGCGGAAATCATTGCCGGTGATCCAGGCGATGTAAAACAGCGTATCACCGCGCTTGACCGTATAGGTGTCGCCGCCGCTGTAGCTCCCTTTAGGGATAGCGTTATAACTGCGGTTATAGACAATGCGGCCCTCTGGGCTGGCCTGCTGCGCTCCGCCATTATTATTGCCGGATGGAACGGCGCCGCCGCCGCCCACGCTGCTGATAGGGGCTGACGTCGAGGCCGTGTTTGTACAACCCGCCAACCACAAACTTACCATCGTACACACCGCAACCCGGCGTAACGTAATCATTGGGCTTCCCGTGCTCATGCTTCCCCCATGACAGCAATATCAGTGATATATCCAAAATACCCTTTACATCGTAGCCGAGCTTTTGCCACTTCCCAGTTTCTGCGATGTAAAGGCGCCGCCGGCCGATCCCTGAACGCCAGGTCATCTCCCGCCGGAGCATCAAAACGCGCGCCAATGCTAACCACATTGGCGTCACCGCACCATAAGACAACTACGTAGAAAGGCCAATTCTAGTGAAAATTAGCCTGATTGGAACGAGAAAACCTTATCCGCACGTGATGAAAGTGCAACAGATTTTTCAGACGGTCGAAAAATCAGACAATCGCTAGGCCAATTCGCCTTTCACCAGCGGCACAAAGCGCACCGCCTCTACCGCGTCGACCACGAAATCGTTGCCATGGCGCTGAATGCGTTTGAGGGTTTGGGCCTGCTCGCCCACCGGCAACACCAAAATGCCGCCGTCGTCCAACTGCTCAACCAGCGCCTGCGGGATCTCCGGCGGCGCGGCAGTGACGATGATCGCATCGAACGGGCCGCGCGACGCCCAGCCCTGCCAGCCGTCGCCGTGACGAGTGGAAACATTATGAAGGTCGAGCTGCTTTAGGCGGCGCTTGGCCTGCCACTGCAGCCCCTTGATGCGCTCGACGGAACAAACGTGTTGCACCAGATGCGCCAAGATGGCGGTTTGATAACCGGAACCGGTGCCGATCTCCAGCACCCGTGAAGTAGGCTTCAGATTCAGCAGCTCGGTCATCCGCGCCACCATATAGGGCTGAGAAATAGTCTGGCCGGAACCGATCGGTAATGCAGTGTTTTCGTAGGCTTTATGATCCAGCGCTTCGTCGACAAAACGCTCGCGCGGCACCGCTTCGATCGCTCGCAGCAGCTTTTCGTCCCGGATCCCTTGCTGACGCAGCTGCGTCAGCAATGTTTGCATACGCTTGTTCACCATTCCCCGCTAACCTCTGCCTTGGTTAACCATGTTTTCACGACTTCCTGCGCCGCGTAGGCGGTCAGATCCACCTGTAGCGGCGTGATCGCCACATAGCCTTGTTCCACCGCCGCAAAGTCGGTATCCGGCCCGACATCAAATTTATCACCAGGCGGCCCGATCCAGTAGAGATTTTGTCCACGCGGATCCTGCTGGCAGAAGACCTTATCGGCGGGATGGCGGCTGCCACAGCGAGTGACGCGCAGGCCTTTGATCTCCGCCAGCGGCAAATCCGGCACGTTGATATTCAGGATTTTTCCGGTGCGTAACGGTTCACGCTGCAGCGCACGCAAGATGCGGCAGGTAATGGCCGCTGCGGTCGCGTAGTGTTGGTGACCGTTCAGCGACACCGCCAGCGCGGGCAGCCCCAGGTGCCGGCCCTCCATCGCCGCCGCGACGGTGCCGGAATAGATGACGTCATCGCCTAAATTCGGTCCGGCGTTAATGCCGGAGACCACGATATCCGGCGCAGGGCGCATCAATGCGTTGACGCCAAGATAAACGCAGTCGGTCGGCGTCCCCTGCAGCACCGCGATATCGCCGTTGGCCAGCGTCTGCGTGCGCAGCGGCGACTCCAGCGTCAGGGCATTGGAAGAACCGCTGCGGTTACGATCCGGCGCCACGACCTGCACCTCGGCAAACTCCCGCAGCGCCGCCGCCAGCACCTGAATGCCTGGGGCGCTGACGCCGTCATCGTTACTCAGCAATATCCGCATCACTGTTATCCTGCTGCATGATTTCGCGAACCACGCTGGTAGCAAAGCTGCCTGCCGGCAACCAGAAGCGCAGTTCCACGGTAACGTCATCCCACCAGTTCCACTGCAAATTTTGCGGCTGCAACAGCAGGGCCCGGCGAGCGGGTTCGACACGCTCGCGCTTTAAAAGCGTAAGCAATTCCGGTTGTTCCGCCAAGCATTGTTGTTCAAAAGCCAAGGCTTGGCCGGCGGTGCCTGGCTCTCCGTCGCCCGGCAAGGAGGCCGTGATCGCCAGTTCGCCGGCATCCAGCCGCTGTTGCAACGTCTCCAGCTCATCGGCTTTGGCGACGAACCAGCTACCGCGGCCGCTCAACTGCAGGGCATCCCCTTCCAGCACGGTGCGCTGCAGGCCGTCGGCCAGGCGCCGGCCGGCTATCAGATTGAACAGCGCACTGCGGCTGGCGGAAAGGTAGAAGCTGCGCTTGCTGCGCTCTTTAACGCGGATTTCGTCGTTCGCCCAGCGGCGTGCCATCACCAGATTGTTGCCGCCGCGGCCGAAGCGTTGGCTGCCGAAATAGTTTGGCACGCCCTGCGCGGCGATAGCCTGCAGGCGGCGCTCAACGTCCTGACGATCGGAAATCTGGCGCAGCACCAGCGTAAAGTGGTTGCCCTTCAGATTGCCGATGCGCATTTTGCGCAGGTGGCGGGCGAACGAGAGCACCTCGCAGCCTTCCAGCGCAAACGGTGAGAAATCCGGCGTGTCTTTGCCCGGCATATGCAGGCAGAACCACTGTTCGGTCACCGCGTGGCGATCCTTCAAGCCCGCATAGCTGACGGAACGGGCGTGAATACCGGCGAAGCGCGCCAGATAGTCGGCCACGAACTGGGTATTGCAGCCGTTTTTACGGATGTTCACCAGCACATGCTCGCCTTCGCCGTCCGGCGCAAAGCCCAGGTCTTCCACCACCACGAAGTCTTCCGGATTGGCTTTCAACACCCCGGTGCTCTGCGGCTGGCCATGCAGCCAGGTCAGATTCGCCATATCCATGCGGTTATTCCTTGATCAGCAAGGCGACCGCTTCGCAGGCGATGCCCTCGCCGCGCCCGGTGAAGCCAAGCTGCTCGGTGGTCGTGGCCTTCACGTTGACGTCATCCATATGGCACTGCAGATCTTCCGCCAGGAAGACGCGCATCTGCGGGATGTGCGGCGCCATTTTCGGCGCCTGGGCAATAATCGTGATGTCGAGGTTGCCGAGGCGGTACCCTTTGGCGCGGATGCGCTTCCAGGCTTCGCGCAGCAGCTCGCGGCTGTCCGCGCCCTTGAAGGCCGGATCGGTATCGGGGAACAGCTTGCCGATATCGCCCAGCGCCGCCGCGCCCAGCAAGGCGTCGGTCGCGGCGTGCAGCGCAACGTCGCCGTCGGAGTGGGCCAACAAGCCTTTGTCGTAAGGGATGCGAACACCGCCGATCACCAACGGGCCTTCGCCGCCGAATTTATGTACGTCAAAACCGTGACCGATACGCATGGTGCGCTCCTTAATTGTCCAACTGAGTCAAATAGAACGCCGCCAGCGCCAAATCCTCCGGCCGCGTTACTTTAATGTTATCCGCCCGGCCGGCGATCAGCAGCGGATGATAACCGCAATGCTCCAGCGCCGAGGCTTCGTCGGTGACGTTCGCGCCTTCATCCAGCGCGCGCTGCAGGCACTGCTTGAGCAGCGGCAGCGGAAACAGCTGCGGCGTCAGCGCATGCCACAGATCCTGCCGTTCAACGGTGTGGGCGATGGTGTCGCGGCCAGGTTCGGCGCGCTTCATGGTGTCGCGCACCGGCGCGGCGAGAATACCGCCCACCTTGCTGTGTGCGGTGATCGCCAACAGGCGCTCGAGATCGTCGGCGTGCAGGCAGGGGCGCGCAGCGTCGTGCACCAGCACCCAGTCCGCATCACCCGCCAGTTTCAGCCCGGCCATCACCGAATCGGCGCGCTGTTTGCCGCCCTCGGTGACGGTCACCCGCGGATCCTGAGCGATGGGCAGCCGTTCGAACTGACGATCTTCCGGGCCGATTGCCACGATCACCCGTTCAATGCGCGGGTGGCGCAACAGGGCATGGATAGCGTGTTCGACGATGCTGTGCCGGCCGATGGTTAAATATTGCTTCGGGCATTCCGCCTGCATGCGGCTGCCGATACCGGCAGCGGGCAGGACGGCAATCACCGAGGGAAAGGTGCCTGCGGAGTGATTCATGCGTTATTTTTGTGCGTTATTTTGCGAGGAAGACGCCGCGTTGCGTCTGGATTGGTCAGGAACCAGACGATAGAAAGTCTCACCGGGCTTGATCATGCCCAGCTCATTACGCGCTCGCTCTTCGATCGCTTCCTGACCGCCGTTCAAATCATCGATTTCGGCAAACAGCTGATCGTTACGCGCTTTCAACTTCGCGTTGTTGCCCTGTTGGACCGCAACGTCTTCATTGACCCGCACGTAATCGTGAATACCATTTTTGCCCAGCCACAGTGAATACTGTAACCAACCGAGCAATGCCAGCAATAGCAGCGTAAGTTTTCCCATCTCCGCCCCCTGAAAAACCGACCAATCATCCCACAACTTCTCGTTGGACTCCACACTGAGAGCGGCATTTCAACGCCAAATTCAGAATACGGATGAAGGATTCCCGTGTTCAGCGCCTAATTCCGCTGCGAAAGCGGCAAAAAAAGCCGCTTTAGTCCGGCGCGCGCGCCGCGTTTTCCGCTGATACACACACTGCCCTTCCTCCATTATGCAGCAAGAATCACTGCACCATCGCATCCTGACCCGTCGCTTACGCCAAGGCAAAGCAAGAAGTGAATATTTAACACCATAGAAAGAATAATCCTCATGCAGTGGTTGCACTTTCATTTATTGAAGCTTATTTTTATGCACTCATAGTGCATAAATAATTCCAATATATAACCATTCATTATCGGGGATCGCGATGTTAAAACGTTTAGTTCTGATCGGCGCCTGCCTGGCCGCCACCTTCTCCACCGCCGCGTTGGCGGCTGAACCTACCTACGTCGTTGGCTCCGGCGGCACCTATCGGCCGTTCGAATTTGAAAACAGCCAAAAGCAGCTGGAAGGTTTCGACATCGACATAATCAAAGCCGTAGCCAAGGCCGAAGGTTTTCAAATAAAACTGATCAATACGCCGTGGGAAGGGATCTTCGCCACGCTGAATTCCGGCGATCGCGATATCATCATCTCCGGCATCACCATCACCGATAAACGCAAACAAATGGTTGATTTTTCTGCGCCTTACTTCCCGGCAGAGCAGGCCATCGTGGTGCCGCAAGACTCGAAGGTAGACTCCATTGCAGCGTTGAAAGCGCTGAAGGTCGGCGTGGTGAACTCCAGCACCGGCGACATCGTGGTGTCCGACGCACTGGGCAAAAACAGCACCGCCATCAAACGCTTCGACAATACCCCGCTGATGCTGCAAGAGCTGTATGAAGACGGCATCGGCGCGGCGGTCGGCGACGTCGGCGTGGCCAAGTTCTACATCAAAACCCACCCTGAGAAAGCCTTCAAGCTGGTGCCCGACGCCAAGTTCGAACGTCAGTATTTCGGCATCGCCGTCGCCAAAGGCAACGATGAGCTGCGCAACAAAATCAACGCCGGCCTGAAGAAAATCATCGCCGACGGCACCTACGCCAAGATCTACCAAGCCTGGTTCGACAGCAACGTACCGACGCTGCCGGCGGAATAATGCCCTGCCGCCGGCGCCCGCAAGGCCGTCGGCGCGCCACCGTTTCAGCATACCAAGAAGGAATACCCATTGAACTTCCGCTGGGAGATCATCCAGGAATACGCGCCGCTGTTTATGGAAGGCGCCTGGATGACCATCAAATGCACCATTATCTGCGTGCTGCTGGGCACCACCTGGGGATTGATCCTCGGTCTGGGGCGCTTGGCGCAGGCGCCGCACGGCATCTGGAAACCCATCCTGCATTACGGCGTTCAGTGGCCGGTGCGTATCTACATCAGCGCCTTTCGCGGCACCCCGCTGTTCGTGCAGATCATGGTGGTGCACTTTGCGCTGGTGCCGCTGTTCATCAACCCGCGCGACGGCCTGCTGGTCACCAGCGGCCTGATGAGCGTCGACTTCGCCCGCGCGCTGCGCGCCGACTACGGCGCCTTTCTCTCCTGCGTGGTGGCGATCACGCTCAACGCCGGCGCCTATGTGTCGGAGATCTTCCGCGCCGGGATCCAATCGATCGACCGCGGCCAGATGGAAGCATCCCGCTCGTTGGGCATGAGCTACGGCAAGACCATGCGACAGGTTATCTTGCCGCAAGCCTTCCGGCGCATGCTGCCGCCGCTGGGCAACAACGCCATCGCCATCGTCAAGGATTCGTCGCTGGCCTCCGCCATCGGCCTGGCGGATCTGGCCTATGCCGCCCGCACCGTCTCCGGCGCCTACGCCACCTATTGGGAGCCCTACCTGACCATTTCGCTGGTCTATTGGGTCATCACCTTCCTGCTCTCGCTGCTGGTGCAACACATGGAAAAGAGGTTCGGTAAAAGTGATTCGCGTACATAACCTGCAAAAACAGTTCGGTGAAAGCCACGTGCTGCGCGGCATTTCCTGCCGGATCGCCGCCAACGAAGTGGTGTGCGTCATCGGCCCCTCCGGCTCCGGTAAAAGCACCTTCCTGCGCTGCATCAACGCGCTGGAAACGCTCTCCGGCGGCGAGATAGAGGTGAATGGCTTCGCCGTCCACGATCAGAAAACCGACCTGAATAAGATGCGTGAAAGCGTGGGCATGGTGTTCCAGCGCTTTAACCTGTTCCCGCACATGACGGTGTTGGAAAACATCATCATGGCGCCGGTAAGCGTGAAAAAACTGCCGCGCGCCGAAGCCATCGCGCAAGCGGAACAGCTGCTGCGCAAGGTCGGCCTGCTCGACAAAATCGACGCCTATCCCAGCAGCCTGTCCGGCGGCCAGCAGCAGCGGGTAGCGATCGCCCGCGCGCTGGCGATGGAGCCGAAAATCATGCTGTTCGACGAACCGACCTCCGCGCTCGATCCGGAGCTGGTGGGCGAAGTGTTGGCGGTGATGAAATCGCTGGCCCATGAGGGCATGACCATGGTGGTCGTCACGCATGAGATGGGCTTTGCCCGCGAGGTGGCCGACCGGGTACTGTTTATCGATCAGGGGATCATTCAGGAAGAGGGGCAGCCGCAGCAGATCTTCAGTCACCCGTCCAATCCGCGCACTCAGGCATTTTTGAGCAAAGTTTTGTAACCTTCGGCACGGCTTTGCAATCCTGTGGGCGCCGGCATCGGCGCCCACTCTCTCACCACCCGGTCAGGAAGCTGAACACCAGCCAGAACAGGCACAGCACAACGGCGCCGGTCAGCAGCAGCGTCAAGATCAGACGGCCGCGCAGCAGCATGCTGAGGGTGATGCCGATCAGCACCGACAGCGGCATCAGCGCCAGGAAGAATGGCCAGGTATAAAGCAGGAAAAACAGCGTATTGGAACCGTAAACCAAAAACGGCAACGCGAACGCCAGCCAGTAGAAAACAAAGCCGCTGACGCCGCCCAGGAAAGAATAAGAAGGCTCCTCTTTCTCCTGTTTTGACTGCTTGGAGTCGATCAAGATAGGCGTGACATTTTGCATAGTGATCCCTGGTTATTCGGCTCGCTCTGCGGCGGCTTAGAGTAAAAAGCGCATGGCGAAAAACGCCACACGCTTTTTTTGAATTCAGGGTTTGATAATAGCCTGACCACGCAACACGTCTAACAATTGCGCAATCAAATTTGTTACCAATTGTTGGCCATCAAGGTGGATTTCCGGCTGCTGCGGCGCCTCGTAAACCGCGTCGATACCGGTGAAATTGCGCAGCTCGCCGGCGCGCGCTTTCTTATACAATCCCTTCGGATCGCGCGCCTCGCAGATCGCCAACGGCGTATCGACAAACACCTCGATAAAGCGATCGTCGCCGAGCATCTCACGCACCATCTGTCGTTCGGCGCGGTGCGGCGAAATGAACGCGGTCAGCACCACCAGCCCGGCGTCCACCATCAGCTTGGCCACTTCCCCCACCCGGCGAATGTTCTCGCGCCGATCCTCGTGGGAGAAGCCGAGATCGCGGCACAGGCCGTGGCGCACGTTATCGCCGTCCAGCAGGTAGGTGCTGACGCCGAGCCCATGCAGCGCCTGCTCCAGCGCGCCGGCGACGGTGGATTTGCCCGAGCCGGACAGCCCGGTAAACCACAGCACCGCGCCGCGATGGCCGTTGCGCGCTTCGCGATCCGCGCGCGTCACCGCGTGCGGATGCCAAACCACATTTTCGTCGTCCGGCCCGGTCGCCCTCAGTTCAACGGCCACCTTATCGGCCACCGAGCAGATCGCGCGCGCCCCAGTGCGGGAAGTGCTTGCGCACCAGCGCATTCAGCTCCAGCTCGAAGGCGCTGAATTCGCCGCGCGCCGCCGATGCGGCCTGCAGCGTTTCACGCACCAGACCGGCGCCAACCGTCACGTTGCTCATGCGATCGATGAAGATCAGCCCGCCGGTGTCGTGATTGCTCTGATAGCTGTCCAGCATCAGCGGCTCGTCGAAGGTCAGTTCCACCAGGCCGATGCCGTTGAGCGGCAACGTGTCGGCCGGATGCTGCGCCAGCGTATTGATCTCCACCTGATGGCGGATGCTCTCCACGCGTGCGCGGGTCTTTTTACCGGCGATCTTGATGTCGTAGCTCTGGCCCGGCACCAGCGGCTGCTCGGCCATCCATACCACGTCTACCAGCGCGCTCTGCGCCGCCTGCAGACTTTCGCCGGCGTCGACCAGCAGATCCCCCCGGCTGATGTCTACTTCATCCTTCAGCACCAGCGTAATCGCTTCGCCCGGCACCGCCTCTGGCAGATCGCCGTCGAAGGTCACGATGCGCGCCACGCTGGACTCCACGCCGGAAGGCAGCACTTTGATGCGTTGCCCCACCCGCACCACGCCGGCGGACAGCGTGCCGGCATAGCCGCGAAAATCGAGGTTCGGGCGGTTGACGTACTGCACCGGGAAGCGCAGCGGCTGGTTTTCTCGCTCGCTGACCACGTCAACGCTCTCCAGCACTTCCAGCAGGGTCGGGCCGCTGTACCACGGCATATGGGCGCTTTCGCTCGCCACGTTGTCGCCGTCCAACGCCGACAGCGGCACAAACTTGATGTCCAGATCGCCTGGCAGCTGCTGGGCAAAGGTCAGGTAATCCTGTTTGAACTGCTCGAACACCGCTTCCTGATAGTCCACCAGATCCATTTTGTTTACCGCGACCACCAGATGGCGAATGCCCAGCAGGGTCGCGATAAAGCTGTGGCGGCGAGTCTGATCCAGCACCCCTTTACGCGCGTCGATCAACAGGATCGCCAGATCGCAGGTGGAGGCACCGGTGGCCATGTTGCGGGTGTACTGCTCATGCCCCGGGGTATCGGCGATGATAAACTTGCGTTTTTCGGTCGAGAAGTAGCGATAGGCCACATCGATGGTGATGCCCTGCTCGCGCTCGGCCTGCAGACCGTCCACCAGCAGCGCCAGATCGAGCTTCTCGCCCTGGGTGCCGATGCGTTTGCTGTCGCTGTGCAGCGTCGACAGCTGATCCTCGTAGATCTGGCGGGTATCGTGCAGCAGGCGGCCGATCAGGGTGCTTTTGCCGTCGTCGACGCTGCCGCAGGTCAGAAAGCGCAGCAGGCTCTTGTGCTGCTGCGCGTGCAGATAAGACTCGACGCCGCCCTGGTCAGCGATTTGTTGTGCAATTGCGTTATTCATCCGGCGGCTCCTTAGAAATACCCTTGACGCTTTTTCAGCTCCATCGAGCCGGACTGATCGCGATCGATCATCCGCCCCTGGCGTTCACTGGTGGTGGAGACCAGCATTTCTTCGATGATCTCCGGCAGGGTTTGCGCCTGCGAGTCCACCGCGCCGGTCAGCGGCCAGCACCCCAGGGTGCGGAAACGCACCATGCGCTGGCTGATCACTTCACCCGGCTGCAGATCGATGCGATCGTCGTCCACCATCATCAGCATGCCGTCGCGCTCCACCACCGGGCGCGGTTTCGCCAGATACAGCGGCACGATGTCGATGTTTTCCAGGAAGATATACTGCCAGATATCCAGCTCGGTCCAGTTCGACAGCGGGAAGACGCGGATGCTCTCCCCTTTGTTGATCTGGCCGTTGTAGTTGTGCCACAGCTCCGGCCGCTGGTTTTTCGGATCCCAGCGGTGGAAGCGATCGCGGAACGAATAGATGCGCTCTTTGGCGCGCGATTTCTCCTCGTCGCGCCGCGCACCGCCGAAGGCGGCGTCGAAACCGTACTTGTTCAACGCCTGCTTCAGGCCCTCGGTTTTCATGATGTCGGTATGCTTGGCGCTGCCGTGCACGAACGGGTTGATGCCCATCGCCACCCCTTCAGGGTTTTTATGCACCAGCAGCTCGAAGCCGTACTCCTTCGCGGTGCGATCGCGGAATTCGTACATTTCGCGGAATTTCCAGCCGGTATCGACGTGCAGCAGCGGGAATGGCAGCGTGCCGGGGAAGAACGCCTTACGCGCCAGATGCAGCATCACGGAAGAGTCTTTGCCGATGGAATACAGCATCACCGGGTTGGCGAATTCAGCGGCGACTTCACGGATGATATGGATACTCTCCGCCTCCAATTGCCGCAAATGAGTGAGTCGTTTTTCGTCCATAACAGGTCCTTAAAAGCCTTGCCTATGCCAAATTCACGACGGCCGGGCGCGCGGCCCCTTCCGTCTGCGATTGATGCCCGAACCAGGCGATTTGGTGGTGCAGTTCCACCACTTCGCCGATCACCAGCAGCGCCGGCAACGGCGCCCGTTGGGCCAGATATTCCAGTTGTTCCAGCGTGCCGATCTGAACCTGCTGATCGGCGCGCGTGCCGCGGCTGATCACCGCCACCGGCGTCGAGGCGTCGCGACCGTGGGCGATCAGGCGCTGGCTGATGTCCGCCGCCTTCATGGTGCCCATGTAGATAGCCAGCGTCTGCCGCGCCCGGGCCAGATCGGCCCAGTCCAGGCCATCGCCGTCGGGGCGGCAGTGGCCGGTGATAAAGGTCACGCTCTGCGCGTGGTCGCGGTGCGTCAGCGGAATGCCTGCGTAGGCGGTCGCCCCCGCGGCGGCCGTGACGCCCGGCACCACCTGGAACGGAATGCCGGCGGCGGCGGCCACCTGCAGCTCTTCGCCGCCGCGGCCAAAGATGAACGGATCGCCCCCCTTGAGGCGCACCACCCGTTTGCCCTGCTGCGCTAGCTCCACCAGCAGCCTATTGGTCTCTTCCTGGATCACTGAGTGCGCGCCGGCGCGCTTGCCCACGCAGATGCGCTCGGCGTCGCGGCGCACCAGATCGAGGATTTCGCCGCTGACCAGATGGTCATACAGCACCACGTCCGCCTGCTGCATCACCTGCAGCCCGCGCAGGGTCAACAGCCCCACATCGCCCGGCCCGGCGCCCACCAACGCTATCTCGCCCTGGGCGCCCTCATCGCCTGTGGCGAAGCGGTGTAAATCCTGCTCCAGCTGGCGTTCCGCCTGCGCCGTCTGGCCGTTGGCCACCAGCGTGGCGAAACGGCCGCCGAAGGTGTTTTCCCAGAAACGGCGACGTTCGCCGATCGAAGCCAACCGCTGTTTGACCTGGCCGCGCCAGCGGCCCGCCACCTGCGCCATCAGCCCCAAACTGGCGGGCAGCAACGCCTCCAGCTTTTCGCGCAGCAACCGCGCCAGCACCGGCGCCTGGCCGCTGGACGATACGGCCACCACCAGCGGCGAGCGATCGATGATCGACGGGAAGATGAACGAACAGCGCGGCTGATCGTCCACCACGTTGGCCAGCACCCGGCGTTTATCCGCCTCGGCGAACACCGCGGCGTTCAGCGCATTGTCGTCCGTGGCGGCGATCGCCAGAAACACGTCGTCCAGCTGCTGCGGATCAAAGGTTTTCCCCAGCCAGAGCACCCGCCCTTGCTGACGTTGTTGTTCCAGTTCCGGTGAGAGCGACTGCGCAACTATCCGTATTTCAGCCCCGGCGCGCTGAAGCAGGGAGACTTTGCGCGCCGCCACGTCACCACCGCCAACGATCAGCACCGGACGTTGTTTCAGGTCGGCGAATATTGGTAGATAGTCCACAACAGCCTTTTCATATAACAGAAAGATAGTGTGACTATACGGGCTGAGATTTAGCCTCTGAAATGACGAAAAGGAATGATTAGTTCCTTTATGGAATATAGGCCGCAGCGCAGGAGGCAAACCATGCTCATCGCGACGGCAATTTGCGCGTTCGCGCGAAAATTAAGAGACAGGGAAATTGTGTAATGCCGCCCGTCGTCTCATACTGGGCGCCGAAGAAAAATGATCGGCAGCGCCGATAGCAAAGAAGGATTTTTCGGTATGTTTTCCCGTTTTTACCTGAAGACCAGCCTGCTGGCCCTCGCACTCGGCGGCGTCTTCAGCGTGTGTGCCGCACAGCCCGTAAAAGACGCGCCAATGGGCCGTTTCGCCGCCGAACAGACCCGCCACATCGCCACTTACTTCCCCGGCCGCATGGCGGGCAGCCCGGCAGAATTGCTCACCGCCGACTATCTCAAGCAGCAGTTCGGCAAGATGGGTTACCAAAGCGATATTCGCAGCGTCAATACGCGCTATCTCTACACCAGCAAAGACGGCAAGAAGAACTGGAATAACGTCACCGCCAGCTCGGTGATCGCCGCCCGCAACGGCAACAGCCCGAAACAGGTCGTGATCTTCGCCCACTTCGACACCTATACGCCGCAGAGCGACGAGGATCTGGATAACAATCTCGGCGGCCTGACGCTGCAGGGCGTCGACGACAACGCCTCCGGCATCGGCGTGATGCTGGAGCTGGCGGAACGCCTGAAGGATATCCCCACCGCCTACGGCCTGCGCTTCGTCGCCACCAGCGCTGAAGAGATCGGTTCGCTGGGCGCGCAGAACTACCTGCAGCGCATGAGCGCGGAAGAGAAAAGCAACACCGTGCTGGTGATCAACCTCGACAGCCTGATCACCGGCGATCGTCTGTACTTCAACGCCGGGCGCAACACGCCGCCGCAGATAGCGAAGCGCTCCCGCGATCGCGCACTGGATATCGCCCACCGCTACGGCATCGCCGCCGCCACCAACCCAGGCAACGCGCAGCATCCGCAAGGCACCGGCTGCTGTTCCGATCAAGAGGTGTTCGACGCCGCAGGCATCCCGGTATTGTCAGTGGAGGCCACCAACTGGTCGCTGGGCGACAAGGACGGTTACCAGCAGCGCGCCGTCAGCCCGCACTTCCCGCAGGGCATCACCTGGCACCGCCCGCAGTACGACAACCTGCAGTATCTGGATCGCTACCTGCCGGGGCGGATCGACAAACGCAGCCGCGACAGCGTGCAGATCCTGCTGCCCTTGATCAAAGAGCTGGCGCAGGCGCACCCGCCGAAAGCGCAAAAGAAAAAGTAGCCCGCAAAAAAACAGGGCCCAGCATTGCTGAGCCCTGTGATGTCATTCGCGTCGTTTAGCCTTCGTGCAGGCCGCACTCGCGCTTCAGGCCGAAGAAACGCGTCTCTTCCTCGCTCATGCCCGGCTCCCACTTCTGGGTGGTGTGGGTATCGCCGACCGACAGGTAACCCTGCTCCCACAACGGGTGGTAGCTCAGCCCGTGTTCGGTCAAATACTGGTAAATCTTGCGGTTGTCCCAGTCGATGATCGGCAGGATCTTGAACACCCCACGCTGCACCGCCAGCACCGGCAGATTGGCGCGGCTGCCGGACTGTTCGCGCCGCAGGCCGGCGAACCAGCTCTGCGCGCCCAGCGTCTCCAGCGCGCGGTTCATCGGCTCGACCTTGTTGATCTGGTTGTATTTTTCAATCCCTTCCACGCCCAGCTCCCACAGCTTGCCATAGCGCGCCTCTTGCCAGGCGGGAGACTGCTCCGCGCGGAACACCTGCAGATTCAGCTTCAGCTGGTCGGTCAGTTGATCGATAAAGCGATAGGTTTCCGGGAACAGATAACCGGTGTCGGTCAGGATCACCGGGATATCCGGCCGGATGCGCGTCACCAGGTGCAGACATACCGCCGCCTGAATGCCGAAACTGGACGAGAGTACAAACTCGCCGGGCAGATGCTCCAGCGCCCATTCGACGCGCTGTTCGGCGCTGAGGCTCTCCAGCTGGCCGTTGACCACCGCCAATGCCAGCGCCTGCCCGGATTTGGGCAACGCGTTTAGCGCCGCCAGATCGAATTCAGCCATGTTGTCTCTCCTGATACTTGAAATTACCTGTGCGGCCCCTCTGCCCAGGGGCCGCCCGGCCTCACTCCCAGAAATCTCGCGCCGGATCCAGCACCGGTTTGACGATGCCCGCGCGAACGGTGAAGTCGCCGAAGCCTTCGCCGGCGTTGCGCTCCTTCGCCCAGCGCCCCACCAACAGGTCGATCTCGCTCAGGATCTCGTCTTCGTTGATGTTTTCGCGGTACATGCGCGGAATGCGCGTGCCTTCGCGGTTGCCGCCCAAATGCAGGTTATAGCGGCCGACCGCCTTGCCCACCAGCCCCAGCTCCGCCAGCAGCGCGCGGCCGCAGCCGTTCGGGCAGCCGGTGATGCGCAGCACGATATGCTCGTCGCCCATCCCGTGCCGATGCATGATCTCCTCAACCTTGGTGACGAACTGCGGCAGGAAGCGCTCGGCCTCCGCCATCGCCAGCG
The DNA here is from genome assembly GCF_052168495.1 of Serratia sp. CY52157. Taxonomy (NCBI): domain Bacteria; kingdom Pseudomonadati; phylum Pseudomonadota; class Gammaproteobacteria; order Enterobacterales; family Yersiniaceae; genus Serratia; species Serratia sp. CY52157. Next base: position 521,541 of record NZ_JBJNMO010000003.1, on the reverse strand, counting down.
GGCAGGTCGGGAACGACACACAGGCCATCGAGTTCTTGCGTTGCTCGCTGATCTGGTCGTCGATCAGGCCATGATCGCGCGCCAAGGCGTCGATCTTGGCCTTCTCGCTTTCCGGCACGCCGGCGATGATCACGTTTTGGTTCGCCGTCAGACGGAAGTCGCCTTTATGGATCTTGGCGATCTCCGCCATGCCGGTCTTCAGCGGGCGCCCCGGATAGTCCAGCAGGCGGCCGTTCTCGATAAACAGCGTCAGATGCCACTGATCGTCGATGCCCTTCACCCAACCGATGCGATCGCCGCGGCCGGTGAATTCATATGGGCGGATCGGCGCGAAGGTGATGCCGGCGCGCTTTTCCACTTCGGCGCGGAAAACGTCCACCCCGACGCGCTCCAGCGTGTATTTGGTCTTGGCGTTCTTGCGGTCGGTGCGGTTGCCCCAGTCGCGCTGCGTGGTGACCACCGCTTCCGCCACCGCCAGCGTATGCTCGAGCGGAATGTAGCCGAACTCGCTGGCCTGACGCGCGTAGGTTTTCTTGTTGCCGTGCTCAATGGACAGCCCGCCGCCCACCAGCAGGTTGAAACCCACCAGCTTGCCGTTTTCGGCGATCGCCACGAAGTTCATGTCGTTGGCGTGCAGATCGACGTCGTTCTGCGGCGGGATCACCACCGTGGTTTTGAATTTGCGCGGCAGGTAGGTCGGCCCCAGAATCGGCTCTTCGTCGGTGGTGGCCACCTTTTCCTGATCCAGCCACACCTCTGCATAGGCGCGGGTGCGCGGCAGCAGGTGTTCAGAGATCTTCTTCGCCCACTCGTAGGCTTCCTGATGCAGCTCGGACTCCACCGGGTTGGAGGTGCACAGCACGTTGCGGTTCACGTCGTTGGCGGTCGCCAGCGCGTCCAGCCCCAGGCGATTCAGCAACTGGTGCACCGGTTTGACGTTGCCTTTCAGGATGCCGTGAAACTGGAACGTCTGGCGGTTGGTGATGCGAATGCTGCCGTACAGCGTGCTCTCCTGCGCGAACTTGTCGATGCCCAGCCACTGCTGCGGGCTGATGACGCCGCCCGGCAGGCGGCAACGCAGCATCATGGCGTGGCGCGGCTCCAGCTTCTGCTCGGCGCGTTCGGCGCGAATGTCACGATCATCCTGCTGGTACATGCCGTGAAAACGGATCAGCAGGAAGTTGTCGCCGTTGAAGCCGCCGGTCAGGCCGTCGTTCAAATCTTCGGCGATGGTGCCGCGCAGGAAGTTGCTCTCCTTCTTCATGCGCTCCGCATCGGCCAGTTTGCCTTCGACTACCAAAGGCCCGGGGTGTTTATCACTCATCAGTAAACATCTCGCTGATAACGGCGCTCAAGGCGCAGCTCACTTAAAAATTCATCCGCCTGCTCGGTATCCATGCCACCGTGCTCGGCCACCAGTTCCAGTAATGTATGTTCCACGTCTTTCGCCATGCGATTGGCATCGCCGCAGACGTAAATGTGCGCGCCTTCCTGAATCCAGCGCCACACTTCCGCGCCCTGTTCGCGCAGTTTGTCTCGTACGTATATTTTATGTTGCTGGTCGCGGGACCAGGCCAGATCGATGCGGGTCAGCAGGCCGTCTTTCACGTAGCGCTGCCATTCAACCTGGTACAGGAAATCTTCGGTAAAGTGCGGGTTGCCGAAGAACAGCCAGTTTTTGCCGCCGGCGCCGTCGGCGTCGCGCTGCTGCATAAAGGCGCGGAACGGCGCGATGCCGGTGCCCGGGCCGATCATGATCACCGGCGTTTCCGGGTTGGCCGGCAGACGGAAGTTGTCGTTGTGCTCGATAAACACCCGCACGTCGCCGTCCTCCTCCAGGCGGTCCGCCAGGAAACCGGAGGCGCCGCCGCTGCGAGCGCGCCCGTCGATGTCGTAACGCACGACGCCCACGGTGATGTGCACTTCGTTCTCATTTTCCGCCTGTGAAGAGGCGATGGAGTACAGGCGCGGCGTCAGCGGACGCAGCAGCCCGACCAGCTGTTCGGCGCTCAGATCCGCCGGCGCCTGACGCACCATGTCGACGATCGGCGTGTTGTGCGCATACTGCTGCAGCGCGGCTTTATCCGCCAACAGACCGATCAGCTTTTCGTCGCGCGACAGCGCGGCGTATTTATCGACGATCGGCGTGGTGTTCTGCGTCAGTTCGAAATGGCTGCGCAGCGCCTGCGCCAGCGGCAGGGTTTGCCCTTCCACCTCGACCGGTTCGTCGCCTTTCAGCCACAATAGCTGCACCAATTCGTCCACCAGTGCCGGATCGTTGTCGAACCATACGCCGAGCGCATCGCCAGGCTGGTAGCGCAGGCCCGAATCGCCCAAATCGATCTCGATATGGCGCACGTCTTTATCGGACGCGCGGCCGGTAATTTTCTGCTTGACCGCCAGTTGGGCGGTGAGCGGTTGTTCCTTGCTGTACGGGCTGCTGTCGATCAGGTCGACCGCGCCGCTGGCCAACGCGCCCGGCGCGGCGCTTTCCGCCGGCGCGCGCGCCTTCAGCACCGACACCACCTGTTTGCGCCAGGCGGCGGCCAGTTCCTGATACTCCACGTCGGCATCCACGCGCTCCACCAGGCGCTCGGCGCCCAGTTCGGCCAACTTGGCGTCGAAATCTTTACCGGACTGACAGAAATTCTCATAAGAGGTGTCGCCCAGCCCGAACACCGCAAACGCGGTGTCACTCAGCTTCGGCGCCTTTTTCGAGAACAGGTATTTATGCAGCGCCACCGCTTCTTCCGCCGGCTCGCCTTCCCCTTGCGTGGAGGCGACGATCACCAGCAGGCGCTCTTGCGCTATCTGTTTGAATTTGTAGTCGCCGGCGCTGATCAGCGTGGCGTTCAGATTGGCGGCCAGCAAATCGTCGCGCAGCTGCTCCGCCAGGCGGCGCGCATTGCCGGTCTGCGAAGCGGAAATGATGGTGATGCCGGCGGCGGCAGGGGCGGCGGGCGCAATGGCCACGGCTCCTGGCTGTTGATTGACCATGCCCCAAAAATAACCGGACAGCCACGCCAGCTGCGTCGGCGAATAGTCGCCGATCGTCGCCTGCAGGCGTGCCAGCTGTTCGGGCGTCAGCGGGAGCAAAGATGTTGGAGGAGCCTGAGTCGTCATTGCTGTACTTATTTCCTATACTTAGCGCCTTTCCTGCCAGGCGCGCGCCAGTGTCAGTCGCTGTCTCTTCGCTGCGTCGGGTGTGCGGAAAAGATCAGGAGAGTTTGTAAGGTTACCGAGCAGAATAGCAACGATTAAATAAGGGATAGCAATAAATCATAACCAAAATGACTAAGCTGTTTTTCTGGTAAGGGATAACGCTTAAACCGTTAAACAAAGTTTTTTATCCAGATGAAAATAAAGCACTTTTTTTCATCATTTTTTCACCGTTCAACATTTCGGCTCATAACCCCAGCCGATAGGTGCCGCAGACACCAAACAAAAAAAGTGTTAACCGGATGCGTTTGCCGTGGCGGTAGACCATAACGGTATAAATGGCAAGCAGACGCGCTTTCCGGTACTATGCGGCGGTTTTTGAGTCAATGAGGCCGTAATAATGGCAACCACGCTGTTTAAAGATTTTCAGTTTGAAGCCGCACACCGTTTGCCGCATGTGCCGGAGGGCCACAAATGCGGCCGTCTGCATGGGCATTCGTTTATGGTGCGTCTGGAAGTGACCGGTGAAGTGGATCCCCACACCGGTTGGGTGATGGATTTCGCCGAGCTCAAGGCTGTGTTTTCCCCGATCTGGGAGCGGCTGGATCACCATTATCTGAACGATATTCCAGGATTGGAAAATCCCACCAGCGAAGTGCTCGCCGCCTGGATTTGGCAGCAGCTCAAGCCCCAGTTACCGGAACTGACTGCGGTGATGGTGAAAGAGACCTGTACGGCGGGATGCGTATATAAAGGTTGATGCCGTGAGGGTATGTGCAGATACCCTCACACTACCTCGCCTTGCAGATCCAGACGCCGCGCCGTCCAGGGCCTTTCCGACAGGCTCAACGCCATTCCCCCTCGATAGACAAACGTTTTGCTCTCGCCGTCCTCAATGAACGACGTCTCGTTTTCCATCGCCCGATAGCCGGCGCCGGTATAGTACTTTTCGCTTACCGCAAACAGTATGGAATACGCGATCCCTTTACTGCGCAAATAGTCATGCGCCTTCACCAGCATGTTTGCGGCCACGCCGCGGCGCCGATGCGTGTGTGCCACGGCCACCAGCCCGATGATGCCGATCACCTCGGCCTCACCGTCAATCAACACCGGCCGCTCATGCACCGCCAGTTGGCCGACGATCGCCTCGCCTTCCGTGGCGGTCACCAGGCAAGCCGGCACCTGCCGCCGATAAAATCCGTCGGTTATCTCGGGGAAAGCGTCGGACAACAACGAACGAATCGACCGCAATTCCGCTTCCGTCACCGCCTCGAATGCACGCGATACAATTTTCACCGTAACTCCCGTCCCGTTCGAAGGCCTGCGGCCAATAAAAAACTCAGGCGATATTCAGATATTTGTGGGTCTGCATCGACAACCGCCAATTGCGCGCAATGCAGGTTTCGATGCACAGGCGGGTCGCCTCTTCTTTCTGGCTGATCGGCTGCAGCGCGATAATGCGCGCCTTATCGTCCTGCAGCGTCGCCAGCAGCGCATCCAGCGCCTCGATATCGCGCTCGCGCGCCACCGGATGCTTCACCTCGTCGGCGCGCCGCAGCGCCTGATCCAGCACCTTCATGCCGCCGCGCATATTCACCTTGGGCGAAACCGTCACCCAGGTGTTGGCGGAGCAGCGGATTTCGTGGGTGCCGCTGGTTTCAATCTGGCAACGGTAGCCGTGCTGTTCGAACAGCTCGGTCAACGGCGCCAGATCGTAGATGCAGGGTTCACCGCCGGTGATCACCACATGGCGCGCGGTGTAACCTTGTTGGCGCATCACCGCCAACAGCTGCTCGGCGCCGGCATTGCCCCAGGCGTCGCTCTCTTCTGTTTTGACCAGGATCCGTTGCAGGTCGACTTCTCGATGGGCTTCCTTTTCCCAGGTATGTTTGGTGTCGCACCAGCTGCACCCTACCGGGCAGCCCTGCAGGCGGATGAAAATGGCCGGAACGCCGGTGAAAAAGCCTTCGCCCTGCAAGGTTTGGAACATCTCGTTGATCGGGTACTGCATCGGTTTCTCAATCTGGAAAAGTAAAAAGCGATTATCGCAGATTCCGGCCCGGCGACCAAACGGCCAAAATTGTATTAAATTTTATCCTCCGCGCCGCCGTCAGCATATCTCACCGCCAATGGCGTTCATTTAATTTGTTAACCGGTCTTTGGCCTTTCATCGGCGGTGCAACCTGCTCCACAGAAAACAACACGCAGTTAACAAATAAGATAATTATATTTGACATAAAGCGCCGACGCGCAGATGTATATACAAGCAAACACAAGCCGAGCGCCAGTTTCGGCCACGTTCCATCCATCACGACTACATCTGCGTTTAGAGGGTGCCATGACTCATTCCACCAGCGAGTTAAACATTCAACAGGCCATCGACGACAGCAAGTTTTCGCTGTTTCACTGGACACTGATCATTCTCGGATTTCTGATCCTCGCCATCGACGGCTTCGATACCGCCGCCATGGGCTATATCGCCCCCTCGGTCGCCAAAGACTGGGGCATCGTGAAGCAGGATCTGGGGCCGGTGCTGAGCGCTGCGCTGCTGGGGCTGTCGCTCGGCGCACTGATCGCCGGGCCGATCTCCGACCGCATCGGCCGCAAGCGCGTGCTGGTGTTTTCCTGCCTGTTCTTCGGCCTGTCGAGCCTGGCCACCGCCTACGCCGGTTCGCTCAACAGCCTGACGCTGTGGCGCTTCCTCACCGGTCTCGGGCTGGGGGCGGCGATGCCCAACGCTATTACCTTGATCTCCGAATACGCGCCGCAGCGCTGCCGTTCGCTGGCGATCAACACCATGTACTGCGGTTTTCCGCTGGGCGCGGCCGGCGGCGGCGCCATTTCATCGTGGCTGATCCCGAACTACGGCTGGCACAGCGTGCTGCTGCTCGGCGCCATCGCGCCGCTGGTCTTGACTGTCCTGCTGATCCTGCTGCTGCCGGAGTCGGTTAAATATATGGTTAACCGCGGCCAGGATGCGGCGAAGATCAAGCGCATCGCGCAGCGCTTCGTCAGCCGGAGCCTCGACGGCGTGACGCGGTTTTATCTGTACGAAGAGAAGCTGGCGCAGACCAAGACCAGCGTCGGCCTGCTGTTCAGCCGCCCTTACCTGCTCGGCACGCTGATGCTGTGGCTGACCTACTTTATGGGGCTGGTGATCTACTACGTGTTGCTGAGCTGGATGCCAATCCTGATGCAGGGATTGGGCTATCAGTTGGAGCAATCGGCGATGCTCACCTCGCTGTTCACCTTCGGCGGCACGCTGGGCATCCTGGTGGCCGGCTGGTTGATGGACCGCTGGAATGCGCACAAAGTGGTCTCGAGCGGCTTTGTCGTCACCGCCCTGCTGATCGTGGCGATGGCCACCGAGGATAAACAGATCGTGCTGCTGGGCGCCTTCATCTTCCTGATGGGCGTCACCATGAACGGCGCGCAGTCCGGGCTGCAAACGCTGGCGGCGACCTTCTACCCGACCCACAGCCGCGCCACCGGCATCGCCTGGATGCAGGGCATCGGCCGCTTCGGCGGCGTCGCCGGCACCATGATGGGCGCCCAACTGCTGGCCATGCAGTGGGAAGTGCAGAGCATCCTGATGTTCCTGTGCGTGCCGGCGCTGATCGCCGCCATCGCCACGGTGTGCAAGATGAGCCGCAAACCGACGCTACAGCCGGCCGCCTGACCCTTGCAAGCCCGCCCACGGCGGGCTTTCTTCCTGCGGTGATAGGGCTTTTTTATCCTCCGCCGTCAACTGTAATCAGACTGTAAAAATATTGTGACTAGCCGCCCAAAAATGAGTCAATTTTAATTCATTTTTGCCGAACAGCTCACTTTTCTCCGGCTTTCCGTACCTGAGACCGGCGATAAAAAATCGCATATCAACCTGATATAAAAAGAAAATAACTTTTTCTTATGCCACTTTTCAGCGGCAACTGGTCAGTGTTGCATATGCTTGTACATACAAGTATATGTTAATAAGCCCTACGCATTGTTATGCCGTGGTACTCATCCCCACCGCGGCATGGAATCTGCACCGATACTGTTTGAGGAAAATGCTGTGACTACAAATAACAAAGTTCGCAATGTCGATGTACGCGCGCCACGCGGCACACAATTAAACGCAAAAAGCTGGCTGACCGAAGCGCCGTTACGCATGCTGATGAACAACCTCGATCCTGAAGTTGCGGAGAACCCACACGAGCTGGTGGTGTACGGCGGCATCGGCCGCGCCGCGCGCGACTGGGATTGCTACGACAAGATCGTCGAAACCCTGAAAACGCTGGAAGAAGACGAAACCCTGCTGGTGCAGTCCGGCAAACCGGTCGGCGTCTTCAAAACCCACAGCAACGCGCCGCGCGTGCTGATCGCCAACTCCAACCTGGTGCCGCACTGGGCAACCTGGGAACACTTCAACGAGCTGGACGCCAAAGGCCTGGCGATGTACGGCCAGATGACCGCCGGCAGCTGGATCTACATCGGCAGCCAGGGCATCGTTCAGGGCACCTATGAAACCTTCGTCGAAGCGGGCCGCCAGCACTACGACGGCAGCCTGCAGGGGCGCTGGGTGCTGACCGCCGGTCTGGGCGGCATGGGCGGCGCGCAGCCGCTGGCCGCGACGCTGGCGGGCGCCTGCTCGCTGAACATCGAATGTCAGCAGAGCCGCATCGATTTCCGTCTGAAAACCCGCTACGTCGATGAGCAGGCCAAAGATCTGGACGACGCGCTGGCCCGCATCAAGAAATACACCTCAGAAGGCAAAGCCATCTCCATCGCTCTGTGCGGCAACGCGGCGGAAATCCTGCCTGAGCTGGTGCGCCGCGGCGTGCGCCCGGACATGGTCACCGACCAGACCAGCGCCCACGATCCGCTGAACGGCTACCTGCCGAAGGGCTGGAGCTGGGAAGAGTATCGCCAGCGCGCTCAAACCGAGCCGGCCAAAGTGGTCGCCGCCGCCAAGCAATCGATGGCCGATCACGTCAAAGCCATGCTGGCGTTCCAGCAGATGGGCGTGCCGACCTTCGACTACGGCAACAACATTCGCCAGATGGCGAAAGAAACCGGCGTCGACAACGCCTTCGACTTCCCGGGCTTCGTGCCGGCCTACATCCGTCCGCTGTTCTGCCGCGGCATCGGGCCGTTCCGCTGGGCGGCGCTGTCCGGCGATCCGCAGGACATCTACAAAACCGACGCCATGGTGAAAGAGCTGATCCCGGATGACGAGCACCTGCACCGCTGGCTGGACATGGCGCGCGAGCGCATCAGCTTCCAGGGCCTGCCGGCGCGCATCTGCTGGGTTGGCCTCGGCCAGCGCGCCAAGCTGGGCCTGGCGTTCAACGAGATGGTGCGCCGCGGCGAACTGTCCGCCCCGATCGTCATCGGCCGCGACCATCTGGATTCCGGCTCCGTTTCCAGCCCGAACCGTGAAACCGAAGCGATGAAAGACGGCTCCGATGCCGTTTCCGACTGGCCGCTGCTGAACGCGCTGCTGAATACCGCCAGCGGCGCCACCTGGGTTTCCCTGCACCACGGCGGCGGCGTCGGCATGGGCTTCTCCCAACACTCCGGCATGGTGATCGTCTGCGACGGCACCGACGAAGCCGCCGAGCGCATTGCCCGCGTCCTGCACAATGACCCGGCTACCGGGGTCATGCGTCACGCCGACGCCGGTTACGATATCGCTATCGACTGCGCCCGTGAGCAAGGCCTGAACCTACCGATGGTTGCCGCGACCCAAGGAGAAAAAGCATGAAAGCGCTGACTATTCGCCCAGGCAAACTGACGCTGGCCCAGCTACGCGACGTGTATCAACACCCGGTGACGCTGACGCTGGACGACAACGCCTACGGCCCTATCCAGCAGAGCGTGGCCTGCGTGGAACGCATCGTTGAAGAAAACCGCACCACTTACGGCATCAACACCGGGTTTGGCCTGCTGGCTTCGACCCGCATCGCCCGCGACGATTTGGAAAACCTGCAGCGTTCGATCGTGCTGTCACACGCCGCCGGCGTGGGCGAGCCCACCGACGACAATCTGGTGCGCCTGATCATGGTGCTGAAAATCAACAGCCTGTCGCGCGGCTTCTCCGGCATTCGTCTGGAAGTCATCCAGGCGCTGATCGCGCTGGTCAACGCCGAAGTTTATCCGCATATCCCGCTGAAGGGCTCGGTCGGCGCCTCCGGCGACCTGGCGCCGCTGGCGCACATGAGCCTGGTGCTGCTGGGCGAAGGCCAGGCGCGTCATCAGGGCCAATGGCTGCCGGCGACCGAAGCGCTGGCCAAGGCCGGTCTGAAACCGCTGACGCTGGCAGCGAAAGAGGGCCTGGCGCTGCTGAACGGCACCCAGGTCTCCGCCGCCTTCGCGCTGCGCGGCCTGTTCGACGCGGAAGACCTGTTCGCCGCCGCGACCGTGGCGGGCAGCCTGACGGTGGAAGCGGCGCTGGGCTCCCGCAGCCCGTTCGATGCGCGTATCCATGAGGTGCGCGGCCAGCGCGGCCAGATCGACGCCGCCCTCGCCTACCGCCACCTGCTCGGCGCGCGCAGCGAAGTCTCCGACTCGCACCGCAACTGCGAAAAAGTGCAGGATCCTTACTCCCTGCGCTGTCAGCCGCAGGTGATGGGCGCCTGCCTGACGCAGATCCGCCAGGCCGCCGAGGTGCTGGAGATAGAAGCCAACGCCGTCTCCGATAACCCGCTGGTGTTCGCCGAGCAGGGTGACGTGCTGTCCGGCGGCAACTTCCATGCCGAACCGGTGGCGATGGCCGCCGATAACCTGGCGCTGGCGTTCGCCGAAATCGGTTCACTGTCCGAGCGCCGCATCTCGCTGATGATGGACAAACACATGTCGCAACTGCCGCCGTTCCTGGTGGAAAACGGCGGCGTAAACTCCGGCTTCATGATCGCTCAGGTCACCGCCGCGGCGCTGGCCAGCGAAAACAAAGCGCTGGCGCATCCGTCAAGCGTCGACAGCATCCCGACCTCCGCCAACCAGGAAGACCACGTCTCCATGGCGCCGGCCGCCGGTCGCCGTCTGTGGAGCATGGCGGACAACGTGCGCGGCATTCTGGCGGTCGAATGGCTGGCCGCCTGCCAGGGCCTGGATTTCCGCAACGGCCTGAAGACCTCGGAAGGTCTGGAGCAGGCGCGCCGTCTGCTGCGCGAGCATGTCAGTTTCTACGACAAGGATCGTTTCTTCGCCCCCGACATTGAAGCCGCCAGCCAACTCTTGGCGGCCGGTCACCTGACATCGCTGCTGCCTGCGGCGCTGCTGCCTAGCCAGGCATAATCATCACACACTGAATCACGCAGTTTGTTCTGCCCCGCCGGGTGCGTTCCACCCGGTGCGGGCAGCGCGTGCCTGTTCGGCAAACACTTAACGGGAAACAACATGCGTAACGAAACGACACAACTCAGACGCGGACTAAACGCGCGGCATATCCGTTTCATGGCTCTCGGCTCGGCGATCGGCACCGGCCTGTTCTACGGCTCCGCCGGCGCCATCCAACTGGCCGGCCCGGCGGTGCTGCTGGCCTATCTGGTGGGCGGCGCGGCGGTATTCATGGTGATGCGCGCGCTGGGTGAAATGGCGGTGCATCAGCCGGTTTCCGGCTCGTTCGGCCACTACGCCAGCCACTATCTCGGCCCGCTGGCCGGGTTCCTCACCGGCTGGACCTACACCTTCGAAATGGTGATCGTCGCCCTGGCGGACGTCACCGCCTTCGGCATCTATATGGGGCTGTGGTTCCCGGACGTCGCTCAATGGGTTTGGGTGCTCAGCATCATCCTGTTTATCGGCGCGCTCAACCTGTGCAGCGTCAAGGTCTTCGGCGAGCTGGAGTTCTGGCTGTCGCTGGTCAAGGTCGCCGCCATCGTGGCGATGATCGTCGGCGGTGCAGCGGTGATGCTGTTCGGTTTCGGGCAAACCCAGCACGCCACCGGCATCAGCAACCTGTGGCAACACGGCGGCTTTATGCCTAACGGCATCGGCGGCGTGGTCGCGTCATTGGCGGTGGTGATGTTCGCCTTCGGCGGCATCGAGATCATCGGCATTACCGCCAGCGAGGCGAAAGACCCCGCCAAAGTGCTGCCGAAGGCGATCAACGCCGTGCCGGTGCGCATCCTGCTGTTTTACGTGCTGACGCTGACGGTGCTGATGGCTATCTATCCGTGGAACAGCATCGGCCAGAACGGCAGCCCGTTCGTTGAGATCTTCAGCAACCTCGGCATCAGCTCCGCCGCCAACGTGCTGAACGTGGTAGTGATCACCGCCGCCATTTCGGCCATCAACAGCGATATCTTCGGCGCCGGCCGCATGATGTACGGCATGGCGCAGGACGGCCAGGCGCCGCGCAGCTTCACCAAACTGACCGCCAGCGGCGTGCCGTGGATGACGGTGCTGGTGATGTCGGTCGCCCTGCTGTTGGCGGTGGTGCTCAACTACCTGATCCCGGAGAAGGTCTTCATGATCATCGCTTCGATCGCCACCTTCGCCACCGTCTGGGTGTGGCTGATGATCCTGCTGTCGCAGATCGTCATGCGCCGCACGCTGTCGCTGGAAGAAACGCGCCAGTTGAGCTTCCCGGTGCCGTGGTGGCCGGTCGCGCCGGCATTGGCGACCGCCTTTATGGCATTCGTCATCGGCCTGCTCGGCTATTTCGAAGAGAGCCGCATCGCGCTGTACGTCGGGCTGGTGTGGATCGCTTTACTCACCGTGGCTTACTGGCTGTGGGTACACAAGAAAGGCGGCGGTTCGCCGGTGACCGCGGCGACGCAACAGATGTAACGCTCGCTTCTGCTAAAACCCGCTGCGGCGGGTTTTTTATTGCGCCTGCGCCAACGCCTGCAGGATATCCGCCTGCAGATCGTCAAACGCCTCCAGCCCGGCGGACAACCGCACCAGCCCCTCGCTGATGTGGTGCCGTTTCCGCTCTTCCGGCGTGTAGGCCGAGTGCGTCATGCTGGCCGGGTGCTGCGCCAGGCTTTCGCAATCGCCCAGGCTGACCGCGCGCAAGATGAGCTGCAGCGCGTTGAGGAAACGAATGCCCGCACGCAGGCCGCCCCGCAGCTCAAACGCCAGCATGCCGCCGGGGCGCGCCATTTGCCGCTGCGCCAACGCATGCTGCGGGAAGTTCGCCAGGCCGGGGTAATATACCCGCTCGACCGCCGGATGCTCCGCCAACATCTCCGCCAGGCGCTGCGCGTTATCGCAATGACGATCCATGCGCAGCGGCAAGGTTTTCATCCCGCGCAGCACCAGCGCAGCATCCTGCGCCGACAGTACCGCCCCGGTCATGTCCTTTAGCCCCTCCAGACGGATCGCCTCGGCCAACGCCTGACGCGTCACCGCTATTCCGGCCAGGAGATCGCCGTGTCCGCCGAGGTACTTGGTCGCCGAGTGCACCACGATATCGGCACCTAACGCCAAAGGCCGCTGCAGATAGGGCGTGCAATAGGTGTTATCCACCAGCAACAGCGCCTGATGCCGATGGGCAATCTCCGCCACGGCGGCGATATCGATCAAACGCATATTGGGATTGGCCGGCGTTTCGCAATACACCAGGCGGGTACGCGGTCCAATGGCCGCCGCCAGCCGCTCCGGCCGGGTCAGATCAACGTGGGTTATCTTGACGCCAAAGCACGCCAGGCCATGATGAAAGTAGCTGAAGGTGCAGCCATACACGGTTTCGTCGACAATCAGCTCATCGCCCGGTCTGAGCAGCGTCCAGCAACAGGCGGTGATCGCCCCCATGCCGGAAGCGAACGCCACCGCCGCCTCCCCCTCCTCCAGGTTGGCGACGCGTTGCTCGAGCAGGTTTAACGTCGGATTGGCGATGCGCGAGTAAAAGTACCCCGGCTCGGTGCCGGCAAAGCAGGCGCCGCCGTATTCCGCAGTGGAGAAAGCAAACGTAGAGCTCATAAACACCGGCGGAGACAGTGCCCCCTGATACCGCTGCGGATCGTAGCCGTAATGGATAGCCCGGGTGGCAAAGTCGTGGCCAACTGCTGTAGCGGACATAACACAACTCCTTACCTGAGTGGGTGAAGCTTAATTTTTTGATTCATCCGAAAGGGCCGGCGGCAATGCGCTGTCTCGCGTGCGCTGGCCGATGATTTGTAAAGTACGCAGCAGCAGCGTCAACCCCAGCAGAGTATCCGGCTGCTTCAGCAAGGCGTACAGCGCGCGAAAACTGGCCGGCGGAGGATTCAATTGCAGCTCGCTGTGCGCCATCTGCAGCGCCGTTCCACCTTCCCAACCGATGGTCACCAAACCTTCAAAGACGCCGGCCAGTTTCTCCACCAGCGCGTTGTCGGCGATGTCCACCGCGTCCGACAGCAGCGACAACAGATCGACCACGTTATCCAAACGGCCGCCCGCCAGCAGCGGCTGCAGTTTCTCGAGCAACGCCGCCAATGATTGCAGGTCAGCCGCATGCACCGTGCTTTCCGTCATATCAGTCCCCTTACCGTGGCCCAGTAAAGGCCGCGGTTGAACCCGTTGCGCAGCATACCGCCCGCCTTGGTGGCGGGCGTCGGCAGCACGTCGTGACGGTAGTCATACACCAGCGGCATGCCGGCATTCAGCCCCATTTGCGCGACCGCCTGCACCTTGCCGTCATAATGGCTCACGGTTTGGCCCAGCCGCATTTCCGCCACGATGTTGTCGGCAATGACCGGCGCCTGATTATGGCAAGAGCCGCCGGCCTTGCTGACCGGCAAATCCACGGTATCACCTATGACATACACCCCCTGCTGGCCGTAGACCTGCAGCGTTTGATGATCGGTCGGCAGCCAGCCTTCGCCGTTTTGGCTCTCGCTCAACCCGGTATTGCGCACCGCCTCCACTGCACGGATGGGCGGCGTCGCCATCAGAATGTCGAACGGCTGTTCTTCCCCCTCGGCGGAATAGGCGATGTTGCGCTGAGCGTCCACCCGGCTGAGGGTAAACCCACGCTGGTGGCGAATGTCGCGCGCGGCAAAAATGGCGGGTAGCGCTTCGCCGGTCGGGCGCTGTAAAAACAGACAGTTGCGCAGCAGTTGAGAAATGGTTGGGTAGGTATAAACGATCTCCACCGCCTTGCGCACGCCGCGCCGCCGCAGGTAGTCGTCCAGCATCAGGGTGGTTTCGATCGGCGCGATGCCGCACTGATGGGGCACATTAGGCGTTTCAGGGAAGGACACGGTGATGAAAATGCGGCCTTTCTCGATCGTCGCCAGCTTATGCGCCAACCGCCGCGCGGCCTGATACTGGTAGAAATGATCGCCCGCCTGCGCCAACCCTTCGATGCGCTCCGGCCAGGGCACGCAGCCGGTGGCGAAAACCAGGAAGTCATACGGATAATGCTTGCCGCTTTGCGTAATGATATACCGCTGTTTTAAATCAAAAGATTCCGCTTTATCGACGACAAACTGTATTTCCGGCCGCAATAAACTCCGCTGTGAACGCGTGAGCTCCTGCTTGAAAAAATTATTGAATGCAACATACATAAACGCCGGCTTGTAATAATGCAGCGGCGAATCCGAAATCATTAATAACTCAACTTTATTATTGAGAATTTCCCAGTGCAATTTCACGGCCAGCAGATTGGCTAGCATGGTGCCGCCGGTTCCACCGCCGACAATGACGACTCGCTGTCGCATCTGGCCCTCCCCCAGCCGAAACCCGGCAGTATGAAAGAACGCATTACGATGATGGCGATATTTAACGGCAAGAAAAAAATAACGCCGCCTTATTGGCAGTCTAGTAACGAATAGTTATAAAGCAAATAAAAACGGAATATAAAAACCGGCAAGAAAACTGCACAATAAATTTATTAGGTAAACGCAGAGATTGTTAATAAATAAAACAGGGTTAACATCGGGACGTCAGCCATAAAAAAACCCGCCGCGGCGGGTTTTTATTTAGCAACCGAATCGGTCGAACTTACTGGCCTTTAACTTCTTTCAGGCCGTTGAACGGCGCACGGTCACCCAGCGCTTCTTCGATGCGGATCAGTTGGTTGTACTTGGCAACGCGGTCAGAACGGCTCATGGAACCGGTTTTGATCTGGCCAGCCGCAGTACCTACCGCCAGGTCGGCGATGGTTGCGTCTTCGGTTTCACCGGAACGGTGGGAGATCACTGCAGTGTAGCCGGCGTCTTTCGCCATCTTGATAGCCGCCAGCGTTTCGGTCAGAGAACCGATCTGGTTGAACTTGATCAGGATGGAGTTAGCGATGCCTTTCTCGATGCCTTCTTTCAGGATCTTGGTGTTAGTCACGAACAGATCGTCGCCCACCAGCTGGATTTTGTCGCCCAGCACTTTGGTCTGGTAAGCGAAGCCCGCCCAGTCGGATTCATCCAGGCCGTCTTCGATAGACACGATTGGGTACTGTTTGGTCAGCTCTTCCAGGAAGTGAGTGAACTCTTCGGAAGTGAAGGCTTTGTTGCCTTCGCCGGCCAGCACGTATTTACCGTCTTTGTAGAATTCGGAAGCCGCGCAGTCCATCGCCAGAGTGACGTCTTTGCCCAGCTCGTAGCCCGCCGCTTTTACCGCTTCAGCGATAACGGCCAGCGCTTCGGCGTTGGAACCCAGGTTTGGCGCATAGCCGCCTTCGTCGCCTACTGCGGTGTTCATGCCTTTGGCTTTCAGAACTTTCGCCAGGTGGTGGAACACTTCGGAACCGATACGCACCGCTTCTTTCAGGGTCTTCGCGCCAACCGGCTGAATCATGAATTCCTGAATGTCGACGTTGTTGTCAGCGTGCTCGCCGCCGTTGATGATGTTCATCATCGGCAGTGGCATGGAGAATTTGCCTGGGGTGCCGTTCAGTTCAGCGATGTGCTCGTACAGCGGCATGCCTTTAGAGGCTGCGGCCGCTTTCGCTGCTGCCAGGGAAACCGCCAGAATGGCGTTGGCGCCGAAGTTGGATTTGTTTTCGGTGCCGTCCAGCTCGATCATGATCTTGTCGATGTTCGCCTGGTCTTTGGCATCTTTACCCAGTACTGCCTGAGCAATCGGACCGTTTACTGCAGCAACGGCTTTCAGTACGCCTTTACCCAGGAAACGAGACTTGTCACCGTCACGCAGTTCCAGCGCTTCGCGGGAACCGGTAGAAGCACCTGACGGCGCAGCAGCCAGGCCGACGAAACCGCCTTCCAGATGAACTTCGGCTTCAACAGTCGGGTTACCGCGGGAGTCGATGATTTCACGACCGATGACTTTAACGATTTTGGACATTAGGTTTTCCTCAGTACAAGTTAAACTAAAACTCCAGACAAACAGCGCGCGGTTCTCACCGCGCGCCGCCTACCAAATATTTTATTTCACCTGGCGCTTCTGATGCTCGCCTGCGGCTTTCACGAAGCCGGCGAACAGCGGATGCCCATCACGCGGCGTCGATGTAAATTCCGGGTGGAATTGACAGGCCACAAACCACGGGTGATTCGGCAGTTCAATGATCTCGACCAGCTTGTTGTCGGCGGAACGACCGGCGACACGCAGCCCTGCGGCTTCGATCTGCTTCAACAGCATGTTGTTAACTTCGTAACGGTGACGATGACGCTCGACAATGGTCGGTTCGCCGTACAGCTGACGCACCAGGCTGTTGTCGCTCAGGTTGCACTGTTGGCCACCTACGCGCATCGTGCCGCCCAAATCGCTTTCTTCGCTGCGCACTTCGACGTTGCCGTCTTCATCGCGCCATTCGGTGATCAACGCCACCACCGGGTACTTACAGTCTGGCATAAACTCGGTGGAGTTGGCGTTCTCCATCCCCGCCACGTTGCGAGCGAACTCCATCAACGCCACCTGCATGCCCAGGCAAATGCCCAGGTAAGGAATGTTGTTCTCGCGCGCATAGCGTGCGGTCATCACTTTGCCTTCCACGCCGCGGTAGCCGAAGCCGCCCGGGATCAGGATCGCGTCCAGCCCTTTCAGCACTTCCACGCCGCGGGTTTCCACGTCCTGCGAGTCGATCAGCTTGATGTTCACGGTCAGACGGTTTTTCAGCCCGCCGTGCTTCAGCGCTTCGATCACCGACTTGTAGGCGTCCGGCAACTCAACGTATTTGCCGACCATACCGATGGTCACTTCGCCGCCCGGATTGGCTTCTTCGTAGATCACCTGTTCCCATTCGGCCAGGTTGGCTTCCGGCGCGTTCAGGCTGAATCGTTTACAAATATAATCGTCCAGCCCCTGAGATTTCAATAGGCCTGGGATTTTATAAATAGAATCAACGTCTTTCAGAGAGATAACCGCTTTTTCCGGCACGTTGCAGAAAAGCGCGATTTTCGCGCGTTCGTTAGCAGGAACCGCGCGGTCGGAACGGCAAATCAGCACATCAGGCTGAATACCGATGGAAAGCAGCTCTTTTACGGAATGCTGGGTCGGCTTGGTTTTCACTTCGCCCGCCGCCGCCATGTACGGCACCAGCGTCAGGTGCATGTACAGGGTGTGCTCGCGGCCCACTTCCACCGCCATCTGACGGATGGCTTCGAGGAACGGCAGCGATTCGATATCGCCGACGGTGCCGCCGATTTCCACCAGCACCACATCGTGGCCTTCGCCGCCTTCGATGATGCGTTCTTTGATCGCGTTGGTGATGTGCGGAATGACCTGCACGGTCGCGCCCAGATAGTCGCCGCGGCGTTCTTTACGCAGCACGTCGGAGTAGATGCGGCCGGTGGTGAAGTTGTTGCGACGCGACATTTTGGTGCGGATGAAGCGCTCGTAGTGACCCAAATCCAGATCGGTTTCTGCGCCGTCTTCGGTGACGAAAACTTCCCCATGCTGAATCGGGCTCATGGTGCCCGGATCCACGTTGATGTACGGGTCCAGTTTCATGATGGTAACGTTGAGGCCACGGGCTTCAAGAATAGCCGCCAGAGAGGCTGCGGCAATGCCTTTACCCAGAGAGGATACGACCCCGCCGGTCACAAAAATATAATTAGTTGTCATGCTGAACCTGAGAGTTTAGGTTTAAAGACGATGGAAGAACCAGGACGGGAAAGTAGTATACCCGAACCTCTCCTGACCTACAAACGATCGTTTTGCTGTCCATCATCTCGGCCGCCCTCCCGTGTTCATCAGGGTTTACTCCGCCGGCGCGCCCAAAACCCTCCAGGAAATACAAAGAGTTAGCGGAGAAAATTTCTTTTTACCGCCCCTCTCGAGCGATAAAACACCTTAGATTTCAGTTTGTTGGCCTTTTGCTGCCGACGGCAGCCCTGAACCCGTGGCCTGACCGCAAGCTTAACCGTTTCAGCCTGAGTGAACCTTGTTTGTGATCAACATTCAACATTGTCGTTGCAGCGATTCAACTTTCCTGGCGTTTCACCTGCTGCCAGGCGTCTTCCATCTGCTCCAGCGTGGCGTCTTCCAAGCGTAGCCCGCGTTGCTTGACGATCGCCTCCACTTCGCGGAAGCGGCGTTCGAACTTGCGGTTGGCCGCCTGCAATGCGTTCTCGGCCTTGTGGCCCAAATGGCGCGAGAGGTTCACCGTCGCGAACAGCAGATCGCCGATCTCCTCTTCCAGCTTGCTCTCATCGACCACCGCCTGGCGGGCTTCGTGCATCACTTCGTCGATCTCTTCATACACTTTGTCCAGCACCGGGCCCAGCGTGTTCCAGTCGAAGCCGACCGAGGCGCAGCGTTTTTGGATCTTGTGCGCCTTCATCAACGCCGGCAACGCCTGCGGAATGTCGTCCAGCACCGAGTGCAGCGCTTTTTCGGCGCGCTCGCCGGCCTTGAGCTGCTCCCAGCGCGCCGCCACGGCTTCGCTGTCTCCGCCCTCGGCGTCGCCGAAGATGTGCGGATGGCGGCGCTCCAGCTTGTCGCTGATGGCGGTGCACACCTCATCAAAATCGAACAGCCCCTGTTCCTGCCCCATCTGGGCGTAGAACACTACCTGGAACAGCAAGTCGCCCAGTTCGTCGCGCAGATCGGCGTAGTCCCGCCGTTCGATGGCGTCCAGCACTTCGTAAGTCTCTTCCAGCGTGTAGGGCGCGATGGTGGCGAAGGTTTGCTTACGGTCCCATGAGCAACCGTTCTGCGGGTCGCGCAGCGTTTTCATGATGTTCAGCAGACGCTGCAGCGGAGTGAATTGGGTCATAAAAAAATCTCTGAGAAAATGGGGGCGCACGGACATGTCCGCCGGAACTGATGGAGTTCGGGCCGCATCAACCTCGGATGCGGCCCGAAAGGCGCAGGAGTTAGTTGCCGTGCAGACGCTTGGCGTCTATCACGTCCGGGAGCTGGTTCAGCTTCGCCAGCACCCGGCCCAGCACCTGCTGGTTATAAATTTCAATGTCCATATCGATGGTGGCCAACTGCTTCTTGGTATCGCTGCGGCTGGCGACGCCCAGCACGTTGACCTTTTCGTTGGCCAGAATGGTGGTGATATCGCGCAGCAGCCCGCTGCGATCGTTGGCCATCACGCGCACCACCAGCGAATAACCGCTGGAGTAGCTTTCTCCCCACACCGCATCGACGATGCGCTCCGGCGCATGCGATTGCAAATCGGCCAGCTGATCGCAGTCCGCACGGTGGATCGAGATGCCGCGTCCCTGGGTGATAAAGCCGACGATGTCGTCGCCTGGGATCGGCTGGCAGCAGCGGGCGATGTGGTGCATCAGGTTGCCCACGCCCTCCACCACCACGCGGCCGTTATCCTTGTTGCGGGCCGGCGGCGGCGCTTTCTGCAGCACCAGCTGGCGCAGCGCCTCGCGATCCTGCTCTTCGGCGCTCGGCTTGTTGAACTTGCCCTGCAGGAAATTCACCATCTGGTTCAGGCGAATGTCCCCGCCGCCGATCGCCGCCAGCACCTCGTCCAGCGAGTTCATGTTGTAGCGCGGGATCAGCAGCTTCTCGGCCTCTTTCAGGCTGATGCCGAGGTGTTCCAGCTCGTTGTCCAACATCTGGCGGCCGGCGAGAATGTTCTTGTCGCGATCCTGCTTGCGGAACCAGTTGTGGATCTTCGAGCGCCCGCGGCTGGTGGTCACGTAGCCCAGGTTCGGGTTCAGCCAGTCGCGGCTCGGGTTCGGCTGTTTCTGGGTGATGATCTCAATCTGATCGCCCATCTTCAGTTGATAGGTAAACGGCACGATGCGGCCGCCGATCTTGGCGCCGATGCAGCGGTGACCAACGTCGCTGTGAATGTGGTAGGCGAAATCGAGCGGCGTGGAGCCGGCCGGCAGATCGACCACGTCGCCTTTCGGGGTAAAGACATAGACCCGATCGTCGAACACCTGGCTGCGCACTTCGTCGAGCATCTCGCCGGAGTCCGCCATCTCTTCCTGCCAGGCGATCAGCTTACGCAGCCAGGCGATGCGCTCTTCATAGCCGGAGCGCACGGTAACCCCCGCGCCCTCTTTGTACTTCCAGTGCGCGGCCACCCCCAGTTCGGCGTCTTCGTGCATTTGCCGGGTGCGGATCTGAATCTCGACGGTTTTGCCGCGCGGCCCCAGCACCACGGTGTGGATCGACTGGTAGCCGTTGGGTTTGGGGTTGGCGACGTAGTCGTCGAACTCATCCGGCAGATGGCGGAAGTGGGTATGCACGATGCCCAATGCCGCATAGCAATCCTGCAGACGCTCCGCCACGATGCGCACCGCGCGCACGTCGAACAGTTCGTCGAACGCCAGGTGCTTTTTCTGCATCTTGCGCCAGATGCTGTAGATGTGTTTCGGCCGGCCGTAGATCTCCACCCGAATGCCTTCTTTGGCCATCTCGGCGCGCAGCCCGGCGACGAAATCGTCGATGAACTGTTCGCGATCGATGCGGCGCTCATGCAGCAGCTTGGCGATGCGCTTGTATTCTTCCGGGTGCAGGTAGCGGAAGCAGAAATCCTCCAGCTCCCACTTCAGCTGGCCGATGCCGAGCCGGTTAGCCAACGGCGCATAGATGTTGGAACACTCTTTCGCCGCCAGCACGCGTTCGTCTTCCGGCGCGTCTTTCACCTCGCGCAGGTGGGCGATGCGCTCCGCCAGCTTGATGACGACGCAGCGGAAATCCTCCACCATCGCCAGCAGCATGCGGCGCACGTTGTCGACCTGTTCGGAGGCCATCGAATCGTTTTGGGTGGCTTTCAGTTGGCGAATGGCGTCCATGTCCCGCACGCCATGCACCAGGGCGACGATGCCCTTGCCGAACGTTTCCGTCAGGATCTCTTCCTGCACGATGCCGGCATCCACCAGCGGGAACAGCAGCGCGGCGCGCATGCTGTCGTTGTCCATGCTCAGCGTCGAGAGGATTTCCACCATCTCCAGGCCGCGCCACAACAGCAGCGAGGCGTCGGGATGGTTTTGGGTCTGCTGCTCACAATAACGCCAGGTTGCGGCCAATCGCTCACATGACTGCGGGTTGGGTAGCCCCAAGCCGGCGATCCACTCATCGAGAGCGAACTCACCCGCCGTATTCAGATGTGCACTTCTTACCGCAACCATAACTTCTCCCTACTTTGCAGCGACCTCTGGCGCGCGCTCGTTGATAAACAGCGCCATTGATTCAAGATGCCCCGTGTGCGGAAACATATCCAACATCCGCACGCGCGCAAGACGATAACCGGCGTTCAACAGCACTTTGCTGTCGCGAGCCAGCGTGGTGGGGTTACAGGAAACATACACCACCCGCGCCGGCGCCAGTTTTACAATGTGTGACATCACCCCGGCCGCACCGGCGCGGGCGGGATCCAGCATCACCTTATCAAACCCTTGTGCTGCCCAAGGTTGCCGCTCAACGTCGTCCTCCAGATTCTCATGGAAGAACGACGCATTATTCAGCTTATTCTTATGTGCATTATATTGCCCATTCGCTACCAGCGTGGCAACACCTTCGATGCCCACCACCGCAGCGGCGCGGCGCGCCAGCGGCAGGGTGAAATTCCCCATGCCGCAGAACAGGTCCAGCACCCGATCATTGGGTTGAATGTCGAGCCATTCAAGGGCCTGCGCCACCATTTGTTGGTTTACGGCGTCATTGACCTGAATAAAGTCGCGCGGACTGAAGTCTAAGCGTAGCCCGTCAACCTGATAATACGGCGTTTCACCGCACAGTTTTTCCACCCGATCGCTGTCCGGCGCCAGATAAACGGCGACCTTTTCCCGCTCGCCAAACGCCAACAGCGCCTGGCGATCCGCCTCTTTCAGGGCATCGAGATGGCGCAGCACCAGCAGCGGGCCGTTATCCGCCAGCACCAGCTCCACATGCCCCAGCCGCCGCACCGCCTGCAGCCCGCTCAGGCAGGCGCGCACCGGCGCAAGCAGCTGTTCCAGCTCCGGGCGCAGCACCGGGCAGTGCTCCACCGCCACCAGCTCGCTGGAGGCCGCCTGTCGAAACCCCATCATCAGGCGCTGCAGCTTCGGCTGCCACGCCAGGCTCAGGCGGGCGCGGCGGCGATAGCCGTATTCCGGGCCGGCGATCACCGGTTCCTGTTGCGGGGTCACCCCGGTTTCGCGGGCGATCATGCGCACCAGCGCCGCCGCCTTGCTCTGCTGTTGCAGCGCCTCATCCGCATGTTGCTGCTGGCAGCCGCCGCACACGCCGAAATGCGGGCAGCGCGGCTCCACCCGCTGCGGGCTGCGGCTCAGCAGGCGCTTGAGCTTGCCTTTGGCGAACTGGCGCTTGTCTTCGGTCAGCTGGATTTCCGCCTGCTCGCCCGGCAATACGCCCGGCACGAACACCGCTTTGCCGTCGTGGCGCGCCACGCCCTGGCCGAAAGGATCGAGATCGCTCACCGTCACGGTGAAGATTTGTGAGCTCTGCCGGGTCGTCACGCGGCGTTTGGGAGAGTAGAATTGCGCCATATTTGTCGATTGTGTGCTGGTTCATTAAGCTAGTGTCAGCTGTCAATTCTCCCACATTGGAATCCCATGACCAAATACAGCCTGCGTGCGCGCATGATGATCCTGATTCTGGCCCCGACCTTGCTGATTGGTTTGCTGCTCAGCACCTTCTTCGTGGTGCACCGCTATAACGAGCTGCAGGAGCAATTGGTCGACGCCGGCGCCAGCATCATCGAGCCGCTGGCGGTAGCCAGCGAGTACGGCATGACGTTCCGCAGCCGCGAATCGGTCAGGCAACTGGTCAGCCTGCTGCACCGCCGCCATTCGGACATCGTGCGGTCGATCACCGTGTTCGATGCGCAGAACAACCTGTTCGTCACCTCCAATTATCACCACAACTTCGCCCAGCTGCAGTTGCCGAAAGGCGTGCCGTTGCCCACCGAACTGATGCTCACCCGGCGCGGCGATTCGCTGATCCTGCGCACGCCGATCCTGTCGGAAAATCAGTATCCGGATGAAACCGCCGACGGCGGCAGCCACCCCGACAACAACCTGGGCTATGTGGCGATCGAGCTGGATCTGCAGTCGGTGCGGCTGCAGCAGTATAAAGAGGTGTTCGTCTCCACCCTGCTGCTGCTGCTGTGCATGTGCATCGCCATCCTGTTCGCTTACCGCCTGATGCGCGACGTGACCGGCCCGATCCGCAACATGGTGAACACCGTCGATCGCATCCGCCGCGGCCAGCTCGACAGCCGCGTGGAGGGCTACATGCTCGGCGAGCTGCACATGCTGAAGAACGGCATCAACTCGATGGCGATGTCGCTCACCGCCTATCACGAAGAGATGCAGCAGAACATCGATCAAGCCACGTCTGACCTGCGTGAAACGCTGGAGCAGATGGAGATCCAGAACGTCGAACTGGATCTGGCGAAAAAACGCGCGCAGGAGGCGGCGCGCATCAAGTCCGAATTCCTGGCCAACATGTCGCACGAGCTGCGTACCCCGCTCAACGGCGTGATCGGTTTTACCCGCCAGATGCTGAAAACCGATCTGAGCGCGACCCAAACCGACTATTTGCAGACCATCGAGCGCTCGGCCAACAACCTGCTGACCATCATCAATGACGTGCTGGACTTCTCCAAGCTGGAGGCCGGCAAACTGGTGCTGGAGCATATTCCGTTCGCCCTGCGCGAAACGCTGGACGAAGTGGTGGTGCTGCTGGCCCCCAGCGCCCACGACAAAGGGTTGGAGCTGACGCTCGATGTGCACAACGACGTGCCGGAGCAGGTGATCGGCGACTCGCTGCGCCTGCAGCAAATCATCACCAACCTGCTGGGCAACGCCATCAAGTTCACCGAAACCGGCAATATCGATATTCGCGTCGAGCTGCGCAAACAGCTGGAGCGCCGGGTGGAAGTGGAAGTGCAGATCCACGACACCGGCATCGGCATCTCCGAACGCCAGCAGTCGCAGCTGTTCCAGGCGTTCCGCCAGGCGGACGCCAGCATCTCCCGCCGCCACGGCGGCACCGGGCTGGGGCTGGTGATCACGCAAAAGCTGGTGAAGGAAATGGGCGGCGACATCTGCTTCCACAGCCAGCTGAATCGCGGCTCGACCTTCTGGTTCCACATCACGCTGGATCTGAACGAGGGCATGCTGTCGCTGGCGCCGAACCTGCCGGACCTGAACGGCAAAACGCTCGCCTACATCGAGTCCAACCCGACGGCGGCACAGGCGACGCTCAACATGCTCAGCGTCACGCAGCTGGTGATCACCCACTCGCCGACGCTGGGCCAGCTGCCGTCAGGCCATTACGATTTCCTGCTGGCCGGCGTGCCGATCCCGTTCCGCGACAACATGGCGCAGCATCAGGACAAATTGTTGGCCTCGCTGAAGCTGGCCGATCGGGTCATTCTGGCGCTGCCGTGCCAGGCGCAGATCGACGCCGAGCTGCTTAAGCAACAAGGCGCGCTCGGCTGCCTGATCAAGCCTATCACCAGCACGCGTCTGTTCCCGCTGCTGAGAATGGAAACGCCCGATCGGCTCGCCGCCCCGCCTGAGCGCAAACGTCTGCCGCTGACGGTGATGGCGGTCGACGACAACCCGGCCAACCTGAAGCTGATCGGCACGCTGCTGGGCGAACAGGTGGAAAAAACGCTGCTGTGCGAGAGCGGTGAGGAAGCGCTGGCGCTGGCGCGCAACAACGTGCTGGATCTGATCCTGATGGACATTCAAATGCCGAAGATGGACGGCATTCACGCCAGCGAACTGATCCGCCAACTGCCGCACCACAACTCCACGCCGATCGTCGCCGTCACTGCCCATGCCGCCAGCGGCGAACGCGAGCATCTGCTGCAGGCGGGGATGGACGACTACCTGGCCAAGCCGATCGACGAGAAAATGCTGACCCGCGTGCTGTCGCGCTACCACAGCGGCGACGTGGAAAGCGCCGTCGCCGACGATGCCCCGCTGTCGCTCGACTGGCCGCTGGCGCTGCGCCAGGCGGCCAATAAACCGGATCTGGCGCGCGATCTGTTGCAAATGCTGCTCGATTTCCTGCCGCAGGTGCGCGAACGGGTGCAGGCGCTGCTCGAGGGGCAACACGACGACGAGATCCTCGACCTGGTCCATAAGCTGCACGGCAGCTGCAGCTACAGCGGCGTGCCGCGCCTCAAGCAGCTGTGTTTCTACCTCGAGCGGCAGCTGCGCCAGGGCATCACCAACGACGAGCTGGAGCCGGAGTGGCTGGAGCTGTTGGATGAGATTGAACTGGTGATCCACGCGGCGCGCGCGCATCTGGCGCAACCGGCCTGAATCCTCATGCCATTGCCATAATGCAAAAAGGCACGCCGTAGCGTGCCTTTGTTGCTTTTAGCGCCTGACGTTTATCACTGCGCCAGCAGGTACAGCTGGCTATCGCCGCGCTGAATATTCAACGCCAGCACCGACGGTTTGCTGTCGAGGATTTTACGCAGCTCGCCCAGGTTCTGGATCGGCTGTTGGTTCACGCCCAGGATCACGTCGCCCTTTTTCAGGCCGATGCGCGCGGCGGCGCTGCCGGCTTTCACGCTGTCGACCTTGACGCCTTTCACGTTGCCGACCTGGGTATTGCTCAGCTCGGCGCCTTCAATGCCGGTGTAGATATTGCCCGAGGCCACCTGGGTCTGCGCGCTTTGCTCCAGCGTGACGTCAATCGTTACCGGCTTGCCGTCGCGAATAATGCCCAGCGACATCTTGCTGCCGACCGGCAACGTGCCGATCTCCGCCCGGAACGAGGCGAAGCTGGAGATGGCCTTGCCGTTCATAGTGACGATCACATCACCGGCCTTGATGCCCGCCTTCGCGGCGGAAGATTTCGGCATTACCTGGCTGACGAAGGCGCCGCGCTGCGCGTCGACCTTCATCGCCTTGGCCAGCTCCGAGTTCAGCTCGGTGCCCATGATGCCCAGCTCGCCGCGTTTCACCTGGCCATACTCGACCATTTGCGCCGTCAGGTTTTTCACCATATTGCTCGGAATGGCGAAGCCGATGCCGATGTTGCCGCCGTCCGGCGCCAGGATCGCGGTGTTGATGCCGATCAGCTCGCCGTTCAGGTTAACCAGCGCGCCGCCGGAGTTGCCGCGGTTGATTGCCGCATCGGTCTGGATAAAGTTTTCGTAGTTTTCGATGTTCAGGCCGCTGCGCCCCAGGGCGGACACGATGCCCGAGGTGGCGGTTTCACCCAGCCCGTACGGGTTGCCGATCGCCACGGTGTAATCGCCGACGCGCAGCTGATCGGAGTCCGCCATCTTGATCGCCGTCAGGTTCTTGAAGTCTTTCAGCTGGATCAGGGCGATGTCGGAACGCGGATCCTTGCCGATCACTTTGGCGTCGAAACGGCGGCCGTCGCTCAGCTGCACCTGGATCTTGTTGGCGTTGTCCACCACGTGATTGTTGGTCACCACATAGCCCTTGGCGGCATCGATAACCACCCCAGCGCCCAGCGCCTGGAATTTCTGCTGCGTGCCCTGCGGCTGCTGGCCATCCGGTCCGGGCTGTTCAGCGCCCTGACACATCGGCGAGCCCTGGAACGGTGAACCGTCCTGGCAGAACGGCGAATCTTCACCGAAGAACTGTTGGAACTGTTGCGGCATGCGCGGCGTATTGACCGTGGTGCTACCCTCAACGTTAATGCTCACGACGGAAGGCATCACCTTCTCCAGCATCGGCGCCAGGCTCGGCAACTGCTGGGTGCTGGAAGACGCGGTTTCAGCGGCGCTGGCCGTAACCGGGCCCATCGCCATACCGATGCTGAATGCCAGTGCGCTCAGAACTAATGCGGTTTTTTTCATCTGTGTGTCTCTTATAAAGTCGTTCAAAAAAGAATGGCTGTCTTGCGTGCTTATTCAGAGTTAATTAATAGCCCGAAGTTCCGGCACAGATGATTGGCAATAGTAAACAAATATTGTTCGTCTTTACAAAACTCGAGACAGCCAACCGGTTGGAATTGCTGATAATTATTCCTCCGCTTAATTATTCCGCCGCCATTAATCGACGATATTCATCATAGGCATAAAGGTCGGTCATTCCGCTGATATAGTCCTGCAATAAACGCGCGCGGAAATAATATTCCCGAATGGTTTGCTGCTCCGGCGATAAATGCTGCAGTCCTTCTACCGCTTCCACATAAGCCAGCCGATGCTTGGTGGACAGCTTGTGGAACAGGCGCGTTTCGATCGGGTAAGCGCGATGGCTGTCCTCGCGCACCAACCGGCTGAAGTCCGCCAGCGACATCGCCAGCAGCGGGCTGTAAATGTCCAGCAGGCCGCTGATCACCCGGTAGCCTTGCAGCTCGAGCTGCTCGACCTCCGGGTGGTTGAACACGTGCTTGAACGCCACATTTTTAAATATTTTCAGTAGCTGATAGGCCGGGCTGGAATCTTCCAGCAGCGCCTGATTGAAACTGCCCTGATAAACCGCGTCAAGATTGTCGATAAAGCGCTGCGCCGCGTGCGGCACCAGCCGCGCCACGGTAAACACCCGCAGATACATGAAGAACTGATCTTCCGCGCTGCGCCGCGCGCCGCCGCGGTCGATCTTGCGAAACGCGCTGGCGACGGTCTTGTCGAACAGATCGCCCGGCGCCACCTCGCCCCACTCCTGAATCAGGTGCTGATACAGCTGCTCGACGGTGAAAATGCTCTTCTCCACCGCGTCTTCCAGATCGGCCACGCAGTATGAGATATCGTCGGCGGCCTCCATGATGTAGGTCAGCGGAAAACGATCGAACTCGCCCATGTGCAGCTCGCGCCGCAGCCTATCGACAAAGGCTTCTTCCGCCAGATAATAGCCGGGCTTTTTCATCAAATAGCTGTGGCTGGCGGGGATGTCGCCCGCCCAATAAGCCGGGCGGGTGTATTTCAAAATGCAGCCGACCTGCGCGTAGGTCAGATTGAGTTTCAGCAGGCTGTACACCATGCGGATCGCCTGGGCGTTGCCCTCGAAATGGCTGAGATCCTGACGGATCCGGCTGCGCAGCCGGTTCAGATCGCTCTCCCCTTCATGCAGCCGCAGCGACGCGACCTGGCAGCGATCGTGACTGCCCGGCTCGCTGCCGCAGCTGGCAGGATCGAGCCGCTGGGCGAACCAGTCGTTGATCGCCGACTCGCCGAAGTGACCGAACGGCGGATTGCCGATATCGTGCATCAGACAGGCCATTTCCACGATGCTTTCAAACGGATCGAGCAGCCGGGTCAGGCCGAATTCATCGATCTTACCCGCCTGTTTGAAGCGGTTGAGGATCTCTTTGGCGATATGGCGCCCGACCTGCTGCACCTCCATCGAGTGCGTCAGGCGGCTGCGCACCGCCGCGTTGCGCTCCAGCGGAAACACCTGGGTTTTTTGCTGCAAACGGCGAATGGCGGCCGAGTTGACGATGCGCCCGCGATCGCTCTCGAACTGCCGCACGATGTCGTACTCTTCCTCGGCCTCGATCGGTTTGCTGAAAGGCCGTTGGAAGCTGATTTTTTGCTTGAAGTCGATCCCGGACATCTGTTTCTCCGCCGTTGCGCCCTGCCCCCGTGATAACAATTCCCGGCGGCGGATGCAACGCATTATCTCTGATACACAGCCATGATAGACTATGCCGCAATTCTCACGGCCAATCAGCGAGTGTTATTTATGAAAGTAGGCATCATCGGCGCAATGGAGCAGGAAGTCACCCTGCTGCGCGATCAAATCGAAAACCGTCAAACCATCCAGCGCGCGGGCTGCGAAATCTACACCGGCCAGATCGGCGGCGTTGAAGTGGCCCTGCTGAAATCCGGCATCGGCAAAGTCTCCGCAGCCATGGGCACCACCCTGCTGCTGGAGCACTGCAGCCCGGACGTGGTGATCAATACCGGCTCCGCCGGCGGCCTGGCCAGCACGCTGCGCGTGGGCGACATCGTGGTGTCGGAAGAAGTGCGCTACCACGACGCCGACGTCACCGCCTTCGGCTACGAGCCGGGCCAGATGGCCGGCTGCCCGGCGGCGTTCGTCGCCGACGACGCACTGATCGCGCTGGCGGAAAGCTGCATCAAACAGCTGGATCTGCACGCGGTGCGCGGCCTGATCTGCAGCGGTGACGCCTTCATCAACGGCGCCGAGCCGCTGGCGCGCATCCGCGCCACCTTCCCGCGCGTCGCCGCCGTGGAAATGGAAGCCGCGGCGATCGCCCACGTCTGCCATCTGTTCGGCACGCCGTTCGTGGTAGTGCGCGCCATTTCCGACGTCGCCGACAGCGAGTCGCACATGAGCTTTGACGAGTTCCTGGTGGTAGCGGCCAAGCAGTCTACGCTGATGGTCAACGCCATGCTGCAAACCCTGGCCAAGCGCGGTTGATGTGAGGCTGCGCTTCACCTCGGCGCTCTGGCTGCTGGCGTTCTGGCTAGCCCTGCCGGCCGGGGCCACCCAGCGAGTGATCAGCCTGGCGCCCAACGCCACCGAACTCGCCTATGCCGCCGGCATGGGCGAGGTGCTGGTGGCGGCGAGCGCCTATTCCGATTATCCGCCGCAGGCCGCCAGGCTGGAGCAGGTGGCCTCCTGGCAGGGCATCAACCTGGAGCGGGTGCTGGCGCTCAAGCCGGATCTGATCCTCGCCTGGCGCGGCGGCAATCCGCAGCGCGTGCTGGATCAGCTCGCCGCATTCGGCATCCCGATCTTCTATGCGGACGCCGATAATCTCGAAGGGATCGCCGGCTTGCTGGATAAGCTGGCGCAATACAGCCCGCACCCGGACCAGGCGCATCAGGCCGCCGCCGGCCTTCGCCGCCAGTTCGCAGTTCTCAGACAACAGTACGCCGATAATCCTCCGCGACGCGTGTTGCTGCAGTTCGGCACCCAGCCGCTGTTCACCAGCTCCGGCGCCACGCTGCAGAGCCAGGTGTTGGCGCTGTGCGGCGCGCAGAACGTCTTCGCCGACAGCCGCACGCCTTGGCCGCAGATCAGCCGTGAGCAGGTGCTGGCGCGCCAACCCCAGGCCATCGTCATCACCGGCGGCGCGAAAGAGGCCGCCAATGTGAAAGCCTTCTGGGCGCCGCAGCTGCAGGTGCCGGTGATCGCGCTGAATGAAGACTGGTTCAATCGCGGCGGGCCGCGGCTGCTGTTGGCGGCGCAACAACTGTGCCGCCAGCTGGCGGAGATCCGCTGATGCTGGTGTTCTGGTTGGATATTCTCGGCACGGCGGTGTTCGCCGTCTCCGGTGTGCTGTTGGCCGGCAAGCTGCGCATGGATCCGTTCGGCGTGCTGGTATTGGGCGTGGTTACCGCGGTCGGCGGCGGCACCATCCGCGATATGGCGCTGGCCAACGGCCCGGTGTTCTGGGTCAAGGATCCCACCGATCTGGTGGTGGCGATGATCACCTGCGTATTGACGCTGCTGCTGGTGCGCCAGCCGCGCCGCCTGCCGAAATGGGTGCTGCCGGTGCTCGACGCCGTCGGGCTGGCGGTGTTCGTCGGCATCGGCGTCAACAAGGCTTTCGCGGCCGGCACCGGCCCGCTGGTGGCGATCTGCATGGGGGTGATCACCGGCGTCGGCGGCGGCATTATCCGCGACGTGCTGGCGCGCGAGATCCCGATGATCCTGCGCACCGAAATTTACGCCACCGCCTGTATCATCGGCGGCATCGCGCACGCCACGGCGTTTTACACCTTCAACATGCCGCTGCAACAGGCCATGATGCTGGGCATGGTCATCACGCTGGCCATTCGGCTGGCGGCCATCCGCTGGCACCTCAAGCTGCCCGCCTTTATTCTCGAACGCTGAGCCGCCGCCCTGCGGGGCGGCGGCCTGGTGATTTATTAGACTATAAACGGGTTTGGTGGTATTATTTTCGTCCAGAAAATAGCGTAGTGACGATGTAAAGTTCTGTAACCCTCAGGTTAATTCCTTCCCCGCGCTGTTAAAACTTTTTAACTTTTTGCCGATAAGTCATCACAAGATGGCTTACGGATGGCTATTCCCGCAATGATGAAAAAAATTCTGCTTGCCTGCTGTGGCTCCCTGCTGAGTGGAGCCGCCTATGCCGATGCCGTCAGCGGCCAGATCGGCATTACCCTGACTATTGAACCGCAATGCACCGTGCGCCTCGAAGCCGCCGCCCCACGGGCCGAATGCAGCCACGCGACAGCACAGCCGAATATCATCCACAGCCCACCGGCCCAGGAGAACGGCGTGGCAGTGATCCTCGTGGAATGGTAGGCATAAAAAAACCCGCCGGCCGGAAAGCGAGCGGGTTGATATTCTGACAGACAAACTCAGATGCTGAACGACGAACCGCAACCGCAGGTGGTTTTGGCATTCGGGTTGGTCACCACGAAGCGCGATCCTTCCAGCCCTTCGGTGTAGTCCACCGAACCGCCAACCAGATACTGCAGGCTCATCGGATCGACCACCAGCGCCACGCCCTGCTTCTCGATGGTCATGTCGCCATCGTTGACCTTGTCGTCAAAAGTGAAACCGTACTGGAATCCGCTGCAGCCGCCGCCGGTAATGTAAACCCGCAACTTCAGGTTCGGATTTTCTTCGTCAGCAATCAGGTACTTGACCTTGTTTGCTGCTGCCTCGGTAAATTGCAGGGGCAGTGCCGTTTCATCACTCATACTCTTTACTCCCAACATTGTTCAGCATCAGATCGCGACCAGGGCTGCCTGATTAATATTAACGATTATCCGATACCTGAGTGTTGCGTTCAAGTATTCACCGCATTTGTTGTATTTTCTTTACTTGTTTTCTCCGCCGCTTCCCGCGCCAACTGCGCCTCCTGCCGTTGCAGGGTGCGCGCCAGGATCGACGAATACAGCGGCTTGCCGCCGAGCAGCTGTGCCACCACCGTAGCGCCGAGGCAGGTGATGATCATCGGTAAAATCAGCTGGTAGTTGTCGGTCATTTCCAGCACCAACACGATACCGGTCAGCGGGGCGCGCACCGTGGCGGCGAACAACGCCCCCATGCCGGCGATAGCGAAAGTGCCCGCCTCGATGCCGTACTGCGGGAACAAATGCGCCCCCGCCAGCCCGAAGGCGGTGCCGAACAGCGTGCCCAGCGCCAGCATCGGCGCAAAGATGCCGCCCGGCGCGCCGGAACCGAAGCACAGCAGCGTGGTGAAGATGCGGGTAATGAAAATGAACATCAACATGCCGACGCTGTAATTGCCCGCCGCGGCGATCGGGATCAGCCCAAAGCCGCCGCCCGCCGCCTCCGGCTGGATCAACCCCAGAATGCCGCACACGCCGCCGAGCAGCCCGCCCATCAGCAGCACATTGCGCATTCTGCCGCCGTGCAGGCGCGCGAACATGTCCTGAGTGCGAAAGATCAGCGCGTTGAATCCCACGCCCACCGCGCCGAATATCGCGCCCAGCACCAGATAGAGCCACAAGGTGTTGATGGGCGCCGAGGCGAGTTTGCCGACCGCGATCACCGAGCCTTGGCCGTTGAACAGCTGGAACACCACGCTCGACATGATAACGCCGATAAACACCGCTTTAATCGAGATCAGGTTGTAGCGAAACTGCGGCCGCATCTCTTCGATGATAAACAGAATGCCGGCCAGCGGCGCGTTGAACGCGGCGGACAGCCCGGCGGCGGCCCCGGTCGCCAGCAGCGAATGGCGCGCCTCGGCGCCGCGAATGCGCAGCACGTCCAAGACCATGCGCCCGACGTTGCCGCCCATCTGCACCGTAGGCCCTTCGCGCCCCAGCACCATGCCCGCCCCCAGCGTTCCCATGCCGCCGATGAATTTCACCGGTATCACGCGCCACCAGCGCACCGGCCGCAGCTCCTCCAGCGCGCCTTCGATCTCCGGGATGCCCGAACCGCCCGCCTCAGGCGCAAAGCGCCGCACCAGGTAATAACCCAGCGCCGCCAGCGCGGCGGACAAGATAAACGCCAGCGGCCACACCAGGATCCAGAAGTCGGCGACCTGCGCCAGCGAAGCCAGCCGCTGCTGCTGCACCCACTCAACCGCTTTATCGAAGGCCACGCCGAGCAAACCGGCCAGCGTCCCCACCAACGCGGCCATCAACAGGATCGCCACCGGCGTTTTATCGCGGCGGATAAACTGGCGCACCGCATCGCTGCGGCTAAGACGCGGGCTCAACGTCCCGACTGGCTGTGATTGTGATTCTGTCATCGCGAGTGATTCGTCAGGTAATTTGTAATACAAATAGGCAGGGCGATAATTCTACCCCAACCCGGCGGCGGGCGCTGCCGTTAATGGTATCTGACTGTGATCGTTTCATAACGCGGCGCTCTCCTCTAGAATAGCGCGGTCAAATCATTCAAAAGAGAATCCAGGAGCCGATTTATGAGCCTACACAGCAAGTCCGAAAGTCTGTACGCCCAGGCGCAACAGTTGATCCCCGGCGGGGTAAACTCTCCGGTGCGTGCATTCACCGGCGTGGGCGGTGTGCCGCTGTTTATCGAGCGCGCAGACGGGGCTTACCTGTTCGATGCCGACGGCAAGGCCTATATCGACTATGTCGGTTCCTGGGGACCGATGGTGCTGGGGCATAACCACCCGGCGATCCGCGACGCGGTGATCGAAGCGGCGCAGCGCGGCCTGAGCTTCGGCGCGCCGACCGAGATGGAAGTCAAAATGGCGCAGCTGGTCACCGAACTGGTGCCGACGATGGATATGGTGCGCATGGTGAACTCGGGCACCGAAGCCACCATGAGCGCCATCCGCCTGGCGCGCGGCTACACCAACCGCGATAAAATCATCAAGTTCGAAGGCTGCTACCACGGCCACGCCGACTGCCTGCTGGTGAAAGCCGGCTCCGGCGCGCTGACCCTCGGCCAGCCGAACTCACCGGGCGTGCCGGCCGACTTCGCCAAACACACCCTGACCTGCACCTATAACGATCTGGATTCGGTGCGCGCCGCCTTCGAACAGTACCCGTCCGAGATCGCCTGTATCATCGTCGAGCCGGTCGCCGGCAACATGAACTGCGTGCCGCCGCTGCCGGAATTCCTGCCGGGCCTGCGCGCCCTGTGCGACAAGTACGGCGCGCTCTTGATCATCGACGAAGTGATGACCGGCTTCCGCGTCGCGCTGGCCGGCGCGCAATCCTATTACGGCGTCGAGCCGGATCTGACCTGCCTCGGCAAAATCATCGGCGGCGGCATGCCGGTGGGCGCCTTCGGCGGCCGTCGCGAGGTGATGGACGCGCTGGCGCCGACCGGCCCGGTCTACCAGGCGGGCACCCTGTCCGGCAACCCGATCGCCATGGCGGCGGGCTACGCTTGCCTGACCGAAGTGTCGCAGGTCGGCGTGCATCAGACGCTGACCGAACTGACCGAGATGCTGGCCGCTGGCCTGCTGCACGCGGCGCAGGAAGAGAATATTCCGTTGGTGGTCAACAACGTCGGCGGCATGTTCGGCCTGTTCTTCACCGACGCGCCGGCGGTCACCTGCTACCAGGACGTGATGCAGTGCGACGTGGAACGCTTCAAGCGCTTCTTCCACCTGATGCTGGAAGAGGGGGTGTATCTCGCGCCGTCCGCCTTCGAAGCGGGTTTCATGTCCGTGGCGCACAGCAAGGAAGACATCCAGCGCACCATCGACGCCGCGCGTCGCTGCTTCGCCAAGCTGTAATCCCGGCCGGATGGCCAAAAAGAAACGGGCGCCGAGGCGCCCGTTTTGTTTTTCACGGCGGTTTACAGCAGCGTGCCGTAAATGGTCAACAGCGCCACCACCACCACGATGATCATCGTCACCTTGCGCGCCAGCGTCACCGCCGCCCGCGGCGTTTGCACCGGATCCATATGCGGATCGCGCGCCAGCGAGAACTGCGCCAGCCGCGTCAACACCTGATACGACGACGAATGCCGATCGCCGAGTGAGGCGAACCAGGCCGGCAACGCGCGCTCGCCGTGGCCGAACAACGCATAGGCCACCCCGGCCAAACGCACCGGGATCCAGTCCAACCAGTTCAGCAGATGATCGATGCCCGACTGCGAACGCTCCAGCGGCGTATTGTGGCGCGCCAGCCAGGTTTGATAGGCGCGCAGGAAGGCATATCCCGCCAGCGCGATCGGCCCGTACGGCCCAAAGACCACGAACCAGAACAGCGGCGCCAGGTAATAACGGAAGTTGATCCACAGCAGCGCGTTTTGCAGCTCGCGCAGACGCAGCTCTTCACTGCAGTCCACCGGCAAACCGTGGATCAACGCCAGCTCTTCCGCCATCTGATCGCTGGCATGGGTATCCCCCTGCCGCGCCGCTTTCAGGTAGGCGCGATAGTGTTTGCGCTTGATGCCGGCGCCGACGCACAGCAGATCGATGACGATCCACAGCAGCAGCGTCACCACGCCGAAGAATAACCCGTGCGACAACCACAGAACGCCCCAGACGATCACCATCCAGGCGGCGGTCATCGCCAGCGTCTGCGCCAGCGAAACCCGATGCAGCCGCTGAAATACCACTTCGAGGCGATGATCCAGCTGCCAGTGTTCCCCCAGCTTGAACAGGCGCTCCCAAGCCAAAACCAGCAACAGCGTAAACAGCGTCATTAGCGATTCCTCTCCCTTTTTCTTGTCTCAAGCATAGCGTCGGCGGGCGCGCCGCGTTGTTCCAGAGATGCCAGATAGCGATCCCAATCGAACGCCGGCCCGGGATCGGTTTTGCGGCCGGGGGCGATATCGCAATGCCCGGCGATATGCGCCGCCAACGGCGGATAATGTTCGGCCAGCAGCGCGGTGACCGCCTGCAGCGTGCGATATTGCGCCTCGGTGTAGGCTAACTGGTCGGTGCCTTCCAGCTCAATGCCGATGGAGAAATCGTTGCACCGTTCGCGCCCCTGATACAGAGAAACGCCCGCGTGCCACGCGCGCTGGTCGAAGGGCACATACTGCACGATCTCCCCGTCGCGGCGGATCAGACAGTGCGCAGACACTCGCAGCTGATGGATCTCGGCGAAATAAGGGTGCTGCGCGGGATCGAGCGTGCCGGTGAACAGCTGGTCGATATAGGGGCCACCGAATTCGCCGGGCGGCAGGCTGATGTTATGGATGACCAGCAGCGAGGGCGGCTCGTCATCCGGGCGCCGATCGCAGTGCGGCGAAACCACTCGCGTCACCCCGACAATCCAGCCATTTTCCAACTGCATCAGACACCTCTCTGCGGTGGTACTTATTCCTGCAACAGAGTAGCATGTTCCCCTACGAACTAACCGTCCATTTCGGAGTTTTCCATGCCGACACGCCGCTACAGTGCCGACCGTCGCCGCACCGAGCTTCTTGAACGTATTGAAAGTGATATTCCCTATGCCGTCGCCCAGGCGCTGCGCGAAGACCTGGGAGGTGAAGTTGACGCCGGGCGCGATATTACCGCGCAATTGTTACCGGCGGACAAGCAGGCCGAAGCCACCGTCATTACCCGCGAAGCCGGCGTGTTCTGCGGCCGCCGCTGGCTGAACGAAGTCTTTATTCAGTTGGGCAACCAGGTGCAGGTGGAGTGGCTGGTGGCAGACGGCGACCGTCTGATACCGAACCAACCGCTTTGCCGGCTGCGCGGCCCTGCGCGGGTGCTGTTGACCGGCGAGCGCACCGCGCTGAACTTTGTGCAGATGCTCTCCGGCGTGGCGACCGAGGTCAGCCGCTACGTGGCTCTGCTGGAAGGCACCCAGACTCGCCTGCTCGATACCCGCAAGACCTTGCCCGGCCTGCGCACCGCGCTGAAATACGCCGTGCTGTGCGGGGGCGGCAGCAACCACCGGCTGGGGCTGTCCGATGCCTTCCTGATCAAGGAAAACCACATCATCGCCTCCGGCTCGATCAAAAACGCGGTGGAAAAAGCCTTCTGGCTGCACGCCGACGTGCCGGTGGAAGTGGAAGTCGAGTCGCTCGATGAGCTGCAGCAGGCGCTGGACGCCGGCGCCGACATCATCATGCTGGACAACTTCAGCGTCGAGATGATGCGTCAGGCGGTCGCCCAAACCCAGGGCCGCGCCCAGCTGGAGGTGTCCGGCAACGTCACCAGCAAGACGCTGCGCACCTTCGCCGAGACCGGCGTGGATTACATTTCGGTCGGCGCGCTGACCAAACATGTGGCCGCGCTCGATCTGTCGATGCGCTTCAAATGATCCCCTCGCCCCCGGCCGCCGCCGGGGGCGTTACCGCAGATTTGCGAATCCCCTCGCACCGTTTTTCCCTCCGCTGCAAACGACATCAATACTGATGGAAGCACGCCGAGAAACGCGTAAAACCCGCTCGCCGTTCCCCCGCGCAAACCGCTACCGTTGTTTTCCACACCCTTAT
The DNA here is from genome assembly GCF_052168495.1 of Serratia sp. CY52157. Taxonomy (NCBI): domain Bacteria; kingdom Pseudomonadati; phylum Pseudomonadota; class Gammaproteobacteria; order Enterobacterales; family Yersiniaceae; genus Serratia; species Serratia sp. CY52157. Next base: position 483,856 of record NZ_JBJNMO010000003.1, on the reverse strand, counting down.
GGAGGAAACAACGCATGGAAACGCAACGCGGCTTTAGCCTGATCGAACTGATGGTGGTGATCGCCATCATCGCCATCCTCAGCGCCATCGGCATTCCCGCCTACCAGCGCTACATCCAGAAAGCGGCGATGACCGACATGCTGCAAACCATGGCGCCGTATAAGCTGGCGGTCGAGCTGTGCGTACTGGATGAAGGCGCGCCCGCCGGCTGTGAAGCCGGCAGCAAAGGCATTCCCACCGGCGGCGCGTCGCGTTACGTCAGCGGGGTGAAAGTCGTTAAAGGCGTAATCACGCTGACCGGCACCCAAACGCTGCAGGGGCTGGCGGTGGCGTTAACCCCCAAGTCGAACGCCGATGGGCTGACCCGCTGGACCCGGCTGTGCAGCAGCGAAAACGCGACGCTGGTTGAGGTGTGCCGGGAAGTCTTCCGCTTCGACGACGCGGCGGAGTAACGGCGATGAACGCGCAAATCAGCGAAGAGGTTCACACCCTGTGTCGGCGCTATCAGGCGCTGGCGTTGAGCGAGGACCCGACCACCCTGACGGTCGCGCTCAGCGAAGAAGCGCCGCAGGGGCTGCTGGCGGCGCTGCGTTTCGCCACCGGCAAACGCATCCATCTGGAACAATGGCCGGCGGCCAGGTTGGAGCTGGCGCTTAACCAGCGCCACGAACCGCTCTCGGCGCCGCTGGCGGCCGAAGAGGACACAACCGACATCGCCTACCCCGACGACGGCGATGCGCCGGTGGTGCAATTCATCAACCAGACGCTGCGCCTGGCCATCCAGCGCCGCGCCTCGGACATCCACTTCGAGCCTTTTCGGCAGCATTTTCGCATTCGTCTGCGCATCGACGGCGTGCTGCAAACCCTCGCCTCACCGCCGCCGCAGCTGACCGCGCGCCTCATCGCCCGGCTGAAGATCCTCGGCCAACTGGATATCGCCGAGCGCCGTCAACCTCAGGACGGGCAGCTCAGCCTGACGCTGGACAGCGCGCGCTATGCCATGCGTATCGCCACTCTGCCGACGCTACACGGCGAAAAGGTGGTGCTGCGCGTTCAGCAGGGCGAGCAACAAGAACTGCCGCTGGATCAGTTAGGCATGAGCCGGGCGGATCTGGCGCGCTACGCGACGGCGCTGGCCTGCCCGCAAGGGTTGATCCTGGTGACCGGCCCGACCGGCAGCGGCAAAACGGTGACGCTGTACAGCGGTCTGCGCCAGTTGAACGATGCGCAGAGCAACCTGTGCAGCGTCGAGGATCCGGTCGAGATCCCGTTGTTCGGCGTTAATCAGACCCAGATCAACGCCAAAACCGAGCTGAGCTTCGCCCGGGTGTTGCGCGCCCTGCTGCGCCAGGATCCAGACGTCATCATGATCGGCGAGATCCGCGATGCGGAAACCGCCGAGATCGCGGTCAAGGCCGCGCAAACCGGCCACCTGGTGCTGTCGACGCTGCATACCAACTCCACCGGCGAAACCCTGACGCGGCTGATGCACATGGGGATCCCCGGCTACCTGCTCGCCGGCTGTCTGAAGCTGATCGTCGCGCAGCGGTTGGTGCGCAGACTGTGCCGCCACTGCCGCTATCCGCACAGCCAGCCGACGCATTTTCCCAGCGCGATCTGGCCGGAACCGCTCACTGTCTGGCGCGCCGATGGCTGCGAGCATTGCTTCGGCGGTTACTATGGGCGCATCGGCGTGTATGAACTGTTGGCCATTACGCCGGAAATACAGGCGGCATTGCTGGCGAACGCCGCTCCCAGTCTGCTAGCGGATATCGCCCGCGAACAGGGGCAGCTTTCGCTGCTGCAAGCGGGCCTGGCGCTGGCCGCCGAAGGCACGACCTCGCTGGAAGAACTGTACCGCGTGATCGACGTCGTCCAGCCTGGCATAGCCGCGCCATGAAAGCGCGCCGGCTGTTTCTTTGGCAGGCTTTCGACGCACAGGGCGCCTTACGCCGCGGCGAACTGATGAGCGAGGAAAAATGGCAGGTGAGCCGGTTGCTGATCGAACAAGGCCTGCAACCGTGCCGAATCGGGCACGGCAAACGCGTTACGCCCGGCCAATGGCGTGGAGAACCGTTAATCCACTTCACCCGCCAGCTCGCCACTCTGCTGCAGGCGGGGTTGCCGCTGGTCAATGCGCTGCAGTTGCTGGCAGCAGAGCATCCTTCGGCAGCCTGGCGCTGCCTGTTGCGCCAGCTGGCCGACCAGGTGCGCGAAGGGCAACCGCTTTCCGAAACCCTCGCCGAACAACCGGGGATTTTTCCCCTGATCTATCGCCAGCTGATCGCCATCGGTGAACTGACCGGCAACCTCGATCGCTGCTGCCTGCAGCTGGCGCAACAACAGGAAGCCCAGTTGCTGCTGCGCCGCAAGGTGACCAAAGCGCTGCGTTATCCCCTCTTCATCTGCGCGGTGGCGCTGATGGTCAGCGTGTTGATGCTGGTGATGGTGCTGCCGGAATTCGCCAAGGTTTATCAATCGTTCGATGCGCCGCTGCCCTGGTTTACCCAAGGGTTGCTGGCGTTGTCTGCGCAGTTGATCGCCACCGGCCCCTATCTGGCGCTGCTGCTGGGCGCGTCGCTGTTCGGTTATGGCCGCTGGCTGCACCCGCGCCCGCCGTGGCGCAGACGTGAACAGGCTCTCTTGCTGCGCCTGCCGCTGATCGCCCGGCTGGTGAGCGGCGGCGCGCTGAGCCAAACATTTCGCATCCTGACCATGACCCAACGCGCCGGGCTGACGCTGGTGGAAGGGTTGAACGCGGCGGCGTTGGCGGCTGACCATCTGCTGTACAAACAGGCGCTGGAGCAGGTGCAACGGCAGATCGCCGAAGGCGAAGCCTTTCATCATGCCCTGGGCCTGCAACCGCTGTTTCCGCCGCTGTGCCGGCAGCTGGTGCGGGTGGGCGAAGAGTCCGGTTCACTGGACGCCTTGCTGGATAAATTGGCGCAGTGGTATGAACGGCAAACGCACGAGCTGGCCGATACGCTGGCGCAAACGCTGGAGCCGCTGCTGATGCTAGTGGTAGGTGGGATTGTCGGCGCTTTGGTGATCGCCATGTATCTGCCTATCTTTCAACTGGGCAGCGTGTTGGGATAAGGGTAAAAGGATAGCGGGCGCCGCGGTGCGCTGCGCCCGAATGCAAGGTGCGGCTTATTTGCTGCCGAAGACGCGGTTTTCCTGCTCCGCCACGCGGATAAAGGTGGTGCGCTTGGTCAGCTCTTTCAAACGCTCGGCGCCGACGTAGGTGCAGGCGGAACGCAGGCCGCCGAGGATATCACGCACGGTGAACTCCACCTCGCCTCGCAGCGGCAGCTTGACGGTTTTGCCTTCGGCCGCGCGATACTCCGCCACGCCGCCGACGTGGCGCTTCATCGCTGACTCGGAGCTCATGCCGTAGAACAGCATGAATTTCTCGCCGTTCTCTTCCACCACGGTGCCTTCGCACTCGTCGTGGCCGGCCAGCATACCGCCCAGCATCACGAAGTCCGCGCCGCCGCCGAAGGCTTTGGCGACATCGCCCGGCACCGAGCAGCCGCCGTCGCTGACGATTTGGCCGCCCAGCCCGTGGGCCGCATCGGCGCATTCGATCACCGCCGAGAGCTGCGGATAGCCCACGCCGGTCTTCACACGGGTGGTGCATACCGATCCCGGCCCGATGCCGACTTTAACGATGTCGGCGCCGGAGAGGATCAACTCTTCCACCATCTCGCCGGTCACTACGTTGCCGGCGCAGATGACGTGATTCGGGCAGGCTTCGCGCGCTTTCTGCAGGAAGGCGACGAAGTGTTCAGAGTAGCCGTTGGCCACGTCGATACAGATGAATTTCAGCGCCGGAGACAGGGCCAGGATCTGCTGCATTTTGGCGAAGTCGGCTTCTGAGGTGCCGGTGGACACCATCACGTGGCGCAGCACCGATTCCGGCATGCGCTGCACGAAGTCAGCCCATTGCTCGACGCTGTAATGTTTGTGTACGGCGGTGAGAACGTCGAAAGAAGCCAGGGCCTCAGCCATGCGGAAGGTGCCCACCGTGTCCATGTTGGCGGCGATAATCGGCACGCCGGACCAGCTGCAACCTGAATGCTTGAAGGTAAACTGACGTTCCAGTTCAACCTCGGAACGGCTTTTCAACGTGGAACGCTTAGGGCGGATCAACACGTCTTTAAAGCCTAACTTCAAATCTTCTTCAATACGCATGACTTATGATTTCCTGGTTAATGGCGACGGATCGCAAGGAGGATATTCGAACCTCTGCCCGACGGCTTTCCCGTGACGCGGAAAGATGACGGCGAGATTAATGCCAGTTCCAGTGACGTTATAATACGCGCTAATAATCGCCGAACAAGACTGCGAATTCGCCTTTATTTACGCTACAATCCGACAAATTTACCTGCATAATCGCAGTGTGATTGCCCGCTCATTTCTGCCGTGCCGCTGCGCTTTTTCTCGCCGTCCAAACGGGGCCGAGGCGCAAGCGCCGCCTGCCGACTTGCACTTCTGCGCGATCGCTTTATGATTCGTCTATTATTTTTTTATGAACATCGGATGCACCTAACACCATGGCCTACATTGTTGCGTTGACCGGGGGCATAGGCAGCGGCAAAACGACCGTTGCGAACGCCTTTGCGCGCCACGGCGCAGCCATTGTCGATGCCGACGTGATCGCCCGTCAGGTCGTTGAGCCAGGCACCCCTGCTCTGGCCGCGATCGCCGAGCGATTTGGTAATGAAATGTTGCTGCCGGACGGCGCGCTCAACCGCGCTGCTCTGCGTCAGCGCATCTTCAGCCACCCCGATGATAAAACCTGGCTGAACCAACTGCTGCATCCGCTGATACACCGCGAGACCCAACGCCAACTGGCGCAGGCGGCCAGCCCGTACGCGCTGTGGGTCGTGCCGCTGCTGGTGGAAAACGGCCTGCAGGATCGCGCCGATCGGGTGCTGGTGATCGACGTCGACACCGAAACCCAGTTGGCTCGCACCATCGCGCGCGACGGCATCAGCCGCGAGCAAGCGCAGAGCATTCTCGCCGCCCAGGCCACGCGCCAGCAGCGCCTCGCCGTGGCGGATGACATTATTGACAACAGCGGCGCCGCTCAGGGGATAGAGCCACGGGTCGCCGCACTGCATCGTCGCTACCTTGAACTGGCGGCAACAGCGCCCCAACAGGATTAAACTGCATGAGTGATGTTTCCCCAACCGTTCTCTTTGAACACCCGCTGAACGAAAAAATGCGTACCTGGCTGCGCATCGAGTTTTTACTGCAACAGCTGCACGGCCAGCGCGCCCTGAGCGAAACCGCCATCGCCCTTACCTTTTTCCGCACCGTCTCCGATTTGCTTGACGTACTGGAGCGCGGCGAGGTACGCACCGAACTGCTCAAAGAGCTGGAGCGTCAGCAGCAAAAACTGTTGGCCTGGGCCGATGTGCCGGGCGTGGATATGGCGCTGATCGAGCAGTTGCGCGGCCAGTTGAAGTCGCGTTCATCGGCGCTGATGGCGGCACCGCGCCTCGGTCAGGCACTGCGTGAAGACCGGCTGATCGGTCTGGTGCGCCAGCGTCTGAACATTCCCGGCGGCTGCTGCAGCTTCGATTTGCCGACCCTGCACATGTGGATGCACGCGCCGCAGCAGGATCGCGATGCCGACGTCGCCGCCTGGCTGCAGTCGCTGGATCCGCTGAACCAGGCGCTGATCATGGTGCTGGATCTGATCCGTCAGTCGGGGCCGTTCCGCAATCAAATCAGTCTGAACGGCTTTTTCCAGGACAACGCCGAAGGGGCGGATCTACTGCGCCTGCGCCTCCATCTGGCGCCGCAGCTTTATCCGCAAATTTCCGGCCACAAGACGCGTTATGCCATTCGTTTCCTGCCGTTGGACAGCGAACATGGCATGGTGCCTGAACGCCTGACGTTCGAACTGGCCTGTTGTTGAACTCATGAAAGCAAGCCTTCTCAGCACCGCCAGAAGGCGTAAGGAACCGTTATGACGACCGTAGTGAAATGCCCAACCTGTGGCACCGGCGTGGTTTGGGGCGAAGTCAGCCCGTTCCGGCCGTTTTGCAGCAAGCGCTGCCAACTGATCGATCTTGGCGAGTGGGCCGATGAAGAGAAGCGCATTCCGAGCAACAGCGATCTGTCGGAAAGTGAGGACTGGAGCGAACTCGACGACCGCTAATCGCCGATTGAAGGCCTGGCGCACGCCAGGCCGATAGTGTTATTGCGCGGCGCCAGCCTGCGCCACCAGCAGTTGGATAATGCCGGCGTTGGCTTCCGGGAACTCGTCTTCACGCAGCTCCGCCTGTTTTACCCAGCGCATCGGCTGCCCCTCACGGCCAAACGGCTCGCCCGCCCAATGCTCCACCAGATAAAAATTCAGCGTCACGATGCGATCGCTGAAGCGATGTTCCACCACCTCCAGCAGTTCGGCCCGCTCGGCTTCGATACCGGTCTCTTCACGCAGCTCGCGGCTCAGCGCCTGTTCCGGCGTCTCACCCGGTTCGATCTTGCCGCCGGGAAACTCCCAAAATCCGGCCATGTGCGCGTCAGCGGCGCGGCGGGTAATAAAGATTTCCCGTTGAGCATTGCGGATGATGCCCACGGCGATATTCAGATGTTTCATCTCACCCTCCTGATGGGTGCCAAAAAACAGGGGCTCAGCAAGCTGAACCCCCGGGTATTATCGGTCAACCGCGGCCGGCATTACTGCAGGCGGCCGTGGCACTGCTTGTATTTCTTGCCGGAACCGCATGGGCAAGGATCGTTGCGGCCCACTTTGCGCTCGGCGGTCGCCGGCGCGTTCGGATCTTCGGTCACCAGCGCGTTCTCGTCGTGGTGGCTCAGCTGTTGCTGCTGCGCCAGACGCTCGGCCTCTTCACGGCGCTGCTGTTCCAGCGCTTCCACTTCTTCCGGCATCCGCACCTGTACCTTGCTCAGCACGCTGATCACTTCATATTTCAGCGATTCCAGCATGGTGGCGAACATGTTGAAGGATTCGCGCTTGTACTCCTGCTTCGGATCCTTCTGCGCATAGCCGCGCAGGTGGATGCCCTGACGCAGGTAGTCCATCGCCGCCAGGTGCTCTTTCCACAGGGAATCCAGCGTCTGCAGCATCACGCCCTTCTCGAAGTTGCGCATCATTTCGCTGCCGACCACTTCTTCCTTACGCAGGTACTGCTCTTTGGCGTTCTCCAGAATACGTTCGCGCAGCGTCTCTTCGTGCAGCTCCGGCTCTTTGTCCAGCCACTGGGCGATCGGCATCTCCAGATCGAAGTCGTTCTTCAGACGCTCTTCCAGCCCCTGAATGTCCCACTCTTCTTCCAGCGACTGCGGCGTGATGTAGTTGTCGATGGTGCTCTTGAACACGTCCTCGCGGATGCTGGCGATGGTTTCGCTCACGTCGGACACGTCCAGCAATTCGTTACGCTGGCTGTAGATGGCGCGGCGCTGATCGTTGGCGACGTCGTCGTATTCCAGCAGTTGCTTACGGATATCGAAGTTGCGGCTTTCCACTTTGCGCTGCGCGTTGGCGATCGCCTTGGTCACCCACGGGTGCTCAATGGCTTCGCCTTCTTTCATGCCCAGTTTACGCATCATGCCGGACACGCGATCCGAGGCGAAGATACGCATCAGGGCATCTTCCATCGACAGGTAGAAGCGGGATGAACCGGCGTCGCCCTGACGGCCGGAACGGCCGCGCAGCTGGTTATCGATACGACGCGATTCATGGCGCTCGGTGCCGATGATATGCAGGCCGCCCGCCGCCAGCACCGCGTCGTGGCGCTCTTTCCAGGCGGCTTTGATGGCTTCGATCTGCTCTTCGGTCGGTTCTTCCAGCAGCGCCACTTCGGCCTGCCAGCTGCCGCCCAGCACGATATCGGTACCACGGCCCGCCATGTTGGTGGCGATGGTTACCGCACCGCTCTGGCCGGCCTGGGCGACGATGTCCGCTTCCATGGCGTGGAATTTGGCGTTCAACACCTTGTGGTCGATGCCCGCTTTGGTCAGCTCTCGGGACACCACTTCGGATTTCTCGATCGAGATGGTCCCCACCAGCACCGGCTGGCCTTTGGCGGTACGCTCTCGGATGTCTTCAATGATGGCGCCGATCTTCTCTTTCTCGGTCATGTACACCAGATCCGGCATATCCTTACGGATCATCGGACGGTTGGTTGGCACCACGATCGTGTCCAGCTTGTAGATCGAGCTGAATTCGAAGGCTTCGGTATCGGCGGTACCGGTCATCCCGGCCAGCTTCTCGTACAGACGGAAGTAGTTCTGGAAGGTGATCGAAGCCAGCGTCTGGTTTTCGTTCTGGATCTCCACGCCTTCTTTGGCTTCCACCGCCTGGTGCAGACCGTCGGACCAGCGGCGGCCCTGCATGGTACGGCCGGTGTGCTCATCGACGATGATCACTTCGCCGTCTTTCACGATGTAGTCCACGTCGCGGGTGAACAGCACGTGGGCGCGCAGCGCGGCGGTAACGTGGTGCATCAGCATGATATTGGTCGGCGAGTACAGCGATTCGCCTTCATCCATGATGCCGGCTTCCACCAGCATCTCTTCGATCAGGATCAGACCGCGTTCGGTCAGGTGTACCTGACGCGCCTTCTCATCCACCGAGAAGTGCCCTTCACCTTTGAAGGTGTCGGAGTCTTCTTTTTCCTGGCGGATCAGTTTAGGGATCAGCTTGTTGACCTTGATGTACATCTCGGAGCTGTCTTCTGCCGGGCCGGAGATGATCAGCGGCGTACGCGCTTCATCGATCAGGATGGAGTCCACCTCATCCACCAGCGCATAGTGAAGTTTGCGCTGCACGCGCTCTTCCGGGCTGAACGCCATGTTGTCGCGCAGGTAGTCGAAGCCGTACTCGTTGTTGGTGCCGTAGGTGATGTCGGCAGCGTAAGCTTCGCGCTTGGCCGGCGCCGGCATGCCCGGCAGGTTGATGCCGATGCTCAGGCCGAGGAACTCGAAGAGCGGACGGTTGTTTTCGGCGTCGCGCTGCGCCAGATAGTCGTTGACGGTCACGACGTGCACGCCGCGGCCGCTCAGGGCGTTCAGATAAGCCGGCAGCGTCGCGGTCAGGGTTTTACCTTCACCGGTGCGCATCTCGGCGATGCAGCGGTCGTTCAGTACCATGCCGCCCAGCAGCTGCACGTCGAAGTGACGCATGCCGAACACGCGCTTGCTCGCCTCACGCACCACGGCGAAGGCTTCCGGGATCAGGCTTTCCAGCGATTCGCCCTTCTCCAGGCGCGCGCGGAATTCGTTGGTTTTCGCTTTCAACTCATCATCGGACAGCTTTTCCATGTCCGGTTCCATGCGGTTGATCTGCTCAACCACTTTGCGCATGCGGCGCAGGGTACGATCGTTACGGCTGCCAAAAACTTTGGTTAATAATTTCACTAACATAATGTTTGATATCTCTGTCATGACCGCCGAGCGCGGCAGTCAACTTGCTATTATTTATGGTTTTTGTGCCCAAAGGGCGAGATCAGACGAGGGCGACGGGCCCGGCGCGAATGCCCTGCACCTGCGCCACCCACAGGCCGGTCTGGTGCCGCGCCAGCGTTGGCAGCACCTCAAGGTGGGTGTGGCGAATGATGGTCGGCGGCTTCGGCTCGTGCGTCAGCAGCGCGTTGAGAGTAGAAAGCAGCGCCAGTTGCGCTACCTGCAAAGGGGGTTCCGCTTCGGCTTCGCTCTCCTGCACCCGCGCATAAACCGCCTGCGGCGCCAGCGCGAAAGAGAGGTGACGAATAACGGTGCGCAGCGCATGTTGCTGCCAATAATCTACGCTGAAGGTAGGACGGCGATGCGCGTCCTGCAGCAGGGCCAGGCTGTTGAAGGTGCCGTTGGCCGAATTTTGCCGGTTAAGGCTGGACGATGTGCTCGGCAATGCGGCCTGATCGGGTGCGCCGGACAAATTGGAAGGCGCGCCAAGCGTGGCCGCAACCATCCCTAACAGGAGATGGGGCCAGAAATAACGTCTGCCAAATTGTCGCCAACGATTTAGAATACCGATCACGAGTTTATAATCCGCCGGAGCCCATTATGCGCGATAGCCGTCCACAATTATTAGATGTCCTGTTCGACGACGCGTCTGCCGGCAGCAAAGGGCCGCTGCATAACGTCCAGCAACGCGCGGTGGCGCTGCTCAAGCTTAACCGTGCAGTGAAGGGCCTGTTGCCCGCTCCCCTGCATCCCTGGTGCCGCGTCGCGAATTTCCGACAGGGTATTTTAGTGCTCGAAACGGCAAATGCCAGTTGGATGATGCGCTTGCGCTACGAACAACCCGCTTTGCTGTCTGCACTACGAGCGCAAATTCTACCATCATTGTCGTCGATCGACATCAGGATTAATCCGGCCTTGATGGCGAAAGGCAGCAACCAGGTGCAAAACGCCGAAAAAGCGTCGGAAAAACCCGTGCCGATGCGGCATTTGAGTCTGGAGAGTGCGGAAGAGCTGAGGGGATTAGCGAGCCGTAGCCCAGAGAAACTGCGCAAGATATTGGAACGGCTGGCTGCATTGGCCGGAGAGGGTACCAACACAACCAGTCGTGATAAGTAATCAGCGACACGGACTGCAAAATACCGGACAGCCGGCACCACACCATCGTGAGCCTGAATTCTCAGGCTCTGAGGGGATGCGCCTGCCGTTATTCGCAGGCGAGGAATGCAGACCTTACGCCAATACGGTAGACGGTGCCTTGAATGCCAATGGCATTTCGGCTTCGTCCTGGAAGGTCACGTATTCCCACGCTTCCTGCTTGGCCAGCACGGCCTGCAGCAGTTTGTTGTTCAGCGCGTGGCCAGACTTGAACGCGGTGAACGCGCCAATGATGTTGTGGCCGCACATGAACAGGTCGCCGATGGCGTCCAGCATTTTGTGACGTACGAATTCGTCTTCGAAACGCAGACCGTCTTCGTTCAGCACGCGGTAGTCGTCTACCACGATGGCGCAGTCGAAGCTGCCGCCCAGGGCCAGGCCGCGGGACTGCAGGTATTCGATATCACGCATGAACCCGAAGGTGCGCGCGCGGCTGATTTGACGCACGAACGACTCAGCCGAGAAATCAAGACGATAGCGCTGTGAGCTGGCGTCGATGGCCGGGTGGTTGAAGTCGATGGTGAAGTCCAGGCGGAACCCGTTATGCGGGGACAGCTCGGCCCACTTGTCGCCATCTTCAACGCGTACGGTCTCTTTCAGACGCAGGAATTTCTTCGCCGAGTTCAGTTCTTCGATGCCGGCATCCAGCAGCAAGAACACGAACGGACTGGCGCTGCCGTCCATGATTGGGATTTCAGCGGCGTCGACTTCGATGACGATGTTGTCGATGCCCAGCCCAGCCAGCGCGGCGTTAAGATGCTCAACGGTCGAAATACGCACGTCATGCTCATTCACCAGGCAAGTACAGAGCATGGTATCACGCACGGATTTTGCATCAGCCGGAAAATCAACCGGTGGATTCAAGTCAGTGCGACGATAGATGACCCCGGTATTAGCCGGCGCTGGGCGCATTGTCAGCGTGACTTTCTTGCCGGTATGCAAACCGACGCCAGTCGCCTGAACAATACGTTTTAATGTCCTTTGTTTGATCATCGTTTTATCTCGCAATGTTATCCATCCTACCAGCCAAGCATACAGCATGGCTGGCGGGACAGTTTAGCACAAAGAGCGGAGATTCCAAATTCTCAGGATATTCTTAGTCTGCCTGTTTACGCAGGAAGGCTGGAATATCAAGATAGTCGGGCTCTTTATTCGGCTGCGCAGCTTGGTCGTTGACCACCTTCGCGGCAGGTTTCACTTCCTGCGGCAGAGGCGACATGCCGTGCTGCTGATAACGGTGATCCATCACCGGCTGGCTGGCCTGCTTATTGGTCACCAGGGTGATTTCAGGACGCTTGTCCATACCGATACCGGTTGCAACCACGGTTACGCGCAGTTCGTCGTTCATTTCCGGATCCAGCGAGGTACCGATAACCACGGTGGCGTTGTCGGAAGCGAACGCACGGATGGTGTTACCCACGGTTTCGAACTCATCCAGACGCAGGTCGAAGCCGGCGGTGATGTTGACCAGTACGCCGCGCGCGCCGGACAGGTCGATGTCTTCCAGCAGTGGGCTGGAGATCGCCATTTCGGCCGCTTCTTCGGCGCGGTCTTCACCGCAAGCCACACCAGAACCCATCATCGCGTAGCCCATTTCGGACATCACGGTGCGCACGTCGGCGAAGTCGACGTTCATCAGGCCCGGACGGGTGATCAGCTCGGCGATACCCTGCACCGCGCCTTTCAGCACGTCGTTGGCCGCGCCGAACGCGTCCAGCAGGGAGATGCCGCGACCCAGAACTTTCAACAGCTTGTCGTTCGGGATGGTGATCAGTGAGTCCACGTGTTTGGACAGTTCAGCGATACCCTGCTCCGCGAATGCCATGCGCTTTTTGCCTTCGAAGTTGAAAGGCTTGGTCACCACGGCCACGGTCAGAATACCCAAATCTTTAGCCACTTCAGCCACCACTGGCGCCGCACCGGTACCGGTGCCGCCGCCCATGCCGGCTGCGATGAAGACCATGTCTGCGCCGTCCAGCGCTGCGCGCAGGGCTTCGCGGTCTTCTTCCGCTGAATTGCGACCCACTTCCGGGTTCGCGCCCGCACCCAGACCTTTGGTAATACCGCTACCAATCTGGATGGTTTGGCCAACCGCCGTTTTGCGGAGCGCCTGGGCGTCCGTGTTCACAGCGAAGAATTCAACACCTTCGATGCGCTCGCGCACCATGTGTTCAACGGCGTTGCCACCGCCGCCGCCGACGCCGATGACTTTAATCACCGCGTCATTGGTTAGTTCCATTGGTTCAAACATAGTTTCTCTCCGTTTTGTGCCTGTCGCTGCGAGATCATAAAAAGATTACTCAGCATGATCTCTTTGTTGAAACATTAAAACTCTTTTCTCAGCCAGCTATTGATGCGTTTAAACCAATTGCCCACCGAGGCGCGTTTTTCTACTTCTGTCTCACCGCTCAGGTGAGACTCTTTTCCATAGTGCAGCAGACCTACCGCCGTCGAGTAGTAAGGCTCCTGCGCATAATCCGTCAGACCCGTGATGTTCAAGGGTTGGCCGATGCGTACCTGGGTGTGGAACACCCGTTGCGCACAGGCTGCCAGGCCATCAATCTGGGCGGCGCCACCGGTCAGCACGATACCGGCCGCCAGATGATGCTTCACCCCTTGCTGACGCAGTTGCTCCTGCAATTGCAAAATTTCATCGTTAACCAGATTCAACAGTTCGGTGTAGCGTGGCTCAATGACTTCAGCCAGCGTCTGTCTTTGCAGACTGCGCGGAGGACGTCCCCCGACGCTAGGCACCTCTACATTCTCATCCTTGCTAACAATCGACCCAAGCGCACAACCGTGTCGAACTTTAATCGCTTCCGCGTCGGTCGGCGGCGTGCCGAAGGCGTAAGCGATATCGCTGGTGACCACGTTCCCGGCGTAAGGGATCACTTTGGTGTGGCGCAGCGCACCGCCGGTGTACACCGCCATATCCATGGTGCCGCCGCCGATATCCACCACGCAAACGCCGAGTTCGCGTTCATCTTCGGTCAGCACCGCGTAGCTCGCGGCCAAACCGGCGAAAATAAGTTGGTCAACTTTCAGGCCGCAACGTTCCACGGCCTTGACGATGTTCTTCGCCATATCGTTATGGCAGGTAATCAGATGCACCTTGGCCTGCATGCGCACGCCGGACAGCCCAACCGGGTTTTTGATGCCTTCCTGATAATCGATGGCGTATTCCTGAGGAATCACGTGCAGGATGCGGTGTTCGTCACGCACGCGCACCGATTTGGCGGTGTGCACCACGTTCTCCACGTCGTCCTGCGTCACTTCCTCTTCCGAGATAGGCACCATGCCGATTTCGTTCTGGCAGCTGATGTGTTTGCCCGACAGCGCCAGGTACACCGACGAGATCTGGCAGTCCGCCATCAGCTCGGCCTGATCGATGGCGCGCTGTACGCACTTCACCACCGACTCCAGGTCGTTTACGCCGCCCTTATCCATGCCGCGAGACGGGCAGCTGCCCACCCCGATAATGTTGACCATGCCATCGGGCAGAACTTCCCCTACCAACGCGGAGACTTTTGCAGTACCGATCTCCAGTCCAACTACCAGTTTTCTGTCCGTCGACTTGATCATTGTTGTTTTGCCTGTGCCTGATTCTGTTGCTGATTACTGTTTTGCTGACCGCCAAGCGCCTGCGGATCGACCAACACCGGAGCCCACCCTACCGAAGCGCCGGACTCGTAGCGCAAATCGACATAGCTGACACGCTTGCTCTCCGCCTGGCCCTGCTGCTGCAATACCGGGTAAAGCTCGATAAACCGCTGCAAACGCCCGTTGCGGTCATCGCGCCCCAGCTCAAGCCGGACATCGTTGTCCAGCGCCAGCTGCCAGGAATGGCGCGCGGTCATCGCCGCCATTTTCAGCGTATATTTGCTGGCCGCCAACGTGGCGCTCATCGCCCGATAGCCTTCCAACACATCCTGCTCGCTCCCTTCCGGCCCGTAGAGCAGCGGCAACTTCTGCTTGCCCGCCCGCTCCGCCGGCACGCTGAACGCTTTGCCCTCGGCGTCCACCATGTGCAAATCGTTCCAGCGCGCCACCGGGACATACTCCACCAGATGGATCTTCAGCTCATCTGGCCATTGTTTGCGCACGCTGGCCTGCTTGATCCACGGCAGACGTTCGATCTGCTGCTGGATGACGTCCACATCCTGCGTCATAAAGGTGCCGGGCGCGCCCAGCGCCAGGATCGCCTGACGAATATCATCGTTGGTGGTGTAATGGCGTTCGCCGGTCACCACCAGCCTTGAGAGCGGCAGGCGACTGGCGTCTTTCATCCAGCCAAGCACCGCCCAACCGCTCCACACGACCGTTCCCAACACCATCAGCAGGAAAATCATTCCCGCCAACTGGGTTCCATTGCTGCGGCGCGGGCCGTTATCCACCTCGCGATCGCGCGCATTCAGGGCAGCTTGCGACATATCAGTCGGCCAACTCCAAAATTCTCGCCACTAGCTGCGAGAAGCTTAATCCAAACTGGCGCGCCGCCATCGGCACCAGGCTATGACTGGTCATGCCCGGAGAGGTGTTTACCTCAAGCAGATAGAAGCTGCCATCGCTGTCTTGCATCACGTCGACGCGGCCCCAGCCGCTGCAGTCCAGACCGCGGTAGGCGCGCAGCGCCAACGCCGCCATCTCGGCTTCCTGCTCGGCGCTCAAACCGCTCGGGCAGAAGTACTGCGTATCGTCCGAAATGTACTTGGCCTGATAGTCGTAAAACACGCCGGCCGGCTGGATGCGGATCGACGGCAACACCTGGTCGCCCAGCATCGCCACGGTGTATTCCGGGCCGCTCAACCACTTCTCCACCAGCACATCGTCGTCATGGCGGAAGGCTTCTTCAAACGCCGCTGCCAACGCCGCGCTTTCGGTGACCTTGCTCATGCCGACGCTGGAGCCTTCACGGCTCGGCTTGACGATCACCGGCAGGCCGAGATCCGCCACGCGCGCCAGCAGCGCCGCTTTTTCGGCGCCGAGATACAGCTGGCGATTCAGCGCCACGTAAGGCGCCACCGGCAAGCCCATCGATTGCCACACCATCTTGGTGCGCCATTTGTCCATGGTCAGCGCCGAGGCCATCACGCCGCTGCCGGTATAAGGCAACTCGAGAAACTCCAGCAGCCCCTGCAGGGTGCCGTCCTCGCCGCCGCGGCCGTGCAGCGCGATAAACACTTTGGTGAACCCCTGCTCTTTCAGCTGGGTCACCGGGAAATCGCGGGTATCGACGCCATGCGCATCGATACCGGCTTCGCGCAACCCGGCCAGCACCGCGGCGCCGGACTGCAGAGAAACGTCACGTTCAGCGGAGGTGCCACCCAGCAGAACTGCAACTTTATCAGCCATGGTGCTCCTCCTCTTTCTTCGGCGGCTGCAGCTTCAGCTCGGCCAGTTTACGGGCGATTTTGCCCACGTTGCCGGCGCCTTGCACCAGCACCAGGTCTTCATCCTGCAACAGCTGCGCCAGGGTTTCCGGCACGGTATCGGCATCGGAAACCAGGATCGGATCCAGCTTGCCGCGGCTGCGGATGGTGCGGCACAGCGAGCGGCTGTCCGCGCCCGGGATCGGCGCTTCGCCGGCGGCGTACACGTCGAGCATCAGCAGCACATCCACCTGCGACAGCACGTTGGCGAAATCGTCGTACAGATCGCGGGTGCGCGTGTAGCGGTGCGGCTGGAAGATCATCACCAGACGCTTGTCCGGCCAACCGGCGCGCGCCGCTTTCAACGTGGCGTCCACTTCGGTCGGATGGTGGCCGTAATCGTCCACCAGCATCGCGCTGCCCGCTTTGCCGTTGACCGGCTCCAGCGGAAACTCGCCGAGGAAATCGAAGCGGCGCCCGGTGCCCTGGAAGCCCGCCAGCGCGCGCAGGATATCTTCGTCGTCGATGCCTTCTTCGGTCGCTACCGCCACCGCCGCCGCTGCGTTCAACGCATTGTGGCGGCCCGGCGCGTTCAGCGTCACCGTCAGCAACGGTTTGTCCTGACGGCTCAGGGTAAAGTGCCCCTGCGGCCCAATCTGCCGGTAGTCTTCGATGCGCACATCGGCATCTTCACTGAAGCCGTAGGTGGTGATATGACGACCCACGCGCGGCAGCAGCTCACGCACCACCGGATCGTCGATGCACATCACCGCGCGACCGTAGAACGGCAGGTTGTGCAAGAAATTGATAAACGTCTGCTTCAGGTTCTCGAAGTCGCCCTGGTAGGTGTCCATGTGGTCGGCTTCGATGTTGGTGACCACGGCCACCATCGGCTGCAGATGCAGGAACGACGCATCGCTCTCATCCGCTTCCGCGATCAGATAACGGCTGGACCCCAGTCGTGCGTGGGTGCCCGCCGCCTTCACCAGCCCGCCGTTAACGAAGGTCGGGTCCAGGCGGGCTTCGGCGTAAATGCTCGAGACCATCGCCGTGGTGGTGGTTTTGCCGTGCGTGCCGGCGATAGCGATGCCGTGGCGAAAACGCATCAGCTCCGCCAGCATTTCAGCGCGGCGGATCACCGGGATGCGCGCTTCACGGGCGGCGACGATCTCCGGGTTGTCGGCGGAGATGGCGGTAGATACCACCACCACACTCGCATCCAGCACGTTTTCCGGACGGTGATTGAAATAAATCGTCGCCCCGAGCGCGCTCAACTGCTGGGTCACCGGATTTGGCGCCAGGTCGGAGCCGCTGATCTGATACCCTTCGTTTGCCAACACTTCGGCGATACCACCCATGCCGGCGCCACCGATGCCGACAAAGTGAATGTGCCGGACGCGACGCATCTCGGGCACGATAGTACGTAGTTTCGCCAGTTGTTGTGTATTCATCACTCTCTCTAATCCGGATCCGGTATCCCGGCCTACATCACATTGCTTTTATTCAGGTTCGGCGCGCCGAACCCCTGCACTCGTTACTTGGCGAGCCGCACCAGCTCCGCCGCCACGCGCTCGGTGGCGTCCGGAATGGCGACCGCGCGCGCTTTCTCGGCCATGGCCAGCAGCGTCTTGCGATCCCAGCTCGCCAGCAGTTCGGCCACCACATCGGCGTTGAACTGCGGCTGTTCGATAATCTTCGCCGCGCCGGCTTCTTCCAGCGGGCGTGCGTTCCAGTACTGTTGACGATCCTTGTGCATGAACGGCACGAAGATCGCCGGCAACCCCGCCGCCGCGATTTCGCTGACGGTCAACGCGCCGGAGCGGCAGACCACTACGTCGGCCCAGGCATAGGCGGCGGCCATGTCGTCGATGAACTCGGTCACCTTGTGCTGTGTCTGCCCTACCCTCTCGTAGTCGCGCAGCACCGTTTCCAGCGCGCCCTTGCCAACCTGATGCCAGAGCGTAATTCTATCGCCCAAACGCGCCGCGACTTCAGGAACTGTCTGATTCAGCACGCGGGCGCCCTGACTTCCGCCAATCACCAGCACGCGGATCGGGCCTTCGCGCCCTTGCAACCGCTCCGCCGGCAACGGCAGCGCCAACACGTCGGTGCGCACCGGGTTGCCCACCACCTCGGCGTTCGGGAACGCGCCGGGGAAGGCCTGCATCACTTTGGCGGCGATGCGCGCCAGCCAGCGGTTGGTCAAGCCGGCGATGCCGTTCTGCTCGTGCAGCACCACCGGGATGCCGCACTGCCAGGCCGCCAGGCCGCCGGGGCCGGAAACGTAACCGCCCATCCCCAGCACCACATCCGGCTGATAACTGCGCATGATGGCTTTCGCCTGCCGCACCGCCTGCCAGATCCGCAGCGGCGCCGTCAACTGGGCCTTCAGGCCCTTGCCGCGCAGGCCAGAGATGCGGATAAAATCAATCTCGATCCCGTGCTTCGGCACCAGATCGGCTTCCATTCGGTCTGCGGTTCCGAGCCAGCGCACCTGCCAGCCCTGCGCCATCAGATGATGCGCGACCGCCAGCCCCGGGAACACGTGCCCGCCGGTACCGCCTGCCATCACCATTAAACGCTTAGGTTTCCCGCTCATCCCTTACCTCTTCACAAACGCCTGAGCCTTGGTCAGGCGCGTTTCATAATCAATTCGCAGCAACAGCACGATCGCCGTCGACATAATCAGCAAGCTCGAGCCGCCGTAACTGATCAGCGGCAGCGTCAGACCTTTGGTCGGCAGCATGCCCGCGGCAGCGCCGACGTTAACCAGCGCCTGGAAGCTGAACCACACGCCGATCGCGCAGGCCAGGAAGCCGGAGAAGCGTTGGTCGATCTCCAGCGCGCGGCGCCCGATGGACATCGCGCGAAAAGCGACGAAGAATACCATTAACAGGGCTAAAACCACACCGATATAGCCCAGTTCTTCACCCAAAATGGAGAAGATGAAGTCGGTGTGCGCTTCCGGCAAATACTCCAGTTTCTGCACCGAGTTGCCGAGCCCCTGCCCCCAGAACTCGCCGCGGCCGAATGCCATCAGCGACTGGGTCAACTGGTAGCCGCTGCCGAACGGGTCGGCCCACGGGTTCCAGAACGAGGTCACGCGGCGCATACGGTACGGTTCCGCGATAATCAGCAGCACCACGGCGAACACGCCGGAGCCGATGATCGCCAGGAACTGCCACATTTTCGCGCCGGCCAGGAACAGCATCGCCAGCGTGGTGATGAACAGCACCACCACGGTGCCGAGATCCGGCTGCGCCAGCAGCAGCACCGCCAGCACCACCATGACGCCCATCGGCTTACAGAAGCCCCAGAAGTTGCTGCGCACCTCTTCCACCTTGCGCACCAGATAGCTCGCCAGGTAGCAGAACAGCGACAGCTTGGACAGCTCCGCCGGCTGAATACGCAGCGGGCCGAGCGCGATCCAGCGCGAGGCCCCGTTCACCGAGCTCCCCACCACCAGGACGATCAGCAGCATCACGATCGACATCAGCAGCATCACGTTGCTGTAGCGCTGCCAAACTTCCATCGGGATGCGCAGCGTCACCAGCGACAGGCCGAACGCCAGGCCGAGGTACAACGCATCGCGTTTGGCGAACAGGAACGGATCGTCCGCCAGGCGTTGGCCGATCGGCATCGACGCCGAGGTCACCATCACGAAGCCGATAATCGCCAACCCGAAGGTCAGCCACAGCAGGGTGCGATCGTACAGCACCATGTTGACCGCGTCGTTGTCGCGCGCGCCGGTCACCCAGTCTTTCAGCCGTTCTGTCAGCCCGAAGTTCGGCAAGCGTAGTTTCATCCGCCAAGCTCCTGCGCCAGGCGGGCGAACTCATCGCCGCGCACTTCAAAATTACGGAACTGATCGAGACTGGCGCAGGCCGGCGACAACAGCACCATATCGCCGGGCTGTACGCGGCCGGCGATGGTGCGCATCGCCTGCTCCATGGTCTCGGTCAGCGTCGCCACTTCCGGCCGCAGCTGCGCCAGCTGGGCACCGTCGCGGCCAAAGCAATACAGCCGCACGTTGTCGCCCTGCAGATAGCGCGCCAGCGGCGAGAAATCGGCGGACTTGCCGTCGCCGCCCAGCAGCAGATGCAGCGTGCCGTCCACCTGCAGGCCGTTCAGTGCCGCTTCGGTGCTGCCGACGTTGGTGGCTTTGGAATCGTTGATCCAACGCACGCCGTTGTTCTCCCAGGCCAGCTGGAAGCGGTGCGCCAGGCCGGTGAAGGTGGTCAACGCCTTCAGGCTGGAGGCTCGCGGGATATTGACCGCATCCGCCAACGCCAGCGCCGCCAGGGCGTTGGTGTAGTTGTGGCGGCCGGTCAGCTTCATCTCGCGCGTGTTCAGCACCTTCTCACCGCGCACCCGCAGCCAGGTTTCGCCCTGCTGACGGTTCAGGTGATAGTCGCCCACGTCCGCCCCGAAGCTGACGCAACGTTCGTCGGCGCCGCGCACCGGCATGGTCAGCGCATCGTCCGCGTTCACCACGCACACCGCGGCGTTTTCATACACGCGCAGCTTGGCGCCGCGATACTGCTGCAGGCCAAACGGATAGCGGTCCATATGATCTTCGGTCACGTTCAGGATGGTCGCCGCCGCCGCCCGCAGGCTATGCGTCGTTTCCAACTGGAAACTGGACAGCTCCAGCACATAAAGCTGACATTCCTGGCGCAACAGGCTCAGCGCCGGCAGGCCGATATTGCCGCCCACGCCCACCGCCCAACCGGCGGCTTTCGCCATCTCGCCCACCAGGGTGGTGACGGTGCTCTTGCCGTTGGAGCCGGTAATCGCCACGATCGGCGCCTGCGCCTCGCGGCAGAACAGTTCGACGTCGCCGACGATTTCCACGCCGGCGTCAGCCGCGGCGCTCAATGCCGGGGTCGCCAGCGCGACGCCCGGGCTGGCGACGATCAGATCCGCCGCCAGCAGCCAGTCCTGGTTCAAATCGCCCAGATGGCGCTCCACGCTTTCAGGCAGTTTGTCCAACCCTGGCGGCGCGATACGGGTATCCATCACGCGCGGCGTCACGCCGCGCGCCATGAAGAAATCGACACAGGACAGGCCGGTGAGGCCCAACCCGATGATGACGACTTTTCTACCCTGATAGTCTGCCATGATTAACGCACCTTCAGCGTTGCCAGGCCAATCAGCACCAGCATCAGCGAAATGATCCAGAAGCGCACGATCACGCGCGGCTCCGGCCAGCCTTTCAATTCATAGTGGTGGTGAATCGGCGCCATGCGGAAAATGCGTTGTCCGCGCAGCTTGAACGATCCCACCTGCAGGATCACCGACAGCGTCTCTACCACGAACACGCCGCCCATGATCACCAACAAGAACTCTTGGCGCAGCAGCACCGCGATGGTGCCCAGCGCGCCGCCCAGCGCCAGCGAACCGACGTCGCCCATAAACACCTGAGCCGGGTAGGTGTTGAACCACAGGAAGCCGAGGCCGGCGCCGACGATGGCGGTGCAGACGATCACCAACTCACCGGCATGACGCAGATACGGAATATGCAGGTAGTTGGCGAAGTTCATGTTACCGGTCGCCCAGGCTACCAGCGCGAAACCGGCCGCCACGAATACCGTCGGCATAATCGCCAGGCCGTCCAGACCGTCGGTCAGGTTGACCGCGTTGCTGGTGCCGACGATGACGAAATAGGCCAGCAGGATGTACAGCAAGCCCAACTGCGGCATCACGTCCTTAAAGAACGGCACAACCAGCTCGGTGGCTGGCGTGTCTTTTCCTACGGCGTACATGGCGAATGCGACAATCAGCGCAATCACCGACTGCCAGAAATACTTCCAGCGGGCGATCAGCCCTTTGGTGTCCTTACGCACCACCTTGCGGTAGTCATCGACGAAACCGACGATGCCGTAACCCACCAGCACAAACAGCACGCACCAGACATACGGATTGGACGGGTAGGCCCACATCAGCACCGAAATGGTGATGGAGGTCAGGATCATGATGCCGCCCATGGTCGGCGTGCCGCGCTTGCTGAAGTGCGACTCGGGGCCGTCGTTACGCACCACCTGGCCGAAGGACATTTCTTGCAGACGCTTGATCACCCGCGGGCCCATCCACAGCGACAGGAACAGCGCGGTCAGCAGGCTGACAATGGCTCGGAACGTCAGATAAGAAAAGACGTTGAAGCCTGAGTAATACTTGACCAAATGCTCGGCCAGCCAAACTAACATGGTGCTTTCTCCTGTAACGCGCGTACTACCTGCTCCATTGCGGCACTACGTGAACCTTTGATTAACACGGTGATGACCGCATGTTCCGACAGTAATTCCGCCACGCGCGCGATCACTGCTGTCTTGTCCTGATAATGTTCGCCGTTGCCGGAAGCCTCGCTCAGCACGCGGCTCAACCCGCCGACGCTGATCACTTTATCGACCCCGGCCTGGCGGGCGGCTTCACCCACCTGACGGTGGCACTCTTCCGCTTCTGCGCCCAGCTCGGCCATATCGCCGACCACCATCACGCGGTAGCCCGGCATCTCCGCCAGCACCTGCGCCGCCGCAGTCATCGACCCGACGTTGGCGTTGTAGCTGTCGTCCAGCAGCAGCTTGCCTTCGGCCAGCGCCACCGGGAACAAACGCCCCGGCACCGCCTGCAATTGTTTCAACCCCTGACGCACCGCTTCGAGGGTGGCGCCCACCGACATCGCCAGCGCCGTGGCCGCCAACGCGTTGGCCACGTTGTGGCGCCCCGGCAGCGGCAGCGCGATCTCGGCGGTGCCGAACGGGCTGTGCAGCGTAAACTGCGTGCCTGCGCCGTTCACCCGCACGTCGTCCGCGAAGAAGTCCACGCCTTCGGCCGCCTGCGGCGAGAAGCGCCAGACGGTTTTGCCGCCCAGCATGCTCTGCCAGTGCGGCCAGTCGTTGTTATCGGCGTTGATGATCGCCACGCCGTCGGCCGGCAGGCCGGTAAAGATTTCACCTTTCGCCTGGGCGACGCCGGCCAGCGAGCCGAAGCCTTCCAGGTGCGCCGCCGCCAGGTTGTTCACCAAAGCGGTCTGCGGACGCGTCAATGCGGTGGTGTAAGCAATTTCGCCAATGTGGTTAGCGCCCAGCTCTATCACGGCAAAATCATGCTGCGGCTCCAGACGCAACAGCGTCAACGGCACGCCGATGTCGTTATTGAAGTTGCCGGCGGTATACAGCACTTCGCCGCATTCACGCAGAATGGCGGCGGTCATTTCTTTCACCGATGTCTTGCCCGAGGAGCCGGTCAGCGCCACCACGCGCGCCGGCACCTGCTGACGCACCCAGGCGCCAAGCTGCCCCAGCGCCAGACGGGTGTCTTTCACCACCAGCTGCGGCACGTCCACCAATAAGCGCTTACTGACCAGCAACGCCCCGGCGCCTGCGGCTACGGCATCCGCCGCAAAGTCGTGAGCGTCGAAACGCTCGCCTTTCAGCGCCACAAACAGGCAACCGGCGGTCACCTTGCGGGTGTCTGTCGTCACCTCGACAATTTGGCAATCGGCGCCGATCGGTTCAGCGCTCAATACCTCAGCCAGTGTCTGAAGAGAGACAGGGATCATGCCAGCACCCCCAGCAGTCGGGCGACCGTCGTGCGGTCGGAGTAATCCAGGCGGCGGTTGCCCACCAGCTGATAATCTTCGTGGCCTTTGCCCGCCACCAACACCACATCCTGCTCCTGCGCCTGCATGATGGCGCTGGTCACCGCTTCGGCGCGGCCGTGGATCACCAGCGCCTGCCCGGCATCCAGTAATCCGGTCAGGATATCGTTGATAATCGCGCGCGGCTCTTCGGTACGCGGGTTGTCATCGGTGATCACCACGCGATCGGCGAACTGCTCGGCGATGCCGCCCATCAGCGGACGCTTGCCCTTGTCGCGATCGCCGCCGCAGCCGAAGACGCACCACAGCTGCCCCTGGCAGTGCAGGCGCGCCGCTTCCAGCGCTTTCTCCAGCGCATCCGGCGTGTGGGCGTAATCCACCACGACCGTCGGTTTGCCCGGCGCGTTAAACACTTCCATGCGGCCGCAGACCGGCTGCAGACGGTTGCCGGTTTCCACCAGCGCCTCCAGCGGGTAGCCCAGCGACAGCAGCGTCGCCAATGCCAACAGCAGATTGCTGACGTTGAAAGCGCCCATCAGGCGGCTTTCGATCTCGCCGTCGCCCCAGCTGGAGCTGAACCGAACCGTGGCGCCGTTGTCGTGATAATCGACCGCCGTGGTTTTCAGCCAGCGGCCGTGGCAGCCCGGCTGCAGGTTGTCCTGCATCGTCACCGCCACCGCATCCGGCAGCTTGCTCAGCCAGCGCTGGCCGACTTCATCGTCGGCGTTGATGATCGCCTGCCCCACATTGTGGGCGGCGAACAGCGACCATTTGGCCGCTTCGTAATTGGCCATGTCACCGTGGTAATCCAGGTGATCGCGGCTCAGGTTGGTGAAGACCGCGGCAGCGAACGGCAGCGCCGCCACCCGGTGTTGCACCAAACCGTGGGATGAGACTTCCATCGCGGCGAAGGTCGCGCCCTGTTCCGCCAAGTCGTTTAATACGTGTTGAACATCCACCGCAGAACCGGTGGTATTCTCGGTCGGGCAGACCTGGCCCAGCAGACCGTTGCCGACGGTGCCCATCACCGCGCTGGTTTCGCCCAGCAGTTGGCTCCACTGCGCCAACAACTGCGTGGTGGTGGTTTTGCCGTTGGTGCCGGTCACGCCGACCAGGCGCAGACGCTCGCCCGGCTGATGGTAAAAACGCCCGGCCAGCGCGGAAAGGCGCTGGTTCAGTTGACTCAGGTAGATCACCGGCACGCCGTGCATCTCAACGATGGCGCCGTCTTCGGCCTGACCGTCAGCTTCGGCGATCACGGCGGCGACGCCCTGCGCGATGGCCTGCGGAATATAGCGGCGTCCATCCGTTTGATGGCCGACCACGGCGACAAACAGATCCCCGGCAGCCGCCACACGGCTGTCTAATGTCATTTCCCGCAGCGCGCGCCCGGGCGCCGTCGGCACCCATGGGGCGAGTAAGTCGCGCAAATTACGATCTGCCACCTGAACCCTCTTTCTTGTTAATCACTAATTCGCTTTTGTCACCGGTGGGCAACGCGTCAGGCTCGACGTTCATGGTCCGCAATACGCCGCCCATGATGGCGCCGAACACCGGCGCGGAGATTGCGCCACCATAGTATTTCCCACCCTGCGGGTCGTTGATGACGACCACCAGGGCAAAACGGGGGTTACTTGCCGGCGCGACGCCGGCGGTATAAGCGATGTATCGGTTGACGTATTTGCCGTCCGGGCCCACTTTTTTCGCGGTACCGGTTTTGATGGCGATACGGTATCCCTTGATGGCGGCTTTCACGCCGCCGCCGCCCGGCAAGGCCACGCTTTCCATCATGTGCACCACGGTGCGCACCAGAGGTTCAGGGAAAACGCGTTCGCCGGCGACCGGAGGGTCAACCTTGGTGATCGACAATGGGCGATACACGCCCAGACTGCCGATCGTTGCATAGACTCGCGCCAACTGTAACGGAGTTACCATCAGCCCGTAGCCGAAAGAGAAGGTGGCCCTCTCTATGTCAGACCACCGTTGTTTTTTTGGGTATATGCCACTGCTTTCTCCGACCAGCCCCAAATTGGTCGCTTTTCCCAGCCCAAAACGAGAGTAAGTATCTACTAACGCTGAGGACGGCATCGCTAACGCCAGCTTTGAAACACCGACGTTACTCGACTTCTGCAAGATCCCGGTCAATGACAGCTCCGAGTACCGCGCCACGTCTTTGATCTCGTGGCCCTGAATGCGGTACGGGATGGTGTTCAGCACGCTGTTTTCTCTCACCACGCCGTTTTGCAGCGCGGTCATCACCACCATTGGCTTCACGGTTGAACCGGGTTCAAAAATATCGGTGATAGCGCGGTTACGCATGGTTTCTTTCGGCGTACCGGCCATGTTGTTCGGGTTGTAAGACGGGCTGTTGGCCATCGCCAGCACTTCGCCGGTGTTCACGTCGATCAGCACCGCAGTGCCCGATTCGGCCTTGTTGAACGCCACGGCGTTGTTCAGCTCGCGATACACCAGCGCCTGCAGGCGCTCATCGACGCTCAGCACCAGGTTATGCGCCGCCTGGCTATCGACGGAGGAGATATCTTCAATCACTCGGCCGAAGCGGTCCTTGCGCACCGTTCTCTCGCCCGGTTGCCCGGTCAGCCAGCGATCGAAGCTCTTCTCGACGCCTTCGATGCCTTGCCCGTCGATGTTGGTCACGCCGATGATGTGCGACGTCACCTGCCCCGCCGGGTAGTAACGGCGCGACTCCTGCCGCAGGTAGATCCCCGGCAGCTTGAGTTTGTGGATGTAGTCGCCGATCGCCGGGTTAACCTGGCGCGCCAGATAAACGAAGCGCCCTTTCGGGTTGGCGTTGATGCGGTTGGAAAGCTGGTCCAGCGGGATGTTGAGCGCATCGGAAAGCGCTTTCCAACGGCTGTCCAGCGTGATGCCGCCGCGTTCGTTCAGCTCTTTCGGATCGGCCCACACCGCATTCACCGGCACGCTGACCGCCAACGGACGGCCGGCGCGATCGCTGATCATGCCGCGCGCGGTCGGCACTTCCTGCACGCGCAGCGAACGCATGTCGCCTTCTTTCACCAGACGATCGGGGTTGATGACCTGCAGGTACGCGACGCGCAGCATCAGGCCAACCATCGCCAGCAAAATGCAGCCGCACAGCAACGCAAAACGCCAGCTGACAAAGCTGGCCTGATCTTCCTGGCGTCTCAACTTACCGGGGCGCGCTGCTTTCATGCGTTTCCTTTCTACTCCGTGTCATTATTCCGGTTAAACCATTCATTGTTTAACGATGATATTTTCCTGCGATGGATCAACGTGTTGCATCTGCAGTTTTTCTGTCGCGATACGTTCAACCCGGCTATGATCGCCGAGGGCGTTCTCTTCTAAAATCAGGTTGCGCCACTCGATATCCAGCGCATCGCGCTCCAGAACCAGCTGCTCGCGTTCGGCGGTCAGCAGGCGGGTGCGGTGCGCGGTGGTCACCACGAAAATCGCGGAGACCAGTGACGCAATCAGTAAAATCATGGGGATCTTGGCGTTGCGCAGCAGATCGCCGCCAATCACCCCGACCAGGCCGTGACGTTCGTTGCCAATCACGCGGGCATCCTCTCAGCAATGCGCAGCACCGAGCTGCGCGCACGCGGGTTGTCCGCCACTTCCGCTTCCGACGGCATCATTTTGCCCAGCGCTTTCAGCGTTCGCCCGCCCATGCCGCGCAGTTGCTCCTCGGTCAACGGAATGCCCGCCGGCACCTGGGCGCCGCGGCTGTGGTGTCGCATAAAGCGTTTGACGATGCGGTCTTCCAGCGAATGGAAGCTGATGATCGACAAACGGCCCTGCGGGGCCAGCACTTCCAGCGCGCCGTCGAGCGCACGCTCGATCTCTTCCAGCTCGCTGTTGATATAAATGCGGATCGCCTGGAAGCTGCGCGTCGCCGGATGCTTGTGCTTTTCACGGAACGGGCTGGCATCGGCGATCAGATCCGCCAGCTCTTTGGTGCGCGTCATCGGCTCCACGCGGTTTCTTTCGACGATGGCGCGCGCGATGCGCTTGGCGAAACGCTCTTCGCCGAAGGTTTTCAGCACCCAGGCGATGTCGTCCGCTTCGGCCTTCATCAGCCACTCTGCGGCAGACAGGCCGGTGGACGGATCCATGCGCATGTCCAGCGGGCCGTCGCGCATAAAGGAGAACCCGCGCTCCGCGTCGTCAAGCTGCGGCGAGGAAACGCCCAGATCGAGCAGAACGCCGTCGATCTTGCCCACCAGCTCGCGCTCCCGCACATAGTGCGACAACTCGGAAAATGGGCCGTGTACGATGGTAAAACGAGGATCTTCAATAGATTTGGCGGCTGCAATCGCCTGAGGGTCACGGTCAATTGCCAGCAACCGCCCTTCCGGCCCCAGTTGGGACAGAATCAGACGAGAATGGCCACCGCGACCAAAAGTACCGTCGATATATATGCCGTTGCTGCGGATATTGAGGCCGTTGACGGCTTCGTCCAGCAGGACGGTGGTGTGTTTATAGTTTTCCAACATGCTTATAGCGACAAGTCCTGTAGCCGCTCAGACAACGGTTCCTGAGTCGACTGTTCAGCGTCAATATCATCCTTGACTTGTTGATACCAGGTCTGTTCATCCCACAGTTCAAACTTGTTGAACTGACCGACCAGCATCACTTCTTTCGTGAGCCCGGCGTGTTGCCGCAGCGTACTGGCTAACAGCAAACGACCGGCACTATCCATCTGACACTCACTGGCATGTCCCAACAGCAGGCGCTGAACGCGGCGCTCGGCGGGATTCATGCTCGACAGACGTGATAATTTTTGTTCAATAATTTCCCATTCGGGCAAAGGATAAAGCAGCAGGCAGGGCTGATGGAGGTCAATGGTACAGACCATTTGGCCTTGCGATTCCTCGTTGAGCAATTCCCGATATCGGGTAGGTACGGCGAGCCGCCCTTTGCTGTCGAGGTTGACCATCGTCGCTCCACGGAACATTCCTGAGCTACCCCTTAGTGACCGTTTTCACCACTTTACCCCACAAATTCCCACACAATGGAGTTTACGGAGGGTATGAAAACCTTGTCAAGCCAGAGCGCCAGCGCTTTGGCAATATTTCTCTGGTCATTTTGGGAGCTGACTCGCGAAAGAAACTCTGATTATTCGACGATTAAAAATTAACACCATGATAAACGGAGAGAATTTTCTAAGCGGAAAGAATCTGATTAAAAACCTGACGAACTGGCGATTAATTAACTCATTACTTCCTTCTGCAAGCCATGTCTCATTTTTCAGCTCGGCAATCTCAGGGCTGTAACCGCTGCCGCCCCGCGCGCGCCAAGGCTCGGCGCCTGACGAGTCGACCGCAGAATAAGGCCATAACTCCTTGAGTTAATAACGCTCAATCGTTATTCACCGTGAAACTGCGCGCTATTTTACTTCAATTTGCACCGCCGTGATGAGAGCACGGCGAAAATAAATGGCTCGGATATTACGAGCAGAAGTAATTTCGATTTAAATCAATTTGGTAAGATTATTCCCAAAACACCTGTTTACAATTATGGTTTCATTTTCTTACACCTTTATTTCCACAATTTTTGCCGGAAAAATCCCCCTGCGGACACAAAAAATCGCAACAGCATGTTTTTAATAGGTTTATTTAAAAACACCGATTTTAATCTCTCCATCCCTTCCTGCTCCCCGGCCCTGCGGGACAAAAACCGAACAAATGTTAAAAATAAAAATATAAACCTAGTTAAAAAACACAAACCAGATCAGTAAACTATATAAAAAGCAAAAAACCAGAATTAACAACCACAAATTATAAAATTAACAGAACATTAACACAAAAGGAGAGGTACATGCTTTCGCCCGCCGCACACTGGCGCAGCGCCGCTGCCGATACGTTTGCACTGGTGGTGTACTGCTTTATCGCCGGTATGGCGATTGAAGTGTTGATCTCCGGCATGAGCTTCCAGCAATCCCTCTCTTCACGCCTGTTGTCGATCCCGGTCAACATTCTGATCGCCTGGCCTTATGGCCGCTATCGCGATCTGTTTATCCGCACGGCGCGCCGTTGCCCGCACGGCCAGTTCCTACTGCGCAATCTCGCCGATCTGCTGGCCTATGTCAGCTTCCAGTCGCCGGTTTATGCTGCAATTTTATGGAGCGTGGGCGCCGACGGCCAACAAATGCTGGCGGCGGTAACCAGCAATGCGCTGGTCTCCATGGCGATGGGCGTGGTGTATGGTTACTTCCTGGAATACTGCCGGCGGCTGTTTCGGGTGGCAGGTTACGTCTAAAGGAGCCCGCCAACGCGGGCCCCTGTCAGGCAAACTACTTGCGGCTCAGGCTGCCGCGGCGGAACAGATTGCGGCGAATGCGCGTCAGCCCCGGCTTGGGTTTACGCGGTTCGTCCAGGCTGGCCAGCACCAGTTCCAGCACGCGCTCGGCCACGTCGCGATGGCGCTGCGCTACCGCCAATACCGGGCACTCAAGGAAATCCAACAGTTCATGATCGCCGAAGGTGGCGATCGCCAGATCGGTCGGCAAGCGGCCGCGTTGCTTCAGCGTCACGTCCATCACGCCCTGCAATAAAGAGAACGACGTGGTAAACAGCGCCTGCGGCATCGGGTGCGTTTTCAACCATTCGGCAAACAGCGCGCCGGCGGCTTCGCGTTCGTAGCTGTTGGCGTACAGGTAATCGACGTGGCGGGGATCCTCTTGCCAGGCCTGGCGGAAGCCCTGCTCACGCAGGAAGCTGACCGAAAGCTCCGGCAAGGCGCCCAGGTACAGCACCGACTCCGCCGGGAAGGTGCGCAGCTCCTGCGCCAACGCAAAAGCGTCTTCCTGGTCGGCGCCCACAACGCTGATGAAATGCTCGCGATCCAGCGCGCGGTCCAGCGCGATGATCGGCAGCGGATCGTTGGCCCAGCGTTGATAGAAAGGATGCTCCGGCGGCAAGGCGGTGGAGACGATGATGGCGTCCACCTGACGCTGCAGCAGGTGCTCAATGCAGCGCATTTCGTTGTCCGGCTGATCTTCGGAACAGGCGATCAGCAATTGGTAACCCCGCTGGCGCGCCTGGCGCTCCAGGTAGTTGGCGATGCGGGTATAGCTGGTATTTTCCAGATCCGGGATCACCAGGCCGATAGAACGGGTGCGCCCGGCGCGCAGCCCCGCCGCGACGGCATTCGGGTGATAGTTATGCTCCCTGACCACGGCCATCACTTTCTCGACGGTTTTATCGCTGACACGATACTGCTTCGCCTTGCCGTTGATGACATAACTGGCCGTCGTGCGCGAAACGCCCGCGAGACGCGCGATTTCATCCAGTTTCACATTAACCCCTTAATGACGCTGAAAATAGAAGTGAAGGCTGTGCTCGGATTAACCATGGCATCCCGTGCGGTTATTCAATCCAGCCTCTGCGATCTAACAGCAGAAAACACTACCTAGCAACCGCTTTTGCCGAAAGGTGCCGGCAATCGGGCAAAAAAGGCCGAAAAACAAAGGGCGCAGCCACGCCGCGCCCCCAATTATTCGCCGCCAGACCGCGCTCAGCGCATGATTTTGTCGCCGCGCGACACGCCGACCACGCCGGAACGCGCCACTTCCACAATCTCCGCCACTTCACGCACCGCGCTCAGGAAGGCGTCCAGTTTGTCGCTGGTGCCGGCCAGCTGCACTGTATACAGCGTCGCCGTCACATCGACGATCTGGCCGCGGAAAATATCGGCGCAGCGTTTCACCTCTTCACGGCCGTAGCCGCTGGCCTGCAGCTTCACCAGCATGATCTCGCGTTCAACGTGAGCGCCCTGCACCAGCTCGCTGACGCGCAACACGTCCACCAGCTTGTGCAACTGCTTCTCAATCTGCTCCAGCACTTTCTCGTCGCCGACGGTCTGGATAGTCATGCGCGACAGCGTCGGATCGTCGGTCGGCGCCACCGTCAGGCTCTCGATATTGTAACCGCGCTGGGAGAACAACCCCACCACGCGCGACAGGGCGCCGGATTCGTTTTCCAGCAAGACAGATAAAATACGGCGCATGATCAGGTCCTCTCCGTTTTGCTAAGCCACATTTCGTCCATGCTTCCGCCGCGGATCTGCATCGGGTAGACATGTTCGGTTTCATCGACGGTCACGTCGACGAACACCAGCCGCTCTTTTTCCGCCAGCGCCTGCGCCAGCTTGCTTTCCAGCTCATCCGGCGTGCGGATGGCGATGCCGACATGGCCGTAAGCCTCGGCCAGCTTGACGAAGTCCGGCAGTGAATCCATGTAAGACTGCGAATGACGGCCGGAATAAATCATGTCCTGCCACTGCTTGACCATGCCCAAATAGCGGTTGTTGAGGTTCACCACCACCACCGGCAGGTTATATTGCAGCGCGGTGGACAGCTCCTGAATATTCATCTGAATGCTGCCGTCGCCGGTCACGCACACCACGGTTTCCTCCGGCAGCGCCAGCTTGACGCCCAATGCCGCCGGCAGGCCGAAGCCCATGGTGCCGAGGCCGCCGGAGTTGATCCAACGGCGCGGTTTGTCGAACGGATAATAGAGCGCGGCGAACATTTGGTGCTGGCCGACGTCCGAGGTCACATAGGCATCGCCTTTGGTCAGGCGATGCAGGGTTTCAATCACCGCCTGCGGCTTGATGGTGCCGCTGTTTTTGTCGTAGCCCAGGCAGTCGCGGGCGCGCCACTGCTCGATAGACTGCCACCAATCGCGCAGCGCATCGTGATCCTGCGCTTTCTCGTCCTGCGCCAGCAGCTCCAGCATCTGCACCAGCACCTGCCTGGCATCGCCGACGATCGGGATATCGGCGTCCACCGTTTTGGAGATCGAGGTCGGATCGATATCGATGTGCAGCACGGTGGCATCCGGACAGTATTTGGCCAGATTGTTGGTCGTACGATCGTCGAAACGCACGCCGACGGCGAAGATCACGTCGGCATGGTGCATGGTTTTATTGGCTTCATAGGTGCCGTGCATGCCGAGCATGCCAACGCTCTGGCGGTGGGTACCGGGGAAGGCCCCCAACCCCATCAGGCTGCTGGTCACCGGCAGGTTCAACTGCTCCGCCAACGCCAACAGTTCGGCTTCGCAGCCAGCGTTGATCGCGCCGCCGCCGACGTACATCACCGGCTTTTTGGCCGCCAGAATGGTTTGCAGCGCGCGTTTGATTTGCCCGCGGTGGCCCTGCACCGTCGGGTTGTAAGAACGCATGCTCACGTCCTGCGGATAGGCATAAGGCATCCGCACCGCCGGGCCGACGATGTCTTTCGGCAGATCGATCACCACCGGGCCGGGGCGGCCGCTGGAGGCCAGGTAAAAGGCCTTCTTCAACACTGCCGGGATGTCTTCGGTGCGTTTTACCAGGAAGCTGTGTTTCACCACCGGCCGAGAAATTCCCACCATATCGCACTCCTGGAAGGCGTCGTAGCCGATCAGCGAGCTGGGCACCTGCCCCGACAGGACGACCATCGGGATCGAGTCCATATAAGCAGTAGCGATACCGGTAATGGCGTTGGTGGCGCCGGGGCCGGAGGTCACCAGCACCACGCCCACTTCGCCGGTGGCGCGCGCGTAACCGTCGGCCATGTGCACCGCACCTTGCTCGTGGCGCACCAGAATATGATCGATCCCTCCGACCGTATGCAGGGCGTCGTAGATATCGAGCACCGCCCCGCCGGGGTAGCCGAATACATGTTTAACGCCCTGATCGATCAACGATCGGACGACCATCTCGGCTCCTGACAACATCTCCATGGGTTTGCCTCCAGGCTTGCTTATTCTTCTCTGGCGCCGGAACGTAGCGCCTGCTGCGGGGCAATGCCCCTAAATTTTTATGGGTTGTCGCTATCGAATTAACATAACGTCAGAATATGGGGCAGGCAAACGGCAAAATGGCTTAACGACGGCGGGGTTATTGCCAAGCGGCTGGAGATCGCGACTTTATAAAAACAATGCGCTAGCCCCAGGGGCGTCAGGCTAGGCATTGTTTCGAACAGAGGGGAAATTACAGAACTAAATCAGGCGAAGAATATGCCGTTTTTTTCGCCGAACGCGCGGTCCGGCGGCGGCCTCAGCCCTATTCCTGATACATGGAGTCGATTTCACGCTGATAGCGCTGCAGGATCACTTTGCGGCGCAGCTTCAGCGTTGGCGTCAGCTCCCCCAACTCCATGGAAAAGGCCGCCGGCAGCAGCGTGAACTTCTTCACCTGCTCGAAGCGCGCCAGCTCCTTTTGCATCTCGCGCAGACGCTTTTCGAACATCTCGAGGATTTCACCGTTGCGCAGCAGCTCCAGGCGATCCTGATACTTCAGGTTGACTGACTTCGCGTACTCTTCCAGCGACTCAAAGCACGGCACGATCAGCGCGGAAACGAACTTGCGCGCATCGGCGATGATCGCCACCTGCTCGATAAAGCGGTCCTGCGCCAGCGTGCCTTCCAGCATCTGCGGCGCGATGTATTTGCCGCCGGAGGTTTTCATCAAATCCTTAAGGCGCTCGGTGATGAACAGATTGCCCTCTTCATCGATCGCCCCGGCATCGCCGGTTTTCAGCCAGCCGTCTGTGGTAAAGGTCGCGGCGGTTTCCAACGGTTTGTTGAAATAGCCGCGCATCACGATCGGCCCGCGCACCTGGATTTCATTTTCTTCACCGATGCGCACCTCGACCTCCGGCAGCGGTTTGCCGATAGAGCCGAAGCGGAAATGCCCTTCTTCCCAGCAGGACACGGTCGCACAGGTTTCGGTCATGCCATAGCCGTACTTGATATTGACGCCCATCGCCTGGAAAAACAGGATCACATTGTCATCCAGCTTAGCGCCCGCCGCCGGCAGGAAGCGCACCCGGCCGCCGAGGATGCCGCGCAGCTTGCTCAATACCAGCTTGTCGGCCCAGCGATGAGAGAGTTCGAACAGTTTACCCAACGGTTTGCCGGCCCGCTCCTGAAGGAACTTGCGCTCCCCGCAGACGATCGCCCAGTGGAACAGCGCGCGGCGCAGCCAAGGCGCGCGCGCCACTTTTTCATGCACCGCGCTGAAAATCTTCTCGTAGAAACGCGGTACCGCGCACATCAGCGTCGGGCGAACCTGCCCCATCGCTTCCCGCACCCAGTCGGTGTTCGGCAGGAAGACGTTCTGCGCGCCGGAATGCATGACAAAGAAGCTCCAGGCACGCTCGAACACATGCGACAGCGGCAGGAAACTGAGCGACACATCCTCTTCGCCGACCGTCAGTCTCTCATCATGCAGGTAGAGCTGCGCCGCCAGGTTGCGGTAATCCAGCATCACCCCTTTGGGCTCGCCGGTGGTGCCCGAGGTATAGATCAGGGTGAAGAGGTCCTGCAGGTCGCACTCTTCAATGCGCTGCCGACGTTGAGCGATAAAAGCCGTCGGATCGGCGGCATGCTCGAAGGCGCTCAGGTGTCGCGCTATCTCGCAGCCGCGCAGGTCGGCATCTTGGTCAAACACGATAATATGGCGCAGCTGTGGGCAAACGCCGCGCAGCGCGATGGCCGCGTCCAACTGCGCCTGTTCGCCGACGAACAGTATGCGAATGTCGGCGTCGTTGATGACGAAGGCCGCCTGCGCCGGCGTATTGGTGGAATAGAGCGGCACGCTGACGCCGCGCAGGTGGAGAATCGCGAGATCGGCCAGCGACCAGGCCATGCCGTTATTGGCGAAAATGCCGATGCGCTCTTGCACTTCGGCCCCCAGGGCCAACAGCCCGGCGGCAATGCGATCGATGCGAACGGCGGCCTCTTCCCAGGTCAGTTGAAACTCGCCGTTGGGCGACCATTGGCGAAAAGCTGTGCGATCGGCTCGGTGGGTGATTTGATGCTGTATACGATGGATCAAATGGTATTGCAGCAGATTAGTGATCATAGTGCTCTAAGCCTGAAATGAATCATACAGTTAAGCCTGAACGACGCCTTACGGCCCTCATCTCAGCTTACACGTGTTTACTTTTTTCCGCGCAGTCTACCTACTCTCAGGCAGGGGGAAAAGCGATTTCAGCGTAGAAGTGTGAGCCAAAACTCAGGCCGGCTTTCGCGCTTTCATGGGTTGGACAGAACGGGAAGGAAAAGGTTTGCTGGCGGCAATAAAACGCGGCCCATCCGGGCCGCCGCATCGAGTTAGTTAAAAATACCAGTCGTAAAGTAAAAATCAGAATATTAATTTATATTAATTATTTTTGGTAAACGAACCAACTCACCCTGAAAATAAGTTATTTAATCGCCGCAAAACCAAGAAACATCTTAATAAAAACCCAGATAGTTCTTAGTTTTTATCATGAGAAAAAAACGCTCAGTTGAATATTATCTTTATATATCCCCATTTTTTATCGCTTTACTTTGGGTTACCCGCCTCAATCAGGACGGACTTCATCCACTGGTGCCCTTTATCCCGTTCGGAGGATTCATGCCAGGAAAGATAGCAGGTCGCTTTATTGTGATTGGCGCACAAAGGAACCGCCTTTATTTTCAACGCCTCCGTCTGTTGCCGCACCAACCAGGCGGGCGCAATCGCCACCATTTCCGTTTGCGACACCATATTCAACACGCTGTATAGATCCGTGCACTGTTGTGTCACGGCGCGCAGCATCGGCTCCTCTAAATAGAAAGGTTTACTGAACGATCCAAAACTTTCCAGGGAAACCGCCGCATGCTGTTCGGCCAACATGTGTTCCGGCGTCACCTCCTCCCCTATTCGCGGGTGCGCCTGCGCAACCGCCAGCACTAATTCGTCGTCGAACATCGCCAGGCTGCGAAACTCCGCCGACTCGAAACGGCTGTAGCCGATGACAAATTCGACGTCCTGATAACGCAATTGATGTTCAATATTATTGTTAATGTATGACTTTATTTGCAGGTTAAGCTGCGGCGCTATCTGTTTGACGTGATTGATTATCCCGGCGCCCAGACGCAAATCGAGCGGGCTGCACAGGGACAGGGAGAACGCTCGCGTGCTGGTCAGCGGCTCAAACTCAGATCCCGGCAACTCATTTTGCACCAGCTGCAGCGCTTGCCGCACCGGCCCGAACAGCTGCCTGGCCCGCATGGTGGGCTGGATCCCGCGCCCGCAGCGCACGAACAGCTCGTCGTTGAACATCACCTTCAGACGCGCTACCGCGTTGCTCACCGCCGGCTGCGACATCCCTAACGAATTAGCAGCTCGCGTAATATTTTGCATTTGCATCACGGCGTCAAACACCGTCAGCAAATTAAGATCGACGCTGCGCAAATGGATGTCCGCCGGCTCTTTGACCATGGCGATTTCTGAATCATATTCAGCCATATTTCACTCCACTAAATCCTGTGTAGATAATCTAATCCTTATGCTCGACAAACAATGAAACGCCGCATTGTCTTATCTTTGCACGACAAATCCTGCCATTACCGTCATCAGCCGATAAAAAACCTCGTGTTATCGACACGATTTAAGTCGTATATGGAATGCATATCAGTCACTTCTACCGTCAGCAGGAAGAATGCCACCTGGGTGGTACTAATAATTAGGTATTAACAATGATTAATACAATTAAACAACGTAACCCCACTGTATGAGACAAACTATAAAAACACATCATAAGCAATCAAACCATCTAAAAACATCAATCGCTTTGTGTAAAATCGCATTATTTTGTTATATTATGACTAAAACAATCAATTAATCATATGAATTCAATTTAAATCATTCGCATTAAAAATGTTATTTTGTTTCCTCCCGTGATTAATCCTCCTTATTTTTTCATCACAAATCTTAACCCAACAAAATCCAGAAGCAATTAGCGCAGTATATATTCGATTCGTTTATGCTAAGCAGCGCGCAAACTGCTCCCATTTTTTCTCTATAGCGCTGCATTTTTACCGAATGATCCTCTGTTTGGATGCATAGCCGGTGCATTGTCCCCGCATTCAATCAGGTGTTGACATCGCCAGGCCAATCACGTATCAAATTAGGCAGACACCCAATTTAAGAGAAGCTGAACCATTATGATCCGTACTCACCGTCTACTAGGCCTACTACTCAACGCATCTTGTTTGCGCGGTATGCCTGTGGACGAAGTTCGGAGCTGACTCAGCCGATCACCCATAAGAAACCCGCGCTACTGCGCGGGTTTTTTTTTGCCCGCTTAGCGTGAAATCAACACGATAAGGAATGCACCGATGAGCCAACAAGTCATTATTTTCGATACCACGCTGCGTGATGGCGAACAGGCATTGCAGGCCAGCCTGAGCGTAAAAGAGAAGATTCAGATTGCGCTGGCGCTGGAAAGAATGGGCGTTGACGTGATGGAAGTCGGCTTCCCGGTCTCTTCGCCGGGCGATTTCGAATCGGTGCAAACCATCGCTCGCCAGATCAAGAACAGTCGCGTCTGCGGCCTGGCCCGCTGCGTGGACAAAGACATCGACGTGGCCGCCGAAGCGTTGCGCGTCGCTGAAGCGTTCCGTATCCACGTGTTCCTGGCCACCTCCACCCTGCACATCGAATCGAAGCTGAAGCGCTCGTTCGACGAAGTGTTGGAGATGGCAGTACGCTCGGTCAAACGCGCCCGCAACTATACCGACGACGTGGAATTCTCCTGCGAAGACGCCGGCCGCACGCCGATCGACAATCTGTGCCGCGTGGTCGAAGCCGCCATCAACGCCGGCGCCACCACCATCAATATTCCGGACACCGTCGGCTACACCACGCCAAACCAGTTCGGCGGCATCATCACCACCTTGTATGACCGCGTGCCGAACATCGACAAAGCCATCATCTCCGTACACTGCCACGACGATTTGGGCATGGCAGTCGGCAACTCCATTGCCGCGGTCCAGGCCGGCGCCCGTCAGGTGGAAGGCACCCTGAACGGCATCGGTGAGCGCGCCGGCAACTGTTCGCTGGAAGAGGTGATCATGGCGATTAAGGTGCGCCAGGACATCATGAACGTGCACACCAACATCAATCATCAGGAAATCTTCCGCACCAGCCAGATCGTCAGCCAGCTGTGCAACATGCCGATCCCGGCCAACAAGGCGATCGTCGGCGCCAACGCCTTCGCCCACTCCTCCGGCATTCACCAGGACGGCGTGCTGAAGAACCGCGAAAACTACGAAATCATGACCCCGCAGTCGATCGGCCTGAAAGACGTGCAGTTGAACCTGACTTCCCGCTCCGGCCGCGCGGCGGTGAAACACCGCATGGAAGAGATGGGCTACCAGGAGCAGGACTACAACCTGGATACCCTGTACGCCGCCTTCCTGAAGCTGGCCGACAAAAAAGGCCAGGTGTTCGACTATGACCTGGAGGCGCTGGCCTTCATCAACAAACAACAGGAAGAACCGGAACACTTCAGCCTGGGTTACTTCAGCGTGCAGTCCGGCAGCAGCATCATGGCCACCGCCTCGGTGAAACTGATCTGCGGCGGCGAAGAGAAAGCCGAAGCCGCCACCGGCAACGGCCCGGTCGATGCGGTCTATCAGGCGATCAATCGCATCACCGATTACCCGATCGAACTGGTGAAGTACCAGTTGACCGCCAAAGGCCATGGGCGCGATGCGCTGGGCCAGGTGGATATCGTCGTCTCTTATAACGGCCGTCGTTTCCATGGCGTGGGTCTGGCGACCGACATCGTCGAATCCTCCGCCAAGGCGATGGTGCACGTGTTGAACAATATTTGGCGCTCACAGCAGGTAGAAAAAGAAAAACAGCGTCTGCAGCAAAACAAACATCAAAATAATCAGGAAACGGTGTGAACATGACGAAGACTTATCACATTGCCGTCTTGCCCGGAGACGGTATCGGCCCGGAAGTAATGGCTCAGGCGCGCAAAGTGTTGGACGCGGTGCGTCAACGCTTTGACATTCGCATCACCACCGCCGAGTACGACGTCGGCGGCATCGCCATCGATCGCCACGGCAGCCCGTTGCCGGCGGCGACCGTCGCCGGCTGCGAGCAGGCCGACGCCATCCTGTTCGGTTCGGTGGGCGGCCCGAAATGGGAACACCTGCCGCCGGCCGAGCAGCCGGAACGCGGCGCGCTGTTGCCACTGCGCAAGCACTTCAAACTGTTCAGCAACCTGCGCCCGGCCCGCCTGTATCAAGGGTTGGAGGCGTTCTGCCCGCTGCGCGCCGATATCGCCGCCCGCGGCTTCGACATTCTGTGCGTGCGCGAACTGACCGGCGGCATCTATTTCGGCCAGCCGAAGGGCCGCGAAGGCCAGGGCATGCAGGAGCGCGCCTTCGACACCGAGGTGTATCACCGTTTCGAGATTGAACGCATCGCGCGCATCGCCTTCGAATCCGCCAGCAAGCGCCGCCACAAGGTGACGTCGATCGACAAGGCCAACGTGCTGCAAAGCTCCATCTTGTGGCGTGAAGTGGTCAATCAGGTCGCCAAGGATTACCCGGAGGTGTCGCTGTCGCACATGTATATCGACAACGCCACCATGCAGCTGATCAAGGATCCGTCCCAGTTCGACGTGCTGCTGTGTTCCAACCTGTTCGGCGACATCCTGTCCGACGAGTGCGCGATGATTACCGGCTCGATGGGCATGCTGCCGTCCGCCAGCCTGAACGAGCAAGGCTTCGGCCTGTACGAACCTGCGGGCGGTTCCGCGCCGGATATCGCCGGCAAAGGCATCGCCAACCCGATTGCGCAGATCCTGTCCGCCACCCTGCTGCTGCGTTACAGCCTGGGCGCCGATGAAGCGGCCGACGCCGTGGAGCGCGCCATCAACCAGGCGTTGGAACAGGGCTACCGCACCGCCGATCTGGCCGGTGACGGCAAAGCCGTCAGCACCGATGAAATGGGCGACATCATCGCTCGCTTTGTAGCTCAGGGGGCATAACATGGCCAAGACCTTATACCAGAAATTGTATGACGCCCACGTGGTGCACGAAGCGCCGAACGAGACGCCGTTGCTGTATATCGACCGTCACCTGGTGCACGAAGTCACGTCGCCGCAGGCGTTCGACGGCCTGCGCGCCATGGGCCGGAAGGTGCGCCAGCCCGGCAAAACCTTCGCCACCATGGATCACAACGTGTCGACCCAGACCAAAGACATCAACGCCAGCGGCGAGATGGCTCGCATCCAGATGCAGGAGCTGATCAAGAACTGCGCGGAATTCGGCGTTTCGCTGTATGACCTGAACCACCCGTTCCAGGGCATCGTGCACGTGATCGGGCCGGAGCAAGGCATGACGCTGCCGGGCATGACCATCGTCTGCGGCGATTCACACACCGCGACCCACGGCGCCTTCGGCTCGCTGGCGTTCGGCATCGGCACCTCCGAAGTGGAGCACGTGCTGGCGACCCAGACCCTGAAGCAGGGCCGAGCCAAAACCATGAAGATTGAGGTCACCGGCGATGCCGCCGAGGGCATTACCGCCAAAGACATCGTGCTGGCGGTGATCGGCAAAACCGGCAGCGCCGGCGGCACCGGCCACGTGGTGGAGTTCTGCGGCAAGGCGATCGAGGCATTGAGCATGGAAGGCCGCATGACCCTGTGCAACATGGCGATCGAAATGGGCGCCAAAGCAGGGTTGGTCGCGCCGGACGACACTACCTTCGCCTACCTGAAGGGGCGTCAGTTCGCGCCGACCGGTGAAAACTGGGAGCAGGCGGTCGCTTACTGGCGCACGCTGAAGTCCGACGCTGACGCCCAGTTCGATACCGTGGTGACGCTGCACGCCGAAGAGATCGCGCCGCAGGTCACCTGGGGCACCAACCCTGGCCAGGTGATCGCCGTCAATCAGGCGATCCCGGCGCCGGAATCGTTTAACGATCCGGTTGAGCGCGCCTCCGCCGAGAAAGCGCTGGCCTACATGGATTTGAAGCCGGGCATCAAATTGACCGAAGTGCCGATCGACAAAGTGTTCATCGGTTCCTGCACCAACTCGCGCATCGAAGATCTGCGCGCGGCGGCGGCGATCGCCAAGGGGCGCAAGGTCGCCAACGGCGTGCAGGCCATCGTGGTGCCGGGCTCCGGCCCGGTGAAGGCCCAGGCGGAAGCCGAAGGGTTGGACAAAATCTTTATTGAAGCCGGTTTCGAATGGCGCTTGCCGGGTTGCTCGA
The DNA here is from genome assembly GCF_052168495.1 of Serratia sp. CY52157. Taxonomy (NCBI): domain Bacteria; kingdom Pseudomonadati; phylum Pseudomonadota; class Gammaproteobacteria; order Enterobacterales; family Yersiniaceae; genus Serratia; species Serratia sp. CY52157. The sequence continues at coordinate 442,252 of NZ_JBJNMO010000003.1, read as the reverse complement.
TGTGCCTGGCGATGAACAACGACCGTCTGAATCCGGGCGAGCGCTGCGCGTCCACCAGCAACCGTAACTTCGAAGGGCGCCAGGGCCGCGGTGGGCGCACCCACCTGGTCAGCCCGGCAATGGCCGCCGCGGCCGCCGTCGCCGGTCACTTCGCTGACATCCGTGATATTCACTAAGGGGCTAACGTGGCTAAATTTACTCAACATACCGGCTTAGTGGTGCCTTTGGATGCGGCCAACGTCGACACCGACGCCATTATTCCCAAACAGTTCTTACAGAAGGTGACCCGTACCGGTTTCGGCCAGCACCTGTTCAACGACTGGCGCTTCCTCGACGATGCCGGCCAGCAACCCAACCCGGAGTTCGTGCTGAACAAACCGCGCTATAAAGGCGCCAGCATCCTGTTGGCGCGGGAGAACTTCGGTTGCGGCTCCTCGCGCGAACACGCCCCTTGGGCGCTGACCGACTACGGTTTCAAAGTGGTGATCGCGCCGAGCTTCGCCGATATCTTCTACGGCAACTCGTTTAACAACCAGCTGTTGCCGGTCACGCTGAGCGAGCAGCAGGTGGATGAGCTGTTCAAACTGGTTGACGCCAATGAGGGTACGGAGTTCGTGGTGGATCTGGAGAACCAGACGGTCAACGCCGGTGGCAAAAGCTATCCGTTCGAAATAGACAGCTTCCGCCGCCACTGCATGATCAACGGGCTGGACAGCATCGGCCTGACGCTGCAGCATGAAGCGGACATCTCCCGCTACGAAGCGCAGCAGCCGGCGTTTCTGAATTAATCCCCTTCACCCGCCGCCCGGCGGGTGAATTTTTTCCTCACCAGTACCCCAGCAGCTTCCACCATGCGCCGCCGATCACTATCCAGATCAGCAAGTTAACCACGCTCATCACCCATCCCGCTTTCCACCACTCCCCCAACGTCACATAGCCGGAGCCAAAGATGATCGGCGCGGTGCCGGTCCCGTAATGCGTCAACGACATCATCAGCGAAGAAGAGAACGCCAGGATCAGGCCCAGCAGCGCCGGCGGCGCGCCGAGCGCGATGCCGGCAGCGAAGAAGGCGGCGAACATCGCCGTTACATGCGCGGTGGTGCTGGCGAAGAAATAGTGAGAATACAGATAAATGATGGTCAGCAAGATCGTGCCGCCCACCCAACTCATGCCCATATGGTCGATGCCGTTGCCGACGGTCTGCGACAGCCAGCCGATCAGCCCCAGCTTGCCGAGGAAACTGGCCATCATCACCAGCGCCGAGAACCACACGACGGTATCCCAGGCCCCTTTATGCTTCAGCACATCCTCCCAGCTCAACACCCCGGTAGCCAGCAGCACCGCCAGGCCGATCAGCGCCGCGGTGGTAGGATTGACCGCCAGCGCCGGGCCGAAAATCATCGCCGGAATGCCGGCCCACAGCACCAACAGCAGCGCGAACACCCCGAGAGTAATTTTCTCCGGCAGCGTCACCGGCCCCAGCGACTGCAGCTTTTCGCAGGCGAAACGCGGCGCGTCCGGGGTGCTTTTCACCTCCGGCGGGTACAGCAGATAAATGACCAGCGGCATCACGATCAGCGAACACAGCCCCGGCACCAGGGCAGCGATCGCCCACATCGACCAAGACAGTTCGAAGCTGCCGTGGGTGCCTTTGGCGATCAGGCTGACAATCAGCGGGTTAGGCGCCGTGGCGGTGATAAACATCGCCGAGGTGACCGGGTTAATGTTGTAGTTCACCAGCGACAGATAGCGGCCGATCTTGCCGGAGGTATTGAGCTCGGGTTTGGAACCAAAGCTGTCGGCGATCGATTTCATGATCGGGTGAATGATGCCGCCGCCGCGCGCAGTGTTGCTCGGCGTCACCGGCGCCAGGGTGGTTTCCGCCAACGTCAATGCGTAGGCGATGCCGAGCGTTTTTTTACCGAACAGCGAGATAAAGTAGTAGCCGATGCGCGCGCCCAGCCCGGTTTTGCTCAGGCTGAGGGAGATCATGATAGAAAAGCCGATCAGCCAGATCAGCTGGTTGGAAAAACCGCTGAGCGCGTCGTCCAGCGCGGCGCCCGGCTTGCCGGGATTGGTGACGCCGGTCACCGCCACCAGGGCGATGGCAATCACCGAGACTGCGCCGATCGGCATCGCCTTGCCGATGATGGCGATGATAGTGCCGATAAACAGCGCCAGCAGCTGCCAGGCGTTGGGCGCAACGCCCTCCGGCACGGGAATGAGGAACCAGATGATCAGCGTGGCGGCAAGGGCGCACAGGGAAGGAAGCGGTTTGAGCGGTGTGAGTTTATCCATAACGTTCCCACTGTTCTAAACAACAAGGCGGCATCTCAATAGCGAGACGGGCGTGGACGCAACGATCGCGCTCCATATGCCTTCAGCTTGGGCGTCCGCTTCAGCCTTCTCAATGACTTGCATCAAGAATGCCGTCGTTTGACCTCACACTTCACGCACTTTGGCGCTCATCCAGAGCGCCGCCAGCGCCAGCAGCGCCGCCATCCAATACACCGAGCCATGACCGAGGTTCTCCACCAGCGCGCCCTGCAGCACCCCGGCCAGGATCACCCCGGTCGAGATGCTGTTGGTGAACAGCGTGGTGGCGGCTCCCGGTCGGCCCGGCATCAAATCTTGAAAATAGAGCATGCCGATACCGGCGACGATGCCGATAAACACCGCGTTGAGCAGTTGCAACGCGATCAGGGTCGGCTTGGTCGCCAGCACCGTCAGCCCGAGGTAAAACAGCACGCCCGCCGCCACCGCCAGCAGCATCATGTTGCGCTTGCCGAAACGTTTGACGTAGTAACCGGCCAGCAGCATCGCCGGGATCTCCAGCCCGGCGGCGGTGCCCATCAGCACCCCGGCCAGCCCCTCAGGCAGGCCGAGATCGGCGGTAATATACAGCGGCATGTCGATGATATACATGGTGTTGCAGGTCCACATCAGCATCGAGGCGATAAACAGCAGACGCACGTCGCGATTGCGCCAGGCGCTGGCGGGCGCAATCGGCGCGGATGCGCCGTCCCGCAGCCCGTCGCCGTCCGCCGCGCGCGGCACCGAAGGCAGCATGAACCCGACCAGCAGCACGCAGATGGCGAAGGTGGCGGCGGCGATCAGGAACATCACGGTAAAGCCGTAATTCAGCGCCAGCGCAAACGACAGCGGCGGGCCTATCACCCACGCCAGCGAAAGCTGGGCGCGCATCACCGAACTGAACATCACCACTTCACGCGCCTCGCTGTCGGCGTATTCCCGCGCCAGCGCGAAGATCTGCGGCATGGCGGTGTTGGCAACGGCGGACATCAACACCCCGGCGGTGATCAGCGTCAGGTAGTCGCGGTTGAAAGCGAACAGCAGGCAGTTGCCGACCGCCATCAGGCAGCACAGCAGGATCAGCCTGCGCCGATCGCCGCGGGTGTCGGAACGTTTGGCCAGCAGGAAGCTGACGACGATGCCGGCCACCGCGTTGGCGGTGTAAAACAACCCGACCCACAGCGGCCGCACCTTAACTTCGGTGGTCAGAAACAGGCTGAGCGTCGGCGTCAGCAACGCGCCGGCGATGCCGGAGAGAAAAGCGATCAGCAGGAAGGCGGCAAAGATGGGGTTGATGCGCAGTGATAACCGTCTCAGGCGTTCCATATTCTCTTCCCTGATCCCAAAGCAGAAGCAAAAACCTTAGGTCACGGCGAGGAAAATGCAAGTCCATCGCCCTAACCGCAAATAAAAAAACCAGTGGGGCGACCCACTGGCTGGTGAAACAGCACCATTACTCAGAAACTTTTATGCCGCAGCGCCTTACAGGTGCTCGCGATACTGCTTGTCGCTCATCTCTTTGATATCCCATTGCGTCAGGTGCGCCAATATTGCCAGCCGCGCCTGCTCGGGCACCACGCTCAGCCAGTCGGCGTGCTGCCGACGCACCGCGCTGAAATAGCGCTGATAGAACGATTTGGATAAGAAAGCTTTCATGATTGCGCCCTCCCCTTTCATCGATGAAAATTATCGGCGTAATATAGGGAAAGAAAAATTGACGAGTTGAGACAGGAGTGTTCCTCTTTTATGTCCACGTCCAGATTGCAGCAGCAGTTCATCCGTCTGTGGCAACGCTGCCACGGTGAAACCACCGACACCACGCTGCAGGCACTGGCGGAGGCGCTGAGCTGCTCGCGGCGCCACGTGCGCTCCCTGTTGAGCGCCATGCAGCGGGAGGGCTGGCTCACCTGGCAGGCGGAGTCGGGACGCGGCAAGCGTTCGCGGCTAACCTTTCATTACACCGGCCTGGCGCTGCAGCAACAGCGGGCCGAGGAGCTGCTGGAGCAGGATCGCATCGATCAGTTGGTGCAGCTGGTGGGCGACAAAAACGTGGTGCGCCAAATGCTGCTGTCGCAGCTGGGGCGCAGCTTCCGTCAGGGGAAACATATCCTGCGGGTGCTCTACTATCGGCAGTTGTACAACCTGCTGCCCGGCTCGGCGCTGCGGCGTTCCGAGACCCATTTGGCGCGTCAGATCTTCAACGGCCTGACGCGCATAAATGAGGAAAACGGGGAACTCGAATCCGATCTGTCCCACCATTGGCAGGCGCTGACGCCGCTGCACTGGCGGTTTTACCTGCGCCCGGCGATCCATTTTCATCATGGCCGCGAGCTGGAGATGGCGGACGTCATCAGCTCGCTTTCGCGTCTGACCTCACAACCGCTGTTCTCGCATATCGAAAGCGTCACCTCGCCGACGCCGTTCGTTGTCGACGTGCATCTGCACAGCCCCGACCACTGGCTGCCCTGGCTGCTGGGCAGCGTGCACGCCATGATCCTGCCGCGCGAGTGGCGCGATCTGCCGGACTTCACCCGCCATCCGATCGGCACCGGCCCCTACCGCGTGGTGCGCAACCTTCCCAGCCAGATGAAGATCCACGCCTTCGACGACTATTTCGGCTACCGGGCGCTGATCGATGAGGTCAACATCTGGGTGCTGCCGGAGTTCTCCGAAGAACTGGTGCACTCCGGCGTACAGCTGCAGGGCGATGAAACCGGCAACAGCGAGCTGGAAAGCCGGCTGGAAGAAGGCTGCTACTTCCTGCTGTTCGATCAGCGCTCTCCCTTGGCGGCCGATCCCGCCATGCGCAGCTGGCTGTGCGAATTGATCAACCCCATTTCGCTGCTGAGCCACGCCGGGCCGCTCTACCAGCGCTATTGGTCGCCGGCGTACGGCCTGCTGCCGCGCTGGCACCACAACCGCGCGCTGGCGCAGCAGCCCAAACCGGCGGGGCTGACCGAACTGACGCTGACTCACTTCAATGAGCATTCGGAGTTCCACGCCATCCGCCAGGCGATCGAGCCGCTGCTGGCGCAGCACGGCATCCGCCTGATCGTGCAAAGCGTGGATTACGCGACCTGGCACCAGGGCGACGCGCGCAGCGATCTGTGGCTCGGCAGCGCCAACTTCTATCTGCCGCTGGAGTTTTCGCTGTTCGCCACGCTGTACGAGCTGCCGCTGATGCAGCATTGCATGAGCGAGGACCTGGCGCAGGATGCGGCGCTGTGGCGCGCCAACCGTCTGCCGCTGGCAGAGTTCTGCCAGCGCCTGGTCAGCAATCACCAACTGCATCCGCTGTTCCACCACTGGCTGCAGCTGCACGGCCAGCGCAGCATGCGCGGCGTGCGAATGAACACCCTCGGCTGGTTCGACTTCAAGTCAGCCTGGTTTGCCCCGCCGGAGGCATAAGCGCCTTTCGCCCAAGTCGGTTAATCTTTACAATAGCGCCGTCTCAACGGGGTGCGGAGAGTCGGGCCGCGTGATAAGCCCGATTTTCCGCTGAGAGCACACCCGTCGAACCTGATCCGGTCAATACCGGCGGAGGGATTTGAGCCCAGCGAACCGGCGACGCCGCCTCGCCCCCTCAGATGCCCTTGCCCCCTTATTTTTCAGGAGTGCAACGTGGTCAAAAAATATCTGCCCTGCTTATTGCTGCTGTGCGCCGCACCGGTGTTCGCCAAGCCGACGCTGACGGTTTACACCTACGATTCCTTCGCCGCCGACTGGGGCCCAGGCCCGGCGGTGAAAAAAGCCTTCGAAGCCGAGTGCGACTGTGAGCTGAAGTTCGTGGCGCTGGAAGACGGCGTCTCACTGCTGAACCGCCTGCGCATGGAAGGCAAGAACAGCGCCGCCGACGTGGTGCTGGGGCTGGACAACAACCTGCTGCAGGCGGCGCAGCAAACCGGCCTGTTCGCGCCGAGCGGCGTGGACACCGCCAAACTGACGGTGCCGGGCGGCTGGCAGGACGCGACCTTCGTGCCTTACGACTACGGGTATTTCGCCTTCGTCTACGACAAGGAAAAACTGAAGAACCCGCCGAAAAGCCTGCAGGAGCTGGTCAGCAGCGATCGTGACTGGAAGGTGATCTACGAAGATCCGCGCACCAGCACGCCGGGCCTCGGCCTGCTGCTGTGGATGCAAAAAGTGTATGGCGACAAGGCGCCGGCCGCCTGGCAGCAGTTGGCGAAAAAGACCGTGACCGTCACCAAAGGCTGGAGCGAAGCCTACGGCCTGTTCCTGAAAGGCGAAGGCGATCTGGTGCTCAGCTACACCACCTCCCCCGCCTATCATCTGATCGCCGAGAAAAAAGACCGCTACGCCGCCGCCACGTTCAGCGAAGGCCACTACCTGCAGGTGGAAGTGGCCGGCAAACTGAAGGCCGCCAAACAGCCTGAGCTGGCGGAGCGTTTCATGCAGTTCATGGTGACGCCGGCATTCCAGAACACCATCCCGACCGGCAACTGGATGTACCCGGTGATCAACACCCCGCTGCCCGTCGGCTTTGAACAGATGAACGTGCCGCATACCGCGCTGCAATACAGCGCCGAAGAGGTGGCCACACAACGCGGCGGCTGGATCCGGGCATGGCAAACCGCCGTCAGCCGCTGATCCCCCGCTGGCTCTGGCCGGGGCTGCTGGCCGCCGGCATGATCCTGCTGCTCGCCGTGCTGGCGATGGGCTCGCTGTGGCGTCACGCGCCGGACAGCGACTGGCGCGGCCTGTGGCAGGACAGCTACCTGTGGCACGTGGTGCGCTTCACTTTCCTGCAGGCGCTGCTGTCGGCGCTGATTTCGGTGCTGCCCGCCATTCTGCTGGCGCGCGCGCTCTATCGCCGCCGTTTCCCCGGCCGGCAGCTGCTGCTGCGGCTGTGCGCCATGACGCTGGTGCTGCCGGTGCTGGTGGCGGTGTTCGGCCTGCTCAGCGTCTATGGGCGCCAGGGCTGGCTGGCGACGCTGTGCGGCTGGCTGGGCGTCGAGTATGATTTCTCGCCCTACGGGCTGCAGGGCATTCTGCTGGCGCACCTGTTCTTTAACCTGCCGCTGGCCACCCGCCTGTTGTTGCAGGCGCTGGAGAACATTCCGGTGGAACAGCGCCAGCTGGCCGCCCAGCTGGGCATGAACGGCTGGCAGCAGTTCCGCTTCGTCGAATGGCCGGCGCTGCGCCGCCAAATCCTGCCGAGCGGCGCGCTGATCTTCATGCTGTGCTTCGCCAGCTTCGCCACCGTGCTGTCACTGGGCGGCGGGCCGCAGGCCACCACCATCGAGCTGGCGATCTACCAGGCGCTGAGTTACGACTACGATCTGGGCCGCGCCGCCCTGCTGGCGCTGATCCAACTGGGCTGTTGTCTGGGGCTGGTGCTGATCAGCCAACGCCTGAGCCAGGCATTGCCGGTAGGACATACCCACGCCCAGCGCTGGCGCAACCCGGAAGACAGCCTGTGGCGGCGCATCAGCGATTTTCTGCTGATCGCCGCCGCGCTGTTGCTGCTGCTGCCGCCTCTGCTGGCGGTGATCGCCGACGGCGCCAATCAGGCTATCGTCAGCGTGCTGCGCCAGCCGGTGCTGTGGCAGGCGCTGTTCACGTCGCTGCGCATCGCCCTTGGCGCCGGAGCGCTGTGCGTGGCGCTCACGATGATGCTGCTGTGGAGCAGCCGCGAGCTGAAACTGCGGCAGCAGCTGCGCGGCGGCCAAGCGCTGGAGCTGAGCGGCATGGTGATCCTGGCGATGCCGGGCATCGTGCTGGCCACCGGGTTCTTCCTGCTGCTGAACGATACGATCGGGTTGCCGCAGTCGCCCTATGCGCTGGTGATCCTCACCAATGCGCTGATGGCGGTGCCCTATGCGCTGAAGGTATTGGAGAACCCGATGCGCGACCTCGCCGAACGTTACAACCCGCTGTGCCTGTCGCTGGATATCCGCGGCTGGCGACGGCTGCGGCTGATTGAACTGCGCGCCCTGCGCCGCCCGCTGGCGCAGGCGCTGGCCTTCGCCAGCGTGCTGTCGATCGGCGATTTCGGCGTGGTCGCCTTGTTTGGCAACGAGCATTTCCGTACCCTGCCTTTTTACCTGTATCAGCAGATTGGCGCCTACCGCAGCCAGGACGGAGCGGTGACCGCGCTGCTGTTGCTGCTGCTGTGCTTCCTGCTGTTTACCCTGATTGAACGCTTACCGGGCCGCCATGCTGACGCTTGAAAAACTGACCTATCTGTATGAACACCTGCCGATGCGCTTTGATCTGCGCATCCAGCCGGGCGAGCGCGTCGCGGTGCTCGGCCCCAGCGGCGCCGGTAAAAGCACCCTGCTGAGCCTGATCGCCGGTTTTCTGCCGGCGGCCAGCGGCCGGCTGCTGCTGAACGGCGAAGACCACACCGCCACGCCGCCGGCCAAACGGCCGGTGTCGATGCTGTTTCAGGAAAACAACCTGTTCGCTCACCTGACGGTGGCGCAGAACATCGGGTTGGGGTTGGATCCCGGTCTGCGCTTGACTGCGCAGCAGCGTCAACAGCGAGAACACATCGCCCGTCAGGTCGGCCTGGAAGAACACCTGGATCGCCTGCCGTCGCAGCTTTCCGGCGGCCAGCGTCAGCGCGCCGCGCTGGCGCGCTGTTTGATTCGCCGGCGGCCGATCCTGCTGCTCGACGAACCCTTCTCGGCGCTCGATCCGGCGCTGCGCAACGAGATGCTGCAGCTGCTGCAGACGGTGTGCGAACAGCGCGACCTGACGCTGCTGATGGTGTCGCACAACCTCGACGACGCCGCGCGCATCGCGCCGCGCACGCTGCTGGTGGTCGACGGCCGCATCTACTACGACGGCCCGACGCAGGCCCTGCTGGACGGCAGCGCCCCCGAAGCGCACGTGCTGGGCATTTCGGGTAAAGCGTGATCTGACGCGCGTTTTTTATGCTGCGCCAATAAACCTGTTGTGCGAATTTTGCGCCTGTGTTTTTATAAAAACCTGACTTTTTTTACTGATGATAAGGTTCCCTGTGATCGCATCCTCGCTGACTTCGACCCTACTAGTTACCGCGCTACCAGCCGCGGTGGTCGTCGTGCGTGTGGTGGTGGTCGTCGGCAATGCGCCGTAGGGTCCGAATCAACGCATCGATTCCCAAACCCCGCCGGCGCAAACCGGGCGGGGTTTCTTGTTTTAGCACCCTGCCCAGAAAAGCTCACCGGCCTTGAGAAAGGACAGGAACATGGCAACTTCGGGCACGCCTCAACCGGGCACCAGTTTCACCGGCGCACAATTGATCGTTCATCTGCTGGAGCGTCAGGGCATCACCACCGTCGCCGGCATCCCTGGCGGCGCCGCGCTGCCGCTGTATGACGCGCTGAGCCAAAGCACCCGCATTCACCACGTGCTGGCGCGCCACGAACAGGGCGCGGGCTTTATGGCGCAAGGCATGGCGCGCGCCAACGGCAAAGCGGCGGTGTGCATCGCCTCCAGCGGGCCGGGCGCCACCAACCTGGTCACCGCCATCGCCGACGCCAAGCTCGACTCCATTCCGCTGGTGTGCATCACCGGGCAGGTGCCTTCCTCGATGATCGGCACCGACGCCTTCCAGGAAGTGGACACCTACGGCATTTCCATCCCGATCACCAAGCACAACCATCTGGTGCGCGATATCCGCGAGCTGCCGCAGGTGATTGGCGACGCGTTCCGCATCGCCGAGTCCGGCCGTCCCGGCCCGGTCTGGATCGATGTGCCGAAAGACGTACAGACCGCCACCATCACCCTGGAAGAGCTGCCGCCGATCGCCGTGCCGGACGCCGCCCCGAGCTTCGATCCGGCGCTGGTTTCGCAGGCCGCCGCGATGATCAATCAGGCGAAACGCCCCATCCTCTACCTGGGCGGCGGCATCATCTGCGCCGACGCTCACCGGCAGGCGCTGGAGCTGGCCGAGCGCGCCGGTCTGCCCACCACCATGACGCTGATGGCGCTGGGCGCGATGCCGGTGGAACACCCGCTGTCGCTGGGCATGCTGGGCATGCACGCCGCGCGCAGCACCAACTTCATTCTGCAGGAGGCCGATCTGCTGATCGTGCTGGGCGCGCGCTTCGACGATCGGGCAATCGGCAAAACCGAGCAGTTCTGCCCTAACGCCGCCATCATTCACGTGGATATCGACCGCGCCGAGCTGGGCAAGGTCAAACAGGCCAACGTGGCGATCCATGCCGACGTCGGCCAGGTGCTGCAACAGCTGCTGCCGCAGATCGACACGCAGCCGCGCAGCGCGTGGCTGAACACCGTCAACGATCTGAAGCGCGAATTCCCGTTCAACATGCCGAACGCCGACGATCCGCTGAGCCATTACGGCCTGGTGCTGGCCGCCGCGCGCTGCGTGGACGACAGCGCCATCATCACCACCGACGTGGGTCAGCATCAGATGTGGGTAGCGCAGGCCTATCCGCTGAGCCGGCCGCGCCAGTGGCTGACGTCGGGCGGCCTGGGCACCATGGGCTTCGGTCTGCCGGCGGCGATCGGCGCGGCGTTGGCGGAGCCCGAACGTAAAGTGCTGTGCTTCTCCGGCGATGGCAGCCTGATGATGAACATTCAGGAAATGGCCACCGCGGTCGAGCACGATCTGGACGTGAAAATCATTTTGATGAACAACCAGGCGCTGGGGCTGGTGCACCAGCAGCAAACCCTGTTCTACCAACAGCGCATCTTCGCCGCCGCCTATCCGAAGCGTACCGACTTCCTGAAGATCGCCGCCGGATTCGGGCTGGATACCTGCGATCTGAACGCCGCGGAAGATCCGCAGGCCGCGCTGGCTGAGGCGATCCAGCGCCCGGGCCCCTGCCTGATCCACGCGCTGATCGATATCAATGAAAAAGTGTTCCCGATGGTGCCGCCGGGCGCCGCCAACATCGACATGATTGGAGAATAAGCCATGCTGCAACCACAAGATAAACCACAGGTGATCCTGGAGCTGGCGGTGCGCAACCATCCCGGCGTGATGTCGCACGTTTGCGGGCTGTTCGCCCGCCGCGCGTTCAACGTCGAAGGCATTCTGTGTCTGCCGTTGAAAGACGGCCAACAGAGCCGCATTTGGCTATTGGTCGCCGACGATCAGCGGCTGGAACAAATGATAAGCCAGGTGGAAAAGCTGGAAGACGTGCTGCGGGTGAAGCGCCACAGCGAAGACGTGCGGGTATTTGAACAGCTGGAAGCGTTCTTCCAGTAAGGCGAACGGGGGCTAATGCCCCCGCAATCATTGCCCGGACAGCACCTGCCACAACAGATGCCGGTACACCGGCATCAGCGGCTGTTGGCTCAGCAAATAGCCGACCGCCAACGCCGCCAGCCAACTCAATCCGCACACCACGCGCAGCCGCAGCGGCGTCAGCCAACGGCTCAGCCGATCGGCGCTGCGCTTGCCCTCGCGCCACCAGCGCCAGCTTAGCCACACCGCCAGCCAGACCAACAGCGCCGCCGCGAGCAACAGCCACTTGAACGTCGCGCTGTTGGCGTCGGCGGGGATATCGATCGCCACCCCCGCCAGAATGCCGGGGAAGAAATAGACCGGCGGCCAGGTCAGGCAACCGATGATGTTCGGCAACGCGAACTTGTACGGCGGCAAATCGAGCATGCCGGCCACCATCGGCACCAGCGGGCGCGTCGGGCCAACGAAGCGACCGATCAAAATGGTCGCCATGCTGTGCTGGTGCAAGGCATGTTCGGTTTTGTCGAGCAGCGCTTTGTTCTTCTTCAGAAACGACCAGCGATGCAAAGGCCCCTTAAAGGCGCGGCCGACGAAATAGGAGATCCAATCGCCGAGCAGGCAGCCGACGATGCCCGCCGCCCAGGCGTAGTAAAAATCCACCTTGCCGCTGCCGATCAGCGCGCCGATGCTGGCCATCATCACCGTACCGGGCAACAGCAGCCCCACCAGCGCCAACGACTCCAGAAAAGCGACCAGCAGAACGACCATCAGAGTGAAAGCCAGTGACTGGGTGATCAAATCTTGTAAATAGGCTTCCATTACACCTCTGTGGATTATTCGGGCCAAACGGGGCCGAGGATTTTCCAGCGCCGCCGCTGGCGAGTCAATCGATGAATTGTATGCGTATTTGGCAACGCCGCACGGCGATGGACAATCACTGTATAAAAACCCATACTATAATTTATCTATATTAGCGCCAAAACCGACATCACGCTGAACGTCGCACACGTCGCCCGGCGGAAAACGAAGGGGTTATGACAGCACTGCAACAGGGGTTCCTGCTCACTCGCCACTGGCGCGACACGCCCGCCGGCACCGAGGTCGAATTTTGGCTGGCGACCGACGCAGGCCCGCGTCAGCTGCGTCTGCCGCCGCAAACCTCGGTGGCGTTTATCCCCGCCGAACAAAGGCAGCGCGCGGAACTGCTGCTGCGAGAAGAGCGGCAAGTCGAACTGAAACCGCTGGCGCTGACGGATTTTCATCACCGCCCGATGCTGGGGCTGTACTGCCGCCAGCACCGTCAGCTCATCAAGCTGGAAAAACTGCTGCGGGAAGGCGGCGTTGCGGTCTACGAGGCCGACATTCGCCCGCCCGAGCGCTACCTGATGGAACGCTTCATCACCGCGCCGGTATGGTTCAACGGCCAGGGCGACGGCAATGGGCCGTTGCTCAGCGGCCAAATGAAGCCGGCGCCGGAGTACCGCCCAACGCTAAAACTGGTGTCGCTGGATATCGAAACCACCGCCCACGGCGAGCTTTACTCCATCGCGCTGGAAGGCTGCGGCCAGCGGCAGGTCTACATGCTGGGGCCGGCCAACGGCGGCGATGAGCCGCTGGATTTCGATCTGGAATACTGCGCCAGCCGCCCTCAGTTGCTGGAACGGCTGAACGCGTGGCTGGAGCGTCACGATCCCGACGCCATCATCGGCTGGAACCTGGTGCAGTTCGATCTGCGGGTGCTGCAAAAGCACGCCGAGCGCTACCAAATCCCGCTGCGGCTGGGGCGCGGCGGCAACCTGCTGGAGTGGCGCGAGCATGGCTTCAAACAGAATCACTTTTTCGCCGCCGCCGCCGGCCGCCTGATCATCGACGGCATCGAGGCGCTGAAATCCGCCACCTGGAATTTTCCCTCCTTCAGCCTGGAATACGTTTCGCAGGAACTGCTGGGCGAAGGCAAGGCGATCGACAACCCTTATCAGCGCATGGCGGAGATCGACCGGCGCTTCGCCGAAGACAAGCCGGCACTGGCCCGCTACAACCTGAAAGACTGCGAGCTGGTGACGCGGATTTTCGCCAAGGCCGACCTGCTCAACTTCCTGCTGGAGCGCGCCACCGTCACCGGGCTGGCGGCCGATCGCAGCGGCGGATCGGTGGCGGCCTTCAGTCACCTCTATATGCCGCGCATGCATCGCCTGGGCTTTGTCGCCCCCAACCTCGGCGAACAGCCGGAGGAACACAGCCCCGGCGGCTTTGTGATGGATTCCCGGCCCGGCCTGTACGACTCGGTGCTGGTGCTGGACTATAAAAGTCTGTACCCGTCGATCATCCGCACCTTCTTGATCGATCCGGTCGGGTTGGTGGAAGGCATGCGCCACCCAAACGACGCCGACTCGGTGCCCGGCTTTCGCAACGCCCGCTTCTCGCGCAGCAAACACTGCCTGCCGGCGATCGTCGAGCAGATCTGGCAAGGGCGCGAGGCCGCCAAACGCCAGCACAACAAGCCGCTGTCACAGGCGCTGAAGATCATCATGAACGCGCTTTACGGCGTGCTGGGATCGAGCGGCTGCCGCTTCTTCGATCCGCGGCTGGCGTCGTCAATCACCCTGCGCGGCCACGAGATCATGCGCCAAACCCGCGAGCTGATCGAAGCCGAAGGCTATCAGGTGATTTACGGTGACACCGACTCCACCTTCGTCTGGCTGAAACAGCCGCATGACGAGCAACAGGCGGCGCAGATCGGCCGGGCGCTGGTGCAACGGGTCAACGCCTGGTGGCAGCAGCATCTGCAGCAGCAGTTCGGGCTGGAGAACGCGCTGGAGCTGGAGTTCGAAACCCACTATTCCCGCTTCCTGATGCCGACCATTCGCGGCGCCGAGCAGGGCAGCAAGAAACGCTACGCCGGCCTGATCGCGCGCGCCGACGGCCAGGAAGAGATGGTGTACAAAGGCCTGGAAACGGTGCGCACCGACTGGACGCCGCTGGCGCAGCAGTTCCAGCAGCAGCTCTATCAGCGCATCTTCAAACAACAGCCCTACCAGGACTATGTGCGTGACTACGTCGGCAAAACCCTGAACGGCGACTTCGACGATCAATTGGTGTACCGCAAACGGCTGCGCAGAAAGCTCGACGACTATCAGCGCAACGTGCCGCCGCACGCCCGCGCCGCGCGCATCGCCGACGACTACAACCGCAGTCAGGGGCGGCCGCTGCAGTATCAGAACGGCGGCTGGATCAGCTACGTGATGACCGTCGCCGGGCCGGAACCGCTGGAAACCCGCCATTCGCCCATCGATTATCAGCACTACCTCGAACGTCAGCTGCAACCGGTGGCAGACGCTATACTCCCTTTCTTGCACGACGACTTCACCACGCTGGTCACCGGGCAGATGGGGCTGTTTTGAGATTGCGCCAGGTTAAGAAAAATCATCCGGTTTTGCAGGTGACGAACGCGCCGCCTTCCATTACCATAGCGCCCTTCCCAAAACTGAACCACGCTTAGCCCTGCCGTCTCGCGACGTCTGCATGGCGTGAACGGCTATTGCCCGTCAAATTTAAAACAAACCGGGATTAACCGATGTTCAGTACAGGTGCCGCGGCCCTTCCCGCCCGGTAACAAGACTTACTTACAAAGAATCGAGCCGACAATATATGCCTTTTACTCTTGGTCAACGCTGGATCAGCGACACGGAAAGCGAATTAGGACTGGGCACCGTCGTGGCGCTGGATGCGCGCATGATTACCCTGCTTTTCCCCGCCACCGGTGAAAACCGCCTCTATGCCAGAAACGATTCGCCGATCACCCGCGTGATGTTCAACCCGGGCGATACCGTCAGCAGCCACGAGGGATGGCAGCTGCAGGTGGAAGAGGTGAAAGAGGAAAACGGTCTGTTGACCTATATCGGCACCCGCCTGGACACCCAGGAAAGCGGCGTGGCGATGCGCGAAGTGCTGCTGGACAGCAAACTGACCTTCAGCAAGCCGCAGGATCGCCTGTTCGCCGGCCAAATCGACCGCATGGATCGTTTCGCGCTGCGTTTTCGCGCCCGCAAATACCAGAGCGAGCAGTATCGCCTGCCGTTCGCCGGCCTGCGCGGCATGCGCGCCAGCCTGATCCCGCACCAGCTGCACATCGCTCATGAAGTCGGCCAGCGCCATGCGCCGCGCGTTCTGCTGGCGGACGAAGTCGGCCTCGGCAAAACCATCGAAGCCGGCATGATCATCCACCAGCAACTTCTGGCGGGCCGCGCCGAACGCGTGCTGATCGTGGTGCCGGAAACGCTGCAGCACCAGTGGCTGGTGGAGATGATGCGCCGCTTCAACCTCTACTTCTCGCTGTTCGACGACAGCCGCTACGCCGAAGCCAAGCTCGACAGCAGCAACCCGTTCGAGACCGAACAGCTGGTGATCTGCTCGCTGGACTTCGTGCGCCGCAACAAGCAGCGCCTGGAAGAGCTGGCGGACGCCCAGTGGGATCTGCTGGTGGTCGATGAAGCGCACCACCTGGCCTGGAGCGAAGAAGCGCCGAGCCGCGAATATCAGGTGATCGAACAGCTGGCCGAGCATATCCCCGGCGTGCTGCTGCTGACCGCCACCCCGGAACAGCTGGGCCAACAGAGCCACTTTGCGCGCCTGCGCCTGCTCGATCCGAACCGTTTCCACGACTACGGCGAGTTCGTCGCCGAACAGCAGAAATACCGTCCGGTGGCCGACGCCGTCACCCTGCTGCTGAGCGGTGAACGCCTGGCCGACGACAAGCTGAACCTGCTGGGCGAGCTGATCGACGAGCAGGACATCGAACCGCTGCTCAAAGCGGCCAACAGCGAAGGCGACAACGCCGAGCAGGCGCGCCAGGAGCTGGTGGCCATGCTGATGGATCGTCACGGCACCAGCCGCGTGCTGTTCCGCAACACCCGCAACGGCGTGAAGGGCTTCCCGCACCGCAACCTGCACCAGATCAAGCTGCCGTTGCCGACCCAGTATCAGACCGCGATCAAAGTGTCCGGCATCATGGGCGCCAAGAAATCCGTCGAAGCGCGCGCGCGCGACATGCTGTATCCGGAGCAGATCTACCAGGAATTCGAAGGCGAAAACGCCACCTGGTGGAACTTCGACCCGCGCGTCGAATGGTTGCTGGATTACCTGCTGGCCAACCGCAACGAAAAAGTGCTGGTGATCTGCGCTAAAGCCGATACCGCGTTGCAGCTGGAGCAGGTGCTGCGCGAGCGTGAAGCGATCCGCGCCGCGGTGTTCCACGAAGGGCTGTCGATCATCGAGCGCGACCGCGCCGCCGCCTACTTCGCCTCCGAAGAGGAAGGCGCGCAGGTACTGCTGTGTTCCGAGATCGGTTCCGAAGGCCGCAACTTCCAGTTCGCCAGCCAACTGGTGATGTTCGATCTGCCGTTCAACCCGGATCTGCTGGAACAGCGTATCGGCCGTCTGGACCGTATCGGCCAGATGCACGATATCCAAATCATGGTGCCTTACCTGGAGCACACCGCACAGGCGGTGCTGGGCCGCTGGTTCCACGAAGGGCTCGACGCCTTCGAACACACCTGCCCGACCGGCCGCACCATCTACGACAGCTGCTACGAGCAGTTGATCGGCTATCTGGCCGCGCCGACCGAGCAGGAGGGCCTGGACGAATTCATCCACGCCTGCCGCCAACAGCATGATCAGTTGAAAGCGCAGCTGGAACAAGGCCGCGACCGCCTGCTGGAGATGCACTCCAACGGCGGCGACAAAGCCCAGGCGCTGGCCGCCGCCATCGCCGAGCAAGATAACGACGTTAACCTGGTGGGCTTCGCGCTCAACCTGTTCGACATCGTCGGCATCAATCAGGAAGATCGCAGCGACAACCTGATCGTGCTCACGCCGTCCGACCATATGCTGGTGCCGGACTTCCCGGGCCTGCCGCAGGACGGCTGCACCGTCACCTTCGATCGCGATCAGGCACTGTCGCGCGAAGACGCGCAGTTCGTCAGCTGGGAACACCCGATCATCCGCAACGGTCTGGATCTTATCCTGTCCGGCGATACCGGCAGTTGTGCGGTGTCCCTGTTGAAAAACAAAGCGTTGCCGGTCGGCACCTTGCTGGTTGAGCTGGTGTACGTGGTGGAAGCCCAGGCGCCGAAGCATCTGCAGCTGACCCGCTTCCTGCCGCCGACGCCGATCCGCATGCTGATGGACCGCAAGGGCACCAACCTGGCGGCGCAGGTCGAGTTCGAAAGCTTCAACCGCCAGTTGAACGCGGTCAACCGCCACACCTCCAGCAAGCTGGTCAACGCCGTGCAGCAAGACGTGCACGCCATGCTGCAGCAGGCGGAAAGCCTGGTGGAAGCGCAGGCACGCACGCTTATCGAGCAGGCGAAGCAAGAGGCGGACGACAAGCTGAGCACCGAGCTGGCGCGTCTGGAAGCGCTGAAGGCGGTCAACCCGAACATCCGCGACGACGAAGTCGAGACGCTGGAGTTCAACCGCCGTCAGGTGCTGGCCAACCTCAATGAAGCCGGCTGGCGTCTCGACGCCATTCGTCTGGTGGTGGTCACCCACCAGTAACCGGCGCGACGCGGGGAGGTGGTTGCCTCCCCGTTCGGCCCTTTTCGCGGAGCCAAGATGGAACCCTACAATCCCCCGCAGGACCCGCTGCACATCCTGTATCAGGATGAACACATCATGGTGGTCAACAAGCCCAGCGGCTTGCTGTCGGTGCCCGGCCGCGCGCCGGAAAACAAAGACAGCCTGATGACCCGCATTCAGGCCGATCATCCGGCCGCCGAATCGGTGCACCGGCTGGATATGGCCACCAGCGGGGTGATCGTGGTGGCGCTCAACAAGGCCGCCGAGCGTGAGCTGAAGCGTCAGTTCCGCGAACGCGAACCGAAGAAATCCTATATCGCCCGCGTTTGGGGGCATATGGCGCATGACGAAGGGTTGGTGGATTTGCCGCTGATCTGCGACTGGCCGAACCGGCCGCTGCAAAAGGTGTGTTTTGACACCGGCAAAGCGGCGCAGACGGAATATCTGGTGCTGTCGCGCGACGCCGACGGCAGCACCCGCGTGAAGCTGACGCCGATCACCGGCCGCTCGCATCAGCTGCGGGTGCACATGCTGGCGCTGGGACACCCGATCCTCGGTGACGGTTTCTACGCCCCACCGGAGGCCAAAGAGATGGCGCCGCGGCTGCAGCTGCATGCGCAAGAGCTGCGCATCACCCACCCCGCCTTCCAGACGCCGATGCACTTTCGCGCCGAGCCGGATTTCTGAACCCCATGTTAAACGGGCCCGGCATGCCGGGCCCGCTTTCATCGCTTATTTAAAACCTTTCTCGCGTTTGATCAGGTCGTACGCAGCCTGGATCTCCTGCGCTTTCTGCTTGGCCATTTCCATCATCTCCGGCGGTAAGCCTTTCGCCACCAGCTTATCCGGATGGTGTTCGCTCATCAGCTTGCGGTAGGCGCGTTTGATGGTGGCGGCATCGTCGCTGCTGCGCACGCCGAGCACCTTGCACGCATCGTCGAGCGTCGGGCCGCGCTGAGCCTGCTGATAACCGCCCTGCGAATACCCGCCCTGCTGACCGCCGCCGAACTGACGCCCGCCCTCCATCATGCTGAGGAACTGATCGAACTGCGCGCGCGAAATGCCCAGCTCTTCGGCGATGACATACAGCACCTGACGTTCGTTCGGGTGCAGCGAGCCGTCGGCGAACGCCGCCTGAATCTGAATTTCCAGAAACATCCGAATCAGATCGAAGCGGCCGAAACAGATGCTGCGGAACTGCTGCAGCGTCTCACGCAGCGGGAACTGGCTCTGTTTGCCCTCGCGGAACGCCTGCTGCGCCGCAGTGCGGGCTTCGCCGTGCAGCTGCAGGCGATCCATGAACAGGCTGGCGATCTGGATATCCGCCTCGGTGACGCGTCCTTTGGATTTGGTCAGGTGGCCCATAACCTGAAAAGTGGTGCGGAAAAACAGCGTTTGCCGCGTTTGCTGGTCGGTGAAAAACCCCCGGCTGCGCTTGTTGCTGCGCGCCGTATCGATCATATGACCGATAATCAGCCCCAGAACTACACCCCAGAATCCCGCGCCAGACCAGATGGCGACGATGACGCCGAGCAGTTTTCCCCAATACTGCATATACTCCTCAATTATCATGCCGAAAGCCGCCCGCTCTCCTCCGTTTCAGGAAAGGGCGCAGGCGATTTTTCCTAGAATTTGGATTATCATACCTGTCATTTATCTTTGCGCCTAACGACGACGCAAGTAAACGGCTGGATTTAGCACTAGCGCAACGCAGATGAGTAATATAGTCTCTGACCGTTTGCCGGACACGACGCCTCTGATGACGGAACACCAAAACCGCGTATGAAAAAAAGTTTCCCAACACTGCTGGCCACGATGATTTGGACGGCACTCTACAGTCAGCATGCGCTGGCTGATCTGGCCGAGCAATGCATGCTTGGCGTTCCTGTTTACGACAAGCCTTTGGTCAGCGGCGATCCGAACAGCCAGCCGGTGACCATCAATGCCGATGACTCGCGCGCCGACTACCCAAAAAGCGCCCTGTTCAGCGGCAACGTGCATATCGAGCAGGGCAACAGCACCCTGACCGCCAAAGAAGTTGAGCTGAATCAGACGCAAAACCCCGGCCAGACGGAACCGGTGCGTACCGTCACCGCCACCGGCGACGTGCACTACAGCGACAATCAGATCAAACTGAAAGGCCCGAAGGCCTGGTCTAACCTGAATACCAAAGATACCGACGTCTATGAAGGCGACTACCAGATGGTAGGCCGTCAGGGACGCGGCGACGCCGACAAGATGAAAATGCGCGGCGCCAACCGTTACACCATCCTGGAAAACGGCACCTTTACCTCCTGTCTGCCGGGCGATGACAGCTGGAGCGTGGTCGGTTCCGAAGTGATCCACGATCGCGAAGAGCAGGTGGCGGAAATATGGAACGCCCGCTTCCGCATCGGCGGCGTGCCGGTGTTCTACAGCCCGTACCTGCAGCTGCCGGTCGGCGACAAGCGCCGTTCCGGCTTCCTGATCCCGAACGCCAAGTACGGCAGCAACAACGGCTTCGAGTTCATGTTGCCGTACTACTGGAACATCGCGCCGAACTACGACGCCACCATTACCCCGCACTATATGTCCAAGCGCGGCCTGCAGTGGCAGACCGAGTTCCGTTATCTGGTGCAGCCGGGCCTCGGCCTGATGGAGTTCGACTGGTTGCCGGACGACAAGGAATACGGCAAAGATCATGACGACAACAAACGCTGGCTGTTCTACTGGAACCACAACGGCGTTATGGATCAGGTGTGGCGCTTCAACGTCGATTACACCAAGGTCAGCGATTCCAAGTACTTCACCGATCTGGACTCCAAATACGGCTCCACCACCGACGGCTACGCCACGCAGAAATTCAGCCTCGGCTACGCCAACGAAAACTGGAACGCCACGCTGAGCTCCAAGCAGTTCCAGATTTACGACGATACCGATCGCTCACAGTCGGACTCGTATAAAGTCCAGCCGCAGTTGGATCTGAATTACTACAAGAACGACCTCGGTCCGTTCGACTTCCATATTTACGGCCAGGCGGCCAAGTTCACCAGCGTCAACCCATACAGCCCGGACGCCACCCGTCTGCATATGGAACCGACGCTGAGTCTGCCGCTCACCAACGGCTGGGCCAGCCTGAACACCGAAGCCAAGGTGATGGCGACCCATTACCAGCAGGATATTCCTGACGGTTTCGCCGCCAACTACCAGAGCCGCAAAAACGCTGCCGCGCCGGAGCTCGATGATTCGGTCAACCGCGTACTGCCGCAGTTCAAAGTCGACGGCAAGCTGGTGTTCGAGCGGCCGATGATCTGGGCCGAAGGCGCCACCCAGACGCTGGAGCCGCGCGTGCAGTACCTGTACGTGCCGTACCGCGACCAGAGCAACATCTACACCTACGACACCACGCTGCTGCAGACCGACTACTCCGGCCTGTTCCGCGATCGCACCTACAGCGGCCTGGATCGCATCGCTTCGCAGAACCGCGTGTCTACCGGTTTGACCACGCGCATTTATGATGACGCGCTGGTTGAACGTTTTAACGCTTCCGTGGGTCAAATCTACTACTTCAGCCGTTCGCGCACCGGCGATCGGGTAACCGGGTACGACAACAACGACGATACCGGCAGCGTGGCCTGGGCCGGCGATACCTATTGGAAAATCGACGATCGTTGGGGCCTGCGCGGCGGCCTGCAGTACGACACCCGCCTGAACAGCGTCTCGCTGGGCAACGGCGTGGTGGAATACCGCCAGGATGCCGAGCGCGTAGTGCAGCTGAACTACCGTTACGCCACGCCGGAATATATCCAGACGGCGTTGAACACCAAAACGGTTCCGGCCTTCCAGGACGGCATCTCGCAGGTGGGCATCACCGGCAGTTGGCCGATCGCCGATCGTTGGGCGGTGGTCGGGGCGTACTACTACGACACCCGCGCCAAACAATCCGCCGATCAGCTGGTGGGGCTGAAGTACAACACCTGCTGCTGGGCGGTGACGCTGGGCTATGAGCGCAAGATCACCGACTGGAACAACAGCAACAATACCAGCGTTTACGACAACAGAGTTTCGTTCAACGTCGAACTGCGCGGCCTGAGCAGCGATCATAGTCTCGGCTCCGCAGAAATGCTGCGCTCCGGCATTCTGCCGTATCAGCGCGCATTCTGACGCTTTGCAACACTTTGAAAACGAGAACTTTCACCCGCATTTGCGGATTACATAATGGGAAATGTATGAAGAACTGGAGAACGCTTATTCTCGGATTGGTGGTTTGCGCCAATGCCGCGTTCGCAGCACCCCAAGAAGTGGATAAAGTCGCCGCCGTCGTGGATAACGGCGTGGTACTCGAAAGCGACGTCAACGGACTGTTGCAGTCGGTGAAGCTCAACGCCCAGCAGGCCGGTCAGCAACTGCCGGACGACAAGACGCTGCGCCATCAGATCATCGAACGTCTGATCATGGATAACATCCAGCTGCAGATGGCCAAGAAAATGGGCATCACCGTCTCCGACGCCGATCTGGACAAAGCGATCGCCAACATCGCCGCGCAGAACCGCATGAGCGTCGATCAGCTGCGCAGCCGCCTGTCGTACGAAGGGCTGAACTACAACACCTACCGCGCGCAGATCCGCAAAGAGATGCTGATCTCCGAAGTGCGCAACAACGAAGTGCGCCGCCGCGTCACCATCCTGCCGCAGGAAGTGGACGCGCTGGCCAAACAGGTGGGCGCGCAGAACGGCAGCGACACCGAAATGAACATCAGCCACATCCTGATCCCGCTGCCGGAGAACCCGTCGCAGCAGCAGGTCGACAAAGCCGAAGAGCTGGCCAAACGCCTGGTGGGCGAGATCAACAGCGGCGCCGACTTCGGCAAGCTGGCGATCACTTACTCCGCCGACTCTCAGGCGCTGAAAGGCGGCAACATGGGCTGGGGCAAGCTGCAAGAGATCCCGACCCTGTTCGCTGAACGCCTGGTCAGCGCCAAGAAAGGCGACGTCGTCGGCCCAATCCGTTCCGGTGTCGGCTTCCATATCCTGAAAGTCAACGACATCCGCGGCGCCAGCCAGTCGGTGTCGGTCACCGAAGTGCATGCCCGTCACATCCTGCTGAAACCTTCGGTGGTGCTGACCGACGACCAGGCGCGCGCCAAACTGCAATCCGTGGCGGAAGCGATCAAGAGCGGTCGCGCCAAGTTTGCCGACGAAGCCAAACAGCTGTCGCAAGATCCGGGTTCTGCGATGCAGGGCGGCGATCTGGGCTGGGCTTCTCCGGACATCTACGATCCCGCCTTCCGCGATGCGTTGCTCAAGCTGAGCAAAGGTGAGATCAGCGCGCCGGTGCACTCTTCCTTCGGTTGGCACCTGATTCAGCTGCTGGATACCCGTCAGGTGGATAAGACAGACGCCGCGCAGAAAGATCGCGCTTACCGCATGCTGTTCAACCGTAAGTTCGCCGAAGAGGCGCAGACCTGGATGCAGGAACAGCGCGCCCAGGCTTACGTGAAGATCCTCGATGGCAGCGATGCGCAGCAATAAACGCGTCGTCATTACCCCCGGCGAACCCGCCGGGGTGGGGCCGGATTTGGTAGCCGCCCTGGCGCAACAGGATTGGCCTGTTGAGCTGGTGGTGTGCGCCGATCCGGCCCTGTTGCTTGAACGCGCCCAATGTTTGGGCCTGCCGCTGACGCTGCGCGACTACCAGCCGCAGCAGCCGGCCGAGGCGCAACGCGCCGGCACACTGACCGTGCTGCCGGTGTCGCTCGCTCAGCCGGTCACCGCCGGTGAACTGAACGTCGGCAACAGTGCCTACGTGGTGGAAACCCTGGCGCGCGCCTGTGACGGCTGCCTGAACGGCGAGTTTGCCGCCTTGATCACCGGCCCGGTGAACAAGGGCGTGATCAACGACGCCGGCGTGCCGTTTATCGGCCATACCGAATTCTTTGCCGATCGCAGCCGCTGCGATCGCGTGGTGATGATGCTCGCGACCGAAGAGCTGCGCGTGGCGCTGGCGACCACCCACCTGCCGCTGCTGGCGGTGCCGGGCGCCATCACGCAGCAGAGCCTGTTCGAAGTCATTCGCATCCTCGACCACGATCTGAAAACCAAATTTGGCATCGCCCAGCCGCACATTTACGTCTGCGGTCTGAATCCCCACGCCGGGGAAGGCGGCCATATGGGGCGCGAAGAGATAGACACCATCATCCCGGCGCTCGACGCGCTGCGCGCTGACGGTATCCATCTTGTCGGCCCGCTGCCGGCGGACACCCTGTTCCAGCCCAAATATCTGCAAGATGCCGATGCGGTGCTGGCGATGTATCACGATCAGGGGCTGCCGGTGCTAAAATACCAAGGGTTCGGCCGCGCGGTGAATATCACCCTCGGTTTGCCTTTCATACGCACCTCGGTCGACCACGGTACCGCTCTGGAACTGGCCGGCACCGGCACCGCCGATGTCGGCAGTTTCCAAACGGCCCTGAATCTCGCCATTAAAATGATAATTAATTGTAATGAATAACAGAGTCCACCAAGGGCACTTTGCCCGCAAACGCTTTGGACAAAACTTTTTAACCGATCAGTTTGTCATCGATAGCATTGTCTCCGCCATTCACCCGCAGCCGGGCGAAGCGGTGGTCGAGATCGGCCCCGGCCTCGGCGCCTTGACCGAACCGGTCGGCGCGCGCATGGACCGCATGACGGTGATCGAACTGGACCGCGATCTGGCCACTCGGCTGGAGAATCACCCGCAGCTGAAAGACAAGCTGACCATCCGCCAGCAGGACGCCATGACGGTGAATTTCGCCGAACTGGCCGAGGAGGCTGGCCAACCGCTGCGCGTATTTGGTAACCTGCCGTACAATATTTCGACGCCGCTGATGTTCCACCTTTTCAGCTATACTCAGGCAATCCGCGACATGCACTTTATGTTGCAGAAAGAGGTGGTCAACCGTCTGGTGGCCGGCCCGAACAGCAAGGCCTACGGGCGTTTGACCGTGATGGCGCAGTACTACTGCAACGTCATCCCGGTGCTGGAAGTGCCGCCGACCGCGTTCGCGCCGCCGCCGAAGGTCGATTCCGCCGTGGTGCGCCTGGTCCCGCACACCGAGCTGCCGAACCCGGTGGGCGACGTGCGCATGCTGAGCCGCATCACCACGCAGGCGTTCAACCAGCGGCGGAAAACCATCCGCAATAGCCTGGGCGATCTGTTCACGCCGGAGCAGCTGACGGAGCTGGGCGTCGATCCTTCGCTCAGAGCAGAGAATATTTCTGTGGCGCAGTACTGCAAGCTGGCGAACTGGCTGTCAGCCAATCCGGCGCCGCAGCAATAAGGAGTTGTTGTCATGATTGATTCGCCCCGCGTGTGTATTCAGGTTCAGAGCATCTATGTGGAATCACAGTCGATCCCTGAAGAAGAGCGTTACGTCTTCGCCTATACCATTACCATCCGCAATCTGGGGCGGACCAACGTGCAACTGCTGGGCCGTTACTGGCTGATCACCAACAGCAACGGCCGCCAAACCGAAGTCCAGGGCGAAGGCGTGATCGGCGAACAGCCCGTCATTCCGCCCGGTGGAGAGTTTCAGTACACCAGCGGCGCCATTCTGGAAACGCCGCTGGGCACCATGGAAGGCCATTACGAAATGGTTGACCATCAGGGTCAGCCGTTCCGCACCGCTATTCCCGTGTTCCGCTTAGCCATTCCAACGCTGATCCATTAATTATGTCGACATACCTTATCGGCGACGTTCACGGCTGTTTCGATGAACTGAAGTCGCTGCTGGCTCAGGTTGCGTTCGATCCCGAGCGCGATCAACTGTGGCTGACCGGCGATCTGGTGGCGCGCGGCCCCGCCTCGCTGGACGTGCTGCGCTATGTGCGCTCGCTCGGCCCGGCGGTGCGCATGGTGCTGGGCAACCACGATCTGCACCTGCTGGCGGTTTACGCCGGCATCAGCCGCAACAAACCCAAAGATCGCATCACGCCGCTGCTGGAAGCGCCGGACGCCGACGAGCTGATCAACTGGCTGCGCCGCCAACCGGTGCTGCAGGTGGATGATGAGCAAAAACTGGTGATGGCCCACGCCGGCATCACCCCGCAGTGGGACATCGACACCGCGAAAATGTGCGCGCGCGAAGTGGAGGCGGTATTGAGCAGCGACAGCTATCCGCTGTTCCTCGACGCCATGTACGGCGACATGCCGAACAACTGGGCGCCGGAGCTGAGCGGCCTGGCGCGCCTGCGTTTCAGCACCAATGCGCTAACGCGCATGCGCTACTGCTTCCCCAACGGCCAGCTCGACATGATCTGCAAAGATGCGCCGGGCAGCGCGCCGGCGCCGCTGAAACCGTGGTTCGAGCTGCCGCGCCTAGTGGACCCGGAATACACCATCATCTTCGGCCACTGGGCCTCGCTGGAAGGCAAGGGTACGCCGGAGGGCGTGATCGGGCTGGATACCGGCTGCTGCTGGGGCGGCGATCTGACGATGCTGCGCTGGGAAGACCGCCGTTACTTCACGCAGCCCGCCAATCGCGGCGAAGCGCCTGACCACGCCGGCAGATTAGCCGCATCCTGAAACGATAAAGGCGGCCCGGTGGCCGCCTTTGTTCTGTATTGCCGCCTTACGCCCCAATCACTCCGCCATCTTCACGCGTGATCATCAACACCGATGAACGCGGGCGCGGGCTGTTGTTCGGGAAGTGCGAATCGCCTTCTTCTCCGGGATGCTGTACGTTGACGAACATCGTCTTGTAGTCCGGGGTGAAGGTGATGCCGGTCAGTTCGCAGGACTTCGGCCCCACCATGAAACGGCGGATCTCGCCGCTGACCGGATCGCCCACCAGCATCTGGTTGTTGCCCTGCCCGACGTAATCGCCCTTGTTGCTGTACTTGCCGTCGGTGAGGATCCACAGACGGCCGGCGCGATCGAAGCCCAGCCCGTCCGGGCTGTTGAAGGTGTTTTCCGCCGTGATGTTCGGCGTGCCGCGGTTGACGCCTTCGGGGTGGGCAATCGGGTTGCCGCATAGCGCATAGATGTCCCAGGCGAAGACGTCGGCGGTGGCGTCGCCGCCCTCGTCCCAGCGAATGATTTGGCCGTAGATATTGTTCGGTCGCGGGTTGGCGGCGTTCAACGGCATCCCTTCCTCGCCGCGCTTGCTGTTGTTGGTCAGCGTGCAGTACGCGCGCCCGTCATGCGGGTTCACCGCGATCCACTCCGGGCGATCCATTTTGGTGGCGCCGACCTGCTGCGCCGCCTTGCGGGCGAAGATCAGCACTTCGGCCTCATCGCGGAAACCGTTCTCCGGCGTCAGGCCGTTCTTGCCGAACTCAAGCGCAATCCAGCGCCCTTTGCCCTTCAGCGGCGTGCCGGCTTCATCGCCGTCGAACTGCGCCACGTACAGCGTCCCCTCATCCAGCAGCGTACGATTGTTGGCCGGATTGGCGGCGTCGACCACGCCTTTGGAGACGTACTTATAGATATGTTCGCCGCGCTCGTCGTCGCCCATATACACCACCAGACGGCCGTCTTTGGCCACGGTCACCGCCGCGTTTTCATGTTTGAAACGGCCGAGCGCGGTGTGCTTGATGGGCGTCGAGGTCGGATTCAACGGATCGATCTCGACAATCCAGCCGTGACGGTTGAATTCGTTGGGATTCTTCGCCACATCAAAACGCTCGTCATAGTCCGGCCAGTTGCGTTCCGGTTCGCTGGCCTTCAGCGTGTAGCGCTTCTGTTCCGGCGTGGTGCGATAATCGGCCTGACGGGTGCCGAAATAGGTGTCGAAGTTTTCCTCGCAGGTCAGGTAGGTACCCCACGGCGTCTTGCCGTTGGCGCAGTTGCCGAAGGTGCCCAGCACCTTGCGGCCGCTCGGATCGGCGGCGGTCTGCAACAGCGGATGTCCGGCGGCCGGACCGCTGAATTGCATCTCGCTGTTGGCGGTGATGCGGCGGTTATAGCGCGACGGGCGCTCCACCTCCCAGCGCTGGCCGTCGCCGACCCGCTTGACCGCGACAATGGAGACGCCGTGCGCCGCCTGCGATTTGCGCACCTCTTCCAGGCTGGTGGCCTTGGCGCCGCCGTGGGCGAACAGGTACTGCTCGTTAACGTATTCGTTATTGATGGCCATCACGCCGTGATTGTCATCGATAGGGAAAAAGCTCATGCCATCGTTGTTGTCGCCAAACTGTTTTTCCTGATCGGCGGCGCTGTTGTTGCCCTGCGGATCGAAGGCCGGCGCGCCGTCCACCAGCGGCTCGCCCCAGGAGATCAGCACCTCGGCGCGATAGCCTGGCGCTATCGTCACTTCATCGGCGGTAGACGCGGCGATGCCCCGGAAGCCCAGCAGCGTGTTCGGCGGCAGATCCTCGGCTAACGCCTCGGCGGAGACCGACCAGATGCCGCCGCCGAGAAAACCGGCCAGGCCGACGGCGCCGGCGCTGCCGAGCAGCAGCTTGCGGCGAGTGGGATCGATCAGGCGGTCGGCGTCTAATTGCTCAATTTGCTTGGTCATAACGTGGTTACCTTTTTAGTTATGGCGCCGCGGTCAAGATTCACCAGAGTTGCCGTGGCGCTCGGAGTTGGGCTTCATACTAATCAGGTAATGTGACGGAAAGGTTACGAATGACCGGCGCAAAAAGACCGGGGGCGCAATTGCTTGCGCCCCCGGGGATGACTGGCTAACGCGCTAAGATCAGCGGCGCTGCAGGATTTCGAAGCAGTAGCTGTGCGAGTTCAGATCGTCGGCGTCGTGGAATTCGCTGAACGTGGTTTCCCACTCGTCCGGCT
This sequence comes from Serratia sp. CY52157, assembly GCF_052168495.1. Classification (NCBI taxonomy): domain Bacteria; kingdom Pseudomonadati; phylum Pseudomonadota; class Gammaproteobacteria; order Enterobacterales; family Yersiniaceae; genus Serratia; species Serratia sp. CY52157. The sequence goes on along the minus strand of NZ_JBJNMO010000003.1, from coordinate 413,442 downwards.
CGTAATCCGGGAAGTGAGTATCGCCGCCGACTTCGGCGTCGATGTGCGTCAGGTACAGGCGATCGGCGCGCGGCAGCAACTGGGTATAGATGCGCCCACCGCCGATCACCATCACTTCTTCCACCTCACCCGCGGCGGCCAGCGCCTCATCCAGCGAGGTCACCCAGGTCACCCCGGCGGCATTGCCCGGGCGGCTGCTCAAAACGATATTGTGACGGCCCGGCAGCGGGCGGCCGATGGACTCGAAGGTCTTGCGGCCCATAATAACCGGCTTATTCAACGTGTTGCGTTTAAACCACGCAAGGTCCGCCGGCAGGTGCCACGGCATGGCGTTTTCCATGCCAATAACGCGATCCGCCGCCAAGGCAGCGATCAGGCTGATAATCATTGTTTAACCCTGTGTAGGCAGCAAAATTGGTGACACTATACGTAAAGGCCTGAGTGCCGTCGATAGGCTAATCAAGCAAGATGAATATATAAGATAGCTCTTATCAGCATATCTAATAACCAACGTTCTTTTGCCGGGGAATTTCACACGCCGGGGCGTTTGCGGTACAACCACAGACCCGGTAACGACAGGCCGATCGACAACGCGCCGACGATGAAACTGGCCTTGAGGAAGTTGGTGATCATGGTCTCCATCAAAGCCTCGCTGTAGCCCAGATGCGAGATCTCCACCACAGTTATCATCGCGGTATAGGCGGAAATGCCGGGGAACATCGGGATCACCGCCGCCACGGTGAACACCTTCGGATGCGCCAACAGCCAGCGCGACCAATAGATACCGATGATGCCGATCAGGATCGCCGCCAGCAGCGACGCCCACTCGATGTTCATGCCCACGTGCATCATCAGCATGCGCGAGCCGCGCCCGATTGCCCCGAGCAACGCGCAATAGCGCAGCGCACGCAGCGGCACGTTGAACACCATGGCGAAGCCCAGCGCCGGCACCGCCGCCAACAGCATCTCCTGCAACAATGCCCACAGCAGACTCATGACCACCCCCGCAGATCCCACAGCGACATCGCCATCACCACGCCGATACAGGTCGCCAACGTCAACAGGCTGGCCATCGCCCAGCGCGCCAGCCCGGTGTTGACGTGCCCCTTGAACATGTCGGCCACCGCGTTGATCAGCGGGAAGCCCGGTACCAGCAGCAGCACGCTGGCGGCCATCGCCACGCTCGAGGTCTCTTTAAACACCGGCAGGCGCAGCAGCAGCCCGGATATCGACGTAGCGACAAACGCCGTCAGGCAAAAATTGATCAGCGGATTCATATGGCGGGCGGTGAGGATCTGGCGCACCAGCATCGCCGCGCCGCTGGCGATAAAGGTCACCAGGAAGGCGTCGCCGCCGCCACCGTTGAGCATGCTGAAACACCCGCAGGACAACCCCACCATCAGCACCACCAGCCAGCGCGGATAGCGCAGCGGCCGGATCTTTTCGAAGCGCCGCGCCACGTCGTGCGTATCCGCCAGGTGATGCTCGGCGAGGATCACGATATGCTGCACTTCCGTCACCACCTGCATATTGATGCCGCGATCGACATTCTTGCGGGTCGTGGTCAGGCAGGCGCCGTGGCTGAGGGTGGTCAACACCACCGCATTGGCGGAGATTGAACTTTCCACGCTGTCCATCCCCAGCGCCAACCCCAGGCGAGTGGACAACTGCTCCACCACCGTGCTCTCGGCGCCGTGCTGCAACAGCAGCAGCGCGCATTGAATGCACAAGCGGGTGATTTCACGCTGTTGCCGGTGCGGTTCCGGCCTGTCTGTGGCGGTAGTCTGCTGCATGGTGCTCCGTCGCTGGCGATAGATGAATTATTATCATAGAGCCTAACAATACCTCATTAGGTTGATGCGCATCAGAGGAAGCGGCGTTATTATCGCCAACATGCTGCCTTTTGCGCGAGATGCCTCCCATGCTTGAAACTTCACTGTTCGTCGCCGGCATTGCCGCCCTCGGCATGCTTTCCCCCGGCCCGGATTTTTTCCTGGTGATCAAAAACGCCGCCCGCTACCCGCGTCTGGCCGCCATGATGACCGCTTTCGGCGTGATCTGCGGCGTCGCCACCCACATGTCCTACTGCGTCGCCGGGCTGGCGGTGGTGATCACCACTACGCCGTGGCTGTTCAACCTGCTGAAATACGCCGGGGCGGTCTATCTGGTGTGGATCGGCATCCAGGCGCTGCTGTCGCGCGGCGGCGGCAAAATGAACGTCAGCAATCTGCCGCAGCAACAGGTCAGCCTGAAGAGCGCCTTTGCGCAAGGCTACCTGTGCAACCTGCTGAACCCGAAAGCCACCCTGTTCTTCCTGGCGGTCTTCACCCAGGTGTTGCAGATCGATTCCGGTCTGGGTGACAAGCTGTGGTACGCGGGGATTATTCTCGGCCTGTCGGTCATCTGGTGGCCGCTGCTGGTGTTTTTGATCCAGAGCGGGCCGGTGCGCCGCGGGCTGGAAAAGGCGCAGAAGATCGTCGACAAATTGCTGGGCGGCATGTTGATCGCCTTAGGCATCAAGGTCGCGCTGAGCTAAGCAAAAAAGGGGCGCCATCACGGCGCCCCTCCCCTTATCCTTTGGCTTCAACCACTTCGTCTTCCGGCGCCTTGCCGTCGATACTGCCGCGCCAGCCGGTCTGCTGCACCCGCGCCAGCCGATTCTGATCCTGCTCGATGGCCGCGCTGAGCATCTCCTTGGCCCGCTGCAGGCTGGCGATACGGAATTCAGTATCCTGGTAATTATCCAGCGTATCTTCCAGCATCTTCAGGTTATAGCGACGGAAAGTGTCCGCTTTCTCGCGCGCCTCATAGGCGTCCAGCCCCAGCAGCTCCAGCGTTTCACGGCCGACGCGCAGCGAGCTTTCGAAGGTTTCGCGCTCCGGTTTTTCCACCCCCAGCTGCCGCAACTGATACCAATGATCGACGTCGCGCGCCCGTGCCACCACTTTCAGATGCGGGAAGTGCTGCCTGGCCAGCTCGGTTAATGCCAGGCTGTCCTCCACATCGTCGATGGCGTTGATCAGCACCTTGGCGTGAGCGGCGCCGGCCGCCTCCAGCAGATCGGCGCGCGTGGCGTCGCCGTAGAACACCTTGGTGTCAAATTTACGCAGCGTTTCGATATGGTCCGGATCGTGATCCAATACCACGGTGTGCACGCCGTTGGCCAACAGTAAACGACCGGCGATCTGGCCGAAACGGCCGAAGCCGGCGATGATCACGCTGGCGTTCTCGTCATCAATGACATCAGCCGGGCGATCCTCTTTCGGCACATTTTTCTCCAGCTGCGCGGCGATCACCAACAGCAGCGGGGTGGCCGCCATCGACAGCGCCACCGCCAGCGTCAGCGACTTGGCCCATTCAACCGGCAAGACGCCGGCCAGCTGCGCGGCGCTGAAGATCACGAAGGCGAACTCACTGCCCTGCCCCAGCAGAATGGCGAACAGGCCGCGCTGGCGCTTCGGCACCCCGAGCAGCGGGCCGATCAGCCACAGCAACGCCGCCTTGATCAGCATAAAGCCCAGCAGCAACGAGGCGATCAGCAACGGATGATGGAACAGCGTGCCGAAGTCGATCGACATGCCGACGCCGATGAAAAACAGCCCCAGCAGCAACCCTTTGAACGGCTGAATATCGCTCTCCAGCGCGTGGCGGTATTCCGAGCTCGCCAACAGCACCCCGGCGAGGAACGCCCCCATCGCCATCGACAACCCGGCCATCTCCAGCAGGATGCCAAAGCCGAACACCAGGAACAGCGCCACGGCGCTGAACACCTCGCGCATGCCCGAACGGGCGACGAAGTGCAGCAGCGGGCGGGTGACGTAGCGGCCAAGCAGCACCACCATCGTCAACGCGCCCACCACTTTGGCCGCCGACAGTACGAAAGCGCCCAGCGTCGTGGTGGCGCCGCTGCTGGCCAGCAGCGGGATCATCGCCACCAGCGGGATCGCCGCGATATCCTGGAACAGCAGCACCGCAAACGCGCTGCGGCCGATCGGCGACGGCGTCAAATTGCGTTCGCTCATCGCCTGCATGGCGATGGCGGTGGATGAGAGCGCCAGCGTCAAACCGATCAGCAGCGCCACCTTCCAGTTGAGGCCGAGGAAGTAGCAGAAGGCGCTCAGCGCCAGGCCGCAGCCCACCATCTGAATGCTGCCGCCGCCGAACACCGAGGCGCGCAGCGTCCACAGCCGCTTGGGATCCAGCTCCAGGCCGATGATAAACAGCATCAGTACCACGCCGATCTCGGCGAAGGTCAGGATAGACTCGGCATCCGACACCAGCTTCAGCCCCCAGGGACCGATAATGCAGCCGGCGATCAGGTAACCGAGCACCGAACCCAGCCCCAGGCGCACCGCAATCGGCACGAACAGCGCGGCGGAACCGAGATAGATCAGCCCCTCGATCATCATGTGGTGGTTATCCATGGCTGGCCTCCCGGGTTTCCGCTTCGGCATGTTCCATCAGATAGTCGACCAACCGCTGCCGGTAGGCTTCGCCGGCGGCGATCAGCGCCGGTTCGTTGCAGGTAAAGGTGTTGTGCAGGGCGAAGTACGGCTGCCAGTTCATGCCGCAATAAATCGCCGTGGCCTGCAGCGGCTGCGCCAGCGCGGCGAAGTTGGGAAAATCGCCCAGTTCGAAATGGTGCTCGTCACCACCGCTGGTCACCGCCCACAGGCAGTCTTTGCCCACCAGCGCGTTGCCGTCGTGGCCATAGGCCCAGCCGTGCTCCAGCACTTTGTCGATCCACAGCTTCAACAGCGGTGGGAAGCTGTACCACTGCATCGGATGCTGCAGCACCACCATGTCGGCGCGCTCCAGCGCCTGTTGCTCGGCGTTGATATCGATATTGAAATCGGGGTACAGCTCATACAGCGAGCGCACCTCCACCTCGGGAAGATCCCTCACCGCCTGCAGCAGGCGGTGATTGGCATGCGAATGCCGGGGATACGGGTGAGCATAAATTATCAGAATCATTGTTATCGTCGTTCCTTCGTTCCTTGCCAATACACCAAGCATATACCAATCACACAGAGTGACAGTTTGCCCACTGATTGATAGCGGAAATTTTTAACGCCAGCCTACAAATTCACTGAATAAAAAAGGGCGCTGCATCTGCAGCGCCCTGGCGTAGCGTTCGCGCGCGGTTACTTACCAATACGCGCGTGCATTTCCTGCACCGATGTCACCTGCTCGGTCGGATCCGCTTTCAGCGCCATCGCGGTGGCGAAGCCGCCGTTCAGCGTAGTGTCGTAGTGCACCTTGTACTGCAGGGCGCTGCGGCGAATCAGCTTGGAGTCCTCAATCGCCTGACGGCCTGCCGTGGTGTTGACGATGTAGGTGTACTCGCCGTTCTTGATACGGTCCTGAATGTGCGGACGCCCTTCGTGCACCTTGTTGACCAGGCGCGGGTTGATGCCCGCTTCGCCCAGCACCACCGCGGTGCCGTGGGTCGCGTCCAGCTCGAAGCCCTGCTTCAGCAGGCTGGCGGCCAAATCGACCACGCGAGCCTTGTCGCCTTCGCGCACCGACAGCAGCGCGCGGCCCTGTTTCTTCATGCCCGAGTTGCTGCCCAGCATCGCTTTGGAGAAAGCTTCCGCGAAGGTGCGGCCCACGCCCATCACTTCCCCGGTAGAGCGCATTTCCGGCCCCAAAATCGGGTCGACGCCCGGGAATTTGTTGAACGGCAGCACCACTTCTTTCACCGAGTAGTACGGCGGGATGATCTCTTCGGTCACGCCCTGTTCAACCAGCGTTTTGCCCGCCATCACGCGCGCGGCCACTTTGGCCAGCGGCACGCCGGTCGCTTTGGACACGAACGGCACGGTACGCGCGGCGCGCGGGTTGACTTCAATCAGATAAACTTCGTTGTCCTTCACCGCGAACTGCACGTTCATCAGGCCGCGCACCTGCAGCTCGAACGCCAGTTTCTCCACCTGGCGACGCATCACGTCCTGAATTTCCTGGCTCAGGGTGTACGCCGGCAGCGAACACGCGGAGTCGCCGGAGTGCACGCCCGCCTGCTCGATGTGCTCCATGATGCCGCCAATCAGCACGCGCTCGCCGTCGCAGATAGCATCGACGTCCACTTCCACCGCATCGTCCAGGAAGCGATCCAGCAACACCGGCGCATCGTTGGACACGCTGACCGCGGTCTGGAAGTAGCGGCGCAGGTCGGTTTCGTCATAGACGATTTCCATCGCCCGGCCGCCCAGCACGTAGGAAGGACGCACCACCAGCGGATAACCGATGCCCGCCGCCTTCTCGACCGCCTGCTCGATGGCAGTGACGGTGGCGTTGGCCGGCTGCTTCAGGCCCAAGCGGTTGACCGCCTGCTGGAAGCGTTCGCGGTCTTCGGCACGGTCGATGGCGTCCGGGCTGGTGCCGATGATCGGCACGCCTGCGGCTTCCAACTCGCGCGCCAGCTTCAGCGGGGTCTGGCCGCCGTACTGCACGATAACGCCTTTCGGTTTCTCGATGCGCACGATTTCCAGCACGTCTTCCAGGGTCACCGGCTCAAAGTACAGGCGGTCCGAGGTGTCGTAGTCGGTGGAGACGGTTTCCGGGTTGCAGTTGACCATGATGGTCTCGTAGCCATCTTCACGCAGCGCCAGCGAAGCGTGCACGCAGCAGTAGTCGAACTCGATGCCCTGGCCGATACGGTTCGGCCCGCCGCCCAGCACCATCACTTTCGGCCGGTCGTTGGTCGGGTTGGACTCGCACTCTTCTTCATAGGTGGAGTACATGTAGGCGGTGTCGGTAGCGAATTCCGCCGCGCAGGTATCCACGCGCTTGTACACCGGGTGCAGGCCGTGGCTGTGGCGCAGCTTGCGAATTTCGCTCTCGGCGACGCCGGCCAGCTTGGCCAGACGCGCATCGGCGAAGCCCTTGCGCTTCAACGTGCGCAGGAAGTCTTTGTCCAGGCCGTTGATGCCCGCTTCTGCCACCTGCTCTTCCAGGCGCACCAGCTCTTCAATCTGCACCAGGAACCAGCGATCGACGTTGGTCAGGTTGAAGACGCCGTCGACCGACAGACCGGCGCGGAAGGCGTCGGCGATGTACCAGATGCGGTCGGAACCGGCGTCTTTCAGCTCGCGGCGGATTTTGGTCAGCGCTTCCGGATCGTCCAGGCTCACTTTCGGATCGAAGCCGGTGGCGCCCACTTCCAGACCGCGCAGCGCTTTCTGCAGCGACTCCTGCTGAGTGCGGCCGATGGCCATCACTTCGCCGACCGACTTCATCTGGGTAGTCAGGCGATCGTTGGCGCCGGCGAACTTCTCGAAGTTGAAGCGCGGGATCTTGGTCACGACGTAGTCGATGGACGGCTCGAACGACGCCGGGGTGCGGCCGCCGGTGATGTCGTTCATCAGCTCATCGAGGGTATAGCCCACCGCCAGTTTGGCGGCGATCTTGGCGATCGGGAAGCCGGTGGCTTTCGACGCCAGCGCCGAAGAGCGAGACACGCGCGGGTTCATCTCGATGACGATCAGGCGGCCGGTTTTCGGGTTAACCGAGAACTGCACGTTGGAGCCGCCGGTTTCAACGCCGATCTCACGCAGCACCGCCATCGAGGCGTTGCGCATGATTTGGTATTCCTTGTCGGTCAGGGTCTGGGCCGGCGCAACGGTGATCGAGTCGCCGGTGTGGATGCCCATGGCGTCGAAGTTTTCGATGGAGCAAACGATGATGCAGTTGTCGTTCTTATCACGCACCACTTCCATCTCGTACTCTTTCCAACCGATCAGCGATTCGTCGATCAGGAGCTCGTTGGTCGGCGACAGGTCCAGACCGCGTTCGCAGATCTCTTCGAACTCTTCGCGGTTGTAGGCGATGCCGCCGCCGGTGCCGCCCATGGTAAAGGAAGGACGGATGATGCACGGGAAGCCGACGTCAGCGGCTACCGCCAGCGCTTCTTCCATGGTGTGCGCGATGCCGGAACGCGCGGTATCCAAACCGATTTTCTTCATCGCCACGTCGAAACGGCGGCGGTCTTCGGCCTTGTCGATGGCATCGGCAGTTGCGCCGATCATGGTGACGCCGAACTCGGCCAGCACGCCCTGACGCTCCAGCTCCAGCGCGCAGTTCAGCGCCGTCTGGCCACCCATGGTCGGCAGAACCGCATCCGGACGCTCTTTTTCGATGATCTTGCGCACCACTTCCCAGTGGATCGGCTCAATGTAGGTCGCATCGGCCATTTCCGGGTCGGTCATGATGGTCGCCGGGTTGGAGTTGACCAGAATGACGCGGTAGCCCTCTTCGCGCAGCGCTTTACACGCCTGGGCGCCCGAGTAGTCGAACTCACACGCCTGGCCGATAACAATCGGGCCAGCGCCGAGGATCAGGATGCTTTTTATGTCTGTACGTTTTGGCATTTTTTACTGCTCCTGATTATTTGGCGTTAGAACGGTAAGTCTCAATCAGTTCGATAAAGTGATCGAACAGCGGCGCGGCGTCGTGCGGGCCTGGGCTGGCTTCCGGGTGCCCCTGGAAGCTGAACGCCGCCTTGTCGGTGCGGTGAATGCCCTGCACCGTGTGGTCGAACAGCGATTTGTGCGTCACGCGCAGATTCGCCGGCAGGTCGTTTTCATCGACGGCGAAGCCGTGGTTCTGCGCGGTGATCATCACCGTGTTGTTGTCCAGATCCTTCACCGGGTGGTTGCCGCCGTGGTGGCCGAGCTTCATCTTCATGGTTTTCGCCCCGCTGGCCAGCGCCAGCAGCTGGTGACCCAGACAGATGCCGAACACCGGAATGTCGGTTTCCAGGAACTGCTTGATGGCGGCGATGGCGTAGTCGCACGGCTCCGGGTCGCCCGGGCCGTTGGACAGGAAGATGCCGTCCGGATTCATTTTCAGCACCTCGTCGGCCGGGGTCTGCGCCGGCACCACGGTCAGGCGGCAACCGCGATCCACCAGCATGCGCAGGATGTTGCGCTTGGCGCCGTAGTCGTAAGCCACCACGTGGAACGGCAGTTCCGCGGCGGTTTTGGCTTCCGGCAGGTCGCCTTCAAGCGTCCAGCTGCCTTGCTGCCAGCTGTAGGCCTCTTGAGTGGTGACCTCTTTCGCCAAATCCATGCCCTTCAACCCCGGGAAACCTTGCGCCTTGGCCAGAGCCAGCGCGGCATCCGGCGAATCGGCGGCGACGATGCAGCCGTTCTGGGCGCCTTTTTCGCGCAGCAGGCGAGTCAACTTACGGGTATCGATATCGGCGATCGCCACGATGTTGTGACGCTTGAGGTAGTCGGACAGGCTTTCTTCACTGCGGTAGTTGCTGGCGATCAGCGGGAGGTCACGAATGACGAGGCCTTGGGCGTGTACTGCGGAGGATTCTTCGTCGGAAGCATTGGTGCCGACATTGCCGATATGAGGATAAGTAAGAGTAACGATCTGGCGGGAATAGGAAGGATCAGTGAGGATTTCTTGATAACCGGTCATCGACGTATTGAAGACCACTTCCCCCACTGCCGTTCCCTCTGCCCCGATGGCCCGACCGTGGAATTGGGTTCCGTCTTCCAGAACCAATAGCGCTGACTTTATCAAAACATCCTCCGAGGAATAATCAATCACAATATTTGCATATTAATTCAGATATCGCGATCTAAATCAATGCAAAAACCGTCCGCGAGGCCAATTTTTGGCAAATTGGGCGCATTTTAATGATGAGTGTTCCGCTTGTCTACCCAAACCGCCATTTTTTGTTTTATTTTTGCAGTTCTCGATGCCCAAGCGGCTTGAGCTGCCATAAAAACACAGAAAACCGGGGCTGGAAAACGGTTGCGGGGAGGAATGACGGAAAACGGCGTCGGAATGGACCCAAAAAGATGCTAAAAAAGCCGACGGTGGAAAAAAAGCAGATAATTAGCAAGGTAAACACAAACAAATACCAGCCTTGACAATGAAACAACATCAAAACGATATTTATCATGTTAAAAAAAAGGACAATAAAATTATTGCCCTATTATCATAGCATTATGATCAACACAACCACATCACGATGGTATTCAGTTTAGTTATATCCGGTCCAAACTCAGCACGTCACGCATATCAAACAGACCTTTATCCCGACTCCGCAGCCAGGAAGCCGCGCGCACCGCGCCGCTGGCGAAAGTCATGCGGCTGGAGGCCTTGTGGGTGATTTCCACCCGCTCGCCGATGTCGGCGAACATCGCGGTGTGCTCGCCGACGATGTCGCCGGCGCGAATGGTGGCGAAGCCGATGCTCTTCGGATCGCGCTCGCCGGTATGGCCTTCGCGCGCATAGACCGCGCAGCTTTTCAGATCGCGCCCCAGCGCGCCGGCGATCGCTTCGCCCATGGCCAACGCCGTGCCCGACGGCGCATCCACTTTGTGCCGGTGGTGCGCCTCAACGATTTCGATATCGGTATAGTCGCCCATGACCTGCGCGGCCTTCTCCAGCAGTTTCAGCACCAGATTGACGCCGACGCTGAAGTTGGCGGCGAACACGATGCCGATATGCTGCGCCGCATCGCGGATCGCCTGTTTGCCGGCGTCATCGAAGCCGGTGGTGCCGATCACCATCGCCTTATGGTGCGCCACGCAAAATTCCAGGTAGCCCAGGGTGCTTTCAGGACGGGTGAAGTCGATCAAAATATCGAACTCGCTCGCCACTTTATCCAGACTGTCACTCACCTTGACGCCCAGCGCGCCGATGCCCGCCAGCTCGCCGGCATCAACGCCGACCAGGCTCGATCCCGGGCGCGACAGCGCCGCCCCCAACACCACGCCTTCCGCCTGCTGCACCGCCTGGATCAATTGACGGCCCATCCGGCCGCCGGCGCCCGCAATCGCAATGCGGATTTGTGAATCTTTCATGCTTGCTCTCTTCTTGATGTAACGCGTATCCCATTAACCTAGCGATTCAGGGTAACTGCCCCGCTGCGGCGCCGCCAGAGGATTCATTTCATAATTAGAAAATTATGATATTGCGCTTCTTTCATCAGCGTCGCTGTCGTGAGATTAACATTCAACCGATTTGGCGACCTGCGACGATTGTACATAATCATGCAGTTTTCATTGCAAGAAAATGCAGAAAAAAGGCGCCGAAAACGGCGCCTGAGGAACGGAGTGCGGCGGGGTCAAGCGGTAATGGCGGCCACTTCGTTGGCTATCGCCGTCAGCGCATCGTGGCGAGCATAGTCCTCCTGCACCAGCGCCGCGCGCTGGCGATAGATCGGCTGTTGCAGAATGCGCGTCGCTGCCGCCAGTATTTGTTCCGCGCTTGGCGTGCTGGTATGCAGGCTGATGCCGCAACCGGCGGCCACCACGCGCGCGGCCGCCTCCAGCTTGTCCTCGCCGGTGCCGGCGACAATCAGCGGCACGCCGCTGTCCAGCGCATAGTTGATCGAGCCGTAACCGCCGTTGGTGATCAAGAGCGCCGCCTGTGGCAACCAGTGTTCGAAGGAGATGAACGCCCGCACTCGGGCGTTGTCCGGCAACGCGTCCATCAGCCCTTCGGTCGCCCGCCCGCCGGTGGTGGCCAACACCCGCACCGGCAGATGCGCCAGCGCCTGCAGCGTCGGCACGATCAGCTGATGCAGATCGACATTGGCCAGCGTGCCCTGAGACACGATCACCAGCGGCCGACGATCGTCCTCCTCCCACAGCGCCTCTTCCGCGGCCGGTTGACCACCGCTGCGCAGCGGCCCGACGAAGCGCACGCCGCTCGGCAGGTCGTCGCGCTCATATTCCAGCGCCGTGGTGGCCAACTGCAGGAAACGCTCGCAGCCGCCGATCAGCGCATCGGTAAACGGGCGATTCAGCGGCCGCCCGCCCGCTTGCACCAGCGCGGCATCAAAGCTTTGCTGCACCTCATCAAGCAACACCCGCGTCGCTTCATCCACCAATTGCTCGCGGGTCAGCGCACGCGGCAGCAGCGCCGGCGGGATGCGCGGGCCATAGAAAATGGCGTCGCGCGAAGAATACGACAGCGGCGTGACGCCGATCCCGAAGACCGGCGGCCGTTCGGCGGACTGCAGCAGCGGCAGCACGCCGTAGAAGCAGTTCTCCACCATCAGCAGATCGGTCTTTTCGGCGGCGATGGCCGCACGCAGCTGACGATCCAACAGTGGGATCGGCGCGGCGAAGAAATCTTTCAGCGCCAGCGCCATCTGCGCATTGCCCGGCGGCAGCGCGGCGCGCTCGGGGAAATGCGCCTCCAGGTGGCGATAGTCGAAGTCCACCTGCGCGTCGAACGGCACGAAGCTCGCCCCAGCCGCTTCGGCGCGTTCGCGGAACAGCGCGCCGGTCATCACCCGCACCTGATGCCCTTGGGCGATCAGGTGGCGAGCGATGGCTAACATCGGGTAGACGTGCCCCGGAGTGGCGACCGCCGCCATCAGTATCCTTGCCATAATGCTCCTTTTAAGCTTCTGCGTTGGCCGGCTTCAGCGCCAGATTGGCGCACACCGGATTGCTTTGAATATGCACGCGCTGCAAATGACGCGCGGAACGGGCGGTAAAGCCCTCGCGGCCGTGCAGCAGCGAGAAGTTATCCGCGACCACCACGTCACCCTGTTGCCACTGGTGGGCATAATAGTGACGCGGATCGTACAGGTGCTGCTGCAGAGTACGGTGGAACTGTTCCTGCTGCTGCGCCGGCACGCCGTGATATTCCAGCGCGTGCTGGTTGAGGAATTTTTTTCCCTCCGTCGGCGGTTCATTGTAGCGCATGATCAATCCTCTGCCGTTCGGGTGCTGCACCACCAGCGGCGAACAGACTTCGCCGCCGTAATGCACCACCTGCTTGATGCGGTAGGTGATAGACACCGACAGCCACTGCTCCAGCAACGCTTCGTCCGCATTGGCCAGCAAGCGCGTGGTGTCGACGAAGGTGGTACATCCGCCTTCGTCCGGCGACGGCGCCGCCACGCAGTGGAATAACTGGAACTCGGGTATGGTCGGCTTATACATGCCATCCCAATGCAGCGGGACGTAGCTGCTGTCGAAGATATGATCCTTGGCGTCCGGATGTTCCTTCACGTCCAGCACCGCACCGAACGGCCACATCATGATCTCGCCCCACTGTTCGGCATAGCGAGTCAGGACTTCCGGCTCGCTGAAACCGGAGTCGAATCCGCGCAGCACCAGCAAGTGGTGCTCCTGCGCCAGCGCTCGCAGCGCCGCCACCGGCAGCTCGCTGACCTTTTGCCCCGGATGCTGCGGCGTCAGGATCGCGCCGAACGGGGTGTTCGGTTGAATGTGGCAATTAAGCGGTTGGTTGTTCATGGTGATTCTCCTTGCATCGAATGTGCTGCTCACACGGCAACGTGCCGTCAAAAAGGCGCCCGTCAGGATTTCGGGCGCAAAAGCATGCAGCGGCCTCAGGCCATCTGCGGTTGTTCGATCAGGTAATGGCTCGGCGTGCCGCGGATCTCAACCAACTCGCCGTCCAGGCTCTGCGCGTCTTTACGCTTCATCAGCACGAACTGGCCGTTCACGTTGGCCGCCACGCCATGCCACGGCGTCAGCCAGTCGTCTTTGGTCGGCATCATGTGGATGCCTATCTTCAGGCTGTCGGCCGGCTGCGGGTGAATCGACAGGCGGATCGCCGCCGGGAAATGCTGGGCCAACAGGTTGCCCCAGGCCCAGCTGCGCTGGATAACGCCGCAGGCGCGCCGTTTGGCGTCTTTTTGCAGCGCGGCGTTGGAACCGCTGTAGCCCGGCAGGAGGCTGTCTTCATACAAGAAGCGCGTGATGGCGCGATACAGCATTAATCCCTGCTCGTCCTGCATCAGCTGACGCTTGATCGCCTCTTCCGATTCGGCATAACCGTCCACCAACAGCCGACGCAGCAGATCGTAGTCATCGGTATGCTCCGCCAGGCCTTTGACATCGCCGAGGTTGAACACGCTCAGGTGGGTTGCGCCCACTTCATGCAGCAGGCTTTCAATCTCACGTTGATAATGGTTGATCGCTTCGTCGCTGACGCGGATCAGATCGCCGAACACGTGGCCGTCGGAACAGATAACGATATGCGCGCCCGGCGGGTAATAGAGTTGAATGCGCTGGCACAGCGAGTTGAGGAAGATCAGCGACAGCCGCTCCGCCATGTCCGGCACCGCGCCTATCACCTTATTGGCGTTGGGTGACTTGGTCGGAAAAGCCGGCAGCACGAATTCGATGCGCTGGTCGTTTTCAATGAATGCCCGAATGCGCGGCAATTGCACCTGAGTGACCTGCCGCTCCTCTTCAGCCAGAGAAGCATCGTCGGCGATGAGGCGACGTCGATATTGCAATAATTCACGTAGGATTTTTAATGCTATCTCTTCTTTTTTCTGTGCGCTATCCACAATGAGCTCCTGTTGCGATGTGGCGCGGGTGTATTATTGGCAAGCGCAATAAGATTTATCAAAAAGAGATAAAGCGCATGCAAAATAATAATCAGCCCGGCGTTTATATGCTTCAGGCAATATAGGAAAGATGGTGCTATATTATTAGCCCGTATAACTCACAATCTAGGTTAAGTTGTGCTTAACAAACTATGAGCAATATTTTAAAACGCATGGCCATTTTCTCAAAAGTGGTCGATTGTGGCGCATTCAGCATGGCGGCAAAAGAATTGGGCATGACGACATCGGCCGTCAGCCAGCATATTCGCCAGCTGGAGGAACATCTGGGTATTCAATTACTGTTGCGATCGACGCGTTCATTGAGCCTGACCGAAGCCGGATTGTGCTTTTATGAAGATTGTCTGCTGATGATCCACGCCGCCGAGCGCGGGCAACAGCGGATCGCCGCGCTGCGCGGCGAGCTGGTCGGTGAACTGCGCGTCGCCACCTCGACCGAATTCGCCACCCATTATCTGGTGCCGGCGCTGCAGAGCTTCCTCGACGAACACCCGCGCATCACGCTGCGGTTGGAAATCCACGATGAGAGAATAGACCTCATCGCGCAACGCATCGATCTGGCGATACGCGGCGGCGCGCTCGCTGACTCCAGCTACGTCTCCACGCGGCTGGCGCGCTGCCGCGAAGTGCTGTGCGCCTCCCCGGCCTACCTGGCGAACTACGGGGTGCCGGATTCGCCGCAGGCGCTGACGCAACATCACTGGGTCACCTTTACGCCGCTCGGCAATCCGCAGTTTGTTCGCCTGATCCATCGCGACGGCGGCGAGCACCGCATGCGCATGACCGGGCGACTGTTCACCAACAGCGGCATGGCGATGAAGGAGCTGGCGCTGACCGGCAAAGGGATCATTCGCAATTTCTTCGCCAACGTCGAGCGAGAGTTGCGCAGCGGCGAGCTGATTGAAATATTGCCCGACTGGCGATTACCGGAAATTAATTGCTATGCCATTATGCCGCGACGGGAGATCCAGCCATTAAAAGTCCGGCGATTGCTGGAGCATATGAAGCTCTATTTAAAGGAGAAAGGATTAAACGACCTAGAACAGATTCGACAAGAATAAAATAAGAAACATCTGCAAGACCACTATTGTAATTATTGTAATCACGTTGACGACACCAGGCCCTATTTAGATTGCAGCCTAATGATATTCTATTTAATGACTTCATTCAGCCTATATAATTAATGACGCCACCGCTATTTCAAATACTCAGAATAAATTTGGCTTTAGTTAGCAGAAAATTTGAATATGCTCAGCATTTTATTTTTAATGCCGTTGGCATTCCCAAAAAAAACGGGAAGCCTAAGCTCCCCGTTGTCATTCGCTCACGCCCCTCAGTCAATCTGCCGGACGTCCACGCGCAGCTCTTTCGGCACTTCGAACACGATGTTCTCTTCACGCCCGCTGATTTCATGCACGTCGACGCCGCCCAGCGCTTTCAGGCGAGAGATCACCTCCTGCACCAGCACGTCCGGCGCCGAAGCGCCGGCGGTGACGCCGATGTTGCGCGCTTCGCTCAGCCAACTTTCCTGAATATCCGCCGCCGAATCGATCAGATAAGCCGGTTTGCCCACGCGCTGCGCCAGTTCGGCCAGACGGTTAGAGTTGGAAGAGTTCTTCGACCCCACCACCAGCACCACGTCCGCATCGCCGGCCAGGTTACGCACCGCTTCCTGACGGTTGGTGGTGGCGTAGCAAATGTCATCCTTGCGCGGACCGATAATGCTCGGGAAGCGCTGACGCAGCGCATCGATCACGTCCGAGGTATCATCAACCGACAGCGTGGTCTGCGTCATGAAGCACAGGTTGTTTTCGTCTTTCACCTGCAGCTTCCACACGTCTTCCGGCGATTCGACCAGGTACATGCCGCCCTGCGGGTTGCTGTACTGGCCCATGGTGCCTTCCACCTCCGGGTGCCCGGCATGGCCGATCAGAATCGCTTCGGTGCCGCGGCGGCTGGCGCGCGCCACTTCCATATGCACCTTGGTCACCAGCGGACAGGTGGCGTCGAACAGCATGGTCAGATCGCGCGCCTTGGCTTCGGCGCGCACGGCTTGAGACACGCCGTGCGCCGAGAAGATCAGGATAGAGCCGTCCGGCACTTCGGCGATCTCTTCGATAAACACGGCGCCACGCTCACGCAGGCTGTCGACCACGTAGCGGTTGTGCACCACTTCATGCCGTACATAGATCGGCGCGCCATACAGCTCCAGCGCGCGTTCCACGATGCTGATCGCACGATCAACCCCGGCGCAGAAGCCGCGCGGGTTAGCCAGCAATATTTGCATGCGTCTCCTCCTGCTGCGGATCGATCTCCAGCACTTCGATGTCGAAGGTCACCGGATGGCCCGCCAGCGGATGGTTGAAATCGACGGTGATCGAATCTTCCGCCACCGCGCGCACCACGCCCGGCATTTCACTGCCGTCAATCGCGGTAAACAGCATGATAGTGCCCACGTCCGGCACGCCGGTTTCCGCGAAGTCGCGGCGCGAGAAGAACTGGACCAGATCCGGGTTCTCCGCGCCGAACGCCGCTTCCGGCTGCAGGGTAAAGGCGCGCTTGTCGCCCGCGCGCAGGCCGAGCAGCTGCTCTTCCAGCGGCGCCGACAGGCTGCCGTCACCCAGGCGGAACAGCGCCGGTTTGCCGCTGCTGCGGGTGGATTCGGCGGTCGAACCGTCTTCCAGTTTCAGCGTAAAGTGAACCAGCACCGCGCTGTCACTGATAACCTGAGCCGTCATATTACTCACCTTTGCTCTTTGCGCCTTTGTTCGCCGGCGACAGGAAACCTTCCAGCACGATCATCGCCGCGCCCACGCAGATAAAGCTGTCCGCCAGATTGAAGGTCGGGTAGTGCCAGTCACCGACGTAAAAGTCGATGAAATCGACCACGAAACCGTGCCACAGGCGATCGAACAGGTTGCCCAACGCCCCGCCGATGATAAAGGCGTAGGCGATGTTGTTCAGCTTCTGCTGCGCCGCGCTGCGGTACATCATCACCAGCAGCACCGCGACGATGGCGATGGCGATGCCGGCGAAGAACCAGCGTTGCCAACCACCGTGATCGGCCAGGAAGCTGAACGCGGCGCCGTAGTTGCGCGCGTAAAACAGGTTGAACGACGGGATCAACGGCTGGGACTGGCCCAGCGTAAAGTTAGCGAGGATCCACTGTTTGCTGCCGAAATCCAGCGCCAGCACCGCCACTACAACCCACAGCCAACGCAGGCCGGTCGAACAAATTGGTTTACTCATCAGGCGCAAGTTCTCAGGCAAAGTTACGCTTCTCGCCGTCACCGGCGACGTTGCTCACACAGCGGCCGCAGATGTCTGCATGCTCCGCTACCAGGCCGATATCGGTGGTGTAATGCCAGCAGCGCGGGCACTTCTCACCTGGCGCCGTGCTGAAGGCGATCTTCAGCCCTTTCAGCAGCTCGGAGGCCTGCGCGTCGGCCGGCGCCTCCGCCAATGGCGCAACGCTTGCCGCAGAGGTCAGCAGCACAAAGCGCAGCTCATCCTGCAGGCTGTTCAGACGCGCCGCCAACTCGCTGTCGGCATACAGCGTCACCGCCGCTTCCAGCGAACCGCCGAGGCGTTTGTCCGCACGCGCCTGCTCCAGCACCTTGTTCACTTCGCCGCGCACTTTCAGCAGCTCAGCCCAGAAAGCGTCGTTCATCGGCTCGCCTTCCGCCAGCCCGAACAGGCCGTCGTACCACTCTTCGGTGAACACGTACTGCGCGCGTTTGCCCGGCATGAAGCCCCAGATCTCGTCTGCGGTGAACGACATGATCGGCGCCATCCAGCGCACCAGCGCTTCGACGATGTGATACAGCGCGGTCTGGCAGCTGCGGCGGGCGACGCTGTCGCTCTTGGCGGTGTACTGACGATCCTTGATGATATCCAGGTAGAAGGAGCCCATCTCGACCGAACAGAACTGCATCAGGCGCTGCACCACTTCGTGGAAATCGTAGTTGGCATAAGCCTGCTCGATATCCTGCTGCGCCGCCAGCGCGCGGCCGACCGCCCAGCGATCCAGCACCACCATGTCTTCCGGCGCCACGCAATCGGTGCTTGGCTCGAACCCGTTCAGGTTGGCCAGCAGGAAGCGCGCGGTGTTGCGGATGCGGCGGTAAGAGTCAGCGGAACGCTTGAGGATCTCGTCGGACACCGCGATCTCGCCGGTGTAATCGGTCGACGCCACCCACAGACGCAGAATGTCGCCGCCCAGCTTGTTCATCACGTCCTGCGGGCTGACGGTGTTGCCGATCGACTTGGACATCTTGCGGCCCTGGCCGTCGACGGTGAAGCCGTGGGTCAGCACTTCCTTGTATGGCGCCTTGCCCTTCATCGCGGTGGAAATCATCAGCGATGACATGAACCAGCCGCGGTGTTGGTCGGAGCCTTCCAGATACATGTCGGCGCCGTGGCCGTTGAATTCAGGACGCACGTCGACAACGGAGGCGTGGGTAGAACCGGAATCGAACCACACGTCCAGCGTATCCGGCACTTTCACGTAGTCGGCGGCTTCCGCGCCGAGGATGTCGGCCGCGTCCAGATCCCACCAGGCCTGAATGCCGTCTTGCTCGACGCGCTTGGCCACTTCTTCCATCAGCTCAACGGTGCGCGGGTGCAGCTGCTCGGTCTCTTTGTGCACGAACAGCGACATCGGTACGCCCCAGGTGCGCTGACGCGAGATGCACCAGTCCGGGCGGTTGGCCACCATCATTTCGATGCGCGCCTGGCCCCAATCCGGGATCCACTGCACGCCCTTGATCTCTTCCAGAGACTGCTGACGCAGGCCTTTCTGATCCATGCTGATGAACCATTGCGGCGTGGCGCGGAAGATGATTGGCGTCTTGTGGCGCCAGCAGCACGGATAGCTGTGCAGGAACTTCTCGACGTGCAGCAGCGCGCCTTTCTCGCGCAGCAGATCGACGATCAGATCGTTGGCCTTGAAGACGAACTTGCCGTCCAGCAGCGGGTAGGTGCCGGTCAGGTAGCAGCCGTTCGGCCCTACCGGGTTGGCCACTTCCAGGCCGTATTTCTGGCCGATCACGAAGTCGTCCGGGCCGTGACCCGGCGCTGTGTGCACCGCACCGGTACCGGCGTCCAGGGTCACATGCTCGCCGAGGATTGCCGGCACGTCGAAGTCCATGAACGGGTGTTTGAAGCGCAGCAGCTCCAGATCGGCGCCTTTGCAGCTGCCCAGCACCGTCCACTCGGTGATGCCGGCGCGTTTCATCACGCTTTCCACCAGTTCGGCCGCCAGGATCAGGCACTGGCCGTCAACCTGCACCAGTTGATAGGTGAAGTCCGGGTGCAGAGAGATCGCGCGGTTAGCCGGCAAGGTCCACGGCGTGGTGGTCCAGATAACCAGCGAGATGGCGCCGTTGAAGTGGCTCACGCCGAACTTGGCCGCCACGGCAGCCGCGTCGGCCGCATGGAAGGACACGTCGATCGACGGCGAAGTCTTGTCGTAATACTCCACTTCCGCTTCCGCCAGCGACGAGCCGCAGTCGGTGCACCAGTGAACCGGCTTGGCGCCTTTCAGCAGGTGGCCGTTGCTGATGATCTTGCCCAGCGCGCGGATGATGTTGGCTTCGGTTTTGAAGTCCATGGTCAGGTATGGACGATCCCAGTCGCCCAGCACGCCCAGACGGATGAAGTCCTTCTTCTGACCTTCAACCTGCTCGGCCGCGTATTCGCGGCACTTCTGGCGGAACTCGGCCGCCGTCAGCTTCTCGCCCGGTTTGCCGTACAGCTGCTCAACCTTCAGTTCGATAGGCAGGCCGTGGCAATCCCAACCCGGCACATAAGGCGAGTCGAAGCCGGCCATCCCTTTCGACTTGATGATAATGTCTTTGAGAATCTTGTTAACCGAGTGACCAATGTGAATGCTGCCGTTCGCATACGGAGGGCCGTCATGCAAAATGAAGGTTTTTTTGCCCTTTTTGGCAGTACGAATAATCCCGTACAGATCCTGTTCATACCAACGTTGCAGCATGCCAGGCTCGCGCTTGGCGAGATCGCCGCGCATCGGGAACCCTGTTTCCGGCAAGTTCAGGGTATTCTTGTAGTCACTCATGAGATTCTCGTTTCCGTTTTCGGCTATTTACCCGTCACACTTCAAGCTGCATCTTTGTCGGCCGCCCTTTCTCACCCGAATCACTTGCCTGTGCAAGCTCATCGGGGTTCGCGCGGTTGCCGCCGCGATGCAACTCGAATTGTTTAGGGTAAACGATTAAACCAGTGTTTTTAACCCGAAGAACTTCCGGGCCGTCACCACATCATTGGCGATTTGCTGCTTCAGGGCATCGAGCGAAGCAAACCGTTGTTCATTGCGTAATTTTGCGCGGAGCACCACCTCAATATGGCGCCCGTAAAGATCCATTGTGACATCCAGCAGATGCACTTCCAGCTGCTGGCGCACGCCGGCGACGGTCGGGCGCGTGCCGATGTTGGCCACGCCCGGCAGCGGCTTCGGCCCCAGGCCGTACACCTCCACCGCATACACCCCTTTCACCGGCGCCACCAAGCGCTTGAGCGGCAGGTTGGCGGTCGGGAAGCCGATGGTGCGGCCCAGCTCATCGCCGTGCACCACGCGCCCGGAGATGCTGTACGGGTGGCCCAACAGGGTCTCCGCCAGCGGCAGATCGTCCTCGCTCAGCGCAGTGCGGATCGCCGTACTGCTGATGCGCCGGTCGCCTTCGCGGAAGGTCGGGGTGCTGACCACGTCGAAGCCGTACTCTTTTCCGGCCTGCTGCAATAGCGGAAAATCGCCCTGACGCCCGGCGCCAAAGCGAAAATCATCCCCCACCATCAGGAATTTGACGCCGAGCTTCTCCACCAGCAGCTCGGCGACGAACGCCTGCGCGGTGTTGGCGGCAAAACGCGGATCGAACTTGACGCACAGCAGGTAATCAACGCCCGCCTGCGCCAGATAGTTGGCCTTATCGCGCAGGCGCGTCAAACGGGCCGGCGCCTTGTCTGCGGCGAACATCTCCAGCGGCTGCGGCTCAAAGATCATGACCATCACCGGCAGCCCGAGGCGTTGCCCTTGTTGCTTCAACTGCTCCAGCAGCGCCTGATGACCGCGGTGTACGCCGTCAAAGTTGCCGATGGTGAGCACGCAACCATGGTGGCGCGCCCGGATATTGTGAATGCCGCGAATTAGCTCCATAGCTGGCTCAAAACAGTGGAAATCGGCGGATTATACCTTGTACAGCCGGTAAGGTTAACCCGCGATTGGTGCCTTTATGTAATAGACATACCATACCGGAGATAATCTGCGCATGAAACGGCTTCACCGCAGTTTATCCCGCGCCGCCGGGCCGATTCTCGACCGCGGCCAACGGCTTGCGCCCGCCGCGGCAAATCATTGGCGAATTTTCTCGCGAAACACTGTATTCCCAAGAGCGAAGCTGGTAAAATCCTGCGCCATCACAACGTAGCGAGTGCCGCCTGTACAAACGGCGCTTATTTGCACAAATCCATTGACAAACGAAGGCTAAAAGGGCATATTCCTCGGCCTTTGAATTGTCCTCAATAGAATATATTTGGGAGTTGGACCTTGGCTAATATCAAATCAGCTAAGAAACGCGCCGTACAGTCTGAGAAACGCCGCAAGCATAACGCAAGCCGTCGCTCAATGGTGCGTACCTTCATCAAGAAGGTAGACGCAGCTATCGCAGCTGGCGACAAAGAAGCAGCACAAAATGCATTCCTGGTAATGCAGCCACTGGTGGACCGTCAGGCAGCTAAAGGCCTGATCCACAAAAACAAAGCAGCGCGTCATAAGTCAAACCTGACTGCACGCATCAACGCAATGCAATAAGCATTTCGTTATCTGCTTGATAAAAAAACCGGCTCAGGCCGGTTTTTTTACGCCCTGCGTTCAGTTAACCGCTAGCAGGAAAACAGCGCCGAGAAGTCTTTGTTGCACACCCGCTGCACCGCCGGATGCTGGATCATGCGCTCGGCGAAGATGATGTAATACTCCTCCTGCACGCTGTCGATGCGCCCAATCTCCACCACGTTGTCATCGTTGTAGGTATCCTGCGCATACAGCGTCGGCGCCACGAAAATCGCGTTGTGGTACATGCCGAAGGCCTTCATCAGCGCCGCATCGTCGAACTCGCCCAGGATCTCCACCTGAATGCCCTGCGTATTGAACCAGTTAAGCAGCTTGCGCCCCAGCATCGAGCGGCGGCCGGGGATCAGCAACTTACGCTGCTCCAGGCAGGCCGGGAACGGCAACTCCGGCGCCGGCTGGCGGCAGAAGAAGCTGATGCCGCACTCGCCCAGCTTCAGCGAGAACAGCCCTTCCTGCTGGCTGGAGTCCACCGGGCAATCCGACAGGATCATATCCAGCTTGTGCTGGCTGAGCTGCTCCAGCAGCATCTCGTGCGTCGATTCAAAACAACGCAGGTGGATCTGCTCGTTGTCCACCACCACCGCCGTTTCCAATACCTGGCTGACCAGCCGCTTCGACAGCGCATCCGCCACGCCGACGTCGAACAGCAGGTTGGACTCTTTGCGGTAGTTGACGATATCCAGCATTTCCTGGCTGAGCATGAACATCTTGTCGGCATAGCGGAACACCAGCTGCCCCAGCTCCGAAGGCACCAACCCGCGCCCCTGGCGCTTGAACAGCTTGCCGTCCAACCGCTCTTCCAGCGCTTTGATCTGGCCGGTGATGGTCTGCGGCGTCAGAAACAACGCTTCAGCGGCGCCGACCACGGAACCGGCCTTGCAGACCTGCCAGAAATAGTAAAGGTGATTAAAGTTGATATGCGACATCCTCACGAGCGGCTCTCCTTAACAACGTTTCGCAGCGGCAAACGGTGTGCCGTGACGAGCGACAAACTTCCTTTCCCTGCTTCAGACAACGTATAGCCCCATTAGTCCCAACGAAGAACGGCCGAAGCTGCACATATTTTATACCGCACAGCTCCGACCAGCCATTTTATTGTGCGCCCCTGCCGGGCACCGACAGGATTAACGCACGCGCGGCAACGCCAGACGCAGTAATCCGTACCCCGCCACCGCCGCGGCGGTGGAGCCCAACAGGATCCCCAGACGGGAATAGGTGCTGAGCGCCGCATCGGCCTCGCCGAACGCCAGCGAGGCGATGAAAATCGACATGGTGAAACCAATACCACAGAGCACCGAAACGGCAAACACCTGCTTGAAGCCGATCCCCTCAGGCAAGCGGGCGATGCCCATTTTCACCGCCAGCAGGCTGAAGAGGAAAATCCCCAGCGGCTTGCCGATAAACAGACCGGCCGCAATCCCGACCGGCAGCAGCGAGGTCAATCCCTCCAGCGATACGCCCTGCAGAGAGACCCCGGCGTTGGCGAAAGCGAACAGCGGCAGGATCATGAACGCCACCCACGGGTGCAGCTCATGCTCCAACGTCTCCGACGGCGATGGCCCCTTCTTGACGTTCAGCGGGATCATAAAGCCGACGATCACCCCGGCCAGCGTCGCGTGCACCCCGGACTTGAGGATCGCCACCCACAACACCAGGCCGACCATCATATACAGCGAAGTTTTGCCCACGCCGCGCCAGTTCATCACCGCCAGCAGCACCGTCGCCGCGGCCGCCACCCCCAGCGCGATCATCGACACTTCGTGGGTGTAAAACAGCGCGATGATGATGATCACGCCCAGGTCGTCGATGATCGCCAGCGCCAACAGGAACACT
Source organism: Serratia sp. CY52157 (assembly GCF_052168495.1). Taxonomy (NCBI): domain Bacteria; kingdom Pseudomonadati; phylum Pseudomonadota; class Gammaproteobacteria; order Enterobacterales; family Yersiniaceae; genus Serratia; species Serratia sp. CY52157. Next base: position 389,383 of record NZ_JBJNMO010000003.1, on the reverse strand, counting down.
TTCAGGCTGGTCGGCACGCGGTTGCCCAGCAAGGCCATGACGCCCAGCGCGAAGGCGATATCGGTCGCGGCCGGGATCGCCCAACCCTGGCGAGTGACTTCATCCGCGCCGTTGAACAACAGGTAAATCAGCGCCGGCGCCAGCATGCCGCCCAGTGCGGCGATCGCCGGAAACACCGCCTTGTCACGCCCGGACAGTGAGCCTTGCATCAGCTCGCGCTTGACCTCGAGCCCCACCACCAGGAAGAAGATGGCCATCAGCCCGTCGTTGATCCACAGCAGCAGCGGCTTGGCGATCTCCAGCGAAGCTACCTTCACCATCACCGGCAGGTTAAGGAATGCCTGGTAGATCCCCTGCGCCGGGCTGTTGGCCATGATCAGGGCGACGATCGCCGCCGCGATCAGGATGATGCCGCCCGCGGCTTCCTGACGTAAAAATTGACGAATGATGTTGGTCACAATACGTCTCTCCAAATCTGAGCAAGGCGTAGCGCCCTGCGAAGCACAGTCATGAAGTGAGTATAGAGGGCGTTTTAGTTCGAAAAAATAAGTTTATAAATGCTAAACAACTCGAAAAAACCGATTAAAAGCACGAATAAGTCACATTTATATAAGGGATTAGCGGTTTGGCGCGCAAATAAAAACCCCGGGACAGAAGCCCGGGGTTCGCGCATAAGCTAACAGAAACAGAAGGTTAGCGAGTCAGATCGTCAAAGAACTTTTTCACCCCGTCGAAGAAGCTCTTCGAACGCGGGCTGTTCTTGTCGCCGGACGGGCCGCCCAGGCTCTCTTCCAGCTCACGCAACAGCTGCTTCTGCTTGTCGTTCAGATTGACCGGGGTTTCCACCACCACGCGGCACAGCAGGTCGCCCTGGCTGCCGCCGCGCACCGATTTCACGCCCTTGCCGCGCATGCGGAACAGCTTGCCGGTTTGGGTCTCCGAAGGCACCTTCAGTTTCACCCGGCCATCCAGCGTCGGCACTTCAATCTCGCCGCCCAGCGCCGCCATGGCAAAGTTGATCGGCACTTCGCAGTACAGGTTGTTGCCTTCACGCTCGAAGATCGGGTGCGCCTTCACCTGCACCTGAACGTACAGATCGCCCGCCGGTGCGCCGTGCTCGCCGGCTTCGCCTTCACCCGCCAGGCGGATGCGATCGCCGGTATCCACGCCGGCCGGAATTTTCACCGACAGCGTTTTGGATTTTTCTACCCGGCCGTGGCCATGGCATTTGTTGCACGGATCTTTGATGATCTGACCGCGGCCATGGCAATGCGGACACGCCTGCTGCACGGTGAAGAAGCCCTGACGCATCTGCACCTGGCCCTGACCATGACAGGTTGGGCAGGTGACCGGCGAACTGCCCGGCTTGGCGCCGCTGCCGTGGCAGACGTCGCACTCTTCCAGCGTCGGGATGCGGATCTCTTTGGTGACGCCACGTACCGCTTCCTCGAGGGTCAGCTCCATGTTATAGCGCAGATCGGAACCGCGGCTGGCGCGCTGACGGCGGCCTCCGCCGAAGATGTCGCCAAACACGTCGCCAAAGATATCGCTGAAGTCGGCGCCGCCGCCAAAGCCGCCGCCGCCCATGCCGCCCTGTTCAAAGGCCGCGTGCCCGTACTGATCGTAAGCCGCGCGTTTCTGGTCGTCGGTCAGGACTTCGTAAGCTTCTTTAACTTCTTTAAACTTGGTTTCGGCGTCTTGCTCCTGGTTGCGGTCAGGATGGTATTTCATCGCCAGGCGTTTGTACGCCTTTTTGATCTCACGTTCATCCGCCGTCTTGCTGACGCCGAGAATCTCGTAATAGTCTTTCTTCGCCATTCTTTCGCTTACCCTTAACATGCGTGCACGGGCGCAGAGTTGCCTCGACGCCCGTGCTGGTTTCCGGGAGCGGCATCTCGGCCGCCCCGTGCCCGCTTAAGGGCGATTATTTTTTGTCTTTAACTTCTTCGAACTCGGCGTCAACCACGTCGTCTTCTTTCTGCGCCGCGTTGTCCGCGCCGGCGTCAGCACCCTGCTGAGCCTGCTGCGCCTGAGCCATTTCCAGCAGCTTGCCGGAAACCTGCACCAACGCCTGGGTCTTCGCTTCGATCTCGGCTTTGTCTTCGCCTTTCACTGCCGCTTCCAGATCTTTCAGCGCCGCTTCGATTGCCGTCTTGTCTTCCGCCGGCAGTTTGTCGCCCGCTTCTTCCAGCTGTTTGCGCGTGCCGTGGATCAGGTGATCCGCCTGGTTGCGAGTCTGTACCAGCTCTTCGAACTTGCGGTCAGCTTCAGCGTTCAACTCGGCGTCGCGCACCATTTTCTGGATTTCGTCCTCGTTCAGGCCAGAAGACGCCTTGATGGTGATCTTCTGCTCACGACCGGTGTTCTTGTCTTTGGCAGACACGTGCAGGATGCCGTCGGCATCGATGTCGAAGGTGACTTCGATCTGCGCCATGCCGCGCGGTGCCGCCTGGATGCCGTCCAGGTTGAACTGGCCCAGAGATTTGTTATCGCTGGCGCGCTTACGCTCACCCTGCAGCACGTGGATGGTGACCGCAGACTGGTTGTCTTCCGCAGTAGAGAACACCTGGCTGTGCTTGGTCGGGATCGTGGTGTTTTTGGTGATCAGCGGCGTCATCACGCTGCCCATGGTTTCGATACCCAGCGACAGCGGGGTAACGTCCAGCAGCAGAACGTCTTTCACATCACCGGCCAACACGCCGCCCTGTACCGCAGCGCCCACGGCAACCGCTTCGTCCGGGTTCACGTCTTTACGCGGCTCTTTACCGAAGAAGTCTGCGACTTTCTTCTGCACCATTGGCATACGGGTCTGGCCGCCCACCAGGATCACGTCCTGGATGTCGGAAACCGACAGGCCTGCGTCTTTCAGCGCCACTTTCAGCGGCTCGATGGAGCGCGCCACCAAATCTTCAACCAGCGACTCGAGTTTGGCGCGAGTCACTTTGATGTTCATGTGTTTTGGACCGGTCGCGTCTGCCGTGATGTACGGCAGGTTAACGTCGGTCTGCTGAGCGGAAGACAGTTCAATCTTCGCTTTCTCGGCGGCTTCTTTCAGACGCTGCATCGCCAGCGGATCGTTGCGCAGATCGATGCCCTGATCTTTCTTGAACTCTTCCACCAGGTAGTTGATCAGACGGCTGTCGAAGTCTTCGCCGCCCAGGTGGGTGTCACCGTTGGTCGCCAGCACTTCGAAGGTTTTTTCGCCGTCAACATCGTCGATTTCGATGATGGAGATATCGAAGGTACCGCCTCCCAGGTCATAAACCGCGATGGTGCGGTTGCCAACTTCTTTGTCCAGGCCGTAGGCCAGGGCCGCCGCGGTCGGTTCGTTGATGATGCGCTTGACTTCCAGACCCGCGATGCGGCCGGCGTCTTTAGTCGCCTGACGCTGGGCGTCGTTGAAGTAAGCCGGTACGGTGATAACCGCTTCAGTTACCGGTTCGCCCAGGTAATCTTCCGCCGTTTTCTTCATTTTCTTCAGCACTTCCGCAGAGATCTGCGGCGGAGCCATTTTCTGGCCTTTCACTTCCAGCCAGGCGTCGCCGTTGTCGGCTTCGATGATTTTGTAAGGCATGATCGCTTTGTCGCGCTGCGCTTCTTCATCCTGGAAGCGGCGGCCGATCAGGCGCTTGATGGCGAACAGGGTGTTTTCAGGGTTGGTCACTGCCTGACGCTTAGCCGGCTGGCCAACCAGAGTTTCACCGTCCTGGGTATATGCGATAATAGAAGGAGTGGTGCGGTCGCCCTCGGCGTTTTCCAGCACGCGTGCCTTGGCACCATCCATAATTGCTACGCAAGAGTTGGTAGTACCCAGGTCGATACCAATAATTTTGCCCATCTAAACGTCTCCACTAAAAAATTCATAAGTCAGTCAGGTTGCTAACCTATATGCGGGCGATTTTTTGCTTTTCAACTGCCCGATATCTCAGTGCGACCCGCGGTTAGCAGCTGCGGTTGCAAATAAGATGGGGCCATCCAGCTCGGCATCAAGGGGCAAGGCAAAAAAAATTTCTTTTTTTATCGTCATTCAGATCATTGTTTCCGGCTGCGGGGATCATTATGATGCGCGCGCTCTGATGGAAAACTTCGATTTTTTGGCCATTCAGACCATTTATGATTTTACTTCGCTGTTTCCGTTAATTTTCTGTTATCGCAGAGGACTTATGCACACCAACAAGTTGGCGAATCCCGGCCCTCTCGGCCTGATGGGCTTCGGGATGACCACCGTCTTGCTGAACCTGCACAACGCGGGCTTTTTCCCACTGAACTCCGCCATCATCAGCATGGGGATTTTCTTCGGTGGCCTGGCCCAGATCCTGGCCGGCCTGCTGGAGTACAAGAAGGGCAACACCTTCGGCATGACCGCATTCACCGCCTACGGCAGCTTCTGGCTGAGCCTGGTCGGCCTGCTGCTGCTGCCGCGTTTGGGCCTGGCGGAAGCCACCGAGGCGCACGTGCTGGGCATCTACCTGGCGCTGTGGGGCGTCTTCACCCTGTTCATGTTCTTCGGCACCCTCGGCGCCAACCGCGTGCTGCAGTTCGTGTTCGCCAGCCTGACGCTGCTGTTCGCCCTGCTGGCCGTCGGCAACATCACCGGCAACCACGCGTTGCTGACCTTCGCCGGTTATGAGGGCATCATCTGCGGCGCCAGCGCCATCTACCTGGCGATGGCCGAAGTGCTCAACGAGCAATACGGCCGCACCGTGCTGCCGATTGGCGAACCGGCCTCGGCCCGCGTCGCGGCATCGCCGGTCACGGCGTAATCGCCCGCCCCTGACGAAAAAGCCCTGCAATGCAGGGCTTTTTTTTAGCTGTAGGAACCGGCTCGCCGCTCGCCGGCTTCGCTGTTCAGGTCGCGATGCAGGTAGACACCGAGCAGCAGCCCGATAAGCGACAGCGCCAGCACATAGTAAGCGGGCGCTAACGGGGTTAATTTCATGATCAGCGTCACAAAAATAGGGGTTAAACCGCCAAAAATAGCGTACGAGACGTTATATGAGAACGAGATGCCGGTAAACCGCACTTCCGCCGGGAAAGCCCGCACCATCACGTACGGCACGGCCCCCACCACGCCTACGCTGAAACCCACCAGCGCATAGCAGGCGAACAGCATTTCCGGGCGTACGCCCACCGTCTGATAGAACAGCCAGCTGCAGCCGGCCAGCAGCAAACTGCCGACCACCAGCGTTTTGCTGGCGCCGAAGCGATCGGCCGACAAACCGGCGACGATGCAGCCGGCGATCAGCATGATGGTGGCGATGCTGTTGGCCTGCAGCGTCAGAGCCGGCGCAATGCCGAACTGTTTTTGCAGATAGGTCGGGGTCATCAGGATCACCACCACGATACCGGCGGAGAGCAGCCAGGTCAGCAGCATCGACACCGCCACTTCCCGTTTGTGGTTGAGCACCACCGATTTCAGCGGCAGCTCCTCGGCCAGCGCTTTGCGCGCCTGCATCTCGATGAAGATCGGCGTTTCCTGCAGCCAGCGGCGCAGGTACATCGCCACCAGGCCGAACATGCCGCCCAGCAGGAATGGAATGCGCCAGCCGCCGCCGGCAATGCTCTGCGGGCTAAGCGTGGTGTTGATCACCGTCGCCACCACCGATCCCAGCAGGATGCCCACCGTCAGCCCGGCGGTCAGCGTGCCGCAGGCGAAACCGATGCGCCGGCGCGGCACGTGTTCGGCGACGAAGACCCAGGCGCCCGGCACCTCACCGCCGATCGCCGCCCCCTGCAGCACGCGCATCAGCAGCAGCAACAGCGGCGCGGCGATGCCGATGCTGGCGTAGGTCGGCAGCAGGCCCATCGCCAGCGTCGGCAACGCCATCAGCAGAATGCTCAGGGTAAACATCTTTTTGCGGCCGACCAGATCGCCGAAGTGCGCCATCACGATGCCGCCCAGCGGGCGGGCCAGATAGCCGGCGGCGAAAATGCCGAAGGTTTGCACCAGCCGCAGCCATTCCGGCATGTCCGCCGGGAAGAACAGATCGCCGACCACGGCGGCGAAGAATACGAAGATGATGAAGTCGTAAAACTCCAACGCGCCGCCCAACGCGGCCAACGTCAGCGTTTTGTAGTCTTGCCGGTTCAGCCGGCGATTAGTGTCGTGAGGCATAGGGCACCGTCGGTAAAGGCTGTAAAAATAAAAGCCGCAGGCTTTCTGTAAAAGAATCCTTACTATAGCGGCAAATTATTTTCACACCAAACGGGCTGAAGCCGATCTCGCAGATTGCTGAAATTTAGAGGTTTATCTCGCGACGCGCGCTCTTTGGCCGAAATGCTGCTACCACTGCGGCATGCGTTTCGACATAAGGCCCGTCGAGCAACTGAATGCAATAAGGCACGCTGGCGAAGATGCCGTGCACCACCGCATTGCCCTGCTCGTCCTTCACCCCTTCCAGCGTTTCCTTGATCGACTTTGGCTGGCCGGGCAGATTGATGATCAGCGCCTGCTTGCGGATCGCCCCCACCTGGCGAGAAAGAATTGCCGTTGGCACATAGTGTAGGCTGATCTGACGCATTTGCTCGCCGAAACCGGGCATCACGCGATCGGCGATCGCCAGCGTGGCGTCGGGGGTGACGTCGCGACGCGCCGGCCCGGTGCCGCCGGTGGTCAGCACCAGATGGCAGCCCATTTCGTCCACCAGCTCACACAGCGTTTGTTCAATTTGCGTCTGCTCATCGGGGATCAGCCGGGTTTCCAGCTTGAACGGCGTCGCCAGCGCGCCGGCCAGCCACTCCTCCAGCGCCGGAATGCCTTTATCCTGGTAAACGCCGCCGGAAGCGCGGTCAGAAACGGAAACCAAACCAATACGTAAAATATCCATGCGTAACCTCTACAGCCTGATGGGGTCCGAACGGGTTCGTCTCCCGTTCTGTTGTCATTGCCGAGAGTATAAGGGCTTCCCCCGCCGGCGGGAGCGTCGGGCATAAAAAAAGGTGGCCTGAGCCACCTTTTTACTGCGCGATCTGCGGGAATTACAGCAGGTCGGCGATCATTTTTTCCAGTTTGCCCTGGTCTACGGCGAACTTGCGGATGCCGTCGGTCAGTTTCTCGACCGCCATCGGATCCTGGTTGTGCTGCCAGTAGAACTCAGGTTCGGTCAGTGCGGCAGGACGCGCCTTCACTTCACCGGTGTAAGACAGTTTGCGCTCCAGCGCGCCTTCGCTCTCCGCCAGCTCTTTCAGCAGCGCAGGGGCGATGGTCAGGCGGTCGCAGCCGGCCAGCTCGATGATTTCGCCGACGTTGCGGAAGCTGGCGCCCATCACCACGGTGTTGTAACCGTGTTGTTTGTAGTACTGGTAAATCTCGGTCACGGAGATCACGCCCGGATCTTCGTGCGGCGCGAACTCTTTCTTGTCGCCGTTGGCTTTGTACCAATCGAGGATACGGCCGACGAACGGCGAAATCAGGTAAACGCCGGCTTCGGCGCAGGCGCGAGCCTGAGCGAAGGAGAACAGCAGCGTCAGGTTACAGTTGATGCCTTCTTTCTCCAACTGCTCCGCCGCGCGGATGCCCTGCCAGGTCGAGGCCAGTTTGATCAGAATGCGATCGTTGCTGATGCCGGCTTCGTTGTACAGCTTGATCAGGCGCTTGGCCTTGGCCACGCTGGCGACGGTGTCGTAAGACAGACGCGCGTCAACCTCGGTGGAGATGCGGCCCGGAACCAGTTTGAGGATCTCCAGACCGATGTTGACCGCCAGCTTGTCGGCGGCGTCGGCGATCTGCTGCTCGCGATCGCTGCTCTGGCCGCGCGCCCAGGCGATGGCTTCGTCAATCAGTTTGCGGTATTCAGGAATTTGGGCTGCATTGAGGATCAGCGAAGGGTTGGTTGTGGCGTCCTGCGGTTGATACAGCTTCATTGCCGCGATATCACCCGTATCTGCAACCACTGTAGTCAGCTGGCGCAGGGAAGTTAATTTGTCGGTCATGTTGGCATTATCTCATCGTTTGTGCATGAACTTTTGGCATTGTTCAACCATGCCCTGCCCTGATAATAACATGCGCCAAGCCCGGCGCAAGGCTGGAAAACCGCGGCGCGCAAGCATCTGTTTTATCCTTGGGCGAGCAACCGTTTACGCCGATATCTTTCGCCATTACCGAGCGGATGGAAAGGCAATAACGTGCTATCGCCCGAATAAATTATGTTAAATTCGAAAAAATTGATGCAATTCGTCCGCCAATCTGCGAAAAATCTTAATCGCCTGACGCCGGACCGATTCCAGCTAAGCTCTTGTAAAAAATAGGCCAATATTTCTCACCTGCGGTGGATGCTGCCAGGTGCGCATGACATTTCGATAAGGAGGAGGGATCCCTTGACGGACCTGATGAATTTTATAAACAACATTTTGTGGGGGTCGGTGCTGATTTATCTGCTGCTCGGCACCGGCATTTACTTCACGCTGCGCACCCGTTTTATCCAGCTCCGCCACTTCAGCCACATGTTCTCGGTGTTGAAAAACAGCAATAAAAGCGACAGCGCCGGCATCTCCTCTTTCCAGGCGCTGTGCACCACGCTGGCGGCGCGCGTCGGCACCGGCAACCTGACCGGCGTCGCCATCGCCCTGACCGCCGGCGGCCCCGGCGCCATCTTCTGGATGTGGGTGGTGGCGTTTATCGGCATGGCCACGTCATTTGTGGAAAGCTCGCTGGCTCAGCTCTACAAAACCAAAGACGACAACGGCAACTACCGCGGCGGCCCGGCCTATTACATGGAAAAGGGACTCGGCATGCGCTGGATGGGCGTGCTGTTCTCCATTTTCCTGATCATCGCTTTCGGCCTGGTGTTCAACGCCGTACAGGCCAACTCCATCGCGCAGGCCTCCGCCGTCGCCTTCCATTTACAGCCGCTGCACGTCGGTATTGGCCTGGTGCTGCTGAGCGGCGTGGTGATCTTCGGCGGCATCCGCTCCATCGCCAAAGTGGCCGAGCTGGTGGTGCCGCTGATGGCCGGAGCCTACCTGCTGCTGGCTCTCTGGGTGATTGGCCATAACATCGAGCACATGCCGGCGATCCTGACGCTGATCTTCAAAAGCGCCTTCGGCCTGCAGGAAGCCGCGGCCGGCGCCGTCGGTTACGGTATCTCCCAGGCGATGACCCAGGGCGTGCAGCGCGGCCTGTTCTCCAATGAAGCCGGCATGGGATCGGCGCCCAACGCGGCGGCGTCCGCCTCGCCTTATCCGCCGCATCCCGCTTCACAGGGCTACGTGCAGATGCTCGGGGTATTTATCGACACCATCGTCATCTGCAGCGCCACCGCGGCGATCATCCTCTCTTCCGGCATTCTCGATCAGCCGACCGACAGCATCAGCGGCATCGATCTGACCCAGCGCGCGCTGTCGACCGCCGTCGGCAGTTGGGGGACTCCGTTCGTCGCCATCGCCATCTTCTTCTTCGCCTTTACGTCGATCATCGCCAACTACGCCTATGCCGAGAGCAACCTGGTGTTCCTCGAGCACAACCACCCAGGCGGCCTGTTAATTTTCCGCTGCGTGGCGCTGGGCATGGTGATGTTCGGCGCGCTGGCGGAGCTGCCGCTGGTGTGGAAAATGGCGGATACCTCCATGGCGCTGATGGCGATCACCAACCTGACGGCTATCTTGCTGCTGTCGCGGGTCGCGCTGAAGCTGGCCGACGACTACCATCGCCAGCGCCGCCTGGGCAAGCTGCCGACCTTCGACGCCAACCGTTACCCGGAGCTGAAATCGCAACTGGAGCCGGGCGTGTGGGACGACAAGCAGCCGCCGCGCTGAGTATTCCGGGGCGCGTGCGATACGCGCCCCGCCTATTGGACCGATAGCCCCTTTTTCCCGCGCTTTTTGCTACAGTATGCGCACTTGGATAAACAGGATCTGGCCATGCTCGTTATTATTTCACCTGCAAAAACGCTCGATTACGACAGCCCGCTGGCGACAAAACGCTTCACGCAGCCCGAACTGCTGAACAAGTCTAAGCAGCTTATCAACATTTGCCGCGAGCTGACGCCGGCGCAAATCGCCAGCCTGATGAGCATCAGCGACAAGCTGGCCGGGCTGAACGCCGCACGCTTTAGCGAATGGCAACCGACATTTACCCCGGACAACGCCCGTCAGGCGCTGCTGGCGTTCAAGGGCGACGTCTATACCGGCCTGCAGGCGCAGGACTTCAACGAAGCCGATTTCGACTTCGCCCAGCAGCATCTGCGCATGCTGTCCGGCCTGTATGGCGTACTGCGCCCGCTCGATCTGATGATGCCGTACCGGCTGGAGATGGGCATCAAGCTGGAAAACCCGAAGGGCAAAGATCTGTACAGCTTCTGGGGCGATCAGATCACCAAAAAGCTCAACGAAGCGCTGGAGCAACAGGGCGACGACGTGGTGGTCAACCTGGCGTCAGACGAGTATTTCAAAGCGGTGAAGCCGGCCAAGCTGCACGGCTCGCTGATCAAACCGGTGTTCCTCGACGAGAAGAACGGCAAGTTCAAGGTCATCAGCTTCTACGCCAAGAAAGCGCGCGGGTTGATGAGCCGCTTTATCATCAAAAACCGCCTGACGCGCAGCGAGCAGCTGGCGGACTTCAACCTGGAAGGCTACGCCTTCGACGAAGCCGCCTCGCAAGGCAATGAACTGGTGTTCAAACGCCCGGAGCAGGCATAAAAAAAAGCCGTCGCAAGACGGCTTTTCGCATTTTAGCCTGCCGAACTTCAGGCAGGCAGCCCCATCAGGAACTTGCGCAGTTCGCCGAAGTTGGCCGGCAGCGTGTGCGACAGCAGCGGCAGCTCAGCCCGCAGCGCCAGCGCTTTCGGCAACGGCAGTTCCTGGCCGAGTATCGCTTCCACACTCTCTTTAAACTTGGCCGGATGCGCGGTGCCGAGGAACAGGCCGAACTCCCCTTCCTGCAATTGGTCACGCAGCGCACGGTAGGCAATGGCCGCGTGCGGTTCGGAGATATAGCCCAGCTCGGCCAGCTCACGCATCGTGTCTTTGGTGGTCTCGTCGCTGACCGCCGCGTGACCCAGCTCTTTCAACTGCCAGACCTTGCGACGGAACAGCTCTTCCACGCGCGGCCAGTTGTTCGGCTGGCTGACGTCCATGGCGTTGGACAGCGTCGCGACCGTAGCGTGCGGCTGCCACTGGCCGCTGGTCAGGAAGCGCGGCACGGTGTCGTTGGCGTTGGTGGCGGCGATGAAGCGCTTCACCGGCAGGCCCAGCGATTTGGCCAGCAGCCCGGCGGTCAGATCGCCGAAGTTGCCGCTCGGCACCGAAATCACCAGTTGATTGCGCGCTTCCTGCGGCAGCTGCGCCACCGCTTCGAAGTAGTAGCAAATCTGCGCCAGCAAACGGCTGATGTTGATCGAGTTGGCCGAGTTCAGGTGCAGCGCGTCTTTCAATTCCTGATCGTCGAACGCCTGCTTCACCAGCGCCTGACAAGCATCGAAGTCGCCGTCGATCGCCACGGTGTGAATGTTGCCGCCTAGGGTGCAGAACAGCTTTTCCTGCAGCGGGCTGATTTTGCCCTGCGGATACAGGATCACCACCCGCACATTTTTCAGGCCGTAGAAGGCGTGCGCCACGGCGGCGCCGGTGTCGCCGGAGGTGGCGGTCAGAATGGTCACCGGCTGCTCGCCGGCCACTTCCGCCAGCATCTGCGCCATAAAGCGGCCGCCGAAGTCTTTGAACGCCAGCGTCGGGCCGTGGAACAGCTCCAGGCAGGAGACGTCATCGGTCACTTTCGCCACCGGCGCTGGGAACTCAAAGGCGGCCTGCACGCGTTTCTTCAGCGCCGCTTCCGGCACCTCTTCGCCGATAAAGGCCGACAGAATGCGGCTGCTGCGGGTGACAAAATCCTGCTCCAGCAGGTGGTCGATTTCGGTCAGTTCGAACTCCGGCAGCTCCAGCGGGAAGAACAGCCCCTGTTGCTTGCCCAAGCCTTGTTTGATCGCCTGCGCGAAGCTGACCTGCTCGTTGTGATCCTTAAGGTTGTACAGTTTCATGCGTTATCCCAGTAGTCGAGCGCCTGCGGTATCCAGACGGCAAATATGAACAAAACCTTCGTCGTTTTGCAGATAGTGTTGTTGCAGCCAGGCGGCCATGCGTTGCGCGGTGGCGCCGTCATTGCAGACGGCGAACAGCGTCGGGCCAGAGCCGGAGATGCCGCAGGCCAACGCGCCGATCTCCTGCGCCGCCTTGCGCGCTTCGGCGAAGCCCGGTAGCAGCCGGGTGCGGTACGGTTCGGCGATCACGTCCTGCATCAATTTGGCGGCCAGCTGCGGCTGCCGGGTATGGCAGGCGTGAATAAAGCCGGCCAGATAGCGGCCATGGCTGATGCAATCCTGACGACGGTATTGCGCGGGTAAAATGGCGCGCGCTTCGGCGGTGGACACTTTGATGCCCGGATAGGCCATAACCCACAGCCAATCGTCAAAGCACGGCACCTCCTGGCTGATAATGCCTTCTTCTTCCAGCATCAGCTGCAGGCCGCCCAGATAGCAAGGCGCCACGTTGTCGTAATGCACGCTGCCGGAAATGCGCCCTTCCAGCTCGCCCATCAGGCTGAGCAGCGTCGTCTTATCCAACGGACGATCGCAGAATTCGTTCATCGCCATCAGCCCGGCGACCACCGAACAGGCGCTGGAACCCAGCCCCGATCCGATCGGCATGTTCTTTTCCAAACGCATCGCCACCGGCACTTCGCGGCCGATCTCCTGGCAGAAGCGCTCCCAGCATTGATAAACGATGTTCTCTTTCGGCTCGGCCGGCAGCTTGCTGACGAAGCGCCCGGCATTCTGCAAACTGAACGTCTCGGCGGCTTCGACGCTGACGCAGTCGCCCAGCAGCGTGCCGTCGATCGGCGAAACCGCCGCGCCCAGCACGTCGAAACCGACGCTGACGTTGCCGATCGAGGCCGGTGCATACACCTTAACCATATTAAACTCCCAACTTCCATGACAGTGTGCGCAGCAGATCGGCGAATACGCCCGCTGCGGTCACATCGTTACCGGCGCCGTAGCCGCGCAGCACCAGCGGCAGCGGCTGATAGTAGCGGCTGTAGAAGGCCAGCGCGTTCTCGCCGTTCTTCACTTTATACAACGGATCGTTGCCGTCCACCGCCTCAATGCGCACCTTGCAGCGCCCTTCGTCGATCAGGCCGACATAGCGCAGCACCTTGCCTTGCTCGGCGGCGTTGGCCACGTTGCGCGCGAACTCTTTATCCAGCTCCGGCAACCGCGCCAGGAAGGTGTCCACGTCGCCCGACGCGTCGAAGGACGGCGGCAGCACCGGCTCGACCTCGATATCGCTCAGTTCCAGTTTATAACCGGCCTCGCGCGCCAGGATCAGCAGCTTGCGCGCCACGTCCATCCCGGACAGATCGTCGCGGGGATCCGGCTCGGTGTAGCCGTTGGCCCGAGCCTGCAGGGTCGCCGCCGACAGCGACAGCCCTTCGTCCAGCTTGCCGAAGATAAAGGACAGCGAGCCGGACAGGATGCCGGAGAAACGTACCAGCTCATCGCCGGCGTTCAACAGGTTTTGCAGGTTCTCAATCACCGGCAGACCGGCGCCGACGTTGGTGTCGTACAGGAACTTGCGGTGCGAACCGGCGGCGGCCGCGCGCAGTTGCTGATAATAGTTCATCGACGAGGTGTTGGCCTTTTTGTTCGGCGTCACCACATGGAAGCCGTCCGCCAGGAAGTCCACGTACTGATCGGCCACCGCCTGACTGGAGGTACAGTCGACGATCACCGGGTTCAGCAGGTGATATTCCTTCACCAGCCGGATCAGACGACCGAGATTGAACGGCTCCTGCGCGCCGGCCAGCGCGTCGCGCCAGCTGTCCAGCGCGATGCCGTGCACATTGGTCAGCATCACGCGCGAGTTGGCGATGCCGCACACCCGCAGATCGATATGTTTTTGCTTCAGCCACGGCTGCTGGCGATAGATCTGCTCGATCAGCGCCCCGCCGACGCCGCCGACGCCGATGACGAACACTTCGATCACCTGATCGGTGTTGAACAGCATCTGGTGGCTGACGCGCACGCCGGTGGTGGCGGAATCATTGCTGACCACCACCGAAATGGAACGTTCGGAAGACCCTTGGGCGATGGCGACGATATTGATGTTGGCGCGCGCCAGCGCGGAGAAGAAGCGTGCGGAAATGCCGCGCAGGGTGCGCATGCCGTCGCCGACCACCGAGATGATCGCCAGGCGTTCCATCACGTCCAGCGGATCCAGCACGCCGTCTTTCAGCTCCAGATAGAACTCCTCTTCCAGCGCGCGACGAGCACGCTGCAGTTCACCCTGCGGCACACAGAAGCTGATGCTGTATTCGGAAGAGGATTGGGTGATCAGCACCACCGAAATGCCGGCGCGCGACATCACGGCGAACACCCGTGCGGCCATGCCGACCATGCCTTTCATGCCCGGGCCGGAGACGTTGATCATCGCCATGTTGTTCAGGTTGGTGATGCCCTTCACCGGCATATCGGCATCGGTGCTGTCTTTGCCGATCAGCGTGCCGGGGGCCTGCGGGTTGGAGGTGTTTTTAATCAGGCAAGGGATTTGGAACTGGGCAATCGGAGTGATGGTGCGGGGGTGTAACACTTTGGCGCCGAAATAGGAAAGCTCCATCGCTTCCTGGTACGACATCGATTTCAGTAACCTGGCGTCCGGCACGGTGCGCGGATCGCAGGTATAAACGCCGTCGACGTCGGTCCAGATCTCGCAACAGTCGGCGCGCAGGCAGGCGGCCAGCACCGCGGCGGAATAGTCGGAGCCGTTGCGGCCCAGCACCACCAGCTCGCCCTTGTCATTACCGGCGGTGAAACCGGCCATCAGCACGATGTGATCGGCCGGGATCGCCGCGGCGGCGATGCGCAGCGTAGACTCGGCGATGTCCACGGTGGACTCCAGGTAGTGGCCCTGCGCCAGCAGTTTCTCCACCGGGTTAATCACCGTGACCGGATAGCCTTTGGCGCGAAACACCCCTTCCATGATAGCGATGGAGAGCTTTTCGCCACGGCAGATGATCGCCGCGTTCACGCTGTCCGGGCACTGCCCCAGCAGCGAGACGCCATGCAGCACCTGTTTGAGCTGCGCGAATTCCTGATCGACCACGCCTTTCAAACGATCGTATTCAAAGCCCGGCAGCGCCTGCGCCAGCCCGCTCAGCAGGTCGGCAAAGATCCGCTCGGCGTCGCTCATATTCGGCAGAATGTCCTGGCCCGCCACCGTTTTGTCGATCATCGCCACCAGATGGTTGGTGATCTTTGCGGGGGCGGACAAGACCGTGGCTACCTGTCCCTGACGCGCGTTACTCTCCATGATGTCGGCGACGCGCAGAAAACGTTCCGCATTCGCTACCGAGGTTCCGCCAAATTTCAGCACTCGCATTTGTGATCTCTCCGAATTTAAGCCGAAAAAAAAGCCCGCACTGATTAGGTGCGGGCTTTTTTCTGTGTTTCCTGTGCGCGTCAGCCCGCCCCGTTACCTGTGGTATCGGTGGTGGTAATAATTGTGGTAGTCAGGCTGATATTGCGCATGTTGTCTGTCTGTCTCATGAAATACTCTGTCCCCTCTATTGGTTAAAGCAATCGCTATCCCAAGTCAAACGATTTCTTTTTTTTGCTTATTTTCCGTTCAGCGGCGGTAATGCGCGATGCAACAGGTGAAAAGCAAAATGACAGAACAAAAAAACAACCTAAAGCCGGTTTAATAGTGGATCACACTGAGTAACCGCCTGCTGGAGCCGCTATCACTTGGCGAGTTTTTTTTCGATGTCGTGCAGCAGCGTATGCAGCATCGCCGTATCTCGCTGCGGCAACGCACCGAGGCGCTGGTGCAGCCAGTCGCGCAATTTTTGGTCATCGCCGACCTCCAGGGCATCCAACAAAGCATCGGCGCGGCGGCGCAACGCCCTGAGTTGCCCTTCAGGCGCCGCAGCCTCCTGCGGCGCGGCGTTGACGCCCATCAGGCTCGCCAACTGGTAGCAGTACACCATCACCGCCTGGCCCAGATTGAGCGACGGATAGTCCGCCTGCATCGGCACGCCGGTCAGCAAATCCGCCAGCGCCAGCTCTTCGTTGGTCAGGCCGGAATCCTCGCGGCCGAATACCAGCGCGGCCTGGCCGACCCACTGCTTACGCTCACTCAGCTGTTCCAGCAGCTCAGGCGGCGTGCAGTAGTAGTGAAAACGCGCGCGACTGCGGGCGGTGGTGGCGACGGTGAAATCCACATCCGCCAGCGCCTGTTCCAGCGTGGCGAACGTTTGCACGCCGTCGAGGATCTCGCCGGCCCCATGCGCCACCCAGCGCGCCGCCGGCTGCAGATGCGCCTCGCTGTCGACAATGCGCAACGAAGCGAAACCCATGGTTTTCATCGCGCGCGCCGCCGCGCCGACGTTTTCCGGCCGCGCCGGAGCCACTAGAACAATATGAAGCTGCATCACTCTTCCACCGAAGGCGGGCCTGCATTTTTGACGATAGCGCAGCGCCCGCATGTATTTACAATTGCGTAACAATAAACGCGTTAATAGCAACAAACAAGATTAAACGGCTCGTTGAGCTAATAAACCTGTCGTAATAGTCATTATTCATGCTTATGTTTTACTGCATTTATTTATCAATGAGTTAAAAAAACGCGATGATCAATAAGCGAATAATTGTATCCTATCAGGCCGGATAATGCTGAATCGTTCACAGAATTTGAGGTTCTGTGACTTAAACTGGCATTTCTGTAAGTGTTTTTCACAAATCTGTTAACGTGCTACAATTGAATTTGATATATGTCAACAAAGCGTAGTTTTGTTGGGTGATGAATTCGGCACGCGCTGTTATATTGCTGTTAATGGGGTTAGGATATGCGCCGTTTTGGCACCCAAGGGGTTGTAGGGAACGGCATCCCCACCAGGCTAGCGATCTTGTTGACATGAGATGGAAAGTGCATCAAGAACGAGTTTACGTACTTTAGTCATTTGCTGAGAGGGAACGTGGCGCTATCTCTGCCCTCCTCTAAGAAAACAGAGACTTCTGTACTTCCTATTTTCTATTTTGTTGGCAATTTTAGGTAGCAAATATGCAGACCCCGCACATTCTGATTGTCGAAGACGAGTTAGTCACTCGTAACACCCTGAAGAGCATTTTCGAGGCGGAAGGCTACATTGTTCATGAAGCCAATGATGGTGCAGAGATGCACAATATCCTGTCTGAAAATGATATCAATCTGGTCATCATGGACATCAATCTGCCAGGCAAAAACGGCCTGCTGTTGGCGCGCGAACTGCGTGAACAGGCCAGCGTCGCCTTGATGTTCCTGACCGGCCGCGATAACGAGGTGGATAAAATCCTCGGCCTGGAAATCGGCGCCGACGATTACATCACCAAACCGTTCAACCCGCGTGAGCTGACCATCCGCGCGCGCAACCTGCTGTCGCGCACCATGAATCTGGGCAGCCTCGGCGAAGAGCGCCGCCTGGTCGAGAGCTACAAGTTCAACGGGTGGGAGCTGGACATCAACAGCCGCTCTTTGATCAGCCCGGCCGGCGAACAGTACAAGCTGCCGCGCAGCGAATTCCGCGCCATGCTGCACTTCTGCGAAAACCCGGGCAAGATCCAGTCCCGCGGCGAACTGCTGAAGAAGATGACCGGCCGCGAGCTGAAGCCGCATGACCGCACCGTGGACGTCACCATCCGTCGCATTCGCAAGCACTTCGAATCGACGCCGGACACGCCGGAAATCATCGCCACCATCCACGGCGAAGGCTACCGCTTCTGCGGCGATCTGGAAGAGTAATTCCAGCCTGCCGTCATGAAAACGGGGTTCAGCATGCTGAACCCCGTTTTTTTATTTTGCCTCAGCCCACGGCATGATCGGCACCGCGCTCAGCGCATTCTTCGGCGAGCCGTCGATCACCTTGTCGGAGTAGCTCAGGTAGATCAGCGAATTGCGTTTGGCATCGTAGAAGCGCACCACCTGCAGCTTCTTGAACACCAGCGACGTGCGTTTCTGGAACACCACATCGCCTTCCGCCTTGCCGTTTTTGATCTTGTCACTCAGCTCGATAGGCCCGACCTGCTGGCAGGAAATGGCCGCGTCGGCGGTATCTTCCGCCAGGCCCAGCCCGCCTTTGATGCCGCCGGTTTTGGCGCGGCTGATATAACAAGTTACATTTTTAACATCCGGATCGTCGAACGCTTCGACCACGATTTTGTGGTCCGGCCCCAACAATTTAAACACCGTATCAACGGAACCCACTTGCTCCGCCTGTGCGCTTCCCACGGTTGCGCAAACCAAACCGAATAAAAATATCCAGCTTTTTTTCATTTACTTAACTCCGATATAACCTTGCCGCGAAAATGGGCTCGGCGATCACCATTATTTATGTCTAAGCTCACGGAATTGGGTTTTTACGGGTCCGCACCGTCCGTTTTAGCACAGAGCGTGACAAAAATCTTTGAGAGTCGCGGAGGAAAAAAATTGCTATGATGCGGCGTCGTTATTTCTTTGCGCCCACTACGGTGTACCCCAATCCAACTCTGGCGCGGCATGCGCAGCAGAGGCAAAGAGTGCAACCCATAATGGCTCATGGATCGGTCTGATAGCGCAGCACCAGCGTGACGAATCAACAGTTCGGGTTCCTACCCCCAAGCTTTACGAGGAAGTTCTATGGATCAAGCCGGTATCATTCGTGATCTGCTTAGCTGGCTGGAAAGCCATTTGGACCAACCCTTGTCGCTGGATAACGTGGCGGCCAAGGCTGGCTACTCCAAATGGCACCTGCAACGGATGTTCAAAGATATTACCGGTAATGCCATCGGTGCTTACATCCGGGCAAGAAGGCTGTCCAAGGCCGCCGTCGCGCTGCGCCTGACCAGCCGGCCGATTTTGGATATCGCTCTGCAATATCGCTTCGACTCGCAGCAGACCTTCACGCGCGCCTTCAAGAAACAGTTTGCGCAAACGCCGGCGCTGTACCGCCGCGCCGAAGACTGGAACGCGTTCGGCATCTGCCCGCCGATCCGTCTGGGGGCCTTCACTCTGCCGCAGCCCGAGTTCCTCTCGTTGCCGGATAAGCATCTGGTCGGCCTGACCCAAAGCTACTCCTGCACGCTGGAACAGATCACCACCGTGCGCACCGAGCTGCGCTCGCAGTTCTGGCGCCAGTTCCTCGGCGAAGTCGAAACCTTGCCGCCGGTGCTGTACGGGTTGCACCACTCGCGTCCGAGCCAGGAGAAGGACGACGAACAGGAAGTGCTGTACACCACGGCGCTGGAACCGGATCAGGTGCCTGATAAAGTGCAGGAAGTTCAACCGCTGGTGCTGCCGGGCGGCGAATTTGCAATGTTCAGCTATGAAGGGCCCATCGGAGGCCTGCAGGACTTTATCCTGACGGTCTACGGCACTTGCCTGCCGGAGCTCAAACTGACGCGCCGCAAAGGGCACGACATCGAGCGCTTCTACCCGAAAGGCGAGCGCCGTCCGCATCAGGCGCCTACCGAGATCAAGTGCGATTACCTGATCCCGATTCGACGTTAACGCTGCAGTTCGTCCAACGCGGGCATGTCCAGATGCGTGACATCGCCCGCCGTTTCGACGATCCAGCCGGAAGCCAGCCACGGGCTCTGCTGGTGATCGACGCGCGACAGTGAGCAGTTGCGCAAGCGCAGGCGGCGTTCCGCATAGGCCGGCAGCCCGAGCACCGTACTGATCAAACACCCCAACGCGATGCCATGGCTGACGAGCAACGGCTTGCTGCCCTCCGGCAGCATCAGGCAGCTCTCCAGCGCGGCGCGCATGCGCTCGCCCAGCTCCTCCATGGATTCGCCTTGAGGGATACGGCCGTCAGGAGTACCATCGACCATCTGTTTGCGCCACTGTTCTTCCTGCGGCGTCAAACTGTCGATCAGGCGTTCTTCCAGAACCCCCATGTGCAGCTCACGCAAACGCGGATCGCCAATCACTTCGCAGCCACAGGCTTCGGCGATGATCTGCGCGGTGCGGCGCGTGCGCCCCAGGTCGCTGGTAATGATATGCGTAATGCCTTCTTTGCTGACGCGCCTGGCGACCAGACGGGCCTGGTGTTCCCCCATGGCGGTTAACGGGCTGTCGGACTGACCCTGGATGCGGCGAGCCGCATTCCATTCCGTTTCGCCGTGGCGAACGAGGTATACCTGTAACATTTTTGTTTTCCGTTATACTGCGTGAAATTTGCGTTTATCCCCGGCCCGGCGGCGCTTTTGCCGCTGCCCGGCGTATCGGCCAGAAGGATATCAAACCCGTTATGTACCATGTTGTCGCTGCAACTACCAACCCGGCAAAGATCAAGGCTATTCAATTGGCCTTCGATGACGTCTTCGGCGCAGGCCAATACCGCATTGAACCCGTCGACGTCGCCAGCGGCGTTTCGCTGCAGCCGATAGGCAATCACGAAACGCGCACAGGTGCGCGTCAACGCGTGATGGAAGCGCGCCAGGTCAGGCCCGAGGCCGATTTTTGGGTCGGCGTGGAAGCCGGGATTGAAGAGAATATGACCTTCGCCTGGATGACCATCGAGAACCCGTCCATCCGCGGCGAATCCCGCTCGGCGAGCCTGATGCTGCCGGAAGTCATCTTACAAGGTATTCGCGAAGGCCGCGAATTGGGCAGCGAAATGGCGACGATCACCGGCAACGCCGAGGTGAAGCGCCAGGGCGGCGCCATCGGCGTCTTCACCGACGGCCGGCTGAGCCGCACCAGCGTTTATCATCAGGCGCTGCTGCTGGCGCTGGTGCCGTTCCACAACGCCATCTATCAGCAATAACGCAGAGTCTGCTAGGGCACGTCATGCAGCAGCTGCTGCTCAAGCCACTGTTTCAGCGCGGGTGAAGCCGCTTTCAGGCTGTTAGAACCGCGGGTGATGGTGGCGATCCCCGCGCCCAGTTCATTTTTCAGCTCGCGCTGGCTCATCTCGCCGCGCATCAGTTCCTGAATGATCCGCACCCGGGTGCCCAGCGCGGTGCGCTCGTCCGGCGTCAGCATCAATTGCAACAGCGGTTGATGCAGCTCTTGCGCAAACGAATTCTGCAGCAGCGCGACGAAGCGCAGCCAATCCTCATTGCCTTGTTCTGAAAGAGCGGGGTCGTTTAACGATAATTGCGTCATGGCAGCCACCATACTATTTAACTAGTACAGCAGCATACCATAGGGCCGTCAAAATCAATAACGTCTCTGCCACTCGGCGTCGGTCAGCACCTTGGCCGGCCGGTGCGTCAGATAGCGGTAAAACGCATCGTAAGCCAGCACGTTCTTGACGTAGCCGCGGGTTTCCGAGAACGGAATGCTTTCGATGAACGCTACCGGATCGATCCGCCCCGCGCTGTTGCCCAGCCAGGTGTTCACTCGCGACGGGCCGGCGTTATAAGCGGCGCTCGACAGAATGCGGTTGCGGCCGAACTGCTGATAGACCGACTCCAGATAGCTGGTGCCGATGGTGATGTTGGTCTGCGGATCGAACAATTGGCTCGGCCCGACATAGCCGGGAATGTTGTACATCTGCACCGTATGCTGCGCGGTGCGCGGCATGACCTGCATCAGGCCGGAGGCGCCGACCGGCGACTGCGCCTTCGGATTCCAGGCGCTCTCCTGACGCGCGATCGCCATCGCATAGCTGCTGGTGATCCCCTTGTCATCGGTGGCGCGGCGGAACTCCTGCGGCCAGGCGACCGGGAAACGCTCTTCCAGATGATCCCACAGCTTGCCGACGATGGTCGCCTGCACGCTCAGATCGGCCCATTTTTGCTCAAAGGCGTAACGCGCCAGCGCCTCTTGTTCAGGCCGGCTGCGGCTGGCGACATAGGAACCCCACTCGCTGCGGGCCAGGTTGTCCATATTCCAGTACATCAGCTCGCGCACTCGGGCCACTTCCGGCCCGTCGGTCAGCGACGCGCGCGGCTTGGCCGCCACCGCCACCATCACCGGATAGGTTGCGTTCAGCTTCTGCGCCGCCACCATCGGATAGAAGCCGCGTTCGGTCATCAGGTTGCGCAACATCTCCTCGCCTTCGGCGCGTTTGCCTTCGTCCATCAGCTGACTGGCGCGCCAGTAGCGCCACTCATCCTTGTTGCGCGACTCTTCCGGCAAGCGAGCCAGCCAGGTCGCGACGCCCTGCCGATCGCCGTTGCCCAGCGCCATGCGCACCCGACGCTCCAGCAGCGAAGGCGAACGGCTGCGCAGAATCACCTGATCGCGCCACTGCGCCTGTTCCAGGGTGGCGTCGCTGCCCATCAGGCGCCAGGCCACCGCCTCTTCCAGCCCCAGCCGCTCCTCGTCGCTCATTTTCTGCAGCCGCGCGAGCGTCGGGATCATCGCCCGCGCGTTTTCCACATCCTGCCGCGCCAGGCGCTCAAAGGCGATGCCGGTGGCGGCACGGGTAAAGTCGGTCGGCCCTACGCTGCGGGCGAAGGCTTCCACGGTGGTCGGATCGTTTTGCAAGCGCACCAGAGCGTTGCCCATGGTTTGATAGTCGGCCGGCAGTTGGCTGTAGAGGTTGCTGACCAGCGAGCTGTTGCCCTCTTTCAGCGCCAGCTTCATGCGCGCCAGAATATCGAGCGGCGTTTGCTTGCCTGCGCCGCGCCAGACGCTGAACAGCCGATCGCAGGCGCCCGGCAGCGTTTTGCCGTTCAGCCACAGCTCGTCGGCGCCGCTCCAGGCCGCCTGCTGGTCGCCGGTAGCCCATTTGGCGTAGTAATAGTTGCAGCGTGCCGCCACCGGTTTGGGCGGCTGTGGGCTGAAGGCCAGCAGGGTGCGCCAATCTTCGCGCCGCGCCAGTTCATTGACGAAGCGCGGCGCCAGCGATTTCGCCGGCGGCAGCGTCGGGTTGCGTTTGATAAAGTCGTTCACTTCGGAGAACCCCGCCTGACTCAGATCCTGAGTCAGCTCGCGGTATTCCAGATAAGGATAAAGCGGGTAATCGCGCAGCGTCGGCATCAGCTGCGCCACCACGTCCATCTGATTGCCGTCCCACGCCTGCTTGATCTGCTGGTAGCGCTGACGTTGCGCATCCAGAGAATCCGCCAGCGCCGCGCCGGAAAACGCCGTCAGGCACAGCCCCATCGCCAACAGCCGTCGCTTGTCCACCTTGACCATCCTCGCTCTTTCCTCACTGATTGTGCCGCGGGAGCCGCCCAGCTCCCCGGTAACCGCCGCGCCACGGCGCCGCAGAACAAAATAAAACCGGGCGCACGGCCCGGACGCAGATATCTACCATAGACAGCGCAATCGCTCATCCATTCAATACTGTAGAAGAAGAAGTGTATCGCCATGATCGGAGCCAGGTAAAAAACGTTTACTTTGGCTGACAAATCAGGGCGGCGGGATATTATCGCCGGCCGGATTTTTATTAGCCGCAACGGCGTTTATTGGAAAAGTAAAATACTTTCTAATTATTAGTTATCACATTATTGCATTTAAGAGATAGCGCCGACGTTGCGCAAATCGCCTGACAGCTGGCCAAACGCGCCAACTTTGCAGAAAAGCGGTGGCAAACCCGAGAGGGCATTTTTATACTATCAAAAATAAGTAGGATAATTCCGAGAAAACAGCACATAAAGCGCCCAACGAAGACATCTTATAATACAATCCGCGCCAATTATGGGTAGATAGTGTTCATTAGGCAGTGCGACTGACAGCTTTCAGCAAAACGATTGTCCCTTCAAGCGGGCCGGATTTTTACTTGTCGGGCCACGGCCTGCGGGCGGTGGATCAGGCCGGAATGGCGGGTGAAGATGGCGAGTAATACCGCGATAACGATGCGTTGCGCAAAAAGCCCCGTGCCGGGCTTCCTTGCCGCACGCCTGAATATCGGCCGCCTGTTGCTGATCGTTTTGTTGGCGCTGCTGACGTTGCCCGGGCCTGCGCGCGCCGCCGATGATCCCTATCAACAGCGCACGCACGCCGTGACGACCGTGGTGGTAGGCATCATCAGCTACGCCCGCTGGTCACGTGAACCCAATCCGATCCGGTTGTGCGTGACCGCACCCACCCAGTATGCCGAGGGGCTGTTCGATCCGATCCTGCTCAGCGCGCCGCGTCCGATTAAAACCGAACGCGTGCCGTTCGACAGCCCGACGCTGAGTACCGGCTGCGATGTCATCTATTTAGGGAACATCAACGCCGCGCAGAGACAAAATTTCATGCAGCGCATTTCCGGCAACTCCATTCTCAGCATCAGCGAGAACGATAGCGAATGCTCCGCCGGCAGCGCATTTTGCCTGCAGATCAACGGCGACCAGGCCGGCTTCAAGGTCAACCTGGACGCCCTGGCGCGCAGCGGCGTGCGCGTTCACCCCAACGTGCTGCAGCTGGCGCGCAAACAGGCGCCGCCGCTATGAGGCTGTTGCGTAGAAACCGTTCCGGCAATGCGCGCCCGACGTTGGGCCGGGTGCTGCAGCGGGTGCATCTTGGGCTGGCGTTGATCGCCGTCGGCACCGCCGGCATCTTTCTGACGCTGGTGGCGCTGTTCGCGCTGCGCGCCTATGCCAACCACAACCTGCACCTGATCGCGCGCTCCATCAGCTATACGGTTGAAGCGGCAGTGGTGTTTGGCGATCGCCCCTACATTCGCGAGGCGATGGTGCTGATCGCCGCCAAAGAAGAGGTGTCGGAGGCCAAAATTCTGAACAACGCCGGTGACGTGCTGGTCAGTTGGCATCGTCCCAAAGATGGTCCGCTGCACGGCATGGAGCAGGTTATCGCCCACTGGGCGCTGCCCGAGCCGGTCATCCTGCCTATCTCCCACGAGGGCAAACAGGTCGGCCAGGTCTGGCTGAGCGGCAACGGCGGCAGCCTGTTGCGTTTCCTGTTGCGCGGGCTGGTCGGCATGATCGCCTGCATGGTGCTCAGTACCCTGTGTGCCCTGGTGTTGTCGCGCCGCATGCTGGTCGGCATCGTCAGTTCGTTGGACGACATCGCCAACGTGGCGCATGCGGTGCGGCGAGATCGCACCTTCGGCCTGCGGGTGCCCTCGGCGCCGATCGCCGAGCTGCATGAGCTCAGCAATGATTTCAATGGCTTGCTCGATGAACTGGAGGCCTGGCAGGCCCATCTAAAGCAGGAAAACGACTCGCTGGCCCACCGGGCGACGCACGACAGCCTGACCGGCTTGCCGAACCGCGCCTTCTTCGAAGGCCGGCTGAGCCGCGCCCTGGGCGATATTGCGCCGCCGGCGAAATTGGCGGTGCTGTTTATCGACGGCGATCGCTTCAAGGAAGTGAACGACAGTTACGGTCACGCCGCGGGCGATGCGGTGCTGACCACCATTGCCGGACGCATTCGCGCGCAGCTGCGCGAATCCGATCTGGTCGCACGCCTGGGAGGAGATGAATTCGCCGTGCTGCTGGCGCCGGTGCACAGCACGGAAGATGTCTTGCAGATCGCCGACAACATCATCGATTGCATGACGCAACCGGTTATTTTACCGAACGACGAGACAATCATTACCTCTCTGAGTATCGGCATTGCGCTGTACCCTGATCACGCGTCGACGCCTCAGGGTCTTTTGCACGAAGCTGACGATGCGATGTATCAAGCAAAGCATCGTTATAACGGAGGCTGGCGGCTGGCTATACATAAATAAGAGCCCCGGCTATAACACTTGAACTAGGGATTTTGACTATGATACAGCAACTGTTTAAAGGTCGTTTTTCACTGCTGACGATGGCGTTCGTCGCCCTGCTGGCGCTCGCCGGTTGCCAGAGCAAGCCGCAAGGCCTGACGCCCGAGCAGGTTGCGCTGCTGCAATCGCAGGGCTTCAAACTGACCGACAACGGTTGGGAATTCGGCCTGTCGGATAAAGTGCTGTTCGGCAACAACATCGGCAAGCTGAACCCGGAAAGCACCGAGACGGTGCAGAAGATGGGCCGCGCGCTGCTGAGCGTCGGTATCACCAAGTTCCGTCTGGACGGCCATACCGACAACTACGGCGAAGACAGCTATAACGATCAGCTCTCCCTGCGCCGCGCCGATGCGGTCGCCGATCTGCTGGCCAGCGTCGGTATTCCGCGCGCCAACATCGAAACCCGCGGCATGGGCAAGCGCGATCCCGTCGCCGACAACCGCACCTCCAGCGGCCGCGCGGAAAACCGCCGCGTCGCGATCGTCGTCACGCCATAAGCCACCAATATGCGCCTTTATCGGCGCATAAACGGTTATACTTAGCGATCGCTGAGCGATGTCTGGGATCCAAGATCGAAACGGGCTACACTCATGCCGCCAGACATCCTATAAATACTGATATAGAGAGGCTTAGAGCAACGTGGCTCAATACGTCTATACCATGCACCGCGTCGGCAAAGTGGTACCGCCGAAGCGTCATATTTTGAAAAACATCTCCCTGAGCTTCTTCCCTGGGGCAAAAATCGGCGTACTGGGCCTGAACGGCGCCGGTAAGTCCACCCTGCTGCGCATCATGGCCGGCATCGATACCGATATCGAAGGGGAAGCGCGCCCGCAGCCGGGCATCAAGATCGGTTATCTGCCGCAGGAGCCGCAGCTTAACCTCGAACACACCGTGCGTGAGTCGGTGGAAGAAGCGCTGGCGGAAGTGGTCGGCGCGCTGAAACGCCTGGACGAAGTGTACGCGCTGTACGCGGAAGAAGGCGCAGACTTCGACAAGCTGGCCGCCGAACAGGGCCGCCTGGAAGAGATCATTCAGGCGCACGACGGTCACAACCTCAACGCGCAGCTGGAACGCGCCGCCGATGCGCTGCGCCTGCCGGATTGGGACGCCAAAATCGCCCATCTGTCCGGGGGTGAACGCCGCCGCGTCGCGCTGTGCCGCCTGCTGCTCGAAA
The DNA here is from genome assembly GCF_052168495.1 of Serratia sp. CY52157. Taxonomy (NCBI): domain Bacteria; kingdom Pseudomonadati; phylum Pseudomonadota; class Gammaproteobacteria; order Enterobacterales; family Yersiniaceae; genus Serratia; species Serratia sp. CY52157. The sequence continues at coordinate 362,585 of NZ_JBJNMO010000003.1, read as the reverse complement.
AGCCGGACATGCTGCTGCTGGACGAACCGACCAACCACCTGGACGCCGAGTCCGTGGCCTGGCTGGAACGCTTCCTGCACGACTTCGAAGGCACCGTCGTGGCGATCACCCACGACCGCTACTTCCTGGATAACGTGGCCGGCTGGATCCTCGAACTGGACCGCGGCGAAGGCATTCCGTGGGAAGGCAACTACTCGTCCTGGCTGGAGCAGAAAGACGCGCGTCTGGCGCAGGAAGCGTCCGCCGAAGCCGCTCGTCGCAAGTCGATCGAGAAAGAGCTGGAGTGGGTGCGCCAGGGCGCCAAAGGCCGCCAGTCCAAAGGCAAGGCCCGTCTGGCCCGCTTTGAAGAGCTGAACAACACCGAATACCAAAAACGTAACGAAACCAACGAACTGTTCATTCCACCTGGCGCGCGCCTGGGCGATAAAGTGGTCGAAGTCAGCAACCTGCGCAAGTCTTACGGCGACCGCCTGCTGATCGACGACCTGTCGTTCTCGGTGCCGAAAGGGGCGATCGTCGGCATCATCGGCCCGAACGGCGCGGGTAAATCCACGCTGTTCCGCATGATGTCCGGTCAGGAGCAACCTGATTCCGGCAGCATCGTGCTGGGCGATACCGTCAAGCTGGCGTCCGTCGATCAGTTCCGCGACAGCATGGACGGTTCGAAAACCGTGTGGGAAGAGGTCTCCGGCGGGCAGGACATCATGCGCATCGGCAACACCGAGATGCCGAGCCGCGCCTATGTCGGCCGCTTCAACTTCAAGGGCGTCGATCAGGGCAAACGCGTGGGCGAGCTGTCCGGCGGTGAGCGTGGCCGTCTGCACCTGGCCAAGCTGCTGCAGGTTGGCGGCAACGTGCTGCTGCTCGATGAACCGACCAACGACCTGGATATCGAAACCCTGCGCGCGCTGGAAAACGCCCTGCTGGAATTCCCTGGCTGCGCCATGGTGATCTCGCACGACCGTTGGTTCCTCGACCGTATCGCCACCCACATCCTGGACTACCAGGACGAGGGCAAGGTGGAATTCTTCGAAGGCAACTTCACCGAGTACGAAGAGTACAAGAAGCGTACGCTGGGCGCCGATGCGCTCGAGCCGCACCGCATCAAGTACAAAAAGATCGCCAAGTAATCCCCAAGGCGCCGCATGCGGCGCCTTTTTTTATGCCCGCGCCCGGCGATAATCGCGCGGTGAGCACGCCATCACGCGCTTGAAAGCATGGCTGAACGCGCTGTCGGAATCGTACCCCAAACGTTGCGCGATGATGGATACCGGTTCAACGCCGGTACGCAGCGCCCGCGCAGCCAGCAACATGCGCCAACGCGACACATACTCAAGCGGCGCCATTCCCGCCTTCTGCTTGAAGCGCAGCGCCAACGTCGAACGGGAAACGCTCGCCGCATCGGCCAATGACGCCACCGTCCAGCGACGGGCTGGATCGGCGTGTACTGCCTGCATCGCGGCGCCGATGCGCGGATCGAACAAGGCGGGCAGCCAGCCGGAGGCCGCGCCCTCCTCCCCCGTCAGGTAAATCCGCAGCGCCTGGGTCAACATGATTTGCCCCAGGTGATGCGTCATCAGCGCGCTACCCGGCGAAGGCTTTAACAGCTCGTCCGCCAGCCGCTGCAACGCCCATTGCAACACGGCGGCCTCTTCGGTGCCGCCTCGGATCACCATCAACGCCGGTAAACTCCCCAACAACCGCTCCACTTCCTCACCGAAGGTAAAACTCCCGCCGATAAACAGGCAATCCTCCGCCTCACCGCAGCTCGCCACACCATTTTTCGCCTGCAGATAAAGTACGTCAGCATCGAGCGCTGGCAGCGACAGATCGCTGCCGACAGTGACCGGCAGGCTGCGGGTCAGCAGCAAGCAGTCGCCGGCCGCCAGCCGCAGCGGTTCGGCCAACCCTTCCGCCGCCAGCCAACAGCCGCCGCGCACCACCGCGTTGAATTTCCCGCTCTGCGGCGCAGGAAAATGAACGGCCCAGTCGCCGCCGGCCTTCAGGCCGCCGAAAAACGCATTCTGGCTGTTCAATGGCGCAAGCACTTCCGATAACGGATCCATACCCTCTCCCCCTAAGCCCCTTTCATGAGCATAGCCCGCGCCATGCTCCAGCCAAAGGTTTTAGGACGATGGCGACAGAAATTAGGCGTCGGCGTCATCTGCCAGCCCTACTCCCGCGTCAGCTCGCGCGCGTAGTCGTCAAACGCCGGGTGCTGCAATACCACATCGATGAAACAGGCCAGCGCCGGGGAATTCAGCTTGCGGCTCGGGTAAACCAGATACAGTTCATTCCCTTCTGCGCGCCAGGCCGGCAACACCTCCACCAACAGCTTCTGCGCCACCACCTCGCGGCTGAGAAACGCCGGCAGCAGCGTGATCCCCGCACCGGCGATAGCGCATTCGCGCGCATACAGCAGATTGTCGGTGGTGTGCGCCAGCGGCAGCTGCCAGCGGTAATAATCGTCGCCGCAGCGCAGGTTCCAGGCCGTCCAGGCGCGGTGGGCAATGCAGCGATGTTGCTGCAGCTGCTGCGGGTGCTCGATCGGCGAGTGCTGCGCCAGATAGGACGGCGCAGCCAGCAGATAGCGCGGCGCATACCCGAGGCGGCGGCCGATCAGCGAAGAATCCTGCGGCTTGCCGGTGCGCAGCGCGGCGTCGAAGCCTTCCTGCACCAGATCCACCATGGCGTCGGATACCGACACCTCCAGCGATACGTCCGGGTACTGGTGCTGAAAATCCGCCGCCAGCCGCGCCACCAGGGTTGCCCCCAACCCGGCCGGCGTCGAGATGCGCAGGCGGCCGCTCGGGTTGTCGCGCAGCCGCTGCAGTGCCAGATCGGCCCGCTCGGCGGCGGACATCATCGCCTGGCAATGTTCCAGATAGCGCTCGCCGGCGAAGGTCAGGTTCAGCTGGCGCGTGGTGCGGTTGAGCAAACGCAACCCCAGCGTTTGTTCGAGCTGGCTGATGCGCTGACTGACGCTGGACTTCGGCAACCCGACACGCTGCGCGGCGGCGGTGAAACTGCCGCACTCCGCCACCAGCGCGAACAGCGCCATGTCCTGCAGCTGTTTGAACTCCATTGTTCACCCCTGACGAACACTCAGTTAGATATTGTCCATCTTATCACCCCACTGTTGCGGGTCTACACTGGGGACATCATTTGAAAGGAGCACAATCATGTCGATAAAAGCCATTGCCGTAGACCCGCAGAACCCCGCCGGTTTCATCGAAATCTCACCGGAGATGCCGGTGCCCGGCCAGTACGATCTGCTGGTGGAAGTGAAAGCGGCCTCGGTCAACCCGGTGGATACCAAAGTACACGCCGGTCTGCAGAAAAGCGGCCTGCAGCAGCCGCGCGTCCTCGGCTGGGACGCCAGCGGCATCGTGCTGGACGTGGGCAGCGGCGTCAGCGGCTTCAAGCCCGGCGATGAAGTGTGGTACGCCGGCGACATCACCCGGCCCGGCAGCAACAGCAGCCACCAACTGATCGACTCGCGCATCGCCGCGCACAAACCGCGCAGCCTGAACTGGGCGGAGTCCGCCGCCATGCCGCTCACCGCCCTCACCGCCTGGGAGGCGCTGTTCGAGCACCTGAACATTCAGGATGCGCCCGAGCACAAGACGCTGCTGATCATCGGCGGCGCCGGCGGGGTCGGCTCGCTGGCCATTCCGCTGGCCGCGCTGCGCAGCAAGGTGAAAGTGATCGCCACCGCGTCCAGGCCGGAATCCGCCGCCTGGTGCCGCGAGCGGGGCGCCGACCTGGTGGTGGACTACCGCGATTTGAAGGGCAACCTGGCGCAACACGGCATCGAGCAGGTGGATTACATCCTCTGTCTGAACGATACCGACGGCCACTGGCCGGCGATGGCCGAACTGATCGCGCCGCTCGGCCATATCTGCACCATCGTCGAGAACGCGCAGCCGTTGGATCAAAACGCGCTGAAGCTGAAAAGCGCCGCGCTGCACTGGGAATTCATGTTCACCCGCAGCATGTTCACCACCCCGGACATCGCGCAGCAAGGCCGGATCCTGCAGCAGGTGGCGCAACTGCTGGACGACGGCAAGCTGAGCACCACGCTGAGCGAAACCCTGCACGGGCTGTCGGTAGACACGCTGACCGCCGCGCACCAACAGCTGCTCGGCGGCCATATGCAAGGCAAGCTGGTTATCGCTTACTGAGTTCGCATCGCGGCGGCGTTCTGCGCCGCCGTTACTGCGGGCGAACGAAGCCGACGCACAGCACCTGCTCGTCGCTCTGCGGATCGGCGCGGAACGTCAGCGTCTGCTGCCAGTCGAGGCGCATCTTCGGCCAGTGGGCCAGTTCGCCGCCGAAGTCGCTGTGCGCGCAGTCTTCACCCAACCGACCGAACAAGGCGACGCCATGCTGCGCAATCTGCGGATAGCTGATGTTGACGTTGTAGATGTTCGGCCGCGTATGATTGGACCAGCGCGTAATGGTCTGCGGCCGGGAACCGGCATACACCGTCATCCACTGCGACAGGTATTCGCCGCCGACATAACGCAGACTGACGCCATACCGCTCCTGCCACAGCTGCTCCACTCCGGCGCTGAACGCCTTGATGCCCACCATTTTCTGACCGGCATTGCGCACGTTGCCCAGCATCACCGCGGCATACCCCAGATAGACCGCCAGCGCCGCGCACATCAGCCCAATAGTCGCCGCCCGCAGCGAACGCACCGGCGGCTGACGCACGCAGCCGACCAGCAGCGCGGGTGCCAGCATGAAGAACGGCTGCAGCCACTCGGTCAAGCGGCCGCCGACGTTGAAGGAGAACCAAAAGGTGATGATGCCGAGCGGCAGCAGGTAGATCCACAGCAGCACCCGCATCGGCAACGCTTTCGGCCAGGCCAGCACCGCCCCGCTGCGGCGTAGGATCCACCACAGCACCAGCGACGGATAGAACACCAGCAGCAGCGACTGCAGCATGTCGAGATTGAGCTGCATCTTGATCTGCGAATCCACCCACTTAAAGGCGGCGAAGTCGTGGTTCCACAGCCAGAATACGTTCGGCAACACCAGCGCCAGCCAGATCGCCACCGCCAGATAGAACTGCGGTTGGCGATAGCAGCGACGGATCTGCGGCACGAACAGCGTCGACAGCGCCGCGAAATAGACGAAGGCGAAGGTCGAATACTTCGCCATCATCGCCAGACCGGCGGCCAACGCGAAGGCCGGCCACCAGTTGGCCGAACGGGAAATCGCCATGTGGAAGAACAGCGCCATCCACGGCCACAGCATCACCAACAGGTAGTTGTCGTTGTAGGGAATGATGTCGAAATTGATGATGCCGGACAGGTTGAGCGTCAGCAGCGCCATCCAGGCCAGCGAAGTGCTGCCGCTCAGGCGTCGCGCCAGCAGCCAGACGCCCAACATGCCGATGGCGATGGCGATGAAGTGCCCGCCGTACCAGTAAACGTTCAGCGGCAGCCACGACAGCCAGATCGCCGGCTGCATCGCCGCACCGACCAACCAAGGATTTTTCGGTGAGCCCCACTCGCCGTTGAGGCCCCAATTGAGCGCCTCGACGGCGTCGTAAGGCAGGGTAGGATCGAGATGAACGGTCAGCAGCGTCCAGGCTGCGGCATAGCAGATCAACCAGAGAGCGAGTAAGCGATAAGACATGTCTTCTTCTGAGCGTTATTGTAAAGAAAACCTTAACGTAGTCGCTACCGAATGAACCATGTTTAAACAGGCCTTTAAATGTGCGTCCGTGCGGCCGTTTCTGCCGCGCGATCGCACATTACGCTAATTTTTCTCAGCCTGCGGCGTGGCGCTGGGCGGGCGCATTCGCCAGCCGACCGGCGTCCGCCGCCAGCAGCTGTTGCACCAGCTCGACACAGCGCAGGAAGCGCTCTTCGTAATCGCTGGACTCAACGTGCACGTACTCGATGTTGTTGGCGCGCAGCATCTCCTCCAGCAGGCGCTGGAACGCCAGGCGATCGGCGGTGCTGCCAAGACTGCGCAGGCCGTCCGCCACCCACGGCGTGTTGTTTTCCAGCAGGATCACCAGATCGAAGCGGTATTCGTCGATCAGCGCCTGCACGAAGGGATGCTCACGCCCTTCGTACTTTTTGCAAAACGCCTGGGTGGTGACGAAATCGGTATCGATAAACGCCACCTTGTTGGCGTACTTGACCGCGAAATCTACGTATTGCGCCTGCCCGAGGGCAATTTTGTCGTAGTCGGAGTACTGCAACGCCATCTCGTCGCCGCCCAGGTGCGAGAACACGTAATCGCGGCCATATTCCCAGGCGCTGGTGGTGTTGAAGATGTTGGCCAGCTTGTTGACCAGCGTCGATTTGCCGCTCGACTCGCCGCCGAGGATCGCCACGGTGCGCACGAAGAACGGTTTCACCTCGGTCGGGATGTAATCCCAATAACGGAACGGATCCTGACGGATCTGATTGCCGCTGATGTTCATGAACGACCGTTCGGGATCGACCAAAATGGTTTCGATGCCCAGATGCTCGCGGTAGCGCGGTGCATCCTGCGCTTCGCTGGAATAGATGAAGCTCGGCACGATGCCTTTCTGTTCCATAAAGGCCTTCATGCCGTCGCTCCACACGTTCCAGCCGTGCGGGTACGGTTCGATGCCCTGCTCGTCGAACGAGTGGATATGGATGTTTTTCTGGTACTTGAAGGTCTGCAGCAGCCAGCGCAGGCGATCGCTGACCGTCGGCTGTTGCGACATCGAACTGTTCTCGAACAGCTCACGGTCGCGCGGCTCGTCGTGGCACAAGATAACGTGCAGCTCATCCACCTGGCTGCAGGCGCGCTGGATCAGATAGATGTGGCCGGTATGCAGCGGGTAAAATTTACCAAACACCACGCCGACTTTGACCTCTTTGCGCGGGAACTCCAGCCCGAGAAAACGGTGCAGCGCCTCGAGCTTTTGCGCGCTCGGGCTTTTGATCTTGTCGTTCAACAGCTGGCTGAGATAGCCTTTGGTCATGCCGCTGGCATCCGCCACCTGCTGCAACGTGCAGCCCTTTTGCTTGATGGACGTCTTCAGGTAATCAAATTGCGGCATGGCCACCTCCGTTTAGTATGCTAAACAAAATAGCATATCTTTCTCGCCGTCGGCGACATTAATAAAACCCTTCCAGCACGTCCAGCGCGTCCGCCAGCTTCTTGACCCCGAACACCTGCATATTGGCCGGCGGCTTTTTCGGCATATTGCCGTGCGGCACGATGGCGCGTTTGAAACCGTGCTTGGCCGCTTCGGCGATCCGCTCCTGGCCGCTCGGCACCGGACGGATCTCACCCGCCAACCCCACTTCGCCGAACACCACCAAATCGTTCGGCAGCGGCCGATCGCGCAGGCTTGAGACCAGCGACATCAGCAGCGCCAGATCGGCGCTGGTCTCGCTGACCTTCACCCCGCCGACCACGTTGACGAACACGTCCTGATCCGACATCTGCAGCCCGCCGTGCCGGTGCAGCACCGCCAGCAGGATCGCCAACCGGTTCTGCTCCAGGCCCACCGCCACGCGGCGCGGGTTGGACATCATCGAATGATCCACCAGCGCCTGGATCTCCACCAGCAGCGGCCGGGTGCCTTCCCACACCACCATCACAGAACTGCCGGAGGTAACTTCGTCGCCGCGGCTGAGGAAGATAGCCGAAGGGTTGCTCACTTCGCGCAGCCCCTGTTCGGTCATGGCGAACACCCCCAGCTCGTTGACCGCGCCGAAGCGGTTCTTGTGGCTGCGCAGGGTGCGAAAGCGGGAATCGGCGTCGCCGTCCAGCAGCACCGAACAGTCGATGCAGTGTTCCAGCACTTTCGGCCCGGCCAGCGAGCCGTCTTTGGTGACGTGGCCGACCATCACGATCGCCACGCCGCGCGTCTTGGCGAAGCGCGTCAGGTAGGCGGCGGTTTCCCGCACCTGCGCCACGCTGCCCGGCGAAGACTGAATGTCCGCCATGTGCATCACCTGAATCGAGTCGATCACCATCAGCTTCGGCTGTTCCTGCTCGGCGATCAGGCAGATCTGCTCGATGCTGGTTTCCGACAGCATGTTCAGGCCGCCGGTCGGCAGCCCCAGACGGTGGGCGCGCATCGCCACCTGCTGCAGCGATTCCTCGCCGGTGACGTACAGGGTTTTCATCTGTTCGGACAGTTTGCACAGCACCTGCAGCAACAGGGTGCTCTTGCCGGCGCCGGGGTTGCCGCCGATCAGAATGGCGCTGCCGGGCACCACACCGCCGCCCAGCACGCGATCGAACTCGAGAAAGCCGGTAGTGAAGCGCGGCAGCGCCTCAAGGCTGATTTCCGACAGCTTCTGCACTTTGCTGACGCCGGCGTCGCCGGCATAGCCGCTGAGGCGATCGTTGCGCGCCGCAGCGGGCGACGCGGCCAAACGCACTTCCGTGATGGTGTTCCAGGCATGGCAGGCGCTGCACTGCCCCTGCCAACGCGGATAGTCCGCCCCGCACTCATTGCACACAAATGCCCGTTTTGCCGCTTTTGCCACGTCTTACCTCAATCTTTCGTTATCGCACTTCGTGTTTCAGGCTGCCGGTGAGAATACACAGCACGCCCATCAAATCCGCATGCCGGATCGCCACCTGCGCTTTTTCATACACTTTCGGTTTGGCGTGGTAGGCGATGCCCAGCCCCGCCGCCTGCATCATTTTCAAGTCGTTGGCGCCGTCGCCGATGGCCACGGTTTGCGCCAACGGGATCTCCAGCTTCTCCGCCAGCCGCAGCAGCGTATCGGCTTTGAACTGCGCGTCCACCACCGGCCCCAGCACTTCGCCGGTCAGTTTGCCGTCGCGGATCTCCAGCTCGTTGGCCGCCGCCGCCACCAGCCGCAGCCGGTTGCGCAGGTATTCGGCGTAGTAGGTGAAACCGCCGGAGGCGATCGCCACATGCCAGCCCATCGCCTGCAGCTTGCCCACCAGGCTGGTCAGCCCCGGCATCAGCGGCAGCTCGTCGCGCACCTGCTTAAGGATGTTGGCGTCGGCCCCTTTCAGCGTACCGACGCGCTGGCGCAGGCTGGCGGTAAAGTCCAGCTCGCCGCGCATCGCGCGTTCGGTCACTTCCGCCACCTGCTCGCCGACGCCCGCCAGCTTGGCGATCTCATCGATGCACTCGATCTCGATCGCCGTTGAATCCATGTCCATCACCAGCAGCCCCGGCGTGCGCAGGTGCGGGATTTTGCCGAGCGGCGCCACATCCAGCCCGCTCTCCGCCGCCAGCAGCTTGGCGCGCGGCGTCAAGGTGCCCGCCAGCCGCACCACCTGATAGTCGTCCACGCCCCAGGCGGTGACGATCACCATCGCCGCGCCCAGCTTGCGTTGGAATTGGGTAATGCGCGCCTTGTCCAGCGCCCTGCCATATAACAGCCACCCGGTATTGCCCGCCCGGTAGTCCAGCGGCATCACTTCGTCGCCGCTGAGCGAAAGGGGAAGACCCGGCCATTGAGAGATCTCCGCCGGAAGATCGCAATAGGTCAGACTGTTTGACATCATTGACTCCTGAATGGACAAAAACGCTGCATGATAAAACGACGCATCAAGCTATCCTATCGCCAGCGGTTCTGGCAACATAAAGTGTCCCCGATGCCCAAGGAACCTGCATGGCTCGCGCTAAACTGAAATTTCGCCTGCACCGCACCGCTATTATCCTGATTTGCCTGGCTTTGCTGGTGCTGCTGATGCAGGGCGCCTCTTATTTTAGCCTGAGTCACCAAATGGCGCGATCCGAGCAGGTGGAAGAGCTGGCGCAAACGCTGACCAAACAGGTCGCCTACAGCCTGGCGCCGCTGCTGGACGACGACGGCAACAATCCGCGCATCGACGCCATCCTCAAGCAGCTCACCGATCACAGCCGCATTCTCGACGTCAGCGTGTATCAATTGGACGGCACGCTGGTCTCCCACGCCGGGGAACAGATAAGTATACGCGATCGCCTGTCGCTCGACGGCAAACGCGCCGGCAGCTACTTCAACCACCAGTTGGTCGAATCCATTCAGGGCAAAGACGGCCCGATCGGCTTTATCCGCATCACCCTCGACACCCACGTGCTGGCGACCGAATCCAAACAGGTGGACAACACCACCAACCTGCTGCGCCTGATGATCCTGCTGGCGCTGGCGATCGGCATCATTCTGGCGCGTACCCTGCTGCAACACCGCCGCAGCCGCTGGCAGCAGTCGCCCTACCTGTTGACCGCCAACACACCACTGGAAGAAGGCAATACGGTGGAAGACGATGAAGACGATGCGCCGGAGAAAAAACAGGAAGCGCCTAAGCAGGGGTAATTCAGGCCAGGCGTTGAATGCGTTCGTGCCGTTTTCTTGTCCTTTCGCTGAATAGATTGTCCGTAACAACGGGATCCACATCCAATTGAAAGGTAAAGCGTTAGCCAAAAACGGCCATGCGGAGTGAATAGATTGACGGGCGGGCGCCATGACGACGCCCGCCGCGGTATTACGCTTTGTCGCCCAGCAGCACGGATTCCAGCGCGATAACGATCATTTCGTTAAAGGTGGTCTGGCGTTCCGCCGCCGTGGTCGCTTCGTGACGCAGGATGTGGTCGGACACGGTGCAGATGGTCAGCGCCTTACAGCCGAACTCTTCGTACAGCTCCGCCGCCACGCCGTAGATGCCGGCCGCTTCCATTTCCACGCCCAGGATGCCGTACTTCTTCATCACCTGGAACATATCCGGATCCGGGGTGTAGAACAGATCGGCGGAGAAGATATTGCCCACGCGCGCCGGGATGCCCTGCGCCGCCGCCGCGTCGACCGCGTTGCGCACCATGTCGAAGTCGGCGATCGCCGCGTAGTCGTTGTCCTTGAAGCGCAGACGGTTCACCTTGGAGTCGGTGCACGCGCCCATGCCGATCACCACGTCGCGCAGTTTGATATCGTCACGCACCGCGCCGCAGGACCCCACGCGAATGATCTTCTTCACGCCGAATTCGGCGATCAGCTCGCGCGCGTAGATGGAGCAGGACGGAATGCCCATGCCGTGGCCCATTACGGAGATGCGGCGGCCTTTGTAGGTGCCGGTGAAGCCCAACATGCCGCGCACGTTGTTCACTTCCACCGCGCCTTCCAGGAAGGTTTCGGCGATGTATTTTGCGCGCAGCGGGTCGCCCGGCATCAGTACTACGTCAGCGAAATCACCCATCTCAGCATTAATGTGCGGCGTAGCCATAATTTTCTTCCTTTAGAAATCTTATTTAATAAAAACGTCAAACATCCAAGCCTTGAATTTCGAGTTGCAGCCAGGCAGCTGGCGGGTGAATCCCCAGGAGCTTACTTGAGTAAGCGACTGGGGTTCACGCGTGAAGCTAACAACGCTGCGGCTTGAAAGACAGGGCTTAGAACAGGGTCTTACCGTAATCCATCGGCGACAGGCCAAAGTAACTGGCGACGGTCTGGCCGATGTCGGCGAAGGTCTCGCGGTGGCCCAGTGAACCCGGTTTCACTTTCGGGCCGTAAACCAGCACCGGGATGTGCTCGCGGGTGTGGTCGGTGCCGCTCCAGGTCGGATCGCAGCCGTGGTCGGCGGTGAAGATGATGATGTCTTCGTCTTTCACCAGCTTCAGCAGTTCCGGCAGGCGGCGGTCGAACAGCTCCAGCGCGGCGGCGTAGCCCGCCACGTCGCGACGGTGACCGTAGGAGGAGTCGAAGTCCACGAAGTTGGTGAACACGATGGTGTTGTCGCCGGCCTTTTCCATTTCGATCAGGGTCGCGTCGAACAGCGCGTCGATGCCGGTCGCCTTCACCTTCTTGGTGATGCCGACGTTGGCATAGATGTCGGCGATTTTACCGATCGACACCACTTCGCCGCCCTTCTCGTCCACCAGCTTTTTCAGCACGGTCGGCGCCGGCGGCTCTACCGCCAGATCGTGGCGATTGCCGGTGCGCTGGAAGTGGCCCGGCTTGTCGCCGACGAACGGACGCGCGATCACGCGACCGATGTTGTAACCGCCTTCGGTCAGCTCTTCACGCGCGATTTCGCACAGCTCATACAGGCGCTCCAGGCCGAAGGTCTCTTCGTGACAGGCGATCTGGAATACCGAGTCGGCGGAGGTGTAGAAAATCGGCTTGCCGGTTTTCATATGCTCTTCACCCAACTGATCGAGGATCACGGTGCCGGATGAGTGGCAGTTGCCCAGGTAGCCCGGCAGATTGGCGCGCTCCACCAGCTTATCCAGCAGCGCCTGCGGGAAGCTGTTGTGCTCGTCCTTGAAGTAGCCCCAGTCGAACAGCACCGGCACGCCGGCGATTTCCCAGTGGCCAGACGGCGTGTCTTTACCGGAAGAGAGCTCGCTGGCGTAGCCGTAGGCGCCGATGATGTCGGCGTTGCGATCCAGCCCCTGCGGGAAGTTGCCGGTCGACTCTTCCGCCGCTTTGCCGAGGCCCAGACGGCTCAGGTTAGGCAGCGTCAGCGGGCCCTGACGGCCAACGTTGGCCTCACCGCGCGCGCAAACCTCGGCGATGTGGCCCAGGGTGTCGGAACCCTGATCGCCAAAACGTTCGGCGTCTTCGCTGGCGCCGATGCCGAAGGAGTCCAATACCATAATAAATGTGCGTTTCATCTGTGCTCTCCTGCGTGTTCTCACGCTATTGCGACCGCAAAACTGCAATCGCCCTTATTCTCTAAATTTATACCCAATGGATTTCAAGTTGTAGCTAGGCGGCTAGCGCGTGTATCCCAGGAGCTTACTCAAGTAAGTGACTGGGGTGCACGCGTGCAGCCAACAACGCTACGGCTTGAAAGACGAGGGTCATCACGCTTGAGTGATGCGCTTATACACCACCGGCGTCGCTTCCGGCGCCTTATCGCTCAGCGTCATTGCGCTGCGCACCGCATCGGCCGCCTGCTGCCAGCTCTCTTCATCGTTGGCGTGGATCATCGCCAGCGGCTGCTGGGAATCCGCCGTATCGCCCAGGCGCGCCATCTCGGTCAGGCCGACGCTGTAATCGATGGCGTCGCTCGCCCGACGGCGGCCGCCGCCCAACGACACCACCGCCATGCCCAGCGCACGGGTATCCATGGCGCTGATGATGCCCGGCTTTTCAGCATACACCGGCTTGCTCAGCGTTGCCGCCGGCAGATAGCTATCGTAGCGTTCGACGAAGTCTATCGGACCCTGCTGCGCCGCCACCATGCGGCCAAACACCTCCGCCGCCTTGCCGTTATCCAGCACCGCCTGCAGCTTGGCGCGCGCGTCGGCCTCATCTTGCGCCAGGCCGCCGGACAACAGCATCTCTACGCTCAGCGCCAGCGTCACTTCCAGCAGGCGCGGGTTGCGGTATTCGCCGGTCAGGAAGCGCACCGCTTCGCGCACTTCCACCGCGTTGCCGGCGCTGGAAGCCAGCACCTGATTCATGTCGGTCAGCAGCGCGGTGGTCTTGCAGCCCGCGCCGTTGGCCACGCCGACGATCGCCTGCGCCAAATCTTGCGACAGGGCATAGGTCGGCATAAAGGCGCCGGAGCCGACCTTCACGTCCATCACCAGCGCATCCAACCCTTCCGCCAGCTTCTTGGCCAGAATGGAGGCGGTGATCAGCGGGATAGAATCCACGGTGGCGGTGATATCGCGGGTGGCGTAAAAACGCTTGTCCGCCGGCGCCAGCGAGCTGGTCTGGCCGATGATCGCCACGCCGACGTCCTGAATGATTTTGCGGAAGGCGTTATCGTCCGGGAAAATATTGAAGCCCGGAATGGCTTCCAGTTTGTCCAGCGTGCCGCCGGTATGCCCCAGGCCGCGGCCGGAGATCATCGGCACATAGCCGCCGCAGGCCGCCACCATCGGGCCCAGCATCAGCGAAGTCACGTCGCCCACGCCGCCGGTCGAGTGCTTGTCGACGATCGGGCCGTTCAGCGCCAAACTCTTCCAGTCCAGCACGGTGCCGGAATCGCGCATCGCCATGGTGAGCGCCACGCGCTCCGGCATGCTCATGTCATGGAAATAAATGGTCATCGCCAGCGCGGCGATCTGCCCTTCCGACACCACATTGTCGCGAATGCCGTTGATGAAAAAGCGGATTTCCGCTTCGCTTAACGGCTGGCCGTCGCGTTTTTTACGAATAATTTCTTGAGCCAGGAACAAGGCATCCCCCTGTGTCGCCGAGAGTCGGTGCAGACGGGCGCGCCTGGCGCCCGCCAACGATATCGATCAGTAGCCGCCGCCGGCGGTCTGGGTTTGGTGGCCCAGCGCGGCCAGCAAGCTGGCCAGCAGGCTGGAAGCGCCAAAGCGGAAATGCCGCGCGTCGGCCCACCCTTCGCCCAGAATACGATCGGCAAGTTGCAGATAATGCAGCGCGTCTTCCGCGGTGCGCACGCCGCCGGCCGGCTTGAAGCCCACCGTCTTCGCCACACCCATATCGCGGATCACTGACATCATCAGCTCGGCGCTCTCCAGGGTGGCGTTGACCGGCACCTTGCCGGTGGAGGTCTTGATAAAGTCGGCGCCGGCCTTGATGGCGATCTCGGACGCCTTGCGGATCAGATCGGCCTGCTTCAGCTCACCGGTTTCGATGATCACTTTCAGCAGCACGTTGGCCGCCTGGCAAGCCTGTTTGCACTGTTTCACCAGCTCGAAACCGACCTGTTCGTTGCCGGCGATCAGCGCGCGGTAAGGGAACACCACGTCCACTTCATCCGCCCCATAGGCGATGGCCGCGCGGGTTTCCGCCAGCGCGATGTCGATATCGTCGTTGCCATGCGGGAAGTTGGTCACGGTGGCGATACGGATGTCCGGCGTGCCTTGCTCGCGCAGCGCCTTACGCGCCACCGGGATAAAACGCGGGTAGATGCAGATGGCCGCCGTGTGGCCGGCCGGGCTGTTGGCCTGACGACAGAGGGCGATCACTTTCTCGTCGGTGTCATCATCGTTCAGCGTGGTTAAATCCATCAAGTTCAGCGCACGTTGCGCTGCTGCGGTTAATTCGGTCATAAAACTCTCCAACTGAGTACCTGGGTGTTGGCGAGCGGACTTGGTTCCATGAAGATAGCGCAGGGGAACGGCGTTCCCGCGGCGGCAACTGAGATCCTTCTCACCGCACATGGCCACCCGCCTTGCGGCCGGCCAGTAATAGCTATTTGAACACGAATGCCGGGGGCGATTCGCGTTCATCGTCACACTATATGAAATAGCACTGTAACAGACCGGAATTATATGTGAAGAACATCACAAAATAACGCGATATCGTTCACAAATTCGCTAAAGAAGCGGCTGAAGATCGCGGATGCGGCAAGCACCCGCGTTGCTTAGAGTATAGGCGGAGTCCCGCGATCGGTCGCGCCGACGCGGGCTCAGCGAGGGCTTACAGCGCCAGGAAGAAGCCGGCGATGGTGGCACTCATCAGGTTGGACAGCGTGCCCGCCGCCACGGCCTTCAGACCGAAACGCGCGATGTCATGGCGGCGGTTGGGCGCCATGCTGCCCAAACCGCCCAGCAGGATCGCCACCGAGGAGAGGTTGGCGAAACCGCACAGCGCAAAGGAGATGATCGCCTTGGTGTGCGTTGACAGCACCTGCAGGCCTTCCGCCGCCACCACATCGTCCGGGCGCAGATAGGCGCCGAAGTTCATATAGGCGACAAACTCGTTGACGATGATCTTCTGGCCGATAAACGAACCGGCGGTCATCGCTTCACTCCACGGCACGCCAATCAGGAAGGCGATCGGCGAGAACACCCAGCCGAGGATCAGCTCGAGCGACAGCTGCGGGTAATCGAACCAGCCGCCGATGCCGCCGAGAATGCCGTTGAGCAAGGCGATCAGCGCGATAAACGCCAGCAGCATCGCGCCGACGTTCAGCGCCAGCTGCATGCCGGAAGCCGCGCCGGAAGCCGCCGCATCGATCACGTTGGCAGGACGATCCTCTTCGGCGATCAGTTTCATCGCATCGTCTTTATCGTGGGTCTGCTCGGTTTCAGGCACCATCAGCTTGGCGAACAGCAGCCCGCCCGGCGCGGCCATGAAGGACGCGGCGATCAGGTATTCCAGCGGCACGCCCATCTGCGCGTATCCCGCCAGCACCGAACCGGCCACCGAAGCCAGGCCGCCGCACATCACGGCGAACAGTTCTGACTGGCTCATGGTGGCGATATACGGACGCACCACCAGCGGCGCTTCGGTCTGGCCGACGAAAATGTTGGCGGTCGCCGACAGCGATTCGGTGCGCGAGGTGCCCAGCAGCTTGTGCAGGCCGCCGCCCAGCACGCGGATCACCAACTGCATGATGCCGAGGTAGTACAGCACCGCAATCAGCGAGGAGAAGAACACGATCACCGGCAGGACGCGCAGCGCGAACACGAAGCCGCCGCCGCCGAACACCTCGAACATCTTGTCGGACACCAGCCCGCCGAAGATGAACGAAATGCCCTGATTGCCGTAAGCGATAACGTTTGCCACGCCGTTAGACATACTGCCGAGGATGCTGCGGCCCAGCGGCACGTACAGCACCAGCGCGCCGATACCGACCTGAATGATGAACGCCCACACCACGGTGCGCAGTTTGATGGCCCGACGGTTGCTGGAGAGCAGCACCGCAATGGCGATCAGCACCGCCATCCCGACCAGACTCATGATGAGTTGCATGCAAAGTTTCCCTGTTGCAAAAAATAAAATACATCCCTGCTCATGAAGAGAGGTCTGCTATTGGAGAGTTTCGGGGGGGATTATACTGAGCGAGGTCACCCTCGCACCGATTTATGTCACAAATGTATACAACGAGACGCAAATGAAAATCTTATAACGTGACACAAGTCACGTTATGCAGACCTCAATTCGGCATGGCGAACAGCGCTTGGGTATTGCGTTGCAGGTGGGCGGCTATCACGTCGGCCGGTTCCGGCCGCAGTTCGCACAGCGCGTGAAACACCTCGGCGGCGCGCTCGGGGCGGTTCGGCTGCCCCTGATAGCCGGCCAGCGGCATGTCCGGCGCATCGGTCTCCAGCAGCAGCGCCTCAAGCGGCAGCTGCGCCATCACGGCGCGCGTTTTCTGCGCCCGCTCATAGGTGATGGTGCCGCCCACGCCGATGTAATAGCCGAGGCGGATAAACGCCTGCGCCTGCGACAGGCTACCGGCAAAGCCGTGCACCACGCCGCGGCGCGGCATCTGCATGCGCCGCAGCGCGGCGGCCAGCTGGTCGTGGGTGCGGCGCGAATGCAGGATCACCGGCAGGTCATGCTGTTTCGCCAGCTTCAGTTGGGCCAGCAGCACGCTTTGCTGCCGCTCGAACTGTGGGTTATCCATATACAGATCGAGCCCGATCTCCCCCACCGCCACCAGCTTGTGCGGCCGTTCGGCCAGCAGCGCCGCCAACTGTTCCAACTGCGGCTCATGATGCTGCGCGATATACAGCGGGTGCAGCCCCAGTGCGGCGAACAGCGGCGCATGCTCCTGCGCCAGCCGCAACACCCGCGCGAAGCGATCGGCGGTGACGGTCGGGACGATGATGCGCTTTACGCCGGCGCTTGCCGCCCGCGCCAGGCTCTCGGCCTCATGCCCGGTAAAGGGCGGGAAATCGAAATGGCAGTGGGTGTCGGTAAAGGCGTAACTCACAGCGCCCCCCCTTCACCCGGCGGCAGATCGCCCGGCAGGATGATTTTCGGCGCCGCCACCGCGGCCTCCGGCTGCGCCGCCCGCTCGGTGGGCATGGCGATGTCGGTCACGATCGGCGAAGGCATTCTGACGTTCTCCGGCTGGATCAGGCGGCGCGACAACGCTTTTCGCACCTTCATGCCGTCGGGCTCCTGCTGCGCCATCCACTGGCCGACGGTGGCCAGGAAGTAGCGGCCGCAGCGGCGCCCCAGGTGATAATCCTGATTGAGCGCCCCCAATCGGCTGCCCAGCGCATTGCTGGCCAGCGGCTTCGGCGGGAAGATCTCGAAGATGCGCAGCTTGCCCGGCGGCTTTTCGATAAAGCGCTGGATGCGGTGATAGCTTTGCTCGTGATGCTGCAGGATGCGCACCATCTGCTGCAGGCTGCTGTCGCTCAGCCAATGCTCCATGCGCTTCATCCACTGCGGGGTGTAGTACATTTGCGAAGGCACGGTGCGGATCACCACGATGGTGTCGGCGCCGCGGCGATAGGCCTCTTCCACCGGGATCGCATCGCTGATGCCGCCGTCCTGATAGCTGACGCCGTCCAATTCCACGCCCTGACGGTAGAAGCCGGGAATGGCGCTGGACGCCTTGATGGCCGGCAGCCAGCGTTCGCGCTGCGCCGGCAGATAGGTCGGCTCGAAATCGTCGCTGCGGCAGGCGCACAGCAGGAATTCGCGCCCGTCGGTAAAATGCTGTTCCGCCACGTCCATCGCCAGCGGCATCTGCGCCGCCGCCGTATCAACCAGCCAATCGAGATCGATCAGATGCCCGCCGCGCACGAAGCGCAGCGGATTGAAGAACTGTGCCGAAGTGGTGTAACGGGTGATCACCCGACGCGCGTAGCCCATCTGCCCGCAGATATAGGCAGACAGATTCTGAGCGCCGGCCGATGTGCCGATCAGCAGATCGAAAGGGTTAAAGCCCGCGCGCTGAAACTCGTCCAGCACGCCGGCGGTGAAAATGCCGCGCTGGCCGCCGCCTTCGCAGACCAACGCCATTTTTCCTGGTCGAAAAGGTTTAGACGCCAGCGGTTCTATATTGCCGAGCGTGATGGGTATTCTGTATCCCAACTTGGCATCCTCAGTGAGACGTTTTCTCCGAGGATACCGCGTCTCGCTCTCTTCCGTAATCCTCTTGCAGCACGCCGACGAGGAAATCATTGCTGCCGGCCAACCAGGCACCATCGCTGCCGGACCATTCGGCCCAAGCCTGCCATACCTGACCTTTCAGCTGTTTCCAGCGCCCGACGATGATGTCGCTGTTCATGGCCGGCCCTCCCCGACGTGAGAAAAGGAATTAAGCTTTGTTACAGTTTGCAGGAAAATGCCGGCCGGCTAAGGGCGCCGACGGCCGGTGAACAGACTGACCAGGAACAGGATGATGCCGACAACGAACACGACTTTGGCGGCCCAGGCGGCGGTGCCCGCCAGCGAACCGAACCCCAGTGCCGCAGCGATAAGCGCGATGACTAAAAAGATAATGCCCCAACGAAACATAAGCTTCTCCTTACCATTGTGAAAAAATTCGCTGCCGTCTACCGCCCCGACAACGGGACATCGACGGCAAATCAGTTTCTTTTTTTGGTGGTACACGTCGGGCCGCCTTGACGGCCCGACAGATGCGGCTTGTTGTTACTTGTTACGGGCGCCTGGCGGGATTACTGCTTGACCACCAGGTCGTTTTTCACGCTTTTCACGCCGTCGATAGCCTTGGCGATGCTTTCGGCACGCTCAGACTGCGCCTGCGTTTTCACTTCACCGGAAAGCTGCACCACGCCATCGGTGGTTTCCACTTTCACATTGCGCGACGGCACGATGTCATCGGCCAGCAGCTTGGCTTTCAGCTCGCTGGTGGTGGCGGTGTCGCCGGCATACGATTTGATCGACTGATTGGCTTCATCTTTCACGTGCAGCTTGTCGCTGACGGTTTTGACGCCTTCCACCTTGCCGGCAACCGCAACCGCATGCTCCGCCTGCGCCTGGCTGCCGACAAACCCGCTCAGGATCACGGTGCCTTTTTCGGTTTTCACCGAAATGTCAGTGCTTTTGATGCTCTTATCGTCCACCAATGCACTTTTAACTTTAGCCGTTATCGCGCTGTCATCCATGTAACCGTCAACTTTTTTCATGGAGCTATCGATTTTGGCACCGGCACTGTCCGCGGCGTTAGACGCCTTGTTGAGCAGACTGTCTTCGGCCAGCGCAGTGCCGCTCACCAAAGCAGAACCCAAAACAACAGCCATCAGCGAGTGTGCAAATTTGGTCTTTTTCATCGATCTCTTCCTTTTGTTGGGGGCCCCAGCGCCAGAGCGCCGGAACCCTTCAGCCGCCTTCACGCGGACTCTCGGTAAATACTTCATCATCGCTATACGATTAAGCGTTCACGACAGGAATATTGCAACCGCCGTGCCAACTCCATAAACGCCTTAAAAATCAAACAAAAAAAGCGTTGAGTCGGATTTTTAATCAAAAAACTGTCGCCTATTGACGACAGACTAAGTGACACGAAACGGTAAAACAGTCATCTCATTGATATTTAAGGAAACAGACTGTCTCCTATCGGCAACACATCAGAATAACTCACCAAACAATAAGCGTATTACAGTGATTTACTCTCAAGCAATGTGCGGACATCTCGTTAAAGATAGACCATGCGGCGGAAAACGCAGGCCAATCGCGTCTCGCCTGGGCGACATCGATTCGCAGGATAAAATATGAGGAAGATTTATTAATTAGCGGAGTGAGAATACGGGGAATTGGCAG
Source organism: Serratia sp. CY52157 (assembly GCF_052168495.1). NCBI lineage: Bacteria > Pseudomonadati > Pseudomonadota > Gammaproteobacteria > Enterobacterales > Yersiniaceae > Serratia > Serratia sp. CY52157. The sequence goes on along the minus strand of NZ_JBJNMO010000003.1, from coordinate 342,216 downwards.
GGCGCACCGGGCGCCCTGCCGATGTATCAGTGTTCGCGGGTCTTGCGGAAGGTCACGTCAGGATAGCGTTCCTGCGTCAGGTTGAGGTTCACCATGGTCGGCGCGATGTAGGACAGGTTGTCCCCACCGTCCAACGCCAGGTTGATCTCGTTCTTGCGCTTGAACTCTTCGAACTTCTTCACGTCGTCGCACTCGACCCAGCGCGCCGTCGACACGTTGACCGACTCATACAGCGCTTCCACGTTGTACTCGCTCTTCAAACGCGCCACGACCACGTCGAACTGCAGCACGCCGACCGCGCCGACGATCAAATCGTTGTTGGCGATCGGGCGGAACACCTGCACCGCGCCCTCTTCCGACAGCTGCACCAGCCCCTTCAGCAGCTGTTTCTGCTTCAGCGGATCGCGCAGGCGAATGCGGCGGAACAGTTCAGGCGCGAAGTTCGGGATGCCGGTGAACTTCATGTCTTCACCCTGAGTGAAGGTATCGCCGATCTGGATGGTGCCATGGTTGTGCAGACCGATGATGTCGCCCGGATAGGCTTCTTCCACGTGCGAACGGTCGCCGGCCATAAAGGTCAGCGCGTCGGAGATCACCACGTCTTTGCCGGTGCGCACCTGACGCAGCTTCATGCCCTTCTCGTAACGGCCGGACACCACGCGCATAAAGGCCACGCGGTCGCGGTGCTTCGGATCCATGTTGGCCTGGATCTTGAACACAAAGCCGGTGAATTTCTCTTCCGCCGCCGTCACTTCACGGGTGTCGGTTTTGCGCGGCATCGGCGCCGGCGCCCAGGCCACCAGGCCGTCCAGCATATGATCCACGCCAAAGTTGCCGAGTGCGGTACCGAAGAACACCGGGGTCAGCTCGCCGCTCAGGAACGCCGCCTGATCGAACTCGTGGGAAGCGCCCTGCACCAGCTCCAGCTCATCGCGCAGCTGCGCCGCCAGATCTTCGCCTACGGCGACATCCAGCTCCGGGTTGTTCAGGCCTTTGACGATGCGCACTTCCTGAATGGTGTGGCCTTTACCGGTCTGGTACAGGTAGGTTTCATCCTTGTACAGGTGGTAAACGCCTTTAAACAGCTTGCCGCAGCCGATCGGCCAGGTGATAGGCGAACAGGCGATTTTCAGTTCGCGCTCGACTTCGTCCATCACTTCCATCGGATCGCGGATGTCGCGGTCCAGCTTGTTCATGAAGGTCAGGATCGGCGTGTCGCGCAGACGGGTGACTTCCATCAGCTTGCGGGTGCGATCCTCAACGCCCTTGGCGGCGTCGATCACCATCAGACAGCAGTCCACGGCGGTCAGGGTGCGATACGTATCTTCGGAGAAGTCCTCGTGCCCCGGGGTATCCAGCAGGTTGACCAGGCTGTCGCGATACGGGAACTGCATCACCGAGGTGGTGATCGAGATCCCACGCTGCTTTTCCATTTCCATCCAGTCGGATTTGGCGTGCTGGCTGGAGCCGCGGCCTTTTACCGTACCGGCGGTCTGGATCGCCTGTCCGAACAGCAGCACTTTTTCGGTAATGGTGGTTTTACCGGCATCGGGGTGCGAGATGATGGCGAAAGTTCTTCTTTTGGAGACTTCGCGGGCAAATTCACTAGGAGACATGGTTTTCAGGTTCTACGGTTAGTCCGCCCTGCGACATCATCAGAACGCGCCGATCGCGGCGCCGGGCAAAGCGGTGAATAAAAGATAACAGCCGGGCATTTTCGCCGATTTGCCAACCGGTGACAATCAATGCTTTTTCCGGCCGGGCTGATTACCCCAGCGGCAACGCCATCACGATCGCGTCTTCGCGGCCGTGGGCGCTCGGGTAATAATTACGACGCACGGTGACTTCGTTGAAACCGAGATCTTCATACAGCGCGATCGCCGCCTGGTTGGAGGCACGGACTTCCAGCCACAGCGTAACCACGCCGCGGCTCTCCAGCTGTTCGATCAACGCGTTGAGCAGCAGGCGGCCAAAGCCCCGGCGCTGGTGCTGCGGATGAATGGCGATGTTGAACAGCGTGGCTTCGTCCAGCACGATCTGCGTGATGGCGAACCCCGCCATCTCCCCATCGGCGCTCAGCTTCAGGTTAAGGTAGCGATCGCCCTGATTGCTGGCAAAGGTGGTTTCCGTCCAGGGGAAAGCGTGGCTGGCTTGCTCAATGTTGAAGGCCGTGGCCAGGTCGGCCGCCGTCAGGGTAGAAATCGTGTTCATGATGACAAATCTGCTGCCAGAGGGCGCGTTTGGCCCCCGCGTCTTGGGAAAGCTCGGCCAGCGCCGGGCTGTGTAGCTGCGCGCCGGCGACCGCGAGCGGTTCCGTCACGCCCAGCCGCCAACTGTTGCATGCGGTCTCTTCAGGCAGCATCGCCACCTGTTCCGGCGTCAGGCTGTAGGTTTGCGCCGGCGTCAGCCCCAGGCTGCGCAGCACGTCGCAAAACAGCGGATCGTCGGGCGCCGGCAGCGTCTGCGCCACCACCAGCAGGCGCGTCTCGGGCGGCAGACTGACCGCCACTTCGCCCTGCAACACGCCCGGGCGGCGCAATGTCCACTGCGTAATACCCAGTTGTTGTAACAGCCAGTCGCGTTTTGATGCCATGCCGATTCCTACCCGTTGTGGTGCGCCATGCCTGCCATGCGCCGCGCTATGCTAACAAACCCGCGCAGCCCGCGCCAACAAACCCGTCGAACATATCGCCACAAAGCTCTATAATCCCCGGTCTCATTTCCAGGAGCCAATATCTGATGTCTGCATTAACCCCCGCCAGTGAAGTCATGCTGCGCCACAGTGATGAATTTATCGAACGCCGCGTGCTGTTTGCCGGCGACCTGCAGGACAGCCTGCCGGCCCAATTCGAGGCCGCGGACGTGCGCGTCCACACTCAGCAATACCATCACTGGCAGTTACTGAACCGGACGATGGGCGATAACGTGCAGTTCGGTTTGACCGTCGATCCCGCTTTCGTCGCCGACTGCGACACGCTGGTTTACTACTGGCCGAAGAGCAAGCAGGAAGCGCAATTCCAGCTGTGCAACATCCTGGCGCTGCTGCCGGTGGGCGCGGACGTGTTCGTGGTCGGTGAAAACCGCAGCGGCGTGCGCAGCGCCGAGCCAACGCTGGAAGGCCACGTCACGCTGGTGAAAATCGACAGCGCGCGCCGCTGCGGCCTGTATCACGGCCGCCTGGACGCGCAGACCGAGTTCGACCTGAACGACTGGTGGGACAGCTATCAGCTGCACGATCTGGAAGTGAAAACGCTGCCGGGCGTGTTCAGCCGCGACGGTCTGGACGTCGGCAGCTCGCTGCTGCTGTCGACGCTGGAAAAACACATGAAAGGCAAGGTGCTGGACATCGGCTGCGGCGCCGGCGTCATGGCCTCGGTAATGTCCAAGCTGTCGCCGAAAGTCAAATTGACCCTCAGCGACGTCAACGCCGCCGCGGTGGAATCCAGCCGCGCGACGCTGGCCGCCAACGGCATCGAAGGGGAAGTGATCGTCAGCAACGTTTACTCCGACATCACCGGCCGTTTCGACATGATCATCTCCAACCCGCCGTTCCACGACGGGCTGCAGACCAGCCTGACCGCCGCCGAAACCCTGATCCGCGGCGCGGTGAAGCACCTGCCGATCGGCGGCCAACTGCGCATTGTCGCCAACGCCTTCCTGCCATACCCGGACATTCTGGACGCCACCTTCGGCAGCCACGAAGTGCTGGCGCAGAACGGCCGCTTCAAGGTGTACCAAGCGACCGTCGGCCGTCCGCCGCGCGCACCGAAGAAGAAATAATTCGCCGTTGGCGGAAAACGACAGAGCGCAGCCTGCAGGCCGCGCTTTTTTTTAACCGTTGATGTAGGTCATCGACTCCGCGCCGTAGCGATCGCCGGCCGCCGCGCTCAGCGGGAACACCGCTTCAATCGCCGCCAGCTCAGCCGCGCTCAGCGTTATCTCCGCCGCCGCGACGTTCTCTTCCAGGTAACGACGGCGTTTGGTGCCGGGGATCGGCACGATGTGTTCCCCCTGCGCCAACACCCAGGCCAGCGCCAGCTGCGAAGGTTTAACGCCCTTCTGCGCCGCCAGCTCGCTCACCTTCTCCACCAGCGCCAGATTGCGACTGAAGTTTTCCCCCTGGAAGCGCGGGTTGCTGCGGCGGAAATCGTCCTCGGCCAGATCCTCCGGCCGCTGGATAGCGCCGGTGAGGAAACCGCGCCCTAACGGGCTGTAGGGCACAAAGCCGATGCCCAGGCGCTCGCAGGCCGCCAGCACGCCCTGCTCGGCGTCGCGCGTCCACAGCGAATATTCGGTCTGCAGCGCGGTGATCGGATGCACCTTGTGCGCCCGCTCCAGCGTGGCGACCGACGCCTCGCTCAGGCCGATGTGGCGGATCTTGCCTTCGCGGATCAGATCCGCCATCGTGCCCACGACGTCCTCGATCGGCACCTGCGGATCGACCCGGTGCTGATAATAAAGATCGATCTCCTCCACGCCCAAGCGCCGCAGGCTGCCCTCGACGGAGCGCCGGATATACTCGGGCCGGCTGCTGACGCCGCGCGCCGAAGGATCCGCCGGATCGCGCAGAATGCCGAACTTGGTGGCCAGGAACACCTGTTGCCGCTTGCCTTTGATCGCTTCCCCCACCAGCTCTTCGTTGGTGTGCGGGCCATACATGTCGGCGGTGTCGAGCAGCGTGACGCCCAGCTCCAGCGCCCGGTGCAGCGTGGCGATGGCTTCCTGCCGATCGGCGCCGGTGGAGTAGAAGTCGCTCATGCCCATGCATCCCAACCCCAGGGTGGAGACGACGGGACCGTGGGAACCGAGTTTACGTTGTTGCATTGTGCTGCCCTCATGCGGTGAATGGATAACGCAGCAAAGTCTGGTTGTTTACGCGACAAAGATAAATAATGCAGATTGCACATCACTGTTCAAAAATCACCAACAATACGGAGTGGTAATGGATCAGGTTCAAGCCATGCGCATTTTTACCCGCATCGTCGAACTGGGCAGCTTCAGCCGGGCGGCCGAACGCCTGCAGCTGCCGCGCGCCACGGTCAGCAACGCGCTGAAACGGCTGGAACAGCGGCTGGGCGTGCGCCTGCTGATCCGCACCACCCGCCAGGTGCAGGTGACCAGCGAAGGCAGTCTCTACTATCAACGCTGCGTGCAGTTGCTGGGCGCGCTGGAGGAGGCGGACACGCTGTTCAGCCACCATAAGCTGCAGCCGTCCGGCAAAGTGCGCATCGATATGCCCCATTCGCTGGCGCGCGAGGTCGTCATTCCGGCGCTGGACGACTTCTACCGGCGCTATCCCGACATCACGCTGGCGCTGGGCGCCAACGACACCCACGTCGATCTGCTGCGCGAAGGCGTGGACTGCGTGCTGCGCGCCTGGGAAACCGAAGACGACAGCCTGGTGGCGCGGCGCATCGCCCAGTTGCCGCAGGTCACCTGCGCTTCTCCCGCTTACCTACAGGCCCACGGTACGCCGCTCGACATCGATAGCCTGACGCCGCACCGCGCGGTGGGGTATTTTTCGCTGGCCAGCAACCGCGATTACCCGCTGGAGTTTTGCCGCGGCGGCAAGCTGGAACTGCGCGAACTGCCCGCCCGGCTGAGCGTCAGCGGCGCCGACGCCTATATCGCCGGCGCGCGCGCCGGCATGGGATTGATACAGGCGGCGCGCTATTCGCTTGCCCCTTGGCTGGAACAGGGCGAACTGGTGGAAGTGCTGGCGGAAACGCCGCCTCCGCCGATGCCGATTTACATCATGTATCCGCCCGGCCGTTTCCTGGCGCCGCGGGTCAGAGTGTTGATTGATTGGCTGATTTGGCTGTTTGACCAGCAGAAAAGCGGCGATATGGCTGTTTTTCCAGCAAACGCCCGCAAAGCGGGGAAATAACTGTTGACGTGTCCGCCAAAATCTCTAGAATTCGCCTCCGTGGTAACGTTACTCCGGTAATGTTTCTGGTACGCGAAGGTGGCGGAATTGGTAGACGCGCTAGCTTCAGGTGTTAGTGTCCTTACGGACGTGAGGGTTCAAGTCCCTCTCTTCGCACCAAATAACCACATGATTTATATTGCACTCAGCATCGATGCGAAGGTGGCGGAATTGGTAGACGCGCTAGCTTCAGGTGTTAGTGTTCTTACGGACGTGAGGGTTCAAGTCCCTCTCTTCGCACCACGCTGGCGACGTAATATAAATCAAAGCAACAACATCGACTGTGCGAAGGTGGCGGAATTGGTAGACGCGCTAGCTTCAGGTGTTAGTGTCCTTACGGACGTGAGGGTTCAAGTCCCTCTCTTCGCACCAATTGATGATCTCCCCGGCAGTATCCTCGAAAAAATCCCAACGCATTGATGAATCACACGCTTAAGCGTGGTTTTGCCGTTTCCGGCGTTTCACCCGAAGCTGAAGTTCAGGCTGACAGCCGCCAGGCCGCCCGCCAGCGCCATACAGGAAGGCAGCAGCAGATAGTGGCGCAGCCGGCTGTTGAACAGCATCACCAGCGTGGCCAACATCGCTATCACGATCAGGGTGCGCAACTGCACCATATCCAGGTCGATCAAGGCCAGCAGCGGCATCAGCGCACAAGGCAGCAAAACGCCCCAGGCGCTGGCCAGGCGATCCCCGAGGCACCAACTGACGCCCCACAGCCCGCACGCGGCAATCATGGCGGTGAGCATGACAACCCCCCTTCAAGTGATAATGATAACCAATATCATATAACACTTTTTTGGCCGCCGCATCATTTTCACTGCGCTGACCAAACCCAGATGACACCAGCATGAAAAAATGATAATTTGACATAAGAAAATTCCTAGTCCTGTTTGCATGATAATAATCACAATACTCAACCATGCAATTCAAGTGGATATTCGCGCCAAAGGAATGCTTCTCAACCTTAATTATTCGACAGAACGACTTTGCAAAGAGTGACCTCCGTATGAACGCCCGTTCTTATCAGGAATTACTGAACAGCAAGCAGCGCCTGGCATTATTTCTTTTTCTGATAATGAATGCCGCCTCTTCCGTATTTACATTATTGTTCCCTTTTAGGGATACGCCCGCATTTACCCTACCTTTATTATGTATACCGCTATTTTGTCTGGTAGCCGCGCTATTGTCCCTGCAAACGCCACGCAAATACTTGTGCAAACTCAACCTGTTCGCCGGCGTGCTCGGCCTGCTCTGGGCCGCACATATTTACGTTAAAAGTCAATATTGCCTACCGAATAACCAAGATTTTTTATTAATTAGTTTGTTTAGCATCTTTTTTATCAGCGCTATTTCCCTGACGGACAACTTTACCGCCTTTTGTTTACACGCCGTGCCTTCCGCAATGGTGATCCTGGCTTTAGACGGCATGCATAATACCCTGCGGATATTATTCACCACGCTATTACCTATTATCGCTTTCTCCATCCACCACCTGATGTTGAAACGCAGTGAAATCTTTACTCACGCGCTGGTGGCCAACCTGTATAACGAGCGCGATAAATTCAATAATTTGAGCATGATCGATCCTCTGACCGGCCTTTATAACCGGCGCGGGCTGGAGAATAAGATCACGATGCTGCTGGAACCGCAAACCGGCCATCATTACGTGCTGTTGCTGGATATCGACCACTTCAAGGTCTATAACGACAGCTACGGCCACGCCATGGGCGATCGGGCATTGGTGCAGGTGGCGGTCGCCATCCGCGATGCGGTGCGTTCGCGCGACATCGTGGTGCGTTACGGCGGGGAAGAATTTTTGGTGCTGCTGACCAACGTGCACGAAGGCTACGCGGCGCAACTGGCCGAACGGGTGCGCCAGCGGGTGGCGGAGCTGAACATCCCGCACGGCGCCAGTCCGCAGCACAGCGGCACGCTGACGCTCAGCGCCGGCATCTCCGCGCTGGAAAAACTGGACATCGAATCGGCGATAGGCGCAGCCGACGCCGCGCTCTATCTGGCGAAGCACAGCGGCCGCAACAATATTCAGCTGGCGCAAAACGTCGAGCCCGCTGCCGTTCACTCTTAAGCCGCCGTGGTAACGGCGCGGCGGCTGACATCAACACTTATACGGCTATACGGCGGTGGAACGCAGCCCGTTCAGCAACAGGTTCAAACTGGCCAAGGCTTGTTCCAGCCCCACGTCTTTTTCCGGATGATGGGCGACCCACAGCGCGGCATCCATCAGGCCGCCGTTGATTAAATGCGCCAGCGCTTCCGGCTCGGCGATAGCGATACGCCGCTGCGCCATCAATACCTCCAATGCGCCCGTCATCCAGCTGATGCACGCCAGCTTGCTGGCCCGCAGATATTCAGCTCCCAGCACCGAAGGTGAATCACGCAACAGAATGCGTTGCGCTTGCGGCTCCGTCATCATGATCAGATAACTGCGGCAACGCGCCGCAAAAGCCTCCCAGTCATCCGCAGTACTCGCGGTTATCTCAGCCAGATGCGCATCCATCTCCGCGTCTATCGCCTGCACCACCGCCAGGAACAGCCCCTTTTTATCGCCAAAATGGTGATAGAGCGCGCCGCGCGTCAGGCCGGCCTGGGCGGTGAGATCATCCATCACCGTTTCGGCATACCCCACGTTGCCGAATTGCAGGCGGGCCGCCGCCACCAGCTTTTGTCGGGTTTCTTCAATCATTTCGGTACGCGCTTTACGTGCCATGGGTTCACTCCCGCCTCGTTATTGATGACGTTATAATTGACATACGCTATGTATGTCAATTAACGTAACATACGTGGCGTATGTCAATGATGGACATTGAGCGAATACCGAGCCGCAACATTCCGGAGCCCATTTTATGGCAAATCCTTATTTCAAACTGTTCACCGCCCCGGGCAGCAAGGCGTTTTCCTCTGCCGGGCTAATCGCGCGCCTGCCGGTCTCGATGACCGGCATCGGCATCATTACCATGCTCTCGCAGGTACGCGGCTCCTATTGGTTAGCGGGCGCGGTGGCGGCGACGTTCGCCTTTTCCATGGCGCTGCTCGCGCCGCAGATCGCGCGCGCAGCGGATCGCTTCGGCCAACGCCGAGTGCTGCCGTATGCCACCGGGACCAGCGCGATCGCCCTCTTGCTGCTGCTGATTTGCACTCGCTACCAGGCACCGGATTGGGCGCTGTTCGTCTTCGCCGCGCTCGCGGGCGGCATGCCCAGCATCTCCGCGATGGTCAGAGCTCGCTGGAGCGAAATTTATCGCGGCACGCCGCAGCTGCACACGGCATTTTCATTCGAGTCGGTGTTGGACGAAGTCGCCTTTATCATCGGCCCGCCGATCGCCGTGGGGCTCAGCGTTTCACTTTTCCCAGAAGCCGGCCCTCTGGTGGCCGCGCTGCTTCTGGTGGCGGGCGTCACGGCATTCGCCTTGCAAAAAAGCACACAGCCCCCGGTTTACACCCGCAACAGCGAGCGGCAGCGCGCCATTCTGGCTATGCCGTCAATGCAAATTCTGGTGCTGGCGCTGATCGCCCTGGGCACCATTGTCGGCACCGTGGACGTCATCAGCGTGGCCTTCGCCGAGCAGCAAGGCCAGCCGGCCGCCGCCAGCATCGTACTGTCGGTTTACGCGTTTGGCTCCTGCCTCGCCGGGCTGATTTTCGGCGCAATGAAGATCCCCGTCCCCTTGCCCCGCCTGTTCTTATACGCGGCGTTCGCCACCGCATTCACTACCCTGCCGCTGCTGTGGGTGCACAATGTCTTGACGCTGGCGGCGGCGATGTTTGTCGCCGGACTGTTTTTCGCGCCGACCATGATCATTGCCATGGGGCTGGTTGAAAACATCGTGCCCCCCGCCAGGCTGACGGAGGGATTGACCTGGATGGTCACCGGTCTGGGGATAGGCGTGGCGTTCGGCGCAGCCCTGGCGGGCCTGGCGATCGACGCTGCGGGGATAACGGCCGGCTTTGGCGTCACGCTCACGGCCGGCCTGGTCGTACTGCTGGTGGCGGCCGGCGGCTATCGCCTAATGCGGCGAACGCTGGCCTTGAAAGCGGCGTGAACCGCCTGCGCTAAACGGTTTCCCAAATCGCCTTGCCCTGCCAGCGCCGTTCGATCGCCGCCAGAAACAGTTTCACTTTGGGGGAGAGATGGCGTCGGCTGGGATAGACGGCGCAGATCGGCGGCCCCGGGCGACAATAGCGTTCCAGCACCGGCACCAGCGTGCCGGCCGCCATCTGTTCACCGACCAGAAACGCCCCTACCTGACACAGACCGGCCCCGGCGACGGCTGCATCCCGCAATGCCTCGACGTTGTTGAAACGCATCCGGCCGCGCACCGGCTGTTCGTGCAGTTGGCCGTTAACCCGATAGCGCCAGGGCGCCGGCAATCCCTGGTGGCTGAAGACCAGCGTCTCGTGATCGCCCAGCGCCTCCGGTGTCGCAGGCGTGCCGTAGCGCGCCAGATAGTCCGGCGCCGCGCAGGTGATCAGGCGGTGCGGCGCGAGCACCCGCCGCACCAGCCGACTGTCGTCGCTGCCGCCGACGCGGATCGCCACATCGATACCGTCGCGCACCAAATCGCTGTAATCGTCGGAGAAGCTGACGTCGGCGTCCACCTCCGGCCACTGCGCCAAAAATTCCCGCAGAATCGGCAAAATATGCAACCGCCCCAACGAGACCGGCACATCCAGCCGCAGCCGCCCGCGCGGGGTTTGCCGCCGCGTATTGAGCGCCGTTTCCGCCTCTTCGGCCTGCGACAGGATGCGCTGCGCATATTCGTAAAACACCGCGCCGTCTTCGGTCAGGCTGACGCTGCGCGTGGTGCGTTGCAGCAGCCGGGTCGCCAATCGCGCCTCCAATCGGTTCACGCATTTGCCCGCCGCCGATCGGGAGATGCCCAGTCTCTCGGCCGCCAGCGTGAAGCTGCAGGCGTCGGCGACGCGAATGAATACCAGCAGGTCGGTCAGGTTATCCAACGGCATAGACGGTAAATTAGCCACGCTTTGTCCCCAATGTTGCGCATTCAGGCCAGTTTATCAGCCATTTTGGCGCGGATACACTGAGGTTCGTCATCTGTTGGGAGAGTCATTATGAGTGCCTTACACGCCGACGGCGGCGCAAAAGCGTGGCTGGCGACCTTCGCGGTCGGCCTGTCCACCTTTACCGTCGTCACCGCAGAAATGCTGCCCGTCGGGCTGCTGACCCCGATCGTCAACACCCTGAACGCATCGATCGGCCGCGCCGGGCTGCTGATTTCCCTGCCGGCCCTGTTCGCCGCGCTGTTCGCCCCGCTGGTGGTGCTGGGCGCCCGGCGCACGGACCGCCGCAACCTGCTGGCGGGCTTTCTGCTGCTGCTGACAGCCGCTAACCTGCTGGCCGCCGCCGCCACCTCCCTGGCGCTGCTGTTCGCTGCGCGCATCCTGCTGGGCTTTTGCATCGGCGGTATCTGGGCCATCGCCGGCGGGCTGGCGGAACGCCTGGTGCCGCCGGCCTCCGTCGGATTGGCGCTGTCCATCATCTTCGGCGGCGTAGCGGCGGCCTCGGTATTCGGCGTGCCGCTCGGGGTATTCCTCGGCGAAGCGCTGGGCTGGCGCATGGCGTTTCTGGCGGTCGCCGTTCTGGCGGCGCTGACCCTGCTCCTGCTGGTGTGCGTGCTGCCGCCGCTGCCGGTCACGCAGGCGATCGGCTGGCGGTCGTTCACCGCGCAACGCGCGAATCGCCGGCTGCTGACCGGGCTGCTGCTGACGTTTCTGCTGGTCGCCGGCCACTTTATGGCTTACACCTTTGTCCGTCCGCTGCTGCAGACGGTCTCCGGCATCGAGAGCCGCTGGGTGGGGCCGCTGCTGTTCGCCTACGGCATCGCCGGCCTCGTCGGGAATTTTATCGCCGGCCAGGCCGCCGCCAAACGACTGCGCCGCACCCTGGCGCTGATCGCCCTCGGGCTGGCGCTCGCCGTCCTGCTGCTGCCGCTGCTGGGCCACACGCCGCTGAGCGGCGGCGCCTTCCTGCTGCTGTGGGGCATCGCCTACGGCGGCGTTTCCGTTGCGCTGATGGCGTGGATGCTCAAGGCGGCGCCCGATGCGGCCGAGGTCGCCTCTTCACTGTATATCGCGCTGTTTAACCTGGCGATTTCCTGCGGTTCGCTGGTGGGCGGGCTGGTGGTGGATGCCGGCGGCCTGACGATAAACGGCGCGCTGTCCAGCCTGGTGCTGCTGCTGGCGTTGGCCATCCTGATGGGGACCCGGCGGCAGAGGCCGAAAACGGCGGCGAAAGCCGATTCGCCGCCGGGGTGAGTCAGGCGCGGCGCTGCCGCAGGCCGTAAACCAACACCACCGCGAAACACAGCAGCGGCAGCAGATAAGAGAGCGCGGTGCTGTAACGGTCGGCCAGCGCCCCCATAAAGTAAGGCATGATGGCGCCGCCGACGATCGCCATGATCATGAACGAGCTGGCGCGCTTGGTGTGCTTGCCCAGATTTTTCACCCCCAGGGCGAAAATGGTCGGGAACATGATCGACATAAAGAAGAACACCGCGATCAGCGCCACCACCGAGACGCCGTCGACGCTCAGCATTACCACACCGCACAGCGCAATGTTGATCAGCGCATAGACCGCCAGCAGCGTCGCCGGTTTGACCCGTCCCATCAGCCAGGTGCTGAAGAAACGTCCGACCATAAAGCAGATCATGGCGATCGACAGCAGGTAAGAGGCGCTCTGGTTAGACACCTCGCGCCAGTGCTCGGTGGCGTAGTTGATGAAGAACGCCCCCACGCCCACCTGCGCCGCCACGTAGAAAAACTGCGTGATGACCCCGCCGACGAAATGCGGATGCTGCCACAACCCCTGCGCTATCACGCCGTGCACCGGTTTTTCCTCTTCGCGGATCGCCGGCAGCCGGGTGCGGCTGAACAACAGCGCGATCAGCAGCACCAGCGCGGCGATCGCCACATAGGTCATCTTCACCGCGCTCTGATCGCCGCCGCCGACGGACTGGCCGGCGGAGAAGAACAGCGTGCCGCCGATCAGCGGGCCGATAAACTGCCCGAGGCCGTTGAACGACTGGGCCAGGTTAAGCCGCCGTTCGGCGCCCTGCGCGTCGCCCAACACCGTGGCGTACGGGTTGGCCGCCGTTTCCAGGCAGCCCAGGCCGCTGGCGATAACGAACAGCGCGAACAGGAATACGGCGAAGCTGTTGGCCGACGCCGCCGGCACGAACAGCAGCGCGCCCAGTGCGTACAGGCACAGCCCGACCAGAATGCCCGCCTTATAGCCCTTGCGATCCATGAAATAACCGGCGGGCAGCGCCACCAGGAAATAGGCGCCGAAGTACGCCGCCTGCAGCAGCCCCGACTGCGCCTTGGTGACGTGCAGCGTCTCCTGAAAATGTTTGTTTAATACGTCCAGCAGGCCATAGGACAGCCCCCACATGAAGAACAGGCTGGTGACCAGGATAAAGGCCCAGCGCAGATTGGCGGTCACGGGGACGCCCGGCTGCGCGGAGGCCGCACTTTTTTCAGCAAGCATGGTGATACCCTCGTATCGTCTGGCGATGATGATGTTGGCGTTATTGCTGTTGCAGAGAGAAAATCCGCGCCATTTCCACCCATTTTTCGCCCTGCGGCGTCCAGGGGGTGGCGGCCTGGTAGTGCCACATCAGCGCTTCCCATCGCTGCACTTCGGGGTTGTTCAGGCTGGCGGCGTCAAAACGCGCGGCGTCGAAATCGGCGCTGACCTCCACGATCATGAACAGCCGGGTGCCTAACCGGTAAATCTCCATGTCCAGAATGCCGTGCTCGCGCAAATGCGCGGCGATGCCCGGCCAAATGCGCTGATGATGCTGCTGGTACTCCGCAATCAGCGCCGGTGAGTCAATCAGATCGAGCGCCTGGCAGAAACGGCGCCGCCCTGCCACCGCGCCGCTCACGTCAGCGCCCGATCGAGATGCAGGTAGCCGCCGTCCACCGACAGCCACTGTCCAGTGGTGTGTGATGACCGCGACGACAGCAGAAACGCCACGGTATCGGCGATCTCCTGCGGCGTGGTCATGCGCTGCCCGAGCGGAATGCGCGCGGTGATCTTCTCCATCTGCCGCTGCGGCTCGGCGAAGGTGTTGAGCCAGCGCTGGTACTGCGGGGTGATCACCTCCGCCGGCACCACCGCGTTCACCCGCACCCCATCATGGCGCAGCGACACCGCCCATTCGCGCGTCAGCGCCAGCACCGCGCCCTTGGCGGCGGTGTAGCCGCTGGTGCCCCCCTGCCCGCTGAGTGCGGTCTTGGAGGCGATGTTGACGATGGCGCCCCGGCTCTCCCGCAGCGCCGCCTGGCACAGGTGCGCCATCAGGTAGTAATGCACCAGATTCTTTTCCAGCGAGCCGACGAACGCTTCGCGCCCCGCCTCCAACCCGACGCCGTCGTTGACCCCGGCGTTGTTCACCAGCCCGTCAATGCGGCCGAAGGTCGCCAGCGTCTGGCTGACCGCCCGGCGGCAGGCCGCCTCGTCGCACAATTCGGTGAGGATCACCCCGGTGCGCGGCTGCAACCGCTGTAAATCGGCCAGCAGCGCCGCCTCCGGCGCGGCGTTGGTGACCAGCACCGGGATCGCCCCTTCCTCGGCCAGCACATGAGAAATCGCCGCGCCGATGCCGGCACCGCCGCCGGTGACCAGCACCACCTTATCTTGCAGATACAGATCCATAACCAGACTCCGTTAACCCGTAAATTTTCCAGGCGGTGTCGCCCCAAATCGCCGCCTGCTCGGCAGCCCCCAGCGTCGAGAGGGCCCGTTCACACAGTTGCACCACCTGGCGGTAGTCGCCGGCCAGCAGGCACACCGGCCAATCGGAGCCGAACATCAGCCGCTGCGGGCCAAACGCCTCCAGCGCGGCATCGAAGAACGGCAGCAGTTCTTCCGCGCGCCACCGGCCACCCGGCGCCTCGGTGATCAGCCCCGACAGCTTGCAGGCCACGTGCGGCAGCGCCGCCAACGGCCGGATTTGCTGCGCCCAGTGCCGCGCGCCGCGCATGATGTCCGGCTTGCCGAAGTGATCCAGCACCAGCCAGTGTTGGTCGTGGCGGCCGGCAAACGCCGCCGCGGCCGCCAGATCCCGGTGCGTCACCAGGATCTCGTACACATACCCGGCGCGCTGCAGCGTTTGCATGCCGCGATCCACCTCCGGCCGCGCCAGCCAGGCCGCCGGATCCGCTTCGTCCTGCACCTGATGACGCACCCCGCGCAGCGCGCTGTAAGGCCGCCAGGCCTCCAGACGCTGCGCCAGCTGTGGCGCGGCGATATCCAACCAGCCCACCACGCCGCATACGCCCTCGCTCTGCTCAGCCAGCGCCAGCAGGGCCAGCGTCTCGTCCTCGCTGGGGCGCGCCTGCACCGCCAGTGCGCCGTCGAAGCCGTGTTCCTGCAACAGCGGCCGCAGCCGGGGCGGATCGAAATCCTGTCGCAGCACGCGCATCCGCTCGTCGATCCACGGGTAGTGCTGCGGGTGGTAGCGCCAGTAGTGCTGGTGAGCGTCGATGCGCGGCATGCGATCCTCCCGCCTCACCCGCGGAACCGATACTGCTCGATCGACGACGGATGCATCTCGATCGAGTAACCGGGACGGCTCGGCGGCATGTAGGCCGCGCCGTTGATCACGCAGGGATCGACAAAGTGTTCATGCAAATGATCGACGTACTCGATCACCCGCCCTTCGTGGGTGCCGGCGATGCACAGGTAGTCGATCATCGACAGGTGCTGCACGTATTCGCACAGCCCGACGCCGCCGGCGTGCGGGCAGACCGGCAGCTGGTATTTGGCCGCCATCAGCATCACCGCCAGCACTTCGTTGACGCCGCCGAGACGGCAGGCGTCGATCTGCACCACGTCCACCGCGCCGCGCATGATGAACTGCTTGAACATGATGCGGTTCTGGCACATCTCACCGGTGGCCACCTTGACCGGCGCCACCCCTTCGCGGATGCGGCGATGCCCTTCCACGTCGTCCGGGCTGGTCGGTTCTTCGATAAACCAGGGGTTGGCGAACGCCAGATGTTTCACCCACGGAATGGCTTCGCCCACCTCCCACACCTGGTTGGCGTCGATCATCAGCCGGCGATCCGGGCCGATCACCTCACGGGCGATGCGCACCCGGCGAATGTCGTCTTCCAGATCGCGCCCGACCTTCAGCTTCAGGTAGGAGAAACCGGCGTCGACCGCTTCCTGGCACAGGCGGCGCAGCTTGTCATCCGGGTAACCCAGCCAGCCGGCGGAGGTGGTGTAACAGGGGTACCCTTCCTGCAGCAGTCGCTCCAGGCGCCGTTCTTTGCCCTCGGCCCGCTGTTTCAGCAGCGCCAGCGCTTCCTGCGGCGTGATGCAGTCGGTGATGTAACGGAAGTCGATGCAGCGCACCAGTTCCTCCGGCGTCATCTCCGCCACCAGCCGCCACACCGGCTTGCCGACCGATTTGGCCCACAGATCCCACACCGCGTTGACCACCGCGCCGGTCGCCAGGTGAATGGCGCCTTTGTCCGGCCCGATCCAGCGCAGCTGGCTGTCGCTGGTGAAGCGCCGCCAGAAGGCGCCCATGTCGGCGGCGATATCCTCCAGCCGCTCGCCGACGATCTGATGCTCCAGCGCGCGGATCGCCGCGCAGCAGATCTCGTTGCCGCGGCCGATGGTGAACGTCAGTCCGTGGCCGCTGAGATCCGCGCGATCGGTCTCCAGGATCACGTAGGCGGCGGAATAGTCGGGATCCGGATTCATGGCGTCGGATCCGTCCAGCCCCAACGAGGTGGGGAAACGAATGTCTTCAACCCGCAGTGCGGTAATGGTGGTCATGGCGGCGCTCCCGGTTAAGCCTGTACGGTTTGCTGGCGCTGTTCGCCCAGCCCTTCGATGCCCAGACGCATCGTCTGGCCCGCCCGCAGATAGACGGGCTGCGGTTTCTGCCCCATGCCGACGCCCGGCGGCGTGCCGGTGGAGATCACGTCGCCCGGCTGCAGGCTCATAAAGCGGCTGAGGTAGCTGACGATTTGCGGAATGCGGAAGATCATGGTGCTGGTGTTGCCGTCCTGATAGCGCTTGCCGTCCACCTCCAGCCACAGGTTCAGGTTGTGCGGATCGGCGATTTCGTCGGCGGTCACCAGCCAGGGGCCGATCGGCCCGAAGGTGTCGCAGCCTTTGCCCTTGTCCCAGGTGCCGCCGCGCTCAATTTGATACTCGCGTTCGGAGACGTCGTTGATCACGCAATAACCGGCGACGTGGCGCATCGCGTCCGCTTCGCTGATGTAGCGCCCGCCCAGGCCGATCACCACGCCCAGCTCCACTTCCCAGTCTGTTTTCTGCGAGCCGCGCGGGATCTCCACCCGGTCGTAGGGGCCGACCACCGCGCTGGTCCATTTGTTGAACACCACCGGTTCTTCAGGAATGGCCGCGCCGGTTTCCGCCGCGTGATCGGCGTAATTCAGGCCGATGCAGATGAACTTGCCGATGCCGCCGACGCAGGCGCCGAGGCGCGGCTGCCCCTCGACCAGCGGCAACGCGGCGCTGTCCAGCGCGCGCAGTTTGGCGAGCGACGCCGGCGATAACGCGGCGCCGCCCACGTCGGCGATATGCTGCGACAGATCGCGCAGGCGGCCCTGCGCATCCAACATGCCGGGGCGCTCTTGCCCGGGTTCCCCGTAACGTAAAAGTTTCATGCGTTCCTCTCTCAAAAATGGCGGCTCAGTTGCTCCAGCCGCCGTCGATGATCTGCACCGTGCCGGTGGTGTACGAACTGGCGTCGGAGGCCAGATACAGCGCCAACTGGGCAATTTCCTCGGTGGTGCCGATGCGCCCGATCGGCTGGCGGGCGACGAACGCCTGATACACCTCTTGCTCGCTGCGCCCCTGCTCGCGCGCCTGCTCGGCGATGCGCTGGCGCAGCGACGGCGATTCCACCGTGCCGGGGCAAATGGCGTTGCAGCGGATGCCCTGGGTGACGTAATCCGCCGCCACCGAGCGCGTCAGGCCGATCACCGCCGCCTTGCTGGCGCCGTAGGCGAAGCGGTTCGGCACCCCTTTCACGCTCGAGGCCACCGAAGACATGTTGATGATCGAACCTTTACCGCGCGCCAACATGCCCGGCAGGAAGGCGCGGATCATGCGGAACATTGCGGTCACGTTGAGATCGAGCGCGAACGCCCACTGATCCTCGCTGCAATCGAGGATCGATCCGCTGTGCACCACGCCGGCGCAGTTGAACAACACGTCGATCGGGCCGATCGCTTCCGCCGCCGCCGCGATGGCGGCCGGATCGGTGACGTTCAGCGTCAGCGCGCGGATCCCGGCGCAGCCCTGCAGGCGCTCGAGGTTGATGTCGCTGGCGATCACGTCGGCGCCGGCGGCGGCGAACAGCCTGGCGGTGGTGAATCCGATCCCTTGCCCGGCGGCGGTGATCAGTACGCGTTTCCCGGTTAAATCCATCTTGACTCCTCGGCCTAAAGGTCTAATGGTCAGGCCACTAAGGGCGATTAAAGGTCAGGCCTCTAACATGACAAAAGACGCTTTACGCGTTATCGTTGGGGGAAGAAGTTAATAAAACAGCCTTGAAACCACATTTCAATTAACCATTTTTTTACACTTGAATAACGATTACTCAAGCGCCTTGTCGCATAATTGTGCGCCAAATCACTGAACGCCGAATCGTCAAAGGTCAAAAATGCCGATTACCCGACTGGAAAACCCAAGGATTTACAGACAGATAGCCGACCAGCTCAAACGTCTTATCGAGAACAACGAATTTCCGCCGGGCAGCCGCCTGCCCTCGGAGCGCGATCTTGCCCAGCAGTTGCAGGTCAGCCGCGCGTCGGTGCGCGAGGCGCTGATCGCGTTGGAAGTGATTGGCCTGGTGGACGTCAAGGTGGGCAACGGGGTGATCGTGCGTTCGCAAACGCCGCCGCCGGCGTCGCAAGAACCGGTCATGGCCCAGGCCGGCCGCAACCAGTGGGCGGAAATCGACGACGAACTGAATATCGAGCTGGATTTCAACGCCGAGCTGCCGCCGTTTTCACTGCTGCAAACCCGCCTGTTGATCGAACCGGAGACCGCCGCGCTGGCCGCGCGCCACGCCACCGACGAAGAGCTGGCGGGCATCCGCGCCGCCTATGAGCAGAACTGCCGCGATAACCGGGCCGGCTCCGCCACCCACCCCGGCGATCGGCTGTTCCACATCCGCATCGCCCAGGCCAGCGGCAACCCGGCCTATGCGTTCATCATCGGGCACCTGCTCGGCCACCGTTACGGCAGCATGTTCCGCGTGCTGCAGCGCCACTATACGCCGGACGACATGCCGCACCGTTCCGAGCTGGAACACCGGGCGATCCTGGCGGCAATTGAAGCGCGCGATGTGCGCGGCGCCCGCAAGGCGATGAAGGCGCACCTGGACGAAGTGATCGCCATTTTCGCCCGCGCGCAATAGGCCGCGGCGGTTAAAAATTTTTATCGCCACCGCTCTTTTTTCTACATGCAGCAGGGGCCTGGGGGCATTACACTGGGCGACGAATAACGCCCTTTCCCGCTGCATTGTTAAATGGATAACGACCGTTGAAGAACTCTGTCTCCGCTTTATTGCTGGCGCTGGGCCTGTGCGCCGCGCCGCTGGCCGTGCAGGCCGCGCCCCCGCAGCTGGCTTCGCAAATCGTCGACCAGTATGCCGAACATATTTTCTACAACAGCGGCGCCACCGGCATGGCGCTGGTGGTGATCGACGGCAATCAAGTGGTTAACCGCAGCTTTGGCGACACCAAGCCCGGCAACAACCTGCGCCCGCGCCCGGATTCGCTGATCCGCATCGCCTCGATCACCAAGCTGATGACCAGCGAAGTGATGGTGAAGATGGCGGCGGAAGGCCAGGTCAAGCTGACCGACCCGCTGCGCAAATATGCCCCCAAGGGCGCCTATGTGCCGGCTTACAACGCCGGCCAGCCGATCACCTTATTGAACCTGGCGACCCACACCAGCGCGCTGCCGCGCGAGCAGCCGGGCAAGAAGCCGCCGAAAACGCCGGTGTTCACCTGGCCGACCAAGGCCCAGCGCTGGCAGTGGCTGGCGCATGCCAACATCACGACGCCGCCGGGCGTGCACGCCGCGTATTCCAACCTGGCGTATGATCTGCTGGCCGACGCGCTGTCGCGCGCCGCGGGCAAGCCATACAACGCGCTGCTGAAAGAGAAAATCACCGCACCGCTCGGCATGGTCGACACCACGCTGACGCCGAGCCCTGAACAATGCTCGCGCCTGATGGTGGCGGCGGCCGGCCCAAGCGCCTGTCGCGACACCACCGCCGCGGCCGGCAGCGGCGGCGTCTACTCCACCCCGCGCGACATGCAGCGCTGGATGCAGCAGTTCCTCTCCTCCAGCGCCAGCGGCCCGCGCAAAGCCACCGCCGCCAGCGAGCAAACCATGTACTTCCAGCGCCACGATCTGGTGTCGCTGAAGGGCATGGACGTGCCGGGGCAAGCGGATGCATTGGGATTGGGCTGGGTGTATATGGCGCCGAAGGACGGGCTGCCGGGCATCATTCAGAAGACCGGCGGCGGCGGCGGATTCATCACCTACATGGCGATGATCCCGGCGAAAAACGTCGGGGTGTTCGTGGTGGTGACCCGTTCGGAGCTGAGCAAGTTCACCAACATGAGCGATCCGGTCAACCGACTGGTGAGCGATCTGGCGGCCAACAAGAGTTGAGATGGGGGGCGCAGCTGGCTGCGCCCCCAGGCGTCAGGCCGGCACCGCCATCTGATGAATCACCGTATGGAAGTTGCGCTTGAAGTAGATCAGGCCGTTGCCCGCTTCGCTCAGCGCGATCTGCTTGATCTGCACCAGGTACATCTGGTGGGTGCCGATGCTCTGGATCTGCTCGATCTCCCCTTCCAGGCTGGCCAGGGTATTGCGCAGCACCGGCTGCCCCAGCGCGCCGAGCTGCCACTCTTCCAGCCGGAAACGATCTTCCATGCTGACGCCGGTCATGCCGGCGAAGTGGCGCGCCATCAGCTCCTGCTCGTGGTTAAGCACGTTGACGCACAGCCTGCGGTTTTCCTGAAACACCGGGTTCATCGCGCTGTTGCGGTTGATGCACACCAGCAGCGTCGGCGGCGTATCGGTCACCGAACACACCGCCGTGGCGGTGATGCCGCAGCGCCCCGCCGGGCCGTCGGTGGTGACGATATTCACCGCCGCCGACAGGCTGGCCATGGCGTCGCGAAAGCGCAGGCGCTGTTCATTTTCCTGAGACATACAACCTCCTCCTGAATTACTTCAGCAGATTATCCAACTGATTAATATCGTCATTGTTACGCAGGTGCGGCACCTTCCAGCCGTGCTGATCGTAATCGGCCAGGCACTTGTCGACCATCTGCATCATGCGATCCATGTTGCCGGATCCCTGCGCGTGGCGCAGGCACTGCAGGCGGATCTCATCCTGGCTGCCGGCGTAGTTGATCTCATACAGCTCGTGGCGCCCGCCGAACTCGCTGCCGATCGCATCCCACATCAGTTTGAGGATCTTGATACGCTCAACGTGATCCATGCCGTCCGATCCGCGCACGTAGCGCGCCAGGTACTTGTCGATCTCCGGGTTGTTCATGTCGCGCACGCTGGACGGCAGGTAGATCAGGCCGCTGGTGACGTTCTTCTCGATGATGTGTTTCACCTTGGTGTAGGCCATCGGCGCCATCACGCGGTAGGTTTGCAGCGCGGCGGAATCCGGCAGGTAGGCGCCGTTTTCCCATTGCGTGGCTTCGGCGCACATCGCGTCGCTCAGCGACCAGAACAGGTTGCGCCAGGCCACCACTTCGCCCAGATCGGCCTGCACGCCGCGGAACTCCAGCACGCCGGTGCACGAGAGGCTCTTTTGCAGCAGCGCGGTGATGAAGTCCATCTTCACCGCCAGGCGCACGCAGGCCTGCAGCGGGAACAGCCGGGCGAAACCGCCCTGGGTGCTCCAGCGCCGACAGCGGTCGAAATCGCGGTAGATCAGCACGTTTTCCCACGGGATCAGCACATGATCCATGATCAGGATTGCGTCGTTCTCGTCGAAGCGGCTGGTCAGCGGGTAGTCGAACGGCGAACCGGTCGCGCCGGCCACCAGCTCGTAGGAGGCGCGCGAAATCAGCTTCACCCCTTCGGCATCCATCGGCGCCACGAACATCAGCGCAAAGTCCGGATTATCGCCCATCACCTGCGCCGAACCGAAGCCGATGAAGTTGTAGTGGGTCAACGCCGAGTTGGTAGCCACCACTTTGGCGCCGCTGACGATGATGCCGGCGTCGGTTTCTTTCTCCACCTGAATGTAAACGTCCTTCACCTCGTTGACCGGCTTATGACGATCGATCGGCGGGTTGACGATAGCGTGGTTGAAATAGAGCCCAGTTTCCTGAATGCGTTTGTACCAGTGGCGCGCGTTGTCGGCGAACTGGCCGTAGAACTCCGGATAAGCGCCCAGCGCGCAGCCGAAGGCCGCCTTATAATCCGGCGTGCGCCCCATCCAACCGTAGCTTTGGCGCGACCAGTCGGCGATGGCGTCACGCTGCTGGCGCATCTCTTCCGGGCTGCGGGCATAGCGGAAGAACTTGTGGGTGTAACCGCCGTTACCGGTGTCGGTATTCCAGCACAGGCGATCCTGGCTGGCCGGATCGTGCAGCGCGTCGTACAGCTGGCCGACCGAGGCCGCCGCATTGCGGAACGCCGGGTGGGTGGTGACGTCTTTTACGCGTTCGCCGTAAATGTAGATTTCGCGGCTGTCCTGCAAACTTTTCAGGTACTCGGCGCCGGTGAACGGACGCTTGCTGTCGGCACGAAAGTCTTCTGGTTTCATCGGGTCTTCCTCGTAATCGGCATTTTTCAGGCCGTGGAGTCGGCCATTTGTTAAAATAATGTTTTCTTTTGGTTGCTTAATTGAAGCTGCCAAAGCCGGTTTCGAGAAGAGACTTTTGCGGCAATCGCCGGTACTTTTCAGGTCAGTTTGCCGCTTTCGCGGCAAACTGTGATCGCGGTTACGAAAGGGCGTGTTGCGCCGCGCGGTAGGTTGAAGGGGAACAGCCTTCCAGCCGATTGAAAAAACGGGCGAAATAGGCCGGATCCTTGAAGCCGAGGCTGTAGGCGGTTTCATGCACCGTGCAGGCGCTGAACAGCAGCATGCGCTTGGCCTCGCGCAGCAATCGATCGAAGATCAGCCGCTTGGGCGGCCGGTTGGCGAAGCGCCGACACAGGTCGTTGAGCCGCGATTCGGTCACGCCCAACGCCTGCGCATACTCCGGCACCGGCAGATGCTCACGGAAACGCTCGTCCACCATCTTGTTGAAGCGTTGAAACAGCTGCAGTTCGCCGCGCACGCCGCTGTTGGCGCTGTCTTCCAGCGCGGTGTTGCGCAGCAGCAGCGTGAACACCGCCTGCGCCAACAGCGCCAGCGTCTGTTCGCGCCCGGCCAGGTTCTGCGCGAACTCGCGGCGGATCAGCGCCCAATAATGGCTGAGCGCAGTCAGCTCCTGCGGCGCATCGGCCAGCGACAGGCAGATGCCCGGCATGTCCAGCGCCAGATTGCTGCCGGGATACAGGCGCTCCAGCAGCGGCCAAATCAGCTCCTGACGCACCGTCAGCACGTGGCCGTCGCTGTCCGGTTCGGTGAAGAACGCATGCGGCACCGACGGCGGCGTGAGGATGAACAGCGGCGCCTGCACCGAATAGTGCTGATCGTCGAGCTGCAGCTCTATCTTGCCGGTCTCCAGAAAATGCACCTGGAAGAAGCAGTCGTGCCAGTGCACCTGCATGTCGCGGCCGAAGAACGCCGCCAGCCCGGCGAAGGTTTCGTAGTGCACCTCGTCGGCGGCGTAGCGCGCGTCATACTCTTTGCAAATATCGATGTTGGCGATAAAACCGGTACTTTTCCGCACCTCATTACCTCCTGCAATCCTGCCTATCTGCGTATCAAGGTGTCGCTCTCGGGCGCGAATCCTTCATCGGGATGCGCCACACCAGCACGGCGCCGACGATCAACAGCGCCGAGACGAAATACAGCCCGGAGTTGAAGCTGCCGGTCATGTCCTTGAACCAGCCGATCAACAGCGGGCTGAGCGCCGATCCGATATTGCCGGTGGCGTTGATCACGGCGATCCCCACCGCCCGCGCTTCCAGGCTGATCGACTGATCCGGCGTGGTCCAGAAGATCGCCATGGCGGTAAAGGAACCGACCGACGCCATCACGATCCCCAGCAGTTGGATCAGGCTGTGATCGGTGGCGGAAGCCAATAGCCAGCCGGCGGCGGCGAACAGATACGGCAGCGCGGTGTGATGCTTACGCTCCTGCAGCCTGTCGGATCGTTTGCTCCACCACACCATGCCGGCGATGGTGCAGATCTGCGGGATCGCCGCCAGAATGCCGATCGTCACGTTGCTGCTGCCCTGGTTGAAGCTCTGCAGGATCTGCGGCGTCCAGATGTTGATCGCGCTCAGGGTGTTGGTCAGACAGAAATAGGCCAGCGTGTACATCAACACGATCGGCGTGAAGATCTCGCGCCACAGGCTGCGCTGCTGCAGCGCGCGGTGGCTGCTCGGCCCGTTGGGTTGCACCAGCTGCAGCTTGTCGGCCTCCATCATCGCCTTCAGGCTGGCTTTTTCCTCGTCGGTCAGCCACTTGGCCTTGGCCGGGGTGTCGTCGAGGTAGAACCACACCACCACGCCCAACAGCACCGACGGGATCCCTTCCAGCAGGAACAGCCACTGCCAGCCCTTCAGGTTCATCACCCCGTCCAGCGCCAGAATATAGCCGGAGACCAGCGAACCGATCGCCATGGTCACCGGCATGGCGATCATGAACAAGGCGTTGGCCCGGGCGCGGTAAAACGCCGGGAACCAGTAGGTGAGGTACACCAGAATGCCCGGCAGGAAGCCGGCCTCGGTGATGCCGACGATCATGCGCAGCACATACAGGCTGGTCGGCCCGGTGGCGAACATCGTGCAGGTGGAAGCGATGCCCCACAGCACCATGATGGTGGCGATCCAGCGCCGCGCGCCGACCCGGCTCAGCATCATGTTGCTCGGAATGCCGAAGATCACGTAGGTGGCATAGAACAGCGTCGCCGCCAGCCCGAACATGGTCGAGCTGAGGCCGAGATCCTTGCCCATCGTCAGCCCGGCGAAGCCGATGTTGATGCGGTCGAGGAAAGAGAAAACAAACAACACGAACAGGAAAATAATCAGGCGCCGAAACAACTTTTTAATCACCGATTGCTCGGCGGCGGTTAACGCTTTATGTTGCTGCGCCGGGTTGGCCGGCGGCAGCGAATCGACGTGGTTCATGGTTCAGTAGACTCCCGATGAAGGCGCTTGCGCCCCGCCCTGTTTGAACTCGTTCGCCAGGGCTTCCGCCGCCCGCGCCAGCAGGGTGGTATCCACTCCTACCGCGACGAACAGCGCGCCGGCTTCCAGATAGCGCTGCGCCAGCGCCTTGTTGGCCATCAAAATGCCCGGCGCCTTGCCGGCAGCGCGGATGCGCGCAATGGCGTCATCGATGGTGCGCTGCACCTCCGGATGCTGCGGATTACCGGCGAAGCCCATGTCGGCGCTGAGATCCGCCGGGCCGATAAACACGCCGTCCACCCCTTCCACCTGCAGGATCGCCTCCAGGTTTTTCACCGCCTCGCGGGTTTCAATCTGCACCAGCACGCACATCTGCTCGTCGGCCTGCTGCAGGTAATCGGGCACTCGGTTCCAGCGCGAGGCGCGCGCCAGGGCGCTGCCGACGCCGCGCACGCCATGCGGCGGATAGCGCGTGGCGCGCACCGCGTCGCGCGCCTGTTCGGCGTTCTGAATCATCGGGATCAATAAGGTTTGCGCGCCGACGTCCAGCAACTGCTTGATGATCACCGCATCGTTCCACGGCGGCCGCACCACCGGCTGACTCGGGTAAGGGGCGACCGCCTGCAGCTGCCCCAGCACCGTCTGCACGTTGTTGGGCGCATGTTCGCCGTCGATCAGCAGCCAGTCGAAACCGGCGCCGGCCAACAGTTCGGCGCTGTAGCTGCTGCACAGCCCGAGCCACAGCCCGATCTGCGGGCGTTTTTCCTGCAGCGCTCGCTTGAAGTGGTTGGTTAACATCGCATTCTCCCTGACAAGCGGGCGCGGCACGTGGCCCCCGCCCGGTTATTGCGGCTCGGTTCGCCGAGCCTGCTTATTAGACGAAGCGGCAGCTGATGCAGCCCATCGGGCCGTAATCGACGTGGAAAGTATCGCCGCGCCGCGCCGGCACCGGCCGGGTGAAAGAACCGCCGAGGATCACCTGCCCCGCTTCCAGCTCCACCTCATACGGCGCCAGCTTGTTGGCCAGCCAGGCCACGCCGTTAGCCGGATGATTGAGCACCGCCGCCGCCACGCCGGACTCTTCAATCACGCCGTTGCGGTACAGCAGCGCAGAGATCCAACGCAGATCCAGCGCATCCGGCTTGATCGGCCGCCCACCCATCACCACCCCGGCGTTGGCGGCGTTGTCGGAGATGGTGTCGAACACCTTGCGCGGCCGCTGCGTCTCGGGATCGACGTTGTGGCTGCGCGCGTCGATGATCTCCAGCGCCGGAATGACGTAGTCGGTGGCGTTGTAGACGTCGAACAGCGTGCAGTTCGGCCCGCGCAGCGGCTTGGCCAGCACGAACGCCAGCTCCACCTCCACCCGCGGCACGATGAAGCGATCGATCGGAATGTCGCTGCCGTCGTTGAAGAACATGTCGTCCAGCAGCGCGCCGTAGTCCGGCTCGGTGATCTGCGAGCTGACCTGCATGGCGCGCGAGGTCAGGCCGATCTTGTGGCCTTTGAGCGCGCGCCCCTCGGCGATCTTCAGCTCCACCCACTGCCGCTGAATGGCATAGGCGTCTTCAATGGTGATCTCGGGATGATCGAGCGACAGCGCGCGGATCTGCTCACGACTCTTTTCCGCCTGATGCAGGCGCTGCACGGCGCGGTTAACCTGCTCTTTATCCAGCATTTACGACCCCTTATTCACGCTTTATTGAACAGCGCGTGGACATTGTTCTGTTTGTAATTCAGCACCGGATCCAGCTCTTCCATGGTGAAAGAGAGCGCCAGGTAACGCTGCGCCATCAGCGCGGCGAAGTGTTCCTTGATCAGCGCAAACAGCATCTCGCCCACCTGCTGACGGCTTTCCAGACTGCGGCCGTGGCCGATTTTCAACGTCATGTGCACGAAGGCGTAATCCTGCTTGCCGTCGGCCATCTGCCAGGTATCGAGCCAGATGGCCCGGCTGCGCACGCCGGCCAGCGGGAAGATGCCGGTCGCCGCCAGCGCCTCGTTAACCTTGGCGAACAGGGTAGGCAAATCCGCCTCGCGGCGGATGTTGTCGGTACATTCAGCGTAAAAATGGGGCATTCACACACCTCAGGCTTCAGCGGGCAAAGGGAACACGGCGTTGACCTGCCCGGTGCCGGAACTGGCGAACAGCGGGGTGATGAATTCCACCTTGCCGTCGTACTTGTCCCAGCCGAGCAGGCCCAGCAGCATCACGGTGTCGTGCATGTTGCCTTCGCCGTAGCAATAATCGGCATACTCCGGCAGCATTTCGCAGAACTCGCGAAAGCGCCCCTCTTCCCAGAGCTTGACCACCCGTTCGTCCATTTGCTGGTCGAACTGACGGGTGTAGCTGTTCATGCCCTCTTCGGCGCGCTGATCGTCGATAAAGCGGTGCGACAGCGAGCCGCTGGCCAGCACCGCCACGGTGCCGTCGTATTTCTCGATGGCGCTTTTGAGCGCCTCGCCCAGCCGGCGGCTGTCGGCGAAGTCATGCACGGTGCAAAACGCCGAGATCGACACCACCTTGAAATGCTTGTCGGCGTTCATGTAACGCATCGGCACCAGCGTGCCGTATTCCAGCTTCAGGCTCGGGATGTCGTGCGCCTTGGCGCGTACGCCCCGCTTGCAGGCCTCATCGGCGATCAGCTGGCCCAGCGCCGGGTTGCCGTCGTAGTCGTAAGTCATGTCGCGGATGAAATGCGGCAGCTCGTTGCTGGTGTACACGCCGGAGAAATGCGCGCTGCAGTTGATGTGATAGGCGCTGTTCACCAGCCAGTGGGTGTCGAACACCACGATGGTGTCGACGCCCATCTCGCGGCAACGCGCGCCGATCTCTTTATGGCCGTCGATGGCCGCCTGCCGGCAGCCAAAGTTTTTCCCAGGGATTTCCGACAGATACATCGATGGCACATGTGTAATCTTGGCGGCTAACGCTAACTTACCCATAAGTCCTCACATGAAACAAAAATGATTCCGTGAACGATGCCGGGGCCTGATTAAACGCCCCAGCGTGGGATCGGGTGATCACCCATGGAAATGCACACGTTCTTCATCTCGGCGAACACTTCGAAGCTGTATTCCCCGCCTTCGCGGCCGGTGCCGGAGGCTTTCACGCCGCCGAACGGTTGGCGCAGATCGCGTACGTTTTGGGTGTTGACGAAAACCATGCCCGCTTCGATACCGCGGGCCAGGCGCAGAACCTTGCTCACATCCTGCGTCCAGATGTACGACGCCAGGCCGTACTCCACGTCGTTGGCCATGCGCAGGCCGTCTTCTTCTGATTTGAACGGCAGCAGGCAGGCCACCGGCCCGAAGATCTCCTCCTGCGCCACGCGCATCCGGTTGTCGACATCCGCCAGCACCGTCGGGCGCAGGAAGTTGCCGTGGCTCAAGCCGGCCGGTTTATCCGGGCCGCCGGCCAACAGGGTCGCCCCTTCCTCCACCCCGAGGCGGATATAGCCGGAGACTTTTTCCCAGTGCTGCGGGCTGATCAACGCGCCCACCTGGGTGTTGGGATCTTGCGGATCGCCGACGCGCAGACGGTTGGCGCGCTCGGCGAAACGTTTGACGAATTCCGGGTAGATGCTCTCCTGAATGAAGATGCGTGAACCGGCGGTGCAGCGTTCGCCGTTGATCGAGAAGATGGTGAACAGCGCGGCGTCGAGCGCCCGCTCGATGTCGGCGTCTTCAAAGATCAGCACCGGCGACTTGCCGCCGAGCTCCATGGAGAATTTCTTCAGCCCGGCGCTTTCAATGATGCGCCGGCCGGTGGCGGTGCCGCCGGTGAAGGAGACCGCGCGCACGTCTTTATGGCGCACCAATGCGTCGCCGGCGGTGGCGCCGTAGCCCTGCACCACGTTCAGCACCCCGGCCGGAATGCCGGCTTCCAGCGCCAGCTCGCCCAGGCGATCGGCGCTCAGCGGCGACAGTTCGGACATTTTCAGCACCGCCGTGTTGCCCAGCGCCAGGCAAGGCGCGGTTTTCCAGGTGGCGGTCATGAACGGCACGTTCCACGGCGACACCAGCGCGCATACCCCCACCGGCTGCACCAGCGTGTAGTTGAGCATCTTGTCGTCCACCGGGTAGGTCTTGCCGTTCATCTGCTGGCACACCTCGGCGAAAAATTCGAAGTTGTGCGAGGCGCGCGGGATCAGCACGTTTTTGGTCTGATGGATAGGCAGACCGGTGTCGGCGGTTTCCATTTCGGCGATCTGCGGCACGTTCTGGTCGATCAGTTCACCCAAACGGCGCATCAGGCGCGCGCGCTCTTTCATCGGCGTATTCGCCCACTTGGGGAACGCCTCTTTCGCTGCGGCCACCGCCTGGTCTATCTCCAGCTGGCCGCCGGAGGCCACTTCCGCCAGCACCTCGCCGTTCGCCGGGTTGGTGGTGGTGAAATACTCTTTGCTGGCGACGTTCTTACCGTTGATCCAGTGGTTGATGGTTTTCATCGCAGGCTCTCCTCGTAATCTTTTTCACTGATAATGTGGTTAACCAAACGGCCGATACCTTCGATCTCCACCACCACTTCGTCGCCCGGCTGCACGTCGGCCAGCCCTTTCGGCGTGCCGGTGGCGATCATGTCGCCCGGCTGCAGCGTCATGAATTCGCTCAGGTAGGCGATCAGGAACGGAATGTCGAAAATCATGTCGGCGGTGCTGCCGCGCTGGCGCAGCTCACCGTTGACGTAGGTGCTGAGCGCCAGCCGATGCGGATCGGCGACGTCGTCGCGATCGACGATATACGGCCCGATCGGCGTCAGGGTATCGCGGCTCTTCACCCGCAGATTCGGCCGGTAGTAGTTCTCCAGGTAGTCGCGGATGGCGTAGTCGTTGCACAGGGTGTAACCCGCCACATACTCCATGGCGCGCTCGCGGCTGACGTTGCGCGCGGTCTTGCCGATCACTGCCACCAGCTCGGCTTCGTAATGCATGTACTCCACGCCGGCCGGACGCACCGACACCTGACGGTGACCGATCAGGGTGTTCGGCGCCTTGAGGAACACCAGCGGCTCTTCCGGTGCTTTAAATTCCAGCTCGCTGGCGTGGTCGGCATAGTTCAGTCCCAGGGCGAACACCGTGCCCTGCGCCGGCGGCAGCCATTCCACTTCACGCTCCTGCAGCACCTCGCCGTTCGGCAGCGTGACGCGCAGCTGGTCATCTACCTGAACGTTGACGATCTGGCCATGATGGCGAATACGGGCATGTTTCATGATGCGGCTCCTGCCTGGGTGACGCGGTTGGTCAACGTGGGCAGGCCGGCGGCGCGCACCGTCACCTCATCCCCCGGTTTGATCGCCACCCGCTGGTGCGGGGTGCCTATCAGCACCGCATCGCCCGGCTGCAGGGTGATGAAATCGCTGATGGCGGCGATCAGCTCCGGTACCGAGCGCACCAGATCGGCGGTGGACCAGCGATCCTGCTCCACGCCGTTGATCTCGGTGACGATCTCCAGCCGATCGGCGTTCTCCAACTGCCCCATCTCCCCCAGCGGGCAGAAGCCGTCGCGGCATTTGGCCTTGATCGCCGGGCGATAGAAGCTGCTCTCCGGCAGGCTGACGTCGTTGGCCAGCGCGTAACCGGCCAGATAACGGCTCACCTGCGCCGCCGGCACCTTGCGCGCGGTGTCGCCGATGATCACCGCCAGCGTGCCGCCGCTCTGCACGGTTTCACCGGCCGGAAACGGGATCGCCCCGCCGTTGGCGAGGTGGGTATTGCGCGGTTTGATAAACCACACCGGGGTTTTGGGCGGGGTTTGATACGGCGGCTGGTGAAACGCCTGATCCCAGGCGTCCAGTTGGCTGCGGTGGTTCAGCGCAACGGAAAATACGGTGCCTTTCATGCGAACTCCTCCAATGGCAAAAACATGACAACCGGCATTCATTAATATATTAATGATTACTTTTATACGCTGTGCAGCTTTTACGCAACGCGCTTGGAGTGATTTGTGATCGTGATAACAAAATATTCACAAATTACGAACATTAGCGTGATTATTCAATGCATTAACCATTTTTCACGCCATTTTTAGCTGCGCCTCGCATTTTTGCTTTATCCCTACGGGTAACTTTGGCTACTATTAAGTTATTAACAAAATCGGGCTTTGCGGGGCAGGCGCCCCCATAACGAGCGCCGTAACAACGAACACCTTGATAGCTAAGGCCAAACTTATGCATGAATCGTTAACCATCGCCCTGCTGCAGGCGCGTGAAACCGCCATGGGGTTCTTCCGCCCGATCCTGAAAAGCCACAATCTCACCGAGCAGCAGTGGCGCATCATCCGCGTGCTGGCCAACAGCCGTTCGATCGAATTCCACGAACTGGCGGCGGAAACCTGCATCCTGCGTCCCAGCCTGACCGGCATTCTGTCGCGCATGGAGCGCGATAAGCTGATCTTCCGCCTCAAACCGGTCAACGATCAGCGCAAGCTGTACGTGTCGCTGACCCAGCAGGGTCAGGAGCTGTATGAAGTGGCGCGCCATCAGGTGGAGCAAGGCTACGCCGAGATTGAAGCCGCCTTTTCGCGGCAAAAAATGGACCAGTTGATGACGTTGCTGGACGAGCTGATCACCCTGGGCGACAGCCTGCCCGCCAACGTCACCGCGCATCCCGCCAAGAAGTGATTTAACCAACCGGAATTCTCACATTAATTGGCGTTGCAGCCAGGCGGCCAAAGCGTAAATCCCCCGTCGCTTACTCAAGTAAGCGACGGGGGTGCGTGGCTGCGTCAAGTAAGCAGAGCATTCGTTTCCGGCAACAGCGCGCCGCCGTCCACCACCAGCGTCTGGCCAGTGATGTAGGCCGCCGCCGGCGAGGCGAGAAACACCATCGCCGCGGCGATGTCTTCCGGTTCCCCCAGCCGCCCGAGCGGCACCGCGGCGGCGATCGCCTGATTCACCTGCGCGTCGCCCAGGTTGGCCATCGCCGGCGTGCGGATCATCCCCGGCTCCACGCCGTTGACGCGAATGTTCTCCGCCGCCAACTCCAGCGCCGCCGCGCGAATAAAGCCGTTTACCCCGGCCTTGGAGGCGGCGTAATGCGCCAGCCCCGGATACGCCACCCGCGGGCCGGTCACCGACGAGGTCACCAGCAGGCTGCCGCCGCCGGCGCGGCGCATCCACGGCAGCGCCGCCTGCGCCAGAAAGAACGGCGCCATCAGATTGACGCTCAGCGTGCGTTGCAACAGGGCCGCGTCGATGGCGGTAAACGGCGTCAGCGGAAAATAGGCGGCGTTGTGGATCACCACGTCCAGCCGTTGGTGCCGCTCGCCCACCGCCGCCACCAACTCGGCAATCTGCCCCGGCTCGGCCAGATCGCAGGCCAGCGCCTGCACTTTCCACCCTTCGCCCCGCAGCGTTTGCGCCGCCGCCTGCGCCTGCGGCAGCTGCACGTCCGCGATCGTCACCTCGGCGCCCAGCCGGGCAAAGGCACTGACGATCGCCAGCCCAATGCCCTGCGCGCCGCCGGTCACCAGCACCGCCTGCCCGGCGAAGGCGTCGGCCGCATAGGTTGCGCTCATCGGCCTATCCTCGCGGGTGGCGCGTGGTGTTCAGCACCTGTGCGTGGGCACCGACCGCAAAGTTGCTCAGCGCGCTGAAATCGCTGCCCTGATAACCGAGGATCTTGCCGTCGGTGCGCATGCCCTGCAGATCGATCACCACCACGCCCAGCGTCGGAATGATCTTCTCGCGCCAGACGAACAGATAAAGCTGCTCCGCCACCTTCACGTAGTGGCAGCGATCGACGTCCGCCAGCCCCTTCTCCACTCCGTCCAGACACTGCCAGGCGTAAAAGTTGTCGTTCAGGTAGATGTGCTCGTACCGTTCGGTCGGGCTGTAGGTGTACATGTTGCGCATGCCGATCAGCTCATCGGTAAAGCCCGGCGGCGCCGCGTCGGCGTCATCCAGCGTGCCGAAGCGGAATTCGGCCTCGACCGCGGTCAGCGGCAGCCCCTGCTCCACCCGGCTGAAGGCGTCGAGCCGCGCCTGCGCTTCGTCCGGCAGCTGGCCGTATACCGCAGTGAAGTTGCCCTGATTGCGGTCGCACACCAGCGTAATGCTGGCGTTGGCACGGGCGAGATCGAGAAAATCGATGAACAGCACGCCGGGGCGAATGCTGGTGGCGCGATAGGCGATACCGCGCCGCGCCCCCCACTCCAGCGTCTGCGCATCGGTAAACCGACAGCGCTGCGTCGCGCCGTCGCTGAAACGCAGCGTCAGCGTGGTGCCCGCCAGGCCGTGCTGGCGTTCCAGCGTATTGCTGTGCGGCGCAAAGCCTTCCGCCAGCGCGCCAACCTGAATGAATACCGCTTCTGAACTCATGGAATGCTCCTTACAGGGAAGTGAAAGCCAGGGTCGGCACATCGACAATGGTGGAGCCGCCGTCGGCCACCAGCGCCGCGCCGGTAATGATTGAAGCTTCGCTGGAGCAGAGGAAACGGCAGACGCGGGCGATCTCCTCGGCGCTGGCCGGCCGGCGCAGCGGCACGTCGCGGCAGACCATCTGGTAAGCCTGTTCCAGCGAAATCTGATGGGCGTCCATCAACAGCTGCATCTCTTCGTCCGCCATCGGCGTGGTCACCCAGCCCGGGCACACCGCGTTGGCGCGCACGCCCAGCGGGCCATAGTCGCGGGCGATGGAACGCATCAGGCCGATCAGCGCGTGCTTGGCGGTGACGTAGCCGCAGACCTCCGGCCCGGCGGCCAGCGAGGCGATCGACGCGACGAACAGCAGGTTGCCGCCGCTTTTAATCAGTTCCGGCAGGCAGGCGCGCGCGCTGGCGAAAGCGCTGTTGAGGTTGCTGTCCATCGCCCCTTGCCACTGCGCGTCGCTCATCTCGGTAATGCGCTTGAAGCCCATGCCGCCGGCGCTGCCGATCAGGCAGTCGATGCGCCCGGCGTCGCGCAGAATCGCCGGCAGCAGCGTGTGGGCCCAGCTCTCGCCGCTGGCGGCGTCGCCCACCAGCGCCTGCGCGCCGATCTCTTGCGCCAGCGCCGCCAACGGTTCCGGGCGGCGGCCGATGATGAACACCCGATCGCCCTGCGCCGCCAGCAAACGGGCGCAGGCGGCGCCGACGCCGGTGCCGCCGCCGGTAATCACAACCACTCTATTCATGATTCAGCTTCTCCATCAGTTGGCCGATCATCAGCAGGCTGCTCAACAGCAACCGCCGCTGTTCGGCATCCAGCCGCAGATAGCGGCGGCCGGCCGGCACGCGGCTGACCACCTCCGAGGCGGCGAAATGCTCGATATCCGCCTGCCAGCGCCCGTCGCTCACCGTCAGCCGCACGCGGCGAAAATCCAGCTGCGCCAGCGTCTCGCCGATCTGCGGGTAGCGCAGCAGACCGTCCAACAGCCGCCGCGCGGCCGCATGGCGCTGGCGCAGCAGATAGCGCACTCCGCGCCGCCGCAGCCAGCCGCCGGCCACCACGTCCAGCGTCAGCGGAGGCTGCGCTGTGCACGTGCCCTGCAACCGAAAGCGGTGGCTGACGATATGCGCCATAAACAGCCCCTGCACCTGTTCGCTGACCTCGATCTGCGGCCCCTGCGGCAGCGTCAGCCGCAGCAGGCCCGGCGCCAGGCGTTCGCACGCGTAGGGTTCCAGGTTGCGCGCCAGACGATCCAGCGCGGCGCCCGGCCGATAGCCCGATGGCGCTCGCCGCCAGGCGCGATTAAGTGAGGGAAGTAAGCCGATCAAACTGCGCCTCCTCGTTTTCGCCCTTGGCGAACGCGTTCTCCAGCACCTGCTCGACCGGCACCGGCTTGAACGGATTCACTTTCTGCACGCACAGCGTCCAGAACAGCGCATAGGCGGCGGTCAGGCCGATCATCCAGCCGAAGGGAATGTAGACGTCGCGCGGGTTCATCCCCGGCGGCGTGATGTAGACGATGGC
Organism: Serratia sp. CY52157; assembly: GCF_052168495.1. Lineage (NCBI taxonomy): Bacteria > Pseudomonadati > Pseudomonadota > Gammaproteobacteria > Enterobacterales > Yersiniaceae > Serratia > Serratia sp. CY52157. Next base: position 307,071 of record NZ_JBJNMO010000003.1, on the reverse strand, counting down.
CAGCACGATGCCGACGCTGGAGACGATCTGCGGCAGCGGGAACCACGGCGATTTATAGGCGCGCGGCAGATCGGGGCGGCGCAGGCGCAGCAGCACCACCGAGCAGGTCACCAGCAGGTAGGCCACGCCCCAGGCGCACACCGCCGCCAGCACCAGCGGAATGATCCTGTCGAGGTTGCCCTGAATGGCGAAGGCGTGTACGCAGGGGATTAACACCGCCACCAGAATGCCGACCACCGGCGTTTTAAAGCGCGGGTGCAGATAGGCGAACATGCGCGGCAGCGCGCCGTCCAGCGCCATGCCGTACAGAATGCGCGGCACCGCCGCCATCAGCGTGTTAATGGTTGCTGCGCCCGCCAGCAGCAGGCCGACGCCCAGCCAGTATTTGCCGAACTGGCCCATCACCTGGCCGGCGAACGCCGGGATGGCCATCGGCGTTTCCAGCAGGCGCGTGCCGCTGGCGGCGTCGATTACCACGTTTTCCACCTGGTGGCTGAGCGCCGCGCCGTACAGCGCCATGCATACCGCCACGCCGCACAGCCCGAGCGCCATCGCCCGCGGGATCACCCGATCGCAGCGTTTGATCTCCGGCGCCATCGGCGTCACCAGTTCGCAGCCGACGAACATGAACATCGCCATGCCGATCAGGCTGAACACCGCGAAGGGATCGTTCAGGTTCAACGTGCTGCCGAACCAGCCTTCGAGCGGCACCGCATGCGGCGACAGCAGCCCGACGATGCCAAAAATCACCAGCGTGCTCCACATGGCGAAGGTCAGCACGATCTCCGCCTTGCCGAAGGCCTCGATGCCGAACGCGTTGAGCATGCCGAACACGACAACCAGCCCGACGCCGACCATCCAGGAGGCGTTGTGGCTTTCCATCAGGGTGTTGAGGTGTTCGAAGTTCACCAGCGCCATAATGCCGGAGAGAATGGTCTCGGCGGTGCCGGCGAAGATATGCACGATCAGGTAGGCCGACAGCGCGCCGGTGATGGCGAAAAAGCGCCCCATGCCGCAGGAAATATAGTCGTAAACGGAACCGGAGGTCGGCAGCAGCGCCGCCGCTTCGGAGAAGGTGGTGAGCTGCGCCTGCATCATGACGAAAGCGATCAGCATCGCCAGCGCGAAGGTGTCGCCGCCGATGCCAAAGCCGCTGGTGACGGTCAGGATCACCGGGCTGGCCATGATCACCCCGACCGAACTGGCCAGGGTGGTGGGAAAGCCGACCTTGCCTCGAGCCAGGTGGGCGTGCAACCGCGACGACAGGTTCATGGTTATTTCCTCTTATAGTTTTGGCCTGATGCATGCAGGTGCTTGCAGGTTTTTCACCGCCAGCGGCGGTCATCTCACTATAGAGAGGAAAGGAAAATGCTGACTATCGTCCTTAAGGACGAGACGGTTTCAACCTGCGGCCGCGCTCACGGCGGCGCGCTCGCTCAGCATGAAGCGGATCGGCTCAGCCCAAGCAAGGTCATCATTTTTTCGTCTTATACGTTTGGCGCCGCCTGGCGCTATCTTCAATTCGCAGTGTAGGAAGCGGTGGAAAAGCCTGGCTATCGTTCTTAAGAACGAGGGGCGGCGACGGTCGCGCCGGTTGTAGCACGCGCAGGGCGGCGAGGGCTTCGTCCAGGCAAGCAGTGAAAAGCGCTGTAAATTCAGCGGGAAAAGCGGTGAATTATTTCATTAACCTATTAATGAAAACCGCAGAAAATCCGACCTGAAAACCCCTGACCATTGCAGTGTCATCTTGTTATTTCTGTGTTTTATTGCAATAGGCCTCACGTTGTTAATATGTTTTTATTGTGTTGCCAAATTGCTACAACTATGCTTGTATCGTTCATATATTGACCGCCAACATTCTCCAGATTGAACGATAAAGGGAGGAACACGAATCATGCACAGCACAGCATCCGATGCCTTTATCAACAGTTGTTTGGCGACCATCACGCACCTGATCCCGGTGTCCGCCGGGGTGTTTTATCTGGTCGATCGCGACCTGCGGCCGGATCACTACATCCTGCACGGCATGCCCGATAAAACGCATCAGCAATACCTGAACCACTTCCAGCAAATAGACCCGCTGCAGCCGGCCAACTTCCATCGGCAAGACATCACCATGGTCGGCATGAGTCCGGCGGCGATCGCCGACAACCGCCGCTATTACCACGACTTTATGCTGCCGAACGACATGCGCGACATGACGGAAATTTTCATTCGCCAACGCAAACGCATCGTCGCCGGGGTGTCGTTGATCCGCGATACGCCGTTTACCGAATTGGAGCGCGGCCGCCTGCGCGCGGTGCTGCCGCTGATTGAGCTGGCGACGCGCGATCTGCTGCCCGACAGCGAGGCGCAGCTGCTGACCGCCAAGGAACAAGAGATCGTCAACCTGGTGCGCGAAGGCGCCAGCAATAAGCGCATCGCCCTAAAGCTGGGCATTTCTCTGTCCACGGTGAAAACCCATATGCGCAACATTTTCGCCAAAACCGACGTGGTGAACCGCACCGAACTGGTCGCCGGCGGCTTTCTCGCCCACGGTTAACGCCCAATAACGGCCGCCGCTGCCGACGGCCGGAAAATAACGCCAAAACGTATTCGCCATTTATGGCGCGGCTCCCCCCTGCCCGCAATCGGGCCGGGCGGGATATTTCATCGTCACTCAACGCTTGGGGAATAAGGTTTATGTCCAGTGATTCGGTTTCCGCGCCCGCCGCCGGCGCGGCGCTCCCCTGCCCGCCGCGGCTGCTGACCGCCATTATCGTCTTCGCCGCCATCGCGCCGGGCATTCTGATGACCGCCCCCGCCGTGGCCGCCCAGCTCGCCGCGCAGTGGCAGCTCGGCCCGGCGCAGATCGGCCGCCTGTTCTCCACCGAACTCGGCGCCATGAGCCTGGCCACGCTGCCGGCGTGGTGGTGGATCGGGCGCATCAACTGGCGGCGGGTCGCTGCGCTGTCGGCGCTGGTGTTTATCGCCGGCAACCTGGCTTCGGCGCTGGTGCAGGATTTCACCCTGCTGCTGCCGCTGCGCTTTATCGCCTCGCTGGCGGGCGGCACCCTGATGATCCTGTGCATCACCTGCGCCGCCGGCACCGCCAATCCCAGCCGCGTCTATGCCTTCTGGGTGCTCGGCCAGCTGGTGCTGGGCGCGGTGGGGCTGCTGGCGCTGCCGCCGCTGTTCGCGCACTTCGGCCTGATGGCGGTCTACCTGATTTTGGCCGCCATCATGCTGTGCTGCCTGCCGCTCATCCCGGCGTTTCCCAACGGTTTCACCGCCGCGCGCAGCGCCCGCAGCGGCCCCGCCGCCTCGCCGACGCGCAAGCTGTGCGCCGTGCTGGCGGTGCTGACCTTTTACATCAGCCTGAGCGCGGTCTGGACCTTTATCGGCGGCATCGCCGCCGGCGCCGGGCTGTCGCCGGCCCACAGCGGCCAGGTGCTGGCCGTCGCCACCTTGCTCGGCATCATCGGCGCCGGCGCCGCAGCGTTGATCGGCGCGCGCTTCGGCGGCGGGCACCCGATCGCGCTCGGTTACGCCCTGCTGCTGGCCAGCGTGGCGCTGCTGGCGGGTCAACCCTTGCTGCTGCGCTTCGCCCTAGCGGCCCTGCTGTTCAAATTCACCTGGACCTTCGTGCTGCCGTTCATTCTGGCGCGGGTCGCCGGGTTGGATAACGACGGCAAGCTGATGAACGGCATCAACCTGGTGATCGGCGGCGGCATGGCCATCGGCCCGACGCTGGCCGGCTATCTGATCGAATCTTCCGGCGGTTTCAACGCCTTGCTGTTCGGCGCGCTGGGCTGCGCGCTGCTGTCGCTGCTGTTGATTTCGCTGGCTGCACCGCGCGCACCGCGCCGTATAACAGGAGGAGAAAGGTGAAAAGAACAACCGGTTTCTTGTTTGATGAACGCTGTTTCTGGCACAGCACCGGCCTGCACGCCACCACCCTGCCGGTCGGCGGCTGGGTGCAACCGCCCTCGAGCGCCGGCCATGCCGAATCGCCGGAAACCAAACGGCGCATGAAGAACCTGATGGACGTGTCCGGCCTGTCACGCCAGCTCACCCTGCTGAGCGCCGAACCAGCGACGGAAGAAGACCTGCTGCGCATCCACCCCGCCCACTATCTGCAGCGCTTCAAACAGGTGAGCGACAGCGGCGGCGGCCTGCTGGGGGAAGAGGCGCCGCTGGGGCCGGGCAGCTATGAAATCGCCAAACTCTCCGCCGGGCTGGCCTGTGCGGCGGTGGAGGCGGTGCTGCAGGGAGAGCTGGATAATGCCTATGCGCTGTCGCGCCCGCCGGGCCACCACTGCCTGCCGGATCAATCGATGGGCTTCTGCTTCCTGGCCAATATCCCGATCGCCATCGAGCGCGCCAAGGCCCGTTACGGCCTCGGAAAAGTGGCGGTGCTCGACTGGGACGTGCACCACGGCAACGGCACCCAGCACATCTATTGGCGGCGCGGCGACGTGCTGACGCTGTCGCTGCATCAGGACGGCTGCTTCCCGGCGGGCTATTTCGGCGAACAGGATCGCGGTGAAGGCGCCGGGGCGGGCTGCAACGTCAACGTGCCGATGCTGGCCGGCGCCGGCGACGACGGCTACCTGCACGCCATGCGGCGCATCATCATCCCGGCGCTGGAAAAATTCGAGCCGGAAATGATCATCGTCGCCTGCGGTTACGACGCCAACGCGCTCGATCCGCTGGCGCGCATGCAGCTGCACAGCGACAGCTTCCGCGCCATGACCGCGCTGGTGCAGGAGGCCGCCGATCGGCTGTGCGGCGGCAAACTGGTGATGGTGCATGAAGGCGGCTACGCCGAATCCTACGTGCCGTTCTGCGGGCTGGCGGTGATGGAACAGCTGAGCGGCGTGCGCACGGAAGTGCAGGATCCGCTGCTGGCGTTCATCCAGCAACAGCAGCCGCGCGACGCGTTCAACCGCTTCCAGCGCGAAGCGCTCGACGCGTTGGCGCGCCAGTTCGGCCTGTAATCCCCCTCTCTGCGGGCGCCGCACCCGGCGCCCCTGACAACCTCGCCGCCAGCCGCTACGCTGAAGGGCAACCCTACCCACCATGAGAACAATAACATGTCCGAACAAACCGTCAGCTTTATCAAAGGCCGTCACGGCGACATCGCCGTGCACGACTGGGGCAACGACAAGCCGCGCTATCTGGCGCTGCTGGTGCACGGCTACGGCGAGCACCTCGGCCGCTATCAATACGTGGCGCGTACGCTGCAGGCGCAGGGGGCGCGGGTGTTCGGCCCCGACCACCTCGGCCACGGCCTGTCGCAGGGCGAACGCGTGCTGATCGAAGATTATGACGCCGTGGTCGACGACGTGCAGCGCGTGGTCAGCCATTTCCGGCAGCAATACCCCGCCTTGCCGCTGGTGGTGATCGGCCACTCGATGGGCGGCATGATCGCCACCCGCTACGTGCAGCGCTACGGCGAGGAAGTGCGCGCCTTGGTGCTGTCCGGCCCGCTGCTCGGCGACAGAACGGCGATTTCCGATCTGGCCGAACTGCCGACGATCCCCGACGCGCCGCTGGATACCGCCACCCTGGCGCGCGATCCGGCGGTTGGCGCGGCCTATCAGGAAGATCCGCTGGTGTGGCACGGGCCGTTCAAGCGCCCCACCCTGCGCGCCATGCAGCGGATCCTCGCCGCCATCAACGCCGGGCCGGGCTTCGGCGCGCTGCCCACGCTGTGGATCCACGGCGACGACGATCGGCTGGTGCTGCTGAGCGAAACGCAAACCGCGCTCGATCGTCTGCAGGGCGACGATTTCGAACGGATGATCAATGCGGGCGGGCGGCACGAGAGCTTTAACGAAACCAATAAGGATCAGATCCTCACGCGGGTGACCGATTTTATTGCGCGGGCGTTAGGCTAAGGCGCTCCCCCTCGGCATGCAGCCTGCTGAGGGGGGCATGACGGCGTCAGCCTTCGACGATGGCGAGGTAGTGCTTGACGAAGCGATCCGAGGTGATGTCCCAGCGCACCGGGGTGCCCTTCTCGACGAACCAGGAATCGCCGGCCTGATACTGCACCGATTCGCCGGTGCGTTCGTTGGTCAGGGTGGCGCTGCCTTCCCACACCGTGGCGTGCTCTGCGAACGGGTACTCCATCACGAAGCTGCCGCGGGTGCAGCTGAACACGCCGCAGTTCAGGTTGTCGGTCGGTTCGCCGAAGATGCTGGCCACGCCGACGTTCGGCGTGCCGGCGATCACCGTGGCGCCCAGGTTGCTGACGCTGCCGATCTCCAGCAGTTCCGGCAGCGGTTGTTTAAGCAGTAACGGTTTCATGTCATTCTCCTCTGAGGGTTAACGGCGGCCTTTCCAGTAGCCGGATGTCTGGTGCCAAACCTTGCCGGCGGTGGTCATCACCCGCCGCAGCTTGTCCTTGCCGAAAATGTTGACGTGCGGGATCGAGCTCATCAGATCGTAGCGATCGGATCCTTCGCTCATGCCCTCCGCCAGCACCTTGCACACGATGTGGCTCGGCGTCACGCCGAAGCCGGAGTAGCCCTGCACGTAAAACACGTTGTCGCGATCCGGCAGCGTGCCTATCTGCGGGAACAGGTTGGCGCTACAGCACAGCGGGCCGCCCCAGGCCAGATCGATCTTCACGTCTTTCAGGTACGGGAACACCTTCAGCATCAGGTTGCGGTTCCAGGCCTTGAGATCCGACGGGAAGTATTCGATCAGGCGGGTGGCGCTGCCGAACAGCAGCCGGTTCTCGTTGGTCACCCGGTAATAGTCGATCACCGGGCGGATGTCGCTGTAGGCGCCGCGGATCGGGCTGATCTGACGGATCAGATCGTCAGACAGCGGCTCGGTGGCCAGCTGGAAGGCGTAGGTATTGATGGTCTTGCGGTAGATCTGCGGCTCCATGCCGTTGAGAAAGCCGTTGCAGGCCCACAGCATCTTGTTGGCGCGCACCGAGCCCATGGCGGTGCGCACCGTGATGCGCGGGCCATACTCGACGTTGAGCACGCTGCTGTTCTCGAAGATTTTCACCCCGTAGCCGCTCAGAGCCTTGGCCTCGCCCAGCAACAGGTTAAGCGAATGCACGTGGCCGCCGCCCATGTGTTTCAGCGCGCAGGTGTAGGCGTCGGAGCCCACCACCTGCTTCACTTCTGCCCCGGTGTAGAGCTCAATTTCCTCCTGCGGCGCCACCGCCCTGAACTCCTTCAGCCAGCCGCGCAGGGTCTTCTCCTGGCGCGCATTGCTGCCGAGGTAGCCGTAACCGAAGCAGAAGTCGGCGTCGATGTCATATTTCTTGATGCGCTCGCGGATAATGCCGGCGCCGAGGTTGCTGATCTTGAAGATGGTTTCCAGCCCGGACGGGCCGACGTGGCGTTTGATCTTCTCCAGATCGTGGCCGATGCCGGCCATCACCTGGCCGCCGTTGCGCCCGGTGCCGCCGTAGCCCAGATAGCGGCCCTCGAGAATGGCGATGTTGGTGATGCCCTTCTCCGCCAGCTCCAGCGCGGTGTTGATGCCGGAGAAGCCGCCGCCGATGATCACCACGTCAACGTCCAGATCCTCTTCCAGCGTCGGGAAGCGCAGATCGTATTTTTTGGTCGCCGCGTAGTAGGTTAAGGACTCGATTTCGTTGTTCACTGCCGCACTCCCGATTGCCTATGCCATGACATCGGATTATCGGGAGCAGTGGGATCGTCCGCTATGTCCCCTTAGGGACATTCGCTACAAAAAATTAACATTCACGCGCTGCGTCGCTGCGGGGCGGCCAGCAGCAGGCTGAACAGTTCGGCTTGCGAACCAATGTTCAGCTTGCCGTAGATGTTTTTGCGGTGGTTTTTTACCGTGCCGAGGCTGATGAACAGCCGGTCGGCAATCTGCTGCGAACCGCAGCCGGCGAGGATCAGATCGACAATCTCACGCTCGCGCGGCGTCAGCAGATAGCGCGCCTGGGCGCCGTCATCGTTCACCGTCGCGGCCTCGGCCGGCGCCACCACCACTTCGCCGTGCAGCCGCGCCACGCTTTTCACCAGCGTCAGCGCGCTGCGCAGATCCGCCCGCTGCGGGTAGCGCACCGCCACCGTGCGGCGCGCCGAACCGAAAAAGACGCCCAGCCCGCGCTCCGGCGTCAGTTGCAGCAGCACGCCGGCCTCGTCGTGCCAGCCGGTCTTGCGATAAAAATTACGGTAATAGTCGCTGTGATAAAACCCGCAGGGCGCCAGCTGGCGCAGCGTGAGCACCTCGCCTTCGCCGCCGTCGTTCAGCGCGCGGTAAAACGGATCCTGCAGGTAGGCGCCCTGCTGGTAGAGCTGATTGACCGCGTCGCTGTTTTCGCGCTCGGTTTTAATCAGGCAGCGCGGCGGCCGGCCGCGTTCGAAGGCATAGACGATGGCGTTGTCGAAGGCGAAAAACCCTTCCAGCCAGTTCAACAGGCTGGGATAAAAGCGTGGGCTGGCCACCGCATCGATCACCGCAGACAAGCGTTCAACCTGAATTTCCATACCCGCCTCGCCATTATTAATACATTAACAATCTACCGATTTCGGATGGGGTTGGCCGCACGACGGCCGGTACTGTTAAAAAAAGCATCCGCAGCGCCGAAATGCAAGAGCGCGATCGTTTACATGTTAAACAACTCACAGGTTGCCGCGGCGGGGAAAGCGGTGGCCGCTCCGCGCCCGCTGGCTTATGCTGTGGCATCGCGACCTGCAACGCCGTCAAGGAGACCTCATGTCCGTCAGCCACATCATCGCCAACCGCCAGACCTGGTTCGGCCGCGGCAGCATCCAGCAGCTGCCGCCGCTGCTGCTTGCCGACCCGCAGCCGACGCTGCTATTCAGCTGCCGCTCTTTTCTCAACGGCCCGGTGTACGCCGGCCTGCGCGAAGCGCTGGCGCCGCTGCTCATCGGCACCGAAATCGTCAGCCACGAGGCGTCGCCGCAGGAAATCGACGCCTGGGTGGCGCGCTGGCGCGGCCAGGCGCGGCGCGTGGTGGCCATCGGCGGCGGCAGCGTGCTGGACGCCGCCAAAGCGTTCTCCGCGCTGGTTGAGCACCCGCTGCCAACGCTGCGCTATATGGAAAAGGTGGGCGACAGCAAAATCAGCGGCGCCACCCTGCCGCTGATAGCCATTCCCACCACCGCCGGCACCGGCAGCGAGGTGACCCAGAACGCGGTGATCACCGATACCCAGGTCAGCAAGGTGAAAGCCTCGCTGCGTCATAACAACTTCGTGCCGCACACCGCCATTCTCGACCCGCAGCTGCTGACGGGCGCCCCGGACAAGGTGCTGGCCTACTGCGCCATCGACGCCTTCACCCACCTGTTCGAGGCCTATCTGTCGAAAACCGCCGGCGCCATGACGCGCGATATGTCGCTGAGCGGCATCCGCCACTTCCTCGCCGCCTGGCCGGCGCTTAACCGCAGCGACGCGGCGCGCGAAGCCATTATGCAGGCTTCCTACCTCGGCGGGCTGACGCTGAGCGCCGCCGGGCTGGGGGTCATTCACGGCATCGCCGGCGAGATCGGCGCGCTGCGCGACTACCACCACGGGCAGGTGTGCGGTCGCCTGCTGCTGCCGTTCCTCGCCCTGTTGGAAACCAGCGAACAGCCGCAGCAGCGCGCGCTGATGGCCGAGCTGGCCGCCAGACTGTACCCGCACTGGCAGGGCAGCCCGGAGAGCTACCTGACCGATTTCATCACCCGCCACGCCATCGCGCCGTTCTGGCAGGACGATTTGCCGATTTCCGGCCAGGAGCTGGCGGTGGCGCTGGAGAAATCCAACAGCAAGAATTCCTGGATCGACTATGCGCCGGCGCAGCGGCAACGGATGATCAAAGAGGCGTTTCGCGTCGAATGATTATATAATCAGATCAACGCACTAGCAGGAGTTAAGGAAATGGGCATCATCGGCTGGATCTTCGCCGGCATCGCGGTCGGCATCCTGGTCGGCGCGCTGATCAGAATCTTCGGCAAGAAGAAAGAGCAGTAAGCGTCACGCTGTTCCGTGGGCCGCCAGCAGGCACTCATGGAACAGCTTCACCACCCGTTGCGGCACCGGCGAGCGGCGCAGCACGCTGGAGTACTCGCAGTGATAGCGGAACAGCGCCGGTTTGATCGCCCGCATCAGGTTCTGCGCCACAAAAAACGCCGCGTAGTGATCCGGCAAAAAGCCGACGTATTTGCCGGACAGGATCAGCGTGGCGATCGACTCTTGCGCGAACCCCGTCGCCTTGCGATGCAAATGTTGCTGCAGGCTCAGTTCCATATTCGGCGAATGGTAGCCCAATCCGGCGAAAGCATAATTGTGCAGCAGATCCCAATTTAATGTTTCATGGCGGGCGGAAAATAATTCATGCTGCGCGCCGCAATATAAGAACATCCTCTCACTGAATAACGAATGATAAGATAAACTTTCCGCACTGCGGTGCATGGGAATAACACCAACCTGAAATTGCCCGTCAATAACGCCACGTTCAATGGTATTAATCGGCTCCACGTACATTTGCAAAGAAACCTCCGGCGCGCGCTCGCTGAATAACGCGATGGCCCGGCCGATCTGCGCCTGCGGATTGCTGACCGTATGGTCGAATATCGCCACGTGCAGCTGCCCGCCCATGCGCTGGTGCACCTCATCCACCCCGCGCCGGAACGCCTCGGTGGCCGCCAGCAGGTTGACGGTTTCCTGGTAGATAATCAGCCCCTCGTCGGTGACCGCAAAGCCCTCGCGCCCGCGCTGGCACAGCGTCAGGCCCAGCCGCTGCTCCAGATCCTTGATGTGCTTGCTGATAGTCGACAGGCTGATATTCAGCTCCAGTTCGGCGGCGCTCATGCCGCCGCAGTCGACCACGGCCTTGAATACCCGCAGCAAACGCAGATCCATATCCGACAATTGTCCCAGCAACGCGCGCTTTTTTACTTGCATAAAACCTTAAGTAAGTTTCGACATATGATTATTCACAGTAGAGAACAAGCGGTACATAGTCAATTTCGCACAACAATTCGTTAACAACTCATTTTATTTAATTAATCGCTCTTATTTTCCTGCCCGGAGGAAAACATGGCCGCTGAAAATTATTCGCTTAATCGTCTCGATGCCGAAGGGTTAGAAGCCCATTGGATGCCTTTTACCGGCAACCGCAATTTTAAAGCGCAGCCGCGCATCATTACTCAGGCCGCAGGGGCGTATTACACCAGCCACGACGGCAGAAAGATTTTCGACGGCCTGTCCGGATTGTGGTGCTGCGGATTGGGGCACGGCCGGCAGGAAATCACCGACGCCGCCCAGCGCCAGTTGGCGACGCTGGATTACTCGCCGGCGTTTCAGTTCGGCCACCCGCTGTCGTTCGAGCTGGCCAACAAAATCAAGGCGCTGACGCCGGCGGGGCTGGATTACGTGTTCTTCACCGGCTCCGGCTCGGAAGCGGCGGACACCTCGCTGAAAATGGCGCGCGCTTACTGGCGCGCCAAAGGCCAGGCGGGCAAAACCTGCTTTATCGGCCGGGAAAAGGGCTATCACGGCGTTAACTTCGGCGGCATCTCGGTCGGCGGCATCGCCGGCAACCGCAAGGCGTTCGGCGCCGGCGCCGAGGCGGACCATCTGCCGCACACCCTGCTGGCCGGCAACGCTTTTTCGCGCGGCATGCCGCAACAGGGGGCGGAGCTGGCGGAAGAGCTCAACCGCATCATCGCGCTGCGCGACGCCTCGACGATCGCCGCGGTGATCGTCGAACCGTTCTCCGGCTCCGCCGGGGTGATCGTGCCGCCGGTCGGCTATCTTCAGCGCCTGCGCGAGATCTGTACCCAGCATGACATTCTGCTGATCTTCGACGAAGTGATCACCGCCTTCGGCCGCTGCGGCGCGATGACCGGCGCCGAGGCGTTCGGCGTCACGCCGGACATCATGAACATCGCCAAACAGGTGACCAACGGCGCGCAGCCGATGGGCGCCGTGGTGGTGCGGCCGGAGATCTACCAAACCTTCATGAACGGCGGCGAGCCGGACTACCAGCTCGAATTCCCGCACGGTTACACCTACTCCGCCCATCCGGTCAGCTGCGCGGTGGCGCTGGCGACGCTGGACATCCTGCAGCGCGAACAAATGGTGGAGCGCGTACAGGCGCTGGCGCCCTACTTCGAGCGCGCGGTGCACAGCCTGCAGGGGGCCAAACACGTCGCCGACATTCGCAATATCGGCCTGGCGGCCGGCATCACGCTGGCGGCGCGGCCCGGCGAACCGGCGCGGCGGCCCTTCGAAGCGGCGATGCGCTGCTGGGAAAGCGGGTTTTACGTGCGCTACGGCGGCGACACCCTGCAACTGGCGCCGCCGTTCATCAGCAGCGAAGCGCAGATCGATGCGCTGATCAACGCCGTCGGCGATGCCCTCAACGCCACCGAATAAGGAGCGAACCATGACCATTACCCATTGGATCAACGGCGAACCCGCCGCCGGCGGCGAACGCAGCCAGCCGGTTTACGACCCGGCCACCGGCCAATCGGCGCAGGAGGTGCTGCTGGCCGATCGCGCCACGGTGGAGCGCGCCATCGCCGCCGCCGAGCAGGCTTATCCCGCCTGGCGCGACACGCCGCCGCTGAAGCGCGCGCGCATCATGATGAAGCTCAAGGATCTGCTGGAGCAGCACGCCGATGCCATCTGTCAATTGATCACCGCCGAGCACGGCAAAGTGCTCAGCGACGCCCTGGGCGAACTGCAGCGCGGCATCGAGAATATCGAATACGCCGGCTATGTGCCGGAACTGCTGAAAGGCGAACACAGCAAAGAGGCGGGCCCGGGCATCGACAGCTGGAGCGAGTTTCAACCGCTCGGGGTGGTGGCGGGCATCACCCCGTTCAACTTCCCGGCGATGGTGCCGCTGTGGATGTGGCCGATGGCGGTCGCCTGCGGCAATACTTTCGTGCTGAAACCTTCCGAGCGCGTCCCTTCCGCCGCGCTGTATATCGCGCGGCTGGCGGCGGAGGCCGGGCTGCCGCCGGGGGTGCTCAACGTGGTCAACGGCGATCGCGAAGCGGTAGAGACGCTGCTGCATGACGGACGCGTGAAGGCGATAAGCTTCGTCGGTTCGACGCCGGTCGCGGAACACATCTATCACACCGGCTGCGGCCAAAACAAACGGGTGCAGGCGCTGGGCGGCGCCAAAAACCACGCGGTGGTGCTGCCGGACGCCGATATCCCCGGCGCGGTCGGCGCGCTGATGGGCGCGGCGTTCGGCTCCTGCGGCCAGCGCTGCATGGCCATCCCGCTGGTGGTGGCGGTGGGCGACGGCACCGCCGACGCGCTGATCGCCGGGCTGCGGCAACAGATGGCCGCCATGCGCGTCGGCCCCGGCAGCGACAACCGCAACGACATGGGGCCGCTGGTGACTCAACAGCATTATCAGAAGGTGAAAGGCTACATCGATCAGGGCGTGGCCGAAGGCGCCGAGCTGCTGGTGGACGGCCGCGAACTGCGCGTGACGGACGCCGACGGCCGCCCCAGCCAGGGGTATTTCCTCGGCCCGACGCTGTTCGACCGCGTGACGCCCGGCATGCGCATCTATCAGGAGGAGATCTTCGGCCCGGTGCTCGGCGTGGTGCGCGCGGCGTCGCTGCAGGAGGCGATGGCCTTGATCGACGCCCACGAATACGGCAACGGCACCTGTCTGTTTACCCGTGACGGTGAAGCGGCGCGCCACTTCTCCAGCCGCATTCAGGTCGGCATGGTGGGGATCAACGTGGCGCTGCCGGTACCGGTGGCCTACCACTCGTTCGGCGGCTGGAAGCGCTCGCTGTTCGGCGATCTGCACGCCTACGGCCCGGACGCGGTCAGGTTCTACACCAAACGCAAGACCATTACCCAGCGCTGGCCGGCCTCCGGCGACGCCCGCCGCGCCAGCTTCAGCTTCCCGTCGGGGCAGGGGTAACACATAAGAACAATAAACTTCCGGGGAGCAACGCTCCCCGGCATTTAGCGCGCTCCATTTGATTTCTGCGTACAGCCTGTGCAGCAAAACAATTACTCACTCACACGTTAATGGAGTCGTTAACCATGAAAGAGTCCGCCCCTGAACACACTTTCAAAGGCAATCTCAGCGTCCTCGACGTGGTGATGATTACCGCTTCCGGCGTGACGCCGGCCAGCTCGATCTTCGTCATCGCGCCGCTGGCGATCGCCAGCGCCGGCAGCGGCGCCTTTCTGTCGTTTCTGATCGCCGCCTGCGTCGCCGCCACCATCGCGCTGTGCTATGCCGAGCTCGGCGCCGCGCACCCCAGCGCCGGCGGCGAATACAGCATCATCAAACGCCTGTTCGGCACCCTGTGCGGGTTGCAGACCTATCTGTTTATTCTCAGCGCCGCGCTGTTCGTGCCGGCGGTGCTGGCCACCGGCGCCGTGCCCTATCTGAATACCGCGTTGGGCACCTCATTCGACGCCTCCACCGCCGGCATGATCACCGTGCTGATCGGCGGCGCCTGCGCCATTTTCAACATCAAGGCCAACGCCCTGCTGACCGGCGCCTTTCTGGTGGTGGAAGTGGCGGTGCTGGCGCTGATCGCCTGGCTCGGTTTCAGCCATCCGCATCAAAGCGCGGAGATCCTCACCGCGCCGGTGATGCTGGACGCGCAGGGCAGCCTGGCGCCGGTTTCGCTGCCGCTGATCGTCGCCATGGTCGGGGTCGCGCTGTTCTCCTACAACGGCTACGGCGCGGCGGTGTACATGGCGGAAGATATGCGCGAGCAGGGCAAACCGATGGCGGTCGCGATCATGCTGACGCTGGTCATCGTGGTGCTGGTGGAACTGGTGCCGTTCACCGCCCTGCTGATCGGCTCGCCGTCGCTGGCGGAGATGGCCAAACAGGCCGATCCGGTCGGTTATGTGGTCACCCAGCTCGGCGGCCCGACGCTGGCGCGGGTGGTGAGCGGCGCGATCTACCTGTCGGTATTCAACGCCATCATCGCCATCGTGGCGCAGTTCAGCCGCATGATGTTCGCCAGCGGGCGCGACGGCTTCTGGCTGCCGACGTTCAACCGCGCGCTGAAAATCATCCACCCGCGCTTCGGCACCCCCTGGATCGCCACCCTGCTGTTCGGCGTTCCCTCGGCGCTGCTGGCGTTTTGCTCCGACCTCGAATCGCTGACCTCATTCACCGTGATCCTGCTGCTGCTGGTGTACATCATCATGGCGGTGGCGGCGCTGATCAGCCGCCGTCGACGCCACTTCCATCACCCGTACCTGATGCCGCTGTGGCCGCTGCCGGTGGCGGCGGCGCTGCTGTGCTGCCTGTACGTGCTGTGGACGATTTTGATCGCCAGCAGCCTGAAAGACTTTATTATCATTGCCGGCATCATCGGCTTCGGGCTGGCGCTGAACCACTTGCGCGGCCGCCAGACGGTGCCCCTCGCCACCCCCTCAATAGAAGGAGAATAACCATGACGCAGCGCGCTCAGGATCTGGGCATCACCATCGGCCAGGGCATGCCCGGCCCGCTGAACGCCATCACCGACGTGCCCGGCGTGCGCGTCGGCCATGCCAGCCTTCATGCCGATTTGGCGGACGGGCGCAGCGTGCGCACCGGCGTGACGGTGATCGAACCGCGCCCCGGCTCCGCTCGCCACGCGCCCTGCTTCGCCGGCGTGCACGTGCTGAACGGCAACGGCGACGCCACCGGCCTGGAATGGGTGCGAGAAGCGGGCCTGTTGACCAGCCCGATCGCCTTCACCAACACCCACAGCGTGGGGGTAGTGCGCGATGCGCTGATCGCGCTGGAGCGTGAAACGCTGCCCGCGAGCGACAACGCGGTGTACTGGAATATGCCGGTGGTGATGGAAACCTTCGATGGCCTGCTCAACGACATCAACGGCTTTCACGTCAAGGCCGAGCACGTACGCCAGGCGCAGCAGGCGGCCCGAGGCGGCTTGCCGCAGGAAGGCGCGGTCGGCGGCGGCAGCGGCATGATCTGTCATGAATTCAAGGGCGGCAGCGGCACCGCATCGCGCCGCTTGCCCGCCGATCAAGGCGGCTGGACGGTGGGCGCCATCGTGCAGGCCAACCACGGCAAACGCGAGTCGCTGCTGGTCGGCGGTTACCCGGTGGGCCGCCACCTGGGGCATATCCCCTCGCCGTTCACGCCGCAGTTGCCGCATCCCGGCATGGGCTCCATCGTGGTGGCGCTGGCGACCGACGCGCCGCTGCTGCCGCACCAGTGCGCGCGGCTGGCGCAGCGCGCCAGCATCGGCATCGCCCGCACCGGCGGCGGCACCGAGGATTCGAGCGGCGATATCTTTATCGCCTTCGCCACCGGCAACGACGGCCTGCCGCCCGCTGACTACGCCAATAAAGGCGATTTCACCACGCCGCTGCGCATGGTGAACAACGACTACATTTCGGCGCTGTTCGCCGCGGCGGCGGAAGCGGTGGAAGAGGCGATCGTCAATGCGCTGCTGGCGGCCAATACCGTCAGCGGCAACGGCCATCGGGCGGAAGGGTTGAGCGCCGAACAGCTGGTGACGGCGCTGGAGAAGGCCGGCTGGCGGCGGTAAACAACGCGGGGCGCGGGTTAATGCGCCCTGATTATCAGGATTCGCCGCCCGGTTTGGGCGTCGGGTAATCGTAATCCAGCTTCAACGGCTCGGCGTAGACGCTGTCCCACAGCTGTTGGTACAGCCTGTCCAACCGCCCGCTCATCGCCGTGCTGTGCAGCACCAGCTCCAGATTGCGCGAGTTGTCCAGATAGCCGCCGGTCCAGTTGCTGGTGCCCACCCAGGCAATCTCATCGTCGATGGTCATCAGCTTGCTGTGGATCACCCGGGCAAACGGGATGAAGCCGCTGCTGGCCGGCGGAATGGTCACCACCTTGATCTGCACGTTCGGCACCAGCGCCAGGCTCTTCAGCCAGGCGATATCCGGCTTTTTGGTGTTCCAGTTGGCTACCATCAACTCGATCTGCACGCCGCGCGCCGCCGCGCCGCGCAGCGCGTTGTCGATGACCGCATAGAAGGGGCGACTGCGCTCCGGGCCAAACGACAGCGGCGCGTAATCCATTACCTGCACCCGCACCCGCCGCTTGGCGTCAGCCAGCAGACGCGGCAGCTCGGCCTGCGAATCGAGCACGCCCGCCGGGTTGTAGGCGCGCGGGCTGGCCACCAGATAGTTGCCCTGCGGGGGCGCCGTCGGCGGCGAATCGGGCAGCGTCGGCACCGGCTTATCCTGCGCCAGCAGCGCCTGCGCCCGCCAGTCCTGTTCGAAGATCGCCTGGATCTGCCCTACCACCCTGGCGTCGCTGATGCGCAGCCCGGTTTCGTGAATGTGTTCCAGCGCGCGCCAGTCAAAGTTCTGGCTGCCGACGAACGCCTGCTCGCCGTCCACCAGCAGATACTTGGCATGCAGAATGCCGCCGCTCAGCTTCTGGTATGGGATGATGCGCAGCTCCAGATTGGGGATCGCCTTCAGCCGTTCCAGCGTCTCGGCGGTGGAGAGGCGAATGCCCTTCTCTTCCAGCAAAAAGCGGATTTTCACCCCGCGCTCACCGGCAGCCTTCAGGTGCTGCAGCACGCCGTCCAGCAGCGAACCGTCCTGATTCGCCACGTAGAACTGCCCCAGATCGATGCGGGTTTTCGCCGCGTCGAACATCTCGCGCCATACCTCGGCGGTGTTGCGCAGGTCGTCGGCCTGCAGCGCGGTTTCCACCGGCGCGGTGTACACCAGCTCGTAACCGGGAATAGCAAAACGCGCCGCAGCGCTCTGGCTCAACATCAACAAACAACCGCTCCACAATGCCGTATAAAGGCGGCCTCTCGGCCGCCGTGCTGGATGGCCATTAGGCATAGCGCGGCGCTCCGCTGTCAACCCATTGTTCGCCGCTGCCGCTCTCCGGACGGCTGGCCGGTTGACCGGCGCGGATCAGCAGCACCTTCAGCAGTTCGTTGATGCGCTCCATGCGGCTCTGCAGGAAATTGTTGGCCACCAGGCACAGCAGCGCGATGGCGATGCCCAGCCCGGTGGCGTACAGCGCGGTGCCCATGCCGGCCGACACCAGACTCGGCTCGGACACCCCCGAGGCGGCCAGCGCCTTGAAGGTTTCGATGATCCCCATCACCGTGCCCAGTAGCCCCAGCAACGGCGCGGCGGTGACCACGGTTTCCAGCAGCCACAGGCCGCGCGCCATCGGCGGCTTGCTCAGCAGGTACTGGGCGTCGATCAGATCGCCGATCGCCTCACGGTCGCCGGCGCGGTGTTTCTGCGCCAGCACCGGCGCGATCACCGCCATCGGCAGGCTGTTGCGCTGCGTCAGCGCGTCGGGCAGATCGGCCGCTCGGCGTACCTCCGGCGTCAGCGCCTGCTCCAGCCGGCGCGCCTGACGCTGGGTGTAGGCGAAGTACAGCGTGCGTTCGATGATGATCACCAGCGCGATCGCCAGCGCGGCGTACATCACGTAGAAAATAATGTCGTGCAACAGATTGGCGTCCATACAGGGTTCCTCTTCCCCGCCGCCGGGCAGACGGCGGGGCATTCAGTTAAAAGGTGGCTTCCAGCGAGACGCTGAAGGTGCGTTCTTCGCCGACGTTGTAATACGGGGTGCTGGCCTTCACGCCGCCGTAGGGCGCCGCGTTGAAGGTGGTGGTGCGCACCGAGGTCAGGTATTCCTTGTCAAACAGGTTGCTGATGCCAAAACGCAGCGCGGCGCTTTTGACGATTTTCTTGTCCACCGGCAGATGCACCCCCGCCGCCAGATCGAACACCGTGCGCCCGCCGATCTTCTCGTCGTTGGTCAGATCGCCATAGAATGCGCTGACGTACTTGCCGCTGACGCTGCCGTAGTACAGGCCGTCGTCATAACCCAGCGTCATGTTCAGCAGGTTTTTCGGCACGTTCGGCACCTCTTTGCCGGAGGTCGGCAGCGGCAACCCGCCGTTGCTGACGATGTCGCTCTTCTGCTTCGATTGGGTATAGGTATAGGACGTGTAGTAATTGAAGTTATGCGGCAGTTGGCCGCTCCACTCCAGCTCCAGCCCTTTGTTCTCCACGTTGCCGATGTTCATCATCTCGTAGTCGCCGGCCGCGTTGGTGGTGGAGATCTGGCGGTCGCTGTAGCGCATGTAGAACAGCGTGGCGCTCAGCAGCATGTCTTCCTGTTGGAAGCGCCAGCCCAGCTCGTGGTTCCAGCTCAGCTCCGGCTTGGTGCTGAGCGAATCGCCGACGTTGTACAGCACATAGTTCGGCGGCGTGCGCATGTTACGCGTCAGGTTGTAGAACACCTGGTTTTCCTGATTCACCTTATAGCTGGCGCTGAAGTTCGGCAGGAATTCATGATAGGTGGCTTTGCGTTTCTCCGGCGCGTTGTACAGGCTGCCGCGATTGTCCCCTTTACGTTCCACGTACTGATAGGCCAGGCCGCCGACGAAGGTCCAGTCCGGCGTGGCGAACCAGGTATCCTGCAGCCACACCTTCTGCGCCGGGGTGATGGTATACTGGTTGCGCCCCTGAACGGTGTTGCCGTTGGCGTCCTTCACCTGATCGGAACCGCCCGGCGGCCCCCAAATCTGCGACGGGTTGCCGTCGCCCTTGATGCTGATGAACGGCTGGGTCTGCAGCTGGCGCGCGCGCTCATACCAGTAACCGATATCCAGACTGTGCTGATCGTTGATGTCCCACTTCAGCTTGGTGGTGATGCCCGGCCGCCAGGTCTGCGTCCACGACGGGCGGTAGTAGGTGTTGGATTTCAGGTTGCTGAGATCGTACTGCCCTGCCCTGTCCGACGTGCTGGACAATACCGACGCGGTTTGACCGTTGAAGCTGCCGCCGTTGCCCCAGTAGTAATACGGTTGCAGGGTCAGCGACAGGTTGTCGCGCAGCTGCAGCTTCTGGGTGAACGACAGCGTGAAGTTCTCGAACGGGTTGCGCTCGAGCTTGTAATACTTGTTCAACTGTCCGCGGCTGTTGTACTCCGGCGTGGTGGCATAGTCGGTGTCGCGGCCGTCGTTTTGGAACTGCGCCTTGCTCAGGGTGTTGTAGTTGGTGTTGTTCTGGCGGTTGTACTTCATCACCAGATTGCTGCTGTTGCCGTTGCCGTCTTCGTACAGCGAGTTCATCTCGAACTTGTCGGAGTACAGCCGCCCCTCGCCGCGCCACTTCTTCGCCTCGGTGTGCGAATAGGAGAGCCAGTTGCTGAAGCCGTTGTACTCGCCGGTGTCCAGCCGGGCGAAGGTTTTGCTCAGGCTGTTGCTGCCCAGCGTTTGCTTGACGAAACCGCCGAAGTCTTTCGCCGGGCGGCGCGTTACCAGGCCGATGTTGCCGCCGCTGGAGCCGATATGCGGGCCGTCCGCTTCGGAAGAGCCCTGGGTGACGAACACCTCTTCCAGGTTCTCCGCATCGCCCAGCAGGTTCGGGTATACCGCGTAGTTGCCGGAGTCGTTGATCGGGATGCCGTCCATCGACAGGCCGATCTGATCCGAGTTCATGCCGCGCATGGTGTAGTCCACGCCGCTCAGGCCGCTGGCGTCATTGCTGTTGACGTTGAGGCCCGGCGTGAACTTCAGCTTGTCGATGGCGTTGGCCGCCGACGGCATTTTATCCATCGCCTCTTTGGTGACGGTGGAGCGCGCTTTGGCGCTGTCGTCCTGCACCATCATGCCGCCGCCGAGCGACTGCCCCTTGACGCTGATGGTGCCGACGTCGGTGCCGTCGGCCGCCAACGCGGCGCCCGGCAGCATCGCCGACATCACCGCCAGATAGATCCCAGAACGATTGAACGATTTCATGGTGTGCATCCCTTAAAAATCAAACGATTAACCCTTGCGCTAAGGCGCCTGATAATTGAACGTCGCGGTAAATCTTTTGGTTGTTTGCCCGGCGAACGCGTCGCTCGGGAATGGCTTTACTGAACTGATGCTTTGCAGGCTGCTCATCGCCGCGCGATTCAGCAGCATGCTGGCGGCTTTGTTGGCGATGCCGGAAGAGACCACCCGCCCGCTGCGATCGACCTCCAGCCACACCTCGACGTTGCCCTGCGGGCGCTCGAGGGAGGCCTGACGGCCGGTCGGGTAGCGCTTGCGCTGTTCCAGTTCGCGGCGCAAGGCCAGCAGATAGCCGTTTTCAATCGCCTGCGCATTCACCTTCGGCGCCGCCGGGGCGGCCGGTGCGGGTTGCGCCGCCGGTTTACTGACCAGCGCGCGCGGCGCGGCGGGCGCCGGCGTCGGTTTAGGCTTTTCCACCGGTTTGGCTTTCTCTTTCACCGGCTTGGGTTTGGGCTTCGGTTTCGGCACCGGCTTGGCTTCCACGATCGGTTCCGGCGCCGGCACCACCGGTTCGGGGATCGGCTCCGGCTCGGGCGGCGGTTCGGGCTGGGGGTCCGGCGGCGTTTGCGGTTGAGGTTCAGGCGCCGGTTCAGGCTCCACCAGCGCCAGTTCGATGGCGGTTTCGTCGTAGCGCGGCTGGATCTTCAGCGCCGCCTGCTGGCTGGCGAACAACAGGCAGCCGGCGACAATCAGCGCCGGCAACCAGCTGAAAAGATGACGTGAGCGATAGAGCAGATACATGTCACAGCTTCCGTGTCGCGATGGAGACGGAGAAGAAACCGCCCTGGCGCAGGTTATCCATGACCGCCACCAGCCGCTCGACCGCCACGCCTTTGTCGCTGTTGACGATGATGGTGGTGGTCTGGTTGGCCTGCTGCTGTTGCTTGAGCGTCGTGACCAACGCGTCGAGCGCGATCGGCTGGCCATCCAGCTGCAGCTGTTCGTCGGCCCCCAGCGTGATAATCGCTTTCTTCTGCGGTTTCAGCTGTTGCGCGCTGCCGGCGGACGGCAGCTGCGTTTTCAACCCGATCGCCGGAATGACGTTCAGGCTGATCAAGACGAAAAACACCAATAAAAACATCATCACGTCGATCATCGGGATCAGTTCGATGTGCGCTTTGTTCTTTTTCGGTTCGTTCCAGTTACGCATGACACTCCCTCACAAAAGCGAAGCAGCCAATATAGGAGGGGTTTGTTTACCTTTTGTTACGCTTGTGTGATCTTATTTTCACAGTGCGGATTTTTTGCGAGAATTTTTTCAATAACTAACGATGGCAAGGGCTATATAACCCATTAATTAGCGATAGTTTTTATCGGAATAATTGCAATGTGGGCCTAACGCCGTGCGGATGACGAGACAATAAATGTGAAAATAGTGACAAGCTGCGCCAACCGGCGGCGGCTTTGCCTCTCACCTTCCAGCGATATCTGCTATTTTTCCCAAGAACATTCCCAACCCCCCTCTTTAAAACACTCGCCAAAAATGAATGCGCCTATATTTAACCAAATAATACCCTTCATTGAATAGAATATTGCCAATCAAATATCAGCTGTTATATTTTTAAAGTGAAATAGCGCTACGGCGTTATTTTAGAATTTAATTAAACCCACTAAGTCACCCTTTTATTTATAAGGATTGTATATGAAAGTACTTAGTCAATATGAAGAACAGTACGTTAGCGGTGGCGATCTGAACGCGGCCTGGGATGGGCTGTTGGACGGCGCCATGACCGGCGCGCTGATTGCAGGCAAATCCGCAGGCGCAGGCGGCTTTATTGCCGGTGCGGTCGGCCAATTGGTTGGCACCCTCATCGGCGGCGTTGCAGGCGGTGTGGGGCTGGGTCTTTATGGCCTGACGCATACGCAGCAGGAAGTGGCCGACTACGCGAAACATTTCCGCGAGACGATCGGCTCCACCTCGACCTCGGTCGGCGGCAGCCTGTAATAGAAATAAAATGGCCGCCGGCGCGGCGGCTATTTTATTTTTGACGCGCGGGGAATAAAAAAACCGTTAATCCCGGAGACGCGCCGGCGCAAATATCCTGACAGCACTTCGGCTCATAAAAAAAGACGCCCGCAGGCGTCTTCTTGGTATTGTCACTGAAGCCCGAGGCGATCAGTTCACTTTCACCGGCATACCGGAACGAGCCTTGATCGCCGCATCCACTTCGCTCTGGTTGACGCCGGCGTCCATCAGCACTTTGCCGACCGGCGCGGAAATGGTCAGCGGCACCGGATCCTTGGATTGCAGCTGCTCTTCGTTGGCCGACAGCGGGTTGTGCACTTCCACGTAGCGCGAGCCGTCCGGTTCGACGGTGGCCTTCATCGGTTCGTTGATGAACTGCACGCGGGTGCCGACCGGCACGTTCTGGAACAGGTACTTGATGTCGTCGGCGCGCAGACGCACGCAGCCGTGGCTCACGCGCAAGCCGATGCCGAAGTTGGCGTTGGTGCCGTGAATGGCATACAGGCGGCCAACATACAGCGCATACAGCCCCATCGGGTTATCCGGGCCGGCCGGGAACACCGCAGGCAGGATCTCGCCGTCAGCCGCGTATTCGGCGCGCATTTTGGCGGTCGGCGTCCAGGTTGGGCCGTCTTTCTTGCGCTGCACGGTGGTGGTCCAGTTCAGCGGGGTGTCTTTACCCAGCTGGCCGATGCCGATCGGCAACACCACGACGGTGTTGGAACCTTTCGGGTAGTAGTACAGACGCATTTCGGCGCTGTTGATGATGATGCCTTCACGCGGCGCGTCCGGCAGGATCAGCTGTTGCGGGATGGTCAGGGTGCTGCCGGCCTTCGGCAGGAACGGATCCACGCCCGGGTTGGCCTCCAGCATGTTGCTCAGCCCCATCTGATACTGGGCGGCGAAGCTCTCCAGCGGCAGTTTGCTGTCTTCCGGTACGGTGATTTGGATATTTTCGCCCACCAAACGGCTGTCTTTTGGCGGCAGCGGGTAGACGACGGCGAAGGCAGCCTGGCTGAATGCAACCAGTGCCGTAAACAGGGTTAATAACGCGCGAATGCTCATTTTCATCTTCGTGTTGGTCAAGGCCACTGGCGATTATGGGTATTGGTTTCTACGGCCACTTTGCCCCGTTGAATTTCAGCCGGCAGCCAACGGCGCTGCGGCCTGAAAACCCAGGGGGGATTTGACCGGATGCGCATTATATGTGCACATCAATCAAAGTGTGAACCATTACCGATGTAATATCGCAATTTTTTGTAACCTGACGCGCCACGAAGGCGATTTTCTGCGAGAACCGCCGCCTAACTGGCGGCGGCCAGCGCCTCCGCCCGCCGAATGGGGATCAGATATTCACAACGGATCGCCGCGCCGCCAAGCGGGCAACTGCCCTCCTGCGCCGGGTAGAACCGCTCGATATCCTGCCCTGGCCGGCGGATGGCGTTCATCTGCGGCATGGCGGTGTCATACAGCCGGACAATAAAGTTTTGTAACCCTTCCGCCTGCCCCTGATAGGTGAAACGGGCATATTCCCCCTGTTCGATGGTCACCCGTTCCCCCACCGCCCCTTCGTCCGGCAAAGCGGCGGTATACGCCATGCGCGGGCAGCCCCGACGCTGCCGGTCGATCTCCAGGCTGGTAAGGCCATACATCACTTCGGGCAGCGTCTGCGGCCGCAGCAGTTGCCGCCAGGCATGGCGACGCAGCTCGCATTTGGAAGCCGCCAACTGCCCCAGCGTAAAGCTGCGGCGTTGCGTGTTGCCCACCAGCTGCATGGCGGGCAGCGTCACGATATCGGCCTGCGGCAGCGGCGCTTCGGTCAGCCGCAGCGGCGGCTGCAGACCGTAGCTCGACCAATCCTGGCTGCGACGATAGCTGGCCGGCGGCAGACCAAACTGCTTGCGGAAGCAGCGGGTGAAGGTCTGCTGCGAATCGAACTGGTACGTATCGGCGATACAGGCCACGCTGGTGCCGGTCAGGCGCAGTTCGCGCGCGGCGGCGGTCAACCTTCTGCGGCGGGCGTACGTGCCAAGGATATGGCCGGTGTGCTGCTTGAACATCCGCTGCAAATGCCACTTGGAATAGCCGGATTTGGCGGCGATGTCGTCCAGCGTCAGCGGCTGATCCAGGCTCTGCTCGATCCAGGCCAGCAGCTGCTCAATCACCTGTTGCTGGTGCATGGTGTTCCCCTTATTTGCTCAGTAATGTCAGCGCCAACATCCGGCCTGCGGCTTCATCGGCGGCCACCAGTACCGGATAGCCCCAGAATTTGGCGCCGTATTCGGCGAATGCTTCCGCCGCCGCGCGTTTGGCGTCGTCCGGTTCCAGCATGATCATGCCTTTCGCCCACCGCTTCAGCGCCGCGCGGTTATCGCGCTTCCACAGCGCTACCTGAGTGCGGGCGTCGCGATCGTGCTCTTCACCTTCATCGCCGACGCTGCGATCGGTCATCAGGACGAAAGGCTCGGCGCGCGCCAGCAGCGCGCTGAATTCAGCCAGCTCGGCCTGGGTATCGCGCCCGTTTCGGCGCATCCACACCAGCGGAAAATCGGCGGTATCGAGTGACATAATCAGTTTCCTCGCGAAAGGGTTTAGGACTGGCGCTTACTTTATCGGCACCGGCGCTAGACCACATTGCGCAATCAGGACATAATACTTTTCAATTCCGCCAAATTGAGAATTGTTCTCATGAAAGTCCAGATCCCACGCCGCAATATCGATATCGATCAGGTGCCGCGCCCGCTGTTCGCCGTGCAGAGTTCCACCATCGCGCAGGACTGGGAAGTCGAGCCGCATCGTCATCAAAAGGCGCAGCTGATCTATACCGTGCGCGGCATGATCCGCTGCGAAGTGGAAAACGGCCTGTGGCTGGTGCCGCCGCAGTGCGCGCTGTGGATGCCGGGCAACGTGTTGCACAACGCCCAGGGCGCCGGCTCGACCGAGGCTTACTGCCTGTTCGTCGATCAACACGTCGTCGCCGGCTTGCCGCAGAGTTGCTGCACGCTGTCGGTCTCGCCGCTGCTGCGCGAACTGCTGCTGCAGGCCACCACCTTCGAACCGCTCTACGACGAACAGGGCGCCGAAGGGCGCCTGACGGCGGTGTTGCTGGATCAGCTGGTGGCCGCGCCGATCGAGAATCTGCATCTGCCGGTATCCGACGATGCGCGCATACGGCAGTTGACCGAAGGCATGCTGAGCTGCCCGGCGGACAAATCCACCCTCGGCCAGTGGGCGCAGCGCATCGGCATGAGCGAGCGCTCCCTCAGCCGCACGCTGCAACAACAGATGGGCATGAGCTTCGGCCACTGGCGTCGCCAGCTGCACGTGATGCTGGCGCTGCAGCGCTTGACGCAGGGCGAGAGCGTACAGACGGTGGCGCTGGATCTGGGTTACGAGAGCGCCAGCGGCTTCGTCACCATGTTCAGAAAGGCGGTGGGCAAACCGCCGGCGCGCTACCTGGCGGAACGCAACGCCGCCGGGCAATCTCCGGGCGGCGCGATCAGCATGTGAACGGCCGGCACCCGCGCCGGCCTGGCAAGAGGCGGATCAGAAGTCGTAGAACACCGTTATCCAGGTGGAATCCGGCTCGTTGTCGCTGCTGTTGGCCAGCGTGCGCTCCACATACACCGACAGACCGTAACCGATGGTGGTGCCCGCGCCGAGGTAGACGTGGTTGGCGTGATACGCCTCGTCTCCTTTCAGCCGCAGCGAGTCCGCCGCGACGTAAGGCTGAACGGATTTGAGGAACGGCTTGTCGATATTGAAGGTGTAACCGACGAAGCCTTCCAGCCCGTAGCCGTCGCCGGCGAATAAGTGCGACAGCGTGCGCTGGCGGGTGCTCGGCACATAGTCTTTGTAATAGCTGGCGGTGCCGACGATGTACCAGTTGTTCGGCTGCCAGGTCAACGCGGTGCCGGACAGCTGCTGGTGATAATCCTTTTCGTTGTACAGATTATCTTTGATCTTCGCCTCGGTATAACTGTAGGCGGCGCTGAAGGTGAAATCCTTCGTCACCTTATAATCGAAGCCCAGCCCGCCACCGCCCTTGCGGCGGTAAATCAGGTTATCCGCGGTGTGCAGATCGTCTTCCGGCAATAAATAGTTGGCGTACAGCGTTACCGGCCCGAAATCATTGGTGTATTTGATGCTGTTTTTCGGTTTATTGCCGCCGTCATAATCGCCGGAAATACCGATGCCGGTGCCGCCCGCGTGGCCGTCGTTATCCCAGACGTCGCTTTTGATGCCGACCACGGAATAATAGATGCCGTACTGGTGGCCATAGGTCAGGGTGCCGTAACGATCGTCCTTGAAACCGGCGTACAGCTGGCGCTGATAGTCGCGTTTGCCGTCCTCATTGTAGTGCCCGTCCCAGCTGAGCGCGTGCGCCAGATCGACGCCCCACTCGTAATAGCCGATGATCGAGGTGTCCTGCGTCAGCGCATAGTCGCCGCTGAAGCGAAAACGCGTGCCGCCGTCGTGACCGTTTTTGTCATAGCCCGGCTCCGGGCCGTTATTGAAGATCCACTCGGGGCGAATGCTGCCGCCCACCTTTAAACTGAGCGGCGCCAGCAACACATTGCTCTGCGGGTTTTTATCCAGAATGGTGATCTCGGCCTGTGCGCCGGCGGATAACGCCGACAGCAAGACGCCGCCAATGAATATTGGCGTTGTATTCTTTCTCATTATTACCCCTGCCCGAAAAAATTATTGTTATAAACACGGTGGTCTTAAGCCACGCGGAAATAATTACCCGATGTCAACAGCGCACGCAAGATATAAAAATTCACATCATAATCTGCCATTATTTCAGGTTGGGCTTATTTTCAGCAGAAACGTGTTCACCTGTAACACGGAGAAAAATAATGTAATAACCGCAGCACGAAATAAACCAATCCGCATCTTTTACCCAAAATAACCCGGCGTGATTATCTGGGAATAAAGATAGCAAATAACAAATAAATATTATTGCCGCAGGTAAACCGTCACGCGATGGAATTAATTAATGGCGGGAAATAACGACGGAGCGCGTTGCGCGCTCCGAGAGAGAATTCACTACTGCGCCAACCAGCCGCCGTCCATGTTCCAGGCGGCGCCGCGCACCTGCGCCGCCGCATCGCTGCACAGGAACAGCGCCAGCTCGCCGAGTTGCTCCGGCGTGACGAACGCTTGCGACGGCTGCTTCTCCGCCAGCAGCTCATCGCGCGCCCGCTGCGGATCGATGCCGGCGGCAATGCGCTTGTCGATCTGCTGTTGCACCAGCGGCGTCAGCACCCAGCCGGGGCAGATGGCGTTGCAGGTCACGGGCGTGCGGGCGGTTTCCAGCGCCAGCGTCTTGGTCAGCCCCACCACGCCGTGCTTGGCCGCCACATAAGCCGATTTGTCTTTCGACGCCACCAGCCCGTGCACCGACGCCACGTTGATGATGCGCCCCCAGTTGCGCTCGCGCATGCCCGGCAGCGCCAATCGGCAGGTGTGGAACACCGCCGACAGGTTGATGGCGAGGATGGCGTTCCATTTCTCCACCGGGAACTGATCCAGCGGCGCCACGTGCTGAATGCCGGCGTTGTTCACCAGAATGTCCACGCCGCCGAACTCACGCTCGGCATAGTGCATCATGTCCGCTATCTGGGCCGCATCGCCGAGATCGGCGCCGTGATACCCCGGCGCGGCGCCCAGCCGGGCAACCTGCGCCTTCGCCGCTTCCACATCGCCAAAGCCGTTGAGGATCACGCGCACGCCGGCGGCGGCCAGCACGGACGCTATCCCGAGGCCGATGCCGCTGGTCGAGCCGGTCACCAGCGCGGTTTTGCCTTGTACACTCATGGTATCGCTCCTTTAAACAATGCCGGTCAGGTAGAACACGCCAATCACAAACAGCACCGCGGCGCTTTTGATCAGGGTGATGGCGAAAATGCCGCCATAGGCCTGCCGGTGGCTAAGGCCGGTGATCGCCAGCAGGGTGATCACCGCGCCGTTGTGCGGCAAGGTGTCCATGCCGCCGCTGGCCATCGAGGCCACCCGGTGCAGCACTTCCAGCGGAATGTGTGCCGCATGGGCGGCGGCCACGAAGTTATCGGCCATCGCCGCCAGCGCGATGCTCATGCCGCCGGAGGCCGACCCGGTGATGCCGGCCAGCAGGGTGACGCTGATCGCTTCGTTCAGCAGCGGATTGGGGATCGCCGACAGCGCCTGCGACAGCACCAAAAAGCCCGGCAGCGCGGCGATCACCGCGCCGAAGCCGTATTCGGAGGCGGTGTTCATCGCCGCCAGAATTGCGCCGCCGACCGCCGTCTTGCTGCCTTCCGCCAGCCGCCCGCGAATATTGCGAAAGCCGAACGCCACCACCAGCAGAATACCCGAAACCAGCGCCGCTTCCACCGCCCAGATGGCGGTGATCTTCGCCACATCGGTGGTGATGGGCTTGGCCAGCCCCGGCAGCGTCAGCTCGTGGCTGGCGCCGTACCACTGCGGGATCCAATGGGTGAAGCCAAGGTTGAATACCCCGACCAAAATCAACGGCAGGATGGCGATCAGCGGGTTCGGCAGGTTGATGTCGTCTGGGGTTTCCGGCTCGTTCAGCAGATCGATGCCGTACCCCTCCCCCTTCAGCTGCGCCTTGCGCCGCTGGCGTTCAAGATACAGCAAACCGACCGCGATGATGAACAGCGAGCCGATCAGCCCCAGCCAGGGCGCGGCCCAGGCGTTGGTGCCGAAGAAGCTGGTCGGGATGATGTTTTGGATCTGCGGCGTGCCGGGCAAGGCGTCCATGGTGAAGGAGAAGGCGCCGAGCGCCACGGTGGCCGGGATCAACCGCTTGGGGATGCCGCTCTGGCGGAACAGCTCGGCGGCGAACGGATAAACCGCGAACGCCACCACGAACAGCGACACCCCGCCGTAGGTCAGCAGCGCGCACACCAGCACGATCACCGGAATGGCGTGGCGTCGGCCGAGAATGCGGATCGCCGCCGCGACGATCGAACGGGAGAAGCCGGACAGCTCTATCAGCTTGCCGAATACCGCCCCCAGCAGGAACACCGGGAAGTAGAGCTTCACGAAGCCGACCATCTTCTCCATAAACAGCCCGGTGAAGGTCGGCGCCACCGCGCCGGGGTCGGTCAACAGCACCGCGCCCAGCGCGGCTATCGGGGCGAACAAAATCACGCTGTAGCCGCGGTAGGCGGCCAGCATCAGTAATCCCAGTGCTGCCAGGGCAATCAAAACGCTCATCAGGCACCTCGCTATCGTTGTTATTGTCAGGTACGGCGTGCGAAATTACGGTTTCAGCGCAAAGCGCAGCTGATGCGCCCGTCGCCGTTGAATGCGTTCCCTGCGCGCTTCATCCCAAAGATAAAATCCCCGGCCGCTGCGCTGGCCGATATCGCCGCGCTGCAGCCGCTGTTCCACCAGCGCCGTCATCTCGTCGCCGGTCGCCAGTTCCGGGAACAGGTGGCGGGCGATGTCCGCCACCGTCGAGAGCCCGGTCATGTCGGCGGCCTCCAGCGGGCCGACCATGGCGTAGCGCCGCCCCAGCGAGGCGCGCATCACCTGATCCACCACCTCAGCGCTGGCGATGCCGCTGTGGACGATGTGCAGCGCTTCACGCAGCACCGCAAACTGCAGCCGATTGCCGACAAACCCCGGCGCGGCGCGTTCCAGCAGCACCGCCTCCAGCGCCATCTCGCCGAGCAGCGCCTGCACCGCCGCCAGATGGCGCGGCTCGGTGGCGCTGCCGGGCACGATCTCCACCAGCGGGATCAGGTGCGGCGGGTGCCAAAAGTGGGCGATCAGCAGCCGCTGCGGATGGGTCATGCGCGCCGCCAGCTCGTCCGGCGGCAAGCCGCTGGTGTTGCTGGCAATCACCGCGTCGTCAGCGATCAGCCCTTCCAACTGCTCATACAGCGCGTGCTTCAGCTCGAGCCGTTCCGGGATCGCCTCGATAAGCAGCCGGGCGCGCGCTACCGCGTTCAGATCGCCGGTCACGCGCAGCCGCGCCAGCGCCGCTTCGCGTTCGCCGCGATCAAACTGCCCGACGTCGCTCAGCTCGGCCAGAATGCCGCTCGCTACCGCCGGCGCTTCCGCCCGGCGCTGCGGATCCGGTTCATACAGCAGCACCTCATGGCCGTGGCGAATAAAGTGGGTGGCGATGCCCACCCCCATAAGCCCGGCGCCCAGTACCGCATAGTCAGATGACTGCATCGTGCCTTCCTCGGTTGTTTACGGGCGCTCTACCGCCAGCGCCACGCCCTGCCCGCCGCCGATGCACAGCATCGCCAGCCCCTTGTTCACCTCGCGGCGCTGCATTTCGTACAGCAGCGACACCAAAATGCGGCAGCCGGACGCGCCGATCGGATGCCCCAGCGCGATCGCTCCGCCGTTGACGTTCACCCGCTCCGCCTCCCAGCCCAGTTCTTTGCCCACCGCCAGCGCCTGCGCGGCGAAGGCTTCGTTGGCTTCGATCAGATCGACCTCCTCCAGCCGCCAACCGGCTTTATCCAGGCAGCGGCGCGCGGCCGGCGCCGGGCCGATGCCCATGATCGCCGGATCGACGCCCGACGAGGCGTAACCGGCGATGCGCGCCAGCACCGGCAAACGCAGCGCGGCGGCTTTTTCCGCGCTCATCAGCAGCACCACGGCGGCGCCGTCGTTGAGCGACGAGGCATTGCCGGCGGTCACCGTCCCCTCTTTGCGAAACGCCGGGCGCAGCCGCGCCAGCGCCTCCAGGCTGGTGTCGCGCGGCTGTTCGTCGCGCTCTACCCGCAGCGCTTCGCCCTTCGGCTGCGGCACCGTCACCGGCGTGATCTCCTGCGCGAAACGCCCGGCCTGCTGCGCCGCCTGCGCCTTCTGCTGCGAGCGCAGCGCGAATCTGTCTTGTTCTTCTCTGCTGATGGCGTATTTCTCCGCCAGGTTCTCGGCGGTGATGCCCATGTGGTAGTCGTTGAACGCGTCCCACAGGCCATCGTGGATCACGCTGTCCACCATCTGCGCGTGACCGAGACGCAGACCGGCGCGCGCGCCGGTCATCAGGTAAGGCGACCGGCTCATGCTCTCCTGGCCGCCGGCGATCACCGCGTCGGCGTCACCGCTGCGGATCGCCTGCACCGCCAGATGCACCGCCTTCAAACCGGAGCCGCACACTTTGTTGATGGTCAGCGCCGGCGTCGTAAACGGCAGCCCGGCGTTCAGCGCGGTCTGGCGCGCCGGATTCTGCCCGCAGCCGGCGGTCAGCACCTGGCCGAGGATCACTTCATCGATCTGCTGCGGCGCCACGCCGCTTTGCGCCAGCAGCCCCTGCACCGCCGCCGTGCCCAGTTCCACCGCCGTCAGCGGCGCCAGCGCGCCATGAAAACTGCCGACCGGCGTGCGCGTCGCCGCCACGATCACCACTTCACGTTGTTGCACATTCACCTCCCGTTTCAGAAACGCATTTCCGGCACTTGCTCCGGCACGATCAGCCGGCCGGCGGTTTTGGCGACAATCTCCGCCACGCTGACGCCCGGCGCGCGTTCGCGCAGCACGAAGGCGCCGTCTTCAATTTCCAGATAGGCCAGATCGGTCAATACCTTGCGGATGCAGTTGGCGCCGGTCAGCGGCAGCGTGCAGCGCGGCAGCAGCTTGGACTCGCCGCCCTTCGCTGCGTGGGTCATCACCACGATGATGTTCTCCGCCCCCGCCACCAGATCCATCGCGCCGCCCATGCCCTTGACCATCTTGCCGGGGATCATCCACGAGGCGATGTTGCCCTCGACGTCCACTTCAAACGCCCCCAGCACGGTCAGATCGACATGGCCGCCGCGGATCATGGCGAACGACTGCGCCGAATCGAAGATCGACGCGCCGAGGCGCGCGGTGACCGTCTGCTTGCCGGCGTTGATCATGTCGGCGTCCAGCTGTTGCTCGGTCGGGAACTCGCCCATCCCCAGCAGACCGTTTTCCGACTGCAGCATCACGTCCATGCCCGCCGGCACGTAGTTGGCCACCAACGTCGGGATGCCGATGCCCAGATTGACGTAGTAACCGTCCCTCAGCTCTTGCGCCACGCGCTGCGCCATTTGTTCACGGGTAAGCATGCGAATTCTCCTTATGCCCGCAGGGTGCGTTGTTCGATACGCTTTTCGAAGGTGCCCTGGATCAGCCGATCGACATAGATGCCGGGGGTGTGGATCGCCGCCGGATCCAGCTCGCCCGGCGCGACGATCTCTTCCACTTCCACCACCGTGATGCGCCCGGCGGTCGCCATCAGCGGATTGAAGTTCTGCGCGGTGTGGCGGTAGATGACGTTGCCGAAGTGATCGGCCTTCCAGCCTTTCACGATGGCGAAATCGCCGGTGATGGCGGTTTCCATGATGTAGGGGCGGCCGTTGAACTCGCGCACCTCTTTGCCTTCGGCGATCGGCGTGCCGTAACCGGTGGCGGTGAAGAATGCCGGGATGCCGGCGCCGCCGGCGCGGATCTTCTCCGCCAGCGTGCCCTGCGGCGTGAGATCCACCTCCAGCTCGCCGCTGAGCGCCTGCTGTTCGAACAGCGCGTTTTCGCCGACGTAAGATCCCACCACCTTGCGGATCTGATGGGTTTCCAACAGCCGCCCGAGGCCGAACCCGTCGATGCCGCAGTTGTTGGAAACCACCGTCAACCCGCGCACGCCGCGCCGGCGGATCTCTTCGATCAGATTCTCCGGGATGCCGCACAGGCCAAAGCCGCCCGCCAGCACCGTCATGTTGTCCGTCAGGCCTGCCAGCGCTTCCTGGTAGCTGCCGACGCGTTTGTCGAGCCCTGCCATATCGTTGCCCCTGCATGTTGCGGCGCAGGGCGAAATGCCCTGGCTTGCGTGAGGGCATCTTCAGGTCACAAAAATGATTTGTTAATTTTGTTTTTATGCCGCATTCATTTAGAATTTTTATTAATCACTCGTTAACCGACAATTAACAAAGAGTTAACGCCAGCCAAAATGAAAATGAGCATCAAACAGTTACGCGCGTTTTTAGCGGTAGCTCACACTCTGAATTTCGCCCAGGCCAGCGAGCGGCTGAATATTTCTCAGCCGGCGCTCAGCCTGGCGATCCGTGGGCTGGAAGACGCGCTGGGCGGGCCGCTGCTGCTGCGCACCACCCGCCGGGTGACGCTGACGCCGGAAGGAGAAACCTTCTTCCCGATGGCGCGCCAGCTGCTGGCGGATTGGGATAACGCGGAAGAGGCGATGCGTCAGCGCTTCACCCTGCAGATGGGCAAGGTGGCGATCGCCGCCATGCCGTCGTTCGCCGGCAACCCGCTGCCGCCGATCCTCAAGGCGTTTCGCGATCGCTATGCCGGCATCAACGTGGCGGTGCACGACGTCATCAACGAACAGGTGTTTGAAATGATCCGCGAAGGCCGGGTGGAGATGGGCATCGCCTTCGAGCCGGAGCCGAGCGACACCCTGCACTTCACCCCGCTGTGCCGCGATCGCTTTCTGGCGGTGGTGCCGAAGGATTCGGCGCTGGCGCGCAAGGCGCAGGTGAGCTGGAAGGAGCTGCTGACGCTGGATTTCATCACCCTGCAGCGGCCATCGGCGGTGCGGCTGCTGCTGGAGCAGGAACTGGCTCGCAGCGGGCGAACGCTGGAGGTGGCGTTTGAGAGCCACCAGCTGGTGACGGTCGGGCGCATGGTGGCCAACGGCCTCGGCGCCAGCGCGGTGCCGGCGCTGTGCGAGCAACAGATGGATGAACTGGGGGCGGTGTGCGTGCCGCTGATCGGCCCGATCATCGAACGGCGCGTGGGCCTGATCCGCCTGGCGCAGCACCAACTCTCTTCCGCCGCGCAGGCGCTGGCGACGGTAATCGAACGGGAGATGGCGGGGAGTGGCGGGCAGCCTGCGCTTAAACCGTAAACCCGACGTGCTTGCCGCCCGGCAGTTCAATGTCCAGGCGCAGCGTGCCGCCCATCGCTTCCACGTAGCGTTTCAGGGTCGAAATCTTCAGCTCATTACCGCGCCCTTCGATGGCCGCGACCGAAGGCTGAGAAATGCCCAGCGTTTTCGCCAGTTCCTGTTGGGAAATATTCAACGCTTCCCGCAGCTGATGCAGGTGCGTTTCAAACAGCATCTCTTCGGCCATTTCTTCGATACGCCGGCGGCTCTCCGGGGAGCGGGAGGCCAGCAGTTGCTTTAGGGTGCTCATGGGTTACTCCTTGAAAACTCTTTACGTTGTCATTACCGTCCACATGGCATCGCCAGATTATAGATTGAAATCTATATAAACGATAGACTGGAATATATAATTCTCTCCAGACCGCCATTGGCGTTTTGCCTGGCAGCTGGCAAAAGAAAGTGGTTATTGCCTTGCGGCTTGAACAGGGGATGCAACGAGAGACGGGAACAGCGACATCAGCATCGGAAAGAGATGAAAACATGCGGGTTTGGCGAGGTAATAAAGCACGCAACCCGGTTTTTATTTATGAATGAATATAAAAATAATAAAGTCATTCCCCATATCAATCAATTAATTACGCCAAACACACTTTTGCCTTTCCGTCTTGTGAGCGAACGCAAAAGATTGTGACAAAGTGGGTTAATCATGTCTGAACTTTCGTTATGGTGTTTTTTTCATGTTTTAACGGATTAAAACCATGGCCACAACTCACGGAAAGTCAAGAAAGCTTACGGCCGGTGAAATCACATTGGCCAGGCAGCTCTACAAAAATGCTGTCGATTACTCACGCGTTCGCGTCCATAACGGCAGTTATTTCCCCTTCGGCTTACAGCATGAAGATACGGCCGTAACACCAAATGGCACGCTCTATTTTATGCCCAAACACTTCAAAGAAGACTTTGCCACGGCAAACGCCTACGATCAGCATTGGTTTATCCATGAAATGGCGCATGTCTGGCAATATCAATTAGGCATGAACGTACGCCTGCGCGGGTTGGCTAGTTGGGCGGTGTCCTATCAGTATTCCTTGCCCAATTATCATCTTCTATCCGATTATGGAATGGAGGCGCAGGCAAGTATCATTGCAGACTATTTCTATCTCACTAAATTCGGGCGCAATGGCTTTCAAGTAATCACCAACTACAGCGGCATTATTGGGCCAGACATCAAAAAACGTTATGAATGGGTATTGCGAGCTTTCCTGAACAATCCAAAGAACCGGAACACCTTGCTATGACAAGACCTTATTTCTCTTTACTGTGCGCACTGCTGCTGAACGGCTGCCAATCCACTCAGCCTTGGTACCATCCGTTAGACGTCTCGCTCAAAGACAACCAACCTTGCTTTGCCGTGCCTATCAACAGCGTTCGCAGCGGCGACAGCCTGCAAAACAGGGGAGTGATCGTCTCACGACAGGAACAACAGCAATGGCATATCGTCTGGACCTCACCAGAAGTCACTCCGTTGCCCGACCTGAAGCCAGGGCAATGCGTCACTTATCCGCAGGTAAACTGGGCTGCGGGAGAATACTCGGTCTTGCTCGGCGTCTCGATGAATAACGATACGGAAAGGCGTAAATACATGAAAGAATTCAACTTAATAATTAATCCCAAGGGAGAAATACAGCTACAGTAAGGAGGCTGGGATTATTTATTCCCCCTCCACCGCCTGCACCGCCGCCTTCTGTGTGGCGCGCTGATATAAGCACAGCTCCCTGCCCGGCTGGTTTTTCATAAACGGCTGCGGGTAGCGCCCGCCGATAAACAGCGCCGAATAGCCGACGTCATCACCGTAGTGAATAATATCCCCTTCCATCCTGGCGTTTTTTAGCCCGCTGGCTTTCAGGCAGGCGGCGCGCATCGCCCGTTCGCTCTCGGCCCACGCCTGTGGGGAAGACGCGGTGGCGTGGAACGCGGCCAGCGCGGCGATAAGCAACCCTATTCTCTTCATCGTTATCTCTCCTTCTACGGCCCGTCTCGCCAGTATAGACCGTGCCGCCCCTGCCAACCCGCCGCGCTCTTTACGGCATTTTTATTCCGCGCCCCGTTAACGTTACGGCGTTTTTACAGACAGTTTTTGCCGCCGCAGATACCCTTTTCACATCGCCGCTATGGCCTCACAAGAGAGTTGTCTCATGCGTTTATCCCTGCCTCTGGCCGTGACCGGTCTTCGTTCTGGAGCGCGCCATGCATTCTAATATTATCGGGTTCAATCCTCTGCTGGCAGAGCTGCCCGCATCGCCGACGCGCACCTTTCGCAAAGAGCTGGAACACTACCTGCAGCGCTATCCGGATACCGAACAGCTGGATATTTATCTGCACGATCTGAACGGCCAGCTGCGCGGCAAGCGCCTGCCGATCTCCGAAGCCTTTGGCCTGGAAAAAGGCTGCTACTTCCCGCTGTCGATCTACGCCCTGGATCTGCACGGCCGGGTGATTGAAGAAAGCGGGCTGGGGCAACGGGCGGGCGAGCCGGATCGGCTGTGCCTGCCGGTGCCCGGCACGCTGCGCCCCTGCGCGCGCGATCCCGAACGCCACGCCCAGCTGCTGCTGACGATGCAAAACGCCGACGGCGACGCCTGCGAGCTGGAACCGCGTGTGGTGCTGCAACGGGTGCTGAAGCGCCTGCACGAGCGCAACTGCTTCCCGGTGGTGGCGGCCGAACTGGAGTTCTACCTGCAGGATCCGCAGCGCCCCGCCGAGGCGGAAGCCTGCCCGACGCAGAGCTTCGCGGTGGATGCGCCCGAGCGCCACCATGCGCTGCTGAGCGACATCGAACGGCACGCGCGGCTGCAAAGCCTGCCGCTGACCGGCGTGGTGGCCGAAGCCGCTTCCGGCCAGTACGAGCTGAACCTGCATCACAGCCGGCGCGTGCTGGAAGCCTGCGACCAGATCATGGCGCTGAAGCGCCTGACGCGGCAGATTGCCGAGCAACATCACCAGCACGCCTGCTTTATGGCCAAGCCCTGCGCCCATGCCGCCGGCAGCGGGCTGCATTTTCACATCAGCCTGCAGAACGAGCACGGCGAGAACCTGCTGACCGGCGCGCCGGGCGAACTGAGCGACAACATGCAGCAGGCGATGGCGGGCATGCTGGCGCTGATGCCGGCGTCGATGGCGATCCTGGCGCCCAACATCAACGCGTTTCGCCGCTTCCGCCCCGGCATGCACGTGCCGCTGCGCGCCTCCTGGGGCCACAACAATCGCACGGTGGCGCTGCGCCTGCCCTGCGCCGACAGCGCCAACCAGCGCATCGAATACCGCCTGGCCGGCGCCGACGCCAACCCCTATCTGGCGCTGGCGGTAATGCTCGGCGGCCTGCTGCACGGGCTGGAACACCCGCTGCCGCTGCCGCCCGCCGCCAACGGCTGCGAGAGCGACAACGCCGCGCCCTTGCCGCTCGGCCAGCAGGAGGCTCTGGCGCTGTTCCGCCACAGCGATCCGCTGCGCGAACTGCTCGGCCCGGCGTTCTGCACCCTGTGGCACACCTGCAAAAGCGCCGAACTGCGCCGCTTCGAGGAACAGGTCACCGCCGCCGAACTCGGCTGGATGCTGTAACCGCCCACTGATTCGTTAACTTAAGGATAATCATGAATATGCAACCGCAACGGGCGCCCGCACAGCCGCTGCTCTGCTGGCGCAAAGGCGTTTTTCATATCAGCACCGATCGGCAGTTGTTGGATATCGACGCGATCCAGCGTTTTCTCAGCCTGCAGGATCGAGCGGCGGCGGAGCGCCTGGCGCGCCACGGCCTGTGCTTTGGCCTGTATCGCAAGCGCCACCAGCTCGGCTTCGCCCGCATGGTGACCGATTACGCCACCTTCGCCTCGGTGAGCGAACTGTTCGTCAGCGCCGAATACCGCGGCGTCGGGCTGGGAAGCTGGCTGGCGCGCTGCTGCCTGGCGCATCCGGCGTTGCGCGGCCTGCGCGTCACGCTGCCCGCGCTGCAAGCGCCCTGGCGCGCCGACTGCGCGGCGCACGCCCCGCGCGCCCTTCACTGATAAGGAGACCCCCATGTCTCGTTTGGTGCTGATTTCCAACAAGCAGTGCGACGGCAAGGATCTGGCCTGCGCCGGCCGGACGCTGGCGGCCGACGCAGAACCGGGGCTGTGGCTCGGCTGGAACGGCGACGTACAGAATTTCGCGCAGCGCCCGATCCACTGCCGTCAAGACGCCGGTTACGATCAGGTGACCTTCCCGCTGTCGATCGAAGAGTTCCGCCGCCACTATCAGGGCTACTACCACGACGGCCTGTGGCCAGTGTTCCACAACCAGCCGGAGAAGGCGCACTTCACGCCGGAAAACTACCGCGCCTACCGGCAGCTGAATCGCCGTTTCGCCGATATCGCCTGCGAACACCTGTGCCCGGGCGACATCGTCTGCATCGACGATTACCAACTGCTGCCCTGCGCCCAGGCGCTGAAGGAACAGGGGCTGCTGAACGACTGCGCGTTCTTTTTCCATCTGCCGTTCCCGTCGGCGGCGCTGCTGCGGCGCATCCCGGAACATCGCCAGCTGATCGCTTCGCTGCTGTTCTACGATCTGATCGGCTTTACCACCACCGACGATCGCAACGCCTTTCTCAACTGCCTGGCGGCCGAGTTTCCGCTGGAGATGCTGCCCGACGACCAGATCCAGGCCAACGGGCATCTCTTCGCCACCGGCATTTTCCCCGCCGGCATCAACGGCAGGCAGGTTTATTAATGTTACGGCGCGCGGTATTCAGGCGCGCCGTTTTATTTCGCCGCGATTTATTTTCACCGCATTTACCGCCATCAAAATAGGTTATTTTATCTTCTGAATATAGCGATTAAAAAATGAATATTCATCCTGTTACATATCAACCGTAAAAACCGCGCGCCGCCAATTGCTTTTTATTAGCAAAACACATTACCCTCTCCGTGCCATATTTAAACCGAGGAGGGCCCTATGGGCGATGAAAGTTTTAGTTTTACGCTAATGCTATTGGGCACCTTTCAGTAATGCCATCCACGTTGCATTCTGAAAGATACGGAATGCGGCAACCGCTCCCCTTCTGACGGCCTTTCCCGCTCTGCCTGCCCGCCCATCGCCTCGCTGCGAAAATAATGTTTGTCTCAACCGCTGTGGCGGTATTTATCTGATGTCGCCGGGCCTATTACCCGAGCGCCGACGGATTTCTTATGGGAAAAATAAGGTATTGCGTTATGCAAAATAACCGGGGTACATCTGTTTTCAGAAAGTCTTATTTAAATGACTTTATCGTTATCGCCATCGGCGTTTTCTTCATTGCCTTTTTTATTCGCGCGTGGGGCGACATGCACGGCGACTTCAATGAACAAAACGTCTCTGCCATTAGTCTCGATGCCTGGAACCTGCTTTATTATTCGCTCAGAACCAGCATGCGTTTTCTCCTCGGCATGGCCTGGTCGCTGCTGTTTTCTGTGGTGTTCGCCGTGCTGGCCGCGCGCTATGCGCCGCTGCGCCGGGTGATCTTGCCCTTCGTCAACTTTATGGAGTCGGTGCCGCTGGTGGGGTTCCTGACCTTCACGACCGTGTACTTTCTCAACCTCTACCCACACAGCGTGATGGGGCTGGAGTGCACCGCCATCTTCGCGGTGTTTACCGGCCAGGCCTGGAACATGATGCTGACGCTGTATCAGACGCTGCGCATCGTGCCCAAGGAGCTGGACGAAGCCGCCCGCAGCTTCAATTACAACCCGTGGCAACGTTTCTGGCGGCTGGAATTCATCTATTCGGTGCCGGGCCTGCTGTGGAACGCCATGGTGTCGCAATCCGCCGCCTGGTTCGCCCTGGTGGCCTCCGAAGCCATTCCGGTCGGCGATCGCTCGGTCGAACTGCCCGGCGTCGGCTCCTATATCGCCGAAGCGCTGGCGCAGCAGAACGTGCCGGCGATCCTGTATGCGATCGTCGCGCTGGCCGCCAACATCGTGCTGCTCGATCAGCTGGTTTTCCGCCCGCTGGTGCGTTACACCGCCCGCTTCAAATACGAAGACGTTACCGCCAATCGGGCGCTCGGCAATCCGTGGTTCTACAACAGTCTGGCCTTTTCGCACGTCGGCGCGGCGCTCGGCCGCACGCTGCGCGCGCTGGCTGATCTGTGGCTGTTCAAGCTGCCGCGGCTGTGGTACGCCCTCGGCCTGCACCGCCTGTTTCGCCTCGCCGCCAAAGGCAATTGGCTGTGGCGCAGCCTGTGGTATCTCGGCGTGGTGCTGGCCTGCGTCTGGTTCGGTTACCGGCTGTGGGAATACTTCCCCAAACAGTACTTCGCCATGCTGCCGGAGTGGATGCTGCTCACCACCGCGCGCGTGGCCGCGGCCATGCTGCTCAGCGTGGCGATCTTCACGCCGCTGGGGGTGTGGATCGGCCTGAATCCGCGCCTGGTGAAGATCTTCCAGCCGATCATCCAGATCCTGGCGGCCATTCCGCCCAACATTTTCTACCCGCTGATCGCCGCCTTCATCGCCATTTATCATCAGGATCTCGGCTGGTGGGCCATTCCGATGATCATGCTGGGCACCCAGTGGTACGTATTGTTCAACGTGATCGCCGGCGTTTCCGCCATTCCGACGCAGATCACCGAGGTCAGCGAAACCTTCGGGCTGCGCCGTTTCCGCTGGTGGCGCTACTACATGCTGCCGGCGATCTTCCCCTACATCGTGACCGGCATCATCTCCGCCGCCGGCGGCGCCTGGAACAGCGCCATCGCCGCCGAAGTGATCCAGTGGGGCAGCACCACCCTCAGCGCCACCGGGCTGGGCGCGTTCATTTCCGTCGTCACCGACGCCGGCAAGAACCCGGAGTCCGCACTGGGCTGCGCCGCGATGTGCGCGCTGGTGGCGCTGTGCATCATCTTCGTCTGGCAACCGCTGTATCGCATTGCGGAAACCAAATTCAAATATGACTGATCAAAGGGGGAACAACATGCTGACTCAAGACGTGATTATCAGCGCCCGTCGATTGAACAAGACGTTTATCGGCGAAAACAAGCGCCCCACCCCCGTGCTGCGCGACGTGTCGCTGACCGTGCACGCCGGCGAGTTCGTCACCATTCTGGGGCAATCCGGTTCGGGCAAGTCCACGCTGCTGCGCATGCTGGCCGGGCTGATCCCGCCGGACAGCGGCACGCTCACCCTGGCGGGCAAACCGGTCTGCGGCCCGAGCGCCAACGCCGGCATGGTGTTTCAATCCTACGCGCTCTACCCCTGGCTGACGGTGTACGACAACATCGCCTTCGGCCTGCTGGCGCAAAAGCTGCCGCCGCAGACGATCGCCGAGCGGCTGGAGGCGCTGCTGCGCCTGGTGGGGCTGAGCGGCTATGAGCACGCCTGGCCGCGCGAGCTGTCGGGCGGCATGCGCCAACGGGTGGGCTTCGCCCGGGCGTTGGCGGTAGAGCCCGATGTCTTGCTGCTGGACGAGCCCTTCTCCGCCCTCGATATCTTTACCGCGCAAAAACTGCGCAGCGATCTGCTGGCGCTGTGGGGAGACAACCGGCTGCGCACGCGCGCCATGGTGATGGTGACGCACGACGTCGAAGAGGCGGTGCTGATGTCCGATCGGGTGCTGATCCTGGACGCGACCAGCAAACGGATCGATGACGAATTCAGCATCAATATTCCCCGCGCGGCGCGCAACCGGGACAGCCTGCGGCACCTCACCGATCGGATCCGCAGCTGCCTGTACAAAAAAATCGCGCGGGCGCAACCGGCCGGATAAGGCCGCATTTTCGTTAACTCAGGGTAGTGAAATGAAACATAAAAGCTTACTGATGGCGCTGGTCATCCTGATGCCGGCGGCCGCCGCCGGGGCAGAAATCGTCAATAAAGACGGCAATAAACTGGATCTGTACGGTCAACTGAACGGGGTGCATTACTTCAGCAGCGATGCCGACAATAACGGCGATCGCTCCTACACCCGTTTCGGTTTCAAAGGCGAGACGCAGATCGCCGACGGGCTGACAGGGTATGGCCAATGGGAATATCAGGCGGGGCTCGATCAGCCGGAAAGCGCCGGGCCGGGCAATAGCTATACCCGGCTGGGCTTCGCCGGGCTGGCGTTCGGCCGCTGGGGCAGCCTGGACTACGGCCGCAACTACGGCCTGCTGTATGACGTGGCCGGCTGGACGGACGTGCTGCCCGAATTCGGCAACGACAGCTACGAAGCGGCCGACAACTTCATGACCGGCCGCGCCAACGGCCTGCTGACCTACCACAACCGCGGCCTGGGCGGGCTGTTGGACGGTCTGGATCTCGGCCTGCAATATCAGGGGAAGAATCGGGGGGACGACACTCTGCGGGCGAAGGATATTCAGACGCAAAACGGCGATGGCTACGCCTTTTCCGCCACCTACGACACCGGCGCGGGGCTAAACTTTGGCGCCGCCTACGCCAACTCTGCGCGCACCCTGGCGCAGCAGCGCTTCGGCCTGGCTGACGGCGATCGCGCCCGGGCCTGGACGCTGGGGCTGAAATACGATCTGGACAACCTCTACCTGGCGGCCAGCTATGCGCGCACCGAAAACATGACCTATGTCGACGGCGATCGCTACGCCGGCTTCGCCCCCCGCGCGGACGCCGTCGAGGCGGTCGCGCAGTATCACTTCGATTCCGGCGTCACGCCCTCGGTGGCCTACCTGCAAACGCGCGGCCGTAACCTGCCCGGCATTGGCGACGCCGATCTGGTCAAATACCTGGATCTGGCGCTGAACTACAGCTTCAACGCCAATATGTCGACCTACGTGGAGTACAAGCTCAACCTGCTGCAACGGCAGAACGCCGTCGGCGCCGGCGCCGACGACATTGTCGAAACCGGCATCATGTATCAGTTCTGACCCGATACCGGCCGCAGCGCGCGCTGCGGCCGGTTCATTATTTGTCTTGCGCCCGCCCTGTTATTCTCTCGTTTAATTCAGGTTTATATTTCCATAAAATAGCGCCTATATTCACTCTCATGATTTTCGTTGACGCTCCGTTTAATAAATAAAGAAAAACTTTCCCGTATTCATATTAAATTACATTTTGCCGCGATAATTCCGCCTAACCACATTGAATCACAGGCAATATCACGCGTATTATGGCCACACGAAAAATAACGGGGAAATGATATGGACGGCGACAGTTGGTTGTTTATTTTATTGTTGGAATCGCTGAGGTCACAGGAGCAATAGTCATCCCATTGCATCCTGAAAGTGTCAGGATATGCGTCAGTTACCACATCCCTTCGCTTTACCCCTTCAGCGCATGGCCTCCGCGCACGCCGCTCCGGCGCGCCTGACAGGCTAATCCTTCCAGCATACGCTTATTAACAGTCCGATAACGCTCAGGCTTATTTGCGCTCGCATTTATTTTACCCCTGCGCGGCGATAACTATCGGCCATTTTTCCATGCTCATATTTTTAATTGAGTGGAGAAACATCATGATGGTAAAAAAAACCACGCTGCTGACGGTTAATAACGTCAGCAAAAGCGTTCAGCCTACCGGTAAAGAAAAACGCCTGGTGCTGAATGAAATCAACCTGCGCCTCTACGATAACGAGGTCGTCAGCATTTTGGGGCAGTCCGGCTCGGGCAAATCCACCCTGCTGCGCATACTTTCCGGCCT
The DNA here is from genome assembly GCF_052168495.1 of Serratia sp. CY52157. Lineage (NCBI taxonomy): Bacteria > Pseudomonadati > Pseudomonadota > Gammaproteobacteria > Enterobacterales > Yersiniaceae > Serratia > Serratia sp. CY52157. Next base: position 262,844 of record NZ_JBJNMO010000003.1, on the reverse strand, counting down.
GATCGCGCCGGATCTGGGCACCGTGATGCTGGGGGATAAAAAAGTCTCGGGGCCGAATCCGCAGATCAACATGGTGTTCCAGACCTTCGCCATTTTCCCGTGGCTGAACGTCTACCAAAATATCGCCTTCGGGCTGCAGGCGCAGGATCTGCCGCCGCAGGTGGTCGAAACCCAGACGCAGAAAATGCTCAATCTGGTCGGGCTCGCGCCCTACCGCGACGCCTACCCGCGCGAGCTTTCCGGCGGCATGCGCCAGCGGGTCGGCTTTGCGCGCGCGCTGGCGGTAGAACCGATGCTGCTGTTGCTGGACGAGCCGTTTTCCGCGCTGGACGTCTATACCGGCGAACACCTGCGCAGCGATCTGCTGCGCATCTGGAGCACGCGCCAGATCAAAACCCGCTCCATCGTGCTGGTGACCCACAGCGTAGAGGAAGCGGTGATGATGTCTGATCGCATCCTCCTGCTGGGCGCCGGCACCCTCGACGGCTGCTATCACATCGCGCAGCGCCGCGAGACGCGCACCCGCGAGGGGATGCAACCGCTGACGGACAAAATCAGCGAGACGCTCAGCCGGCAGATCGCCGCCGCGCACTGAGCGCCGCCCTGGCCTGGCGGGACGGATCCCGCCAACTTAACTACCTGTTTATCAAGAGTCACCCCGCCACGGGTGGCTCATGATAAGCGGATAATACATCGAGTTATTATCATGCATTTCATTCATACACTGCTGACGCTGCTGACCGCGTCCGTCCTGGGCGCCGCCATCGGCTATGAAAGACAATTCCGCCAGCGCACCGCCGGGCTGCGCACCAATACGCTGGTGGCCACCAGCGCGGCGATCTTCGTCCACCTGGCCATGACCATCGACGGCAGCGGCGGCGCGGTGCGCGTCATCTCCTACGTGGTCTCCGGCGTCGGCTTTCTCGGCGCCGGGGCCATCATGAAAGAAGGGATGAACATCCGCGGCCTGAACACCGCCGCCACGCTCTGGGGCTCCGCGGCGGTCGGCGCCTGCGCCGGCTGCGGCCTGTACGGCGATGCGCTGGCCGCCACGCTGTTCGTGCTCGCCGCCAACACCCTGCTGCGCCCGCTGGTCAATATGGTCAACAAACAGCCCTTCAATGACGTTAACGGCGAATCCACCTACCAGATTTGCGTCATTGCCTTCGAGCATGAACAGCGTGAAGCGCTGGCCAAATTCAAACAGGTGCTGCAAGGAGAAAACTGCTTTATCTCGCATCTGGATATCGAACCCTTTGGCGACGACGACGTGGAGATCACCGCCACGCTGATGCCGGCCTCCGTCACCACGCCGGTGCTCGACCAGACCATCAATAAACTGCTGAACGACAGCATGATGAAACAGGCCTATTACAGCCGCATCGCCGGCTCCGGCTAATGCCGTTCACTTCCAGGGAGATCCACCATGAAAACCATGCCAAAACTGGCTCATCTGACGATGTTCAAAGACATCGTTCACTGCGGAAGTTTGCACGATGCCGCGAAAAAACTGGCCGTCTCGCAACCGACGCTCAGCCGGGTGCTCAAAGAGCTGGAAATGTCCATCGGCGCGCGGTTGCTGGAGCGCAGCAACCGCGGCGTGCGCCTGACGGCGGTCGGCGAGCTGTTTTACCGGCGGATAGACGCCGCCACCAATCAGTTGCTCAGCGCGTTTGACGAGCTGCGCGGCATGAGCGCCGGCGGCGAGAAGCGCCTGCGGGTGGGGATGAGCGTCGATCCGCTGCTGTGCTACCTGCCCCAGGTGCTCGAAGGCTTCAACCGCCGCTACCCGCATACCCGGGTGACGGTGGTGGAAGACGGCCCGGAAGGCCTGCTCGCCCGACTGAGAAACTGCGAGCTGGATTTGGCGGTCAGCAGCCTGAACGGCGCGGCGGGCGGCGCCGATCTGGCCATGCAGGCGCTGAAGAGCGAGCGCTTCTCGCTCTATCAAGGGGGCGACCTGACCGCCGCCGGGCAGCCGCCGGCCGAAGCCAAATGGGTGGTGCCGCGCTCCTGCTCGGTGGGACACGCCGCCATCCGCGAGATCGCCGAGCGTTACACGCCGCACGGCCAGATCGTCGAGACCGACTCCTTTCTGGCGACCTGGTGCCTGGTCAGGCAGCAGGGCTATATCGCGCTGCTGAGCGATCGGGTCGTCGCGCACTACGCCCCGCAGCTGCACCTGCAGAAAATCCCGACACAGGGGATCGACATCAGCGCGCGCTTTTATGTCTTTACCCGCCATGAGCCGGCCACGCCGCCGCTCAGCGCCGCCTTTATCCACCTGCTGCAAACCCTGCAAACGGGTTGAACGCTCAGGCCGCCGCCCGCTGGCGCTCCAGTTCGCGCACCAGCGGGATCACTTCACGGCCGAAGTACTCCACCTCTTCCTGGAAGTGCAGAAACGCCAGCAACAGCAGATCCACCCCGGCGTCTTTCAACGCGATGATGCGCTCGGCGATCTGCTGCGGCGTGCCGATCAGGTTGGTTTTAAAGCCGTCGTTATACTGCACCAAGTCTTCGAAGGTGGACTTGGCCCAGTTGCCCTCGCCCTCGGGCGAGGCCGCCCCGGCGTTCTTCACCTCGTGCCCGAAGCCCTGCACCGCCTCCGGGTTGGCGTGATCGATGATCTCCTGCAGCACCGCCTGCGCCGCCTGTTCGCTCTCGCGGGCGATGACAAAACCGTTCACCCCCACCTTCACCCGATGGTGATTGGCCTGCGCCTTGCTCTGGATGTCCTCCACCTGCCGGCGAATGCCCTCCACGCTGTTGCCGTTGGTGAAATACCAGTCCGAGACCCGCGCCGCCATGTCGCGCGCCGCGCGTGAGCTGCCGCCCTGGAAAATTTCCGGCAACGGCGCCAGCGGCTTCGGCTTCAGCGAGTAGTCGCGGAAACGGTAGAAATCGCCGGCGAAGGTGAAACTGGGCTCAGTCCAGATGCCGCGCAGGCAGCGGATAAACTCTTCCGAACGCAGGTAGCGCTCCTCATGATCCAGCCACGGCTCGCCGATGGCCTTGAACTCGCCGCGGAACCAGCCGCTGACAATGTTCACCGCGATGCGCGCGTTGGAAAGATGGCTGATGGTGGCGATCTGTTTGGCCGCCAGCGTGGGGTTCCACGGCCCCGGCAGCAGTGCGGCGATCACTTTCAGCTTTTCGGTGGCGTCCAGCAGGGCCTGTGAGAACGACACCGACTCGTGCTGGTTCTCCGCGCCGTAACCGGCGGTGAAGCGGATCTGGGTAAGCGCGTAGTCGAAACCGGCGCGCTCGGCGATCTGCGCCAGCTTGCGGTTATAACCGATGTCCCAACCGGTGCGCTGCGGGATATTGCTGATCACCAGGCCGCCGGAAACGTTCGGCACCCAGTAGGCGAACTGAATCGGCTGCTGCGAGTGGTTTGCTGCTGACATGCTTCTCTCCCTCTGACCGTCGGCGCCGTTATGCGGCGCGCATATAACCATTATTGATTTCCAAATATTGAAAACCTTGTTTTGGTTATAAATCCGATAGCAGGATGCGTGCCAATCGCCACGTTAAGGCATCTGGCTGAAAAACCGGGCGTTTAAAGCCGACGGGTGCGGGCGGGTGCTGCATTGGCAACAGCGGCTGACGGGCGGTTGTTGGTTATGCAACAAACCGCTCACCCCGCCAATCCAACCGTTCACCCGGCGGATCTGACCGCTGACCGAAATACGCCTGTCTTCCCCCCTTACCCCCGGCGATGATGAGCTGTTCCTAAACCCGCCTTACCTCGGGAAAGACGCTACGGCTCACCGCGCCACTCTGACATCTCTTACAAGCGGATGAGTTCATTCATATTTTGCAGACTGGAATTAAGGATACCTCATGAAACGAGAGGGGATTTTAAAGCACATTCCGTGGATGCTGCTGGGGATACTCGGCGCAGCCTGCCTCGGCGTGGTGGCGCTGCGCCGCGGCGAACACATCAGCGCGCTGTGGATCGTCGTCGCTTCGGTGGCGGTGTATCTGGTGGCCTACCGCTACTACAGCCTGTACATCGCCACCAGGGTGATGAAACTGGACGCCGGCCGCGCCACCCCGGCGGTGGTCAACAACGACGGCCTCAACTACGTGCCGACCAACAAGAACGTGCTGTTCGGCCACCACTTCGCCGCCATCGCCGGCGCCGGGCCGCTGGTGGGGCCGGTGCTGGCCGCGCAGGTCGGCTACCTGCCCGGCACGCTGTGGCTGCTGGGCGGCGTAGTGCTGGCGGGGGCGGTGCAGGACTTTATGGTGCTGTTCATCTCCTCGCGCCGCAACGGCGCCTCGCTCGGTGAGATCATCAAAAAAGAGATGGGGCCGATACCGGGCACCATCGCGCTGTTCGGCTGCTTCCTGATCATGATCATCATCCTGGCGGTGCTGGCGCTGATCGTGGTGAAAGCGCTGGCGGAAAGCCCGTGGGGCGTGTTCACCGTCTGCTCCACCGTGCCGATCGCGCTGTTTATGGGCATCTACATGCGCTACCTGCGCCCCGGCCGCGTGGGTGAAGTGTCAATCATCGGCATCGTGCTGCTGGTGGCCGCCATCTGGTTCGGCGGCGTGGTGGCGCACGACCCGTACTGGGGCCCGGCGCTGACCTTTAAAGACACCACCATCACCTTCACGCTGATCGGCTACGCCTTCGTCTCCGCTCTGCTGCCGGTGTGGCTGATCCTGGCGCCGCGCGACTACCTGGCCACCTTCCTGAAAATCGGCGTGATCGTCGGGCTGGCGATCGGCATCGTGATCCTCAACCCCGAGCTGAAAATGCCGGCGGTGACCCAGTTCGTCGACGGCACCGGCCCGGTGTGGAAAGGCACGCTGTTCCCGTTCCTGTTCATCACCATCGCCTGCGGCGCGGTCTCCGGCTTCCACGCTCTGATCGCTTCCGGCACCACGCCGAAGCTGCTGGCCAATGAGACCGACGCGCGCTTTATCGGCTACGGCGCGATGCTGATGGAGTCCTTCGTCGCCATCATGGCGCTGGTGGCGGCTTCCATCATCGAGCCGGGCCTGTACTTCGCCATGAACACCCCGCCGGCGGCGCTGGGCATCACCATGCCGGATCTGCACCGCCTGGGCACCGAAGACGCGCCGATGATCATGGCTTCGCTGAAGGACGTGACCGTGCACGCGGCGGCGGCGGTCAGCTCCTGGGGCTTCGTCATCAGCCCGGAACAGATCCTGCAGACCGCCACCGACATCGGCGAACCTTCGGTGCTGAACCGCGCCGGCGGCGCGCCAACGCTGGCGGTGGGCATCGCCCACGTGTTCCACCAGATCATTCCGGGCGCCAACATGGGCTTCTGGTATCACTTCGGCATTCTGTTCGAGGCGCTGTTCATCCTGACCGCGCTGGACGCCGGCACCCGCTCCGGCCGCTTTATGCTGCAGGATCTGCTGGGCAACTTCGTGCCATTCCTGAAGAAAACCGACTCGCTGGTGGCCGGCATCATCGGCACCGCCGGCTGCGTCGGGCTGTGGGGCTACCTGCTGTATCAGGGCGTGGTGGATCCGCTCGGCGGCGTGAAGAGTCTGTGGCCGCTGTTCGGCATCTCCAACCAGATGCTGGCCGCCGTGGCGCTGGTGCTGGGCACCGTGGTGCTGATTAAGATGAAGCGCGCGCAATACATCTGGGTGACCGTGCTGCCGGCAGTGTGGCTGCTGATCTGCACCACCTACGCGCTGGGCCTGAAGCTGTTCAGCGACAACCCGCAGCTGGAAGGCTTCTTCTTCCTGGCCGGCGAGTACAAACGCAAAATCGCCGAGGGCGGCGCCGAGCTGAGCGCCCAGCAGATCGCCAACATGAACCACATCGTGGTGAACAACTACACCAACGCCGGGCTGAGCATTCTGTTCCTGCTGGTGGTGTACAGCATCATCTTCTACGGGGTGAAAACCGCGATGGCGGCGCACAAGAACCCGAAACGCACCGATCAGGAAACGCCTTACGTGCCGGTGCCGCAGGCGGCGCCCGCCGACGGCGTAACTGAGGGGGAGGTCAAAGTTTCGACCCAGCATTGATGTGATTTAACGGATACCCTGCATAATGAAATCAGTTATGCAGTACCGACATGAAAGCTAACCGGTACCCAAAGGATTTCGGGCCGCAGCAAGGCGGCAAGTGAGCGACAAATCGGTAGGGAACCGATTTGAACAGCGTTTGCGCTGGCCCAAAGGGTGAGCCTCAGGGATGAGGCTCATTAATCCCCAGGAGCTTACTCAAGTAAGTGACTGGGGTTCGGGAGTGCAGCCAACACCGCTGCGGTTCGAAAGACGAAGGGTAAGCAGGGTATTTGGGAGTAAGAAACTATGTTCGGAAATCTCGGCCAGGCGGGGAAATATCTTGGGCAGGCGGCGCGCATGTTGGTGGGCGTGCCTGACTACGATACCTACGTCCAGCACATGAAAGACAACCACCCGGACAAGCCGGTGATGACCTATAAAGAATTTTTCCGCGAGCGCCAGCAAGCGCGCTACGGCGGCGACGGCAAAGGCGGCATGCGCTGCTGTTAACCCGCAGTCACAAGGACCCGTATGAAACCCATCGCAGTTACCATCCTGACCGGCTTTTTGGGCGCCGGCAAAACCACCCTGCTGCGCCACATCCTGAACGCCGACCACGGCTATAAAATCGCGGTCATCGAGAACGAGTTCGGCGAAGTGCCGATCGACGACGCGCTGATCGGCGATCGCGCCAGCCGCATTACCACCCTGAGCAACGGCTGCATCTGCTGCAGCAAGTCCAACGAACTGGCGGACGCGCTGCTGGATCTGCTGGACGGCGTCGACAGCGGCCAGCTGGCGTTCGATCGGCTGATCATCGAATGCACCGGCATGGCCGATCCCGGCCCGATTACCCAGACCTTTTTCTCGCACGAAATCCTGTGCGAGCGCTTCCTGCTGGACGGCATCATCACCCTGGTGGACGCAGCGCATGCCGAGCAGCAGCTGAGCCAGTTCAGCATCGCCCAGGCGCAGGTGGGCTACGCCGACCGCATCCTGTTGACCAAAACCGACGTGGCGCCGGACTGCGAGGCGCTGATCCAGCGGCTGCAGCGGATGAACGCCCGCGCGCCGGTCTACAAGGTCACGCACGGCGATATCGATCTAAGCGTGCTGTTCGACATCGAAGGCTTCACGCTGAACGACAAGCTGAACCTGACGCCAGCCACCCCGTTGTTCCGCCGTATCCCGCAGCCACAGAGCGACATCCGCTCAATTGTCGTGACGCTGGAGCGCCCGCTGCCGCTGATGCAAATCTCCGACGTGATGGAAGGCCTGCTGCTGGAATACGCCGACAACCTGCTGCGCTACAAAGGCATTCTGTCTATCGAAGACGAACCGCGCCGCCTGCTGTTCCAGGGCGTGCAGCGGCTGTATAACGCCGACTGGGATCGGGAATGGCTGCCTGAGGAAGAGCGCAAGAGCACGTTGGTGTTTATCGGTGTGGATCTGCCGGAGGAGGAGATTCGGCAGCGGCTGCGTTGAGCCAGGAGAAGTGAACGCCATCGGATAGCGCTGGATGGGGGAAGTCAAAACGGCGGCAACCCGCAACGGGTTGCCTGACCGAAAACGTTATCTTTTGGCGAACGATTTAAGGAACCGCAGGTTCCTCACCAGCACAACGGCCAGCAGGACGCCCCAATAGACAAACAGCTCGTATTTCATTTTCTCGCCCGCCAGCGCGGAAGCCGACGCCCCCGCCAGACACAGGAAAGTGAAGAAATACATTTCAAAACGCGGCATGGTCTTCCAACTGATAATCGAGAACTCCGTTCTCAGGATCAGGAATGCCCAGAAGGCCAGGCAGGTGCTGACCGCCGCGCCACCGGCGCCGAAACGAGGCACCAGCAGTGCGTTGGCCGCCACGTTGATAATCAACGCGATCAAGGAAGCCAGCATGGTGTAACCGGTCTTTCTGCTCAGGCCGATGCCGACCGCCGTCGTTTCCGACAGCGTGAACAGCAAAGGGAAACCCAAGCTCGCAACCAGAATGTATTTCACATTCACGTAGTTAGCGGGCAAGACAAAGTCAACCAGCCAGGAAAATAGGCCCCCCAGACTGAACAGGCAAACCACGGCAATCAGCATGCACTGCGTGACCTTGTTGATCATCTGCTGCTCGCCGCCCTCGTTGGATTCCGCCAGCTTGTAGACCATCGGCGCCCAAACGGTAGAAAATACGCTTTGCAGAATGCTCGCCACGCCGGCGAAGCTGACCGCCACCGAGAAAATAGCCAACTGTTCAAAGCCGGAATAGGCTCGCACGAACATCCGATCGATGGTGGTTAGCCCCCAAAACGCCAGCCCGCCCAAAATCAGCGGATAGCCGAACTTGAGCATCGCTTTCAGTTTGCCGGCGTCCAGCGAACTGCGCAGCGCGGCGATCCAATCCGCCCGGGAAGACCACATCAGCATCAGCGACACCGCGATAAAACCGACGGCGTTCGCCACCACCAGCTGCATCAGCGTATGCTGGGTGAACAGGACATAGCACAGGCCGATAACGATCAGCGTCATCAGCTTGGGCATCAGTTGGCTGAGCGAAAACGCCATCCCCTTCTCCTGCATCCTGAGTATCAGGGACAGGAAACGGTTGATGAACGAAGCCAACAGAATCAGCATGACAAGCCAGCTTATCGCCGTGTCTTTCTGTTCGAATAGCAACGTGGACAAACTGCCGGGGAACAGCAGGAACACGGCGCTGATGATGACGATCATCAGCAAGCCGGGGAAAGCAACGTTCTTCAACAGCTGCCCGCGATCGGATTCGCCGTGGTATTCCCGAACGTAAGCCTGATCGAGCCCCAAACTGAAAAACAGCACGCAGAAAGACACGGCCACGTTCAGCATGCTGATTCGGCCTACGTCGTCCGCCGAAAACAGCCAGGTGATCACCGGCAGGGTCAACAATCCCAGCGCGGCATTACCGATCGGCCCGATAGCGAACGCCAGGATCTTGCGGGCGTTCACTCAAAGAACCTCACTACGCTTTCAATGACTTTATTCAGATCGGCATCGCTCATTTTGTAGTACAGCGGCAAGCGAACCAGTCTCTCGCTTTCGCGGGTAGTGTAGTTGTCTTCGCCGATGAAGGTGCCGAAGACCTTGCCCGCCGGCGCCGAGTGCAGCGGAATATAATGGAACACCGCCATGACGCCACAGGCCTTCAGGTGAGCGATGAACTGCGTTCTTTGCTCGATATCCTTCAGCTTCACATAGAACATATGCGCATTATGCTCGCAGTCCGCCGGGATGGTCGGCAACGTCAGCAGCCCTTTCTCCGCCAGCGGCGCAAAGCTCGCATAGTACTTGTGCCAGGTCGCCAGGCGGTTATCGTTGATCTCATCGGCCAGTTCCAACTGCCCCCACAGGCAAGCCGACTGCAGTTCGCCCGGCAGGAAGCTGCTGCCGAAATCGACCCAGGTATACTTGTCTACCTGGCCGCGCAGGAACTGGCTGCGATCGGTGCCCTTCTCACGCAGAATTTCGGCGCGTTTGATAAAGCGTTCGTCATTGATCACCAACGCGCCGCCTTCACCGCCGCTGGTGTAGTTTTTGGTTTCATGGAAGCTGAAAGCCGCCAGATGGCCTTTAACGCCGACGAAATCGCCTTTGTATTTGCTCATGACGCCCTGCGCGGCGTCTTCAACCACCAGCAGGTTATGTTGGTCGGCCAGGCGCATGATCGCATCCATATCGCAGGAGACGCCGGCATAATGCACGGGCACGATGGCTTTGGTTTTATCGGTGATCGCCGCAGCCACCAGCGCTGCATCCATATTCATGGTTTCAGGATGGATATCGACGAATTTGATTTTTGCGCCGCGCAACACGAAGGCGTTGGCGGTGCTGACGAAGGTGTAGCTTGGCATGATAACTTCGTCGCCCGGCTGGATATCGACCAGCAGCGCGGCGATCTCCAGCGCGGCGGTGCAAGACGGGGTCAACAGCGCGTGTTTGCACCCCAGCTTGTTTTCAAACCATTGCTGGCACTGTTTGCCGAACGGGCCATCGCCCGACAGTTTCCCATTCTCCAACGCCGCATTGATATATTGAATTTCGTTGCCGGTTACCGGTGGTTTGTTGAACGGTATCATGTTATCCCTTGTTGTCGATTCTGAATGCATGCCGAGGCGGTGAGCCGTGCGGCATCAGGAAGTAAAGACGGCCTTTAACTGCGCGGTCAGGTTCTCAGCGGAGAAATAGGCTTCGATTTTTTGCTCGTTGTCATCCTTTTCCGCCGCGCTCAAGCTGCGTAGCGAAAACGTTTGAAGATCCAATACCTGGATACCCTTTTCCTGAAAGAAATCCCACTGCGTGGTGCCCGGATTCAAGAACACCGTTTTTTTCAGCCCCAGCAGGGAAATGGTGTTGCCCATCGCCTGCTGGCGATGGTGATTGAACACCGCGATATCCACTTTCCCCAGCAGCGCCAGGTAGTGCTGGAAAGGCATAAAGTCGGTCAAGGGGACAAACTTCTCGCCAAAGCGCCGCGTGCCTTCGGCCACCACTTCTGCCGCATAGCGTTTATTGCCGTAGGAGAGCGGCACGACCAGTTCGATATTCTCGTTTTTGTAGGTTTCCAAAACGTCGAACGCGGCAAAATGATTATTGGTCGGATCGGCGGAATTACCCAGCAAAATGGTGGTTTTATCGTCCGCGTCCGCCGCACGTTCGCCGATGACGTTTTTCTTGTATACGTTACTGGTATACAGCAGGCACTCATGCCACCGGCCGGCGCAGCCGTACCACTTTTTAGCCAGCTCGTAATCGCCCTTGATGTAAGTGACAAAGTTGCCTATACGCTTGATGGCCGGGCGGCGGAGCAGCTCCGTCAGGCGCCATTTGAAGTTGCGCTTGCCGATTTGGTATTGGTAGAGATCGCCGCCCCACATGAACCAATAGCATTTCTTTAATACCCAGGGGGTCAACAGCAGCAGCAGCGCCATCTTGATGCCGTGGAAGCTGTGCAGAATCACCCGGTCGTGGCGTTGAATGGCCTTCATCAACTTCAGGGTCGGCTTGACGTTGCCGAACAGATCCGCCCCGAGATAATGAACGTTGTCCGCCGGCGGCAAAGCGAAACGCGCCTTATCGCCGTAAACCCAAAAGGTGTGCTCATCGGGATCGAATTTCTCATTCACAAATTCAATGAATGAAGGGATGAATTTATCCAGAGGACAAATATGTACAGTGCTCATATCCGCTCTATATGCAGGTTCGTCCAGCGCCCCGCCGCGCGCCGGATGTTCGGAGCACGACGGGCCGGGCCGGGGTTATTTTTCCGCGATCAGCTGCGACAGATACTGGCCATACAGCGTTTTGCCGAGCAGCTTGGCTTCGGCGGCCAGCTGCTCGCGCGTCAACCAGCCTTTTCGGTAGGCGATCTCTTCCAGACAAGCGACCTTGAAGCCCTGACGCTTCTCAATGGTATGTATAAACTGAGAGGCTTCGATCAGACTGTCGTGCGTGCCGGTATCCAGCCAGGCGAAACCGCGCCCCAGCAGCTCGACGTTTAGCGTGCCGCGCTCCAGATACATCTGGTTGAGAGTGGTGATTTCCAGCTCGCCGCGCGCCGACGGCTTCACCTGCTTGGCCATCTCGACCACGTGATGGTCATAGAAATAAAGCCCGGTGACCGCCCAGTTGGATTTCGGCACGGCCGGTTTTTCTTCCAGCGACAACGCGCGAAAGTTATCGTCGAACTCCACCACGCCGAAACGTTCAGGATCCATCACCTGATAGCCGAAGACGGTCGCCCCTTCGCTGCGCTTCACCACCGACTCCAGCTTGTTGCCGAAGCCCTGGCCGAAGTGAATGTTGTCGCCGAGCACCAGCGCGCAGCTGTCGCCGCCGATGAACGCTTCGCCAATGAGGAAGGCCTGCGCCAGGCCGTCCGGGCTCGGCTGGATTTCATAACTCAGATTGATGCCGAAACGGCTGCCGTCGCCCAGCAAGCGCTTGAAGGAGGGCATATCTTCCGGGGTGGAGATGATCAGGATATCCCGGATCCCCGCCAGCATCAGCACGGAGATCGGATAATAGACCATCGGCTTATCGTAAATCGGCAGCAGCTGCTTGGAAACGCCGCGCGTGATGGGGTAGAGACGCGTGCCGGAACCGCCCGCTAAAACAATGCCTTTCATGCTTCTTCCTTAAAAATCGATTAACGGGTCAAACCCAGACGTTCGCCGGCATAGGAACCGTCTTTCACCCGGCGCCACCAGGTCTCATTCGCCAGATACCATTCCACGGTTTTGCGAATGCCGCTTTCAAAGGTCTCCTGCGGCTTCCACCCCAACTCCGCATCGATTTTGGCGGCGTCGATCGCATAGCGCATATCGTGCCCAGGGCGGTCGGTGACAAAGGTGATGAGATCCGCATAATGCGCGATGTCGCCCGGTTTGTTCGGCACCAGCTCATCCAACAGCGCGCAAATGGTTTGCACCACTTCGATATTTTTGCGCTCGTTGTGGCCGCCGATGTTATAGGTTTCGCCCACCGCGCCTTCAGTGACCACCTTATACAGCGCCCGCGCGTGATCCTCGACGTACAGCCAGTCGCGCACCTGGGCGCCGTTACCGTATACCGGCAGCGGCTTGCCTTCCAACGCGTTCAGGATCGTTAAAGGGATCAGCTTTTCCGGGAAATGGTAAGGACCGTAGTTGTTCGAACAGTTGGTGACGACGGTCGGTAAACCGTAGGTGCGCAACCAGGCGCGCACCAGGTGATCGCTGGCGGCTTTGGAGGCGGAATACGGGCTGCTTGGCGCATACGGCGTGGTTTCGGTAAACAGATCGTCGGTGCCGTGCAGATCGCCATACACCTCGTCGGTGGAGATGTGATGGAAGCGGAACGCCTGCTTGCGCTCGGCGTCCAGGGCGTGCCAATACTGGCGAGCCGCCTCCAGTAAGGTGTAGGTGCCGACGATGTTGGTTTCGATAAAGGCGGCCGGGCCGTCAATAGAACGATCGACGTGGCTTTCGGCGGCCAGGTGCATCACCGCATCGGGCTGGAAGGCGGCGAACACGCGATCCAACGCCTGACGGTCGCAGATATCGACCTGCTCGAAGGTGTAACGATCGCTATCGGCGATCGGCGCCAGGGATTCGAGGTTGCCGGCATAGGTCAGGCTATCCAGCACCAAAATGTGATCAGCGGTATCATTGATAATATGGCGGGCAACGGCCGAGCCAATAAACCCGGCGCCGCCGGTAACGATAATTTTCATAGAATCCTCTAAAATACGCCGTGGTCATTTCATCGCCACATTGTTTTACATGCGCATAAAACGGCTAAAGGCCTTGTCGTGGGTAAACACCCTGCCGACCATCGAATCACAGCATTCCCCAATCCCGCGCGAGCAAGCCCCTAAAACCAACAGAGCTGCATCGCAGCTCTGTTGGTTTTAGGTCGGCACGCAACCGTCGTGTTCGGGTATCGCCGCCGGAAACGCCGGACGGCTACGCTACCGCCCTTGGCTCACAGACGCCAATCTCTGGTGGTCGCTCGGGTATTGCCGCCGGACGGCGACACGCTCAGGCCGTTCATCCGCAGGGCCGCAAGGTTTGCCACTGAAACCGTTCACCGACGCAACGCAGGAAGCCATGCCGTCGCAGAAGACAGCGTGATGCTTTCAATCGCTAAAAGCGGGTGGGAACGGCCAAACTTTCGGGGGATAACATAACGTATAGCGGCCCGAAAGAGCAGCCTTGGGGCGCTCTTTCAGATTATTACTCAGGGTGGTAAGGGGAGCGACTGACGCGCCATCGCGAAAAGTCATGGCTATGGGGTGACGGCGCTGCGCCGGGTGATAACGGCTTGTACGGCCAACCTACGCCTTCACAAACCACATGGACGCATTGCCGAGTTCAACTTCGCTCGTACGGCCCCGCCGCCACCGACTCGCGCTCGATCAGGCTGGCCGGGAAGCTGGGGCGCTTGCTGAGCTCGCCGCCGTCCAGCATCGACAGCAGGCGGTTGATGGTCTCCTGGATCATCTCGGTGACCGGCATCTTCATGCTCGACAGCGACGGCACGGTATAGGGCGCCAGCGGGATGTCGTCGAAGCCGATGACCGATACCGCCTCCGGCACCGCCACGCCGCGCTCCGCCAGCCGCTTCATCGCGCCGATGGCCATTTCGTCGTTGCCGGCGACGATGGCGCTGAACGGCTGCCCGCCGGCCAGCAGCGCATCGACCGCCGCCACGCCGCTTTGCGCGTTCCATTTTCCTTCGACGATCAACGCCTCGTTAACCGCAATGCCCTGCTGCGCCAGCGCGGATTTGTAGCCGGAAAGCCGCTCCAGCCCGGTGGGGGAATCGAGCGAACCGGTGATAAAGGCGATGTCGCGATGGCCGCGCGCGATCAGGTGCGCCACCGCCGCCGCGCCGGCGGCGTGCTGATCGCTGAAGATGCAGTAGCTGTCGTTCAGCCGCAGCCGCCGGTTGATCACCAGAATCGGCTGGCGGTGTTGGGAGACGATCTCGTCCATTTCCGCGATCGACAGAAAACGCGGATAGATGATCACCCCGTCGCAGCGCAGATCCAGCAAAAACTGAATGGCGGCCCGCTCCTCTTCGGCGGTGTGCTTGCCGTCCGCCAGGATCAGTTGACGGCCGTTCGCCTCCATGATGCGCGCCGACTGCGCCATCAGTTCGCTGAAATAGTTGCCGCTGTAGAGGGTGTTGGTGACCACCAGGCCGAGGGTTTGGGTGGTGTTGGTCGCCAGGCTGCGCGCCAGCAGGTTGGGCCGATAGCCGGTTTCCGCGATGGCTTTATCCACCAATGCGCGTTTCTCCTCGCTGACATAGCCGCTGCCGGACAAAACGCGCGACACCGTCGCCTTTGAAACGCCGGCCTTTTTCGCCACCTCGAGTATCGTTGCCATCTGTGCGCCGCCAAAATCCATGGGTTCAGCGCAGTCTACCCAAGACGCCCGGCGTTTGGAACGCTTTCGCGCCCCTGCGCGTCGGTGCGCACTTACCTCTGACGATCCAGATCACGAAAACGAAACGCCAAAAATCATAGTTCTTGCCAACCACAAAACACCAATACATGATTTTGTGAAACCGGTTTCTTGTGGGCGTTTCATACGGATGGAACGACGGATCGCCCAGGCAGTAAATATTCGCCTTTGGGCTATCCGAATTGCTATCTGAGAGACGACACGCCATGCCGAAGAACTACGCAGAGATCTCGCACGCCATCGTGGCCGCCCTGGGCGGCACGGGCAATATCGAGGCCGTGACCCACTGCATGACCCGCCTGAGATTCGTGGTGAAAGACAAAGCGCGGATCGACACGCCGGCGCTGAAGGCCATCAACGGCGTGCTGGGCGTGGTGCACAGCGGCGAGCAGTGCCAGGTGATCATCGGCAACGAGGTGGCCAAAGCCTATCAGGCGGTGCTGGCGCTCGGCATGCCAGGCGCGGCGGCCCCCGCCGCCCCGGTAAAACGCAAGCTCACCCTGAAGGGCATCGGCGCCGGCATTCTCGACGCGCTGGTGGGCACCATGTCGCCCCTGATCCCCGCCATCATCGGCGGCTCGATGGTGAAGCTGTTGGCGATGATCCTGGACATGGCCGGGGTATTCGAGAAAGGCTCCTCGACCCTCGTCATCCTCAACGTGATCGGCGACGGCGCGTTCTTCTTCCTGCCGGTGATGGTCGCCGCCTCGGCGGCGCTGAAGTTCAAAACCAACATGTCTTTGGCGATCGCCATCGCCGGGGTGCTGGTGCATCCCAACTTTATCGATCTGATGGCCAAGGCGGCGCAGGGCCAGGCGGTGGAATTCGCCTTCATCCCGGTGACGGCGGTGAAATACACCTACACGGTGATCCCGGCGCTGGTGATGACCTGGATCCTGTCGCACATCGAACGCGGGGTGGATCGCATCACCCCGGCGGTGACCAAGAACTTCCTCAAGCCGATGCTGATCGTACTGATCGCCGCGCCGATCGCCATTCTGCTTATCGGGCCGCTCGGCATCTGGATAGGCAGCGGCATCTCTGCGCTGGTGTACACCGTGCACGGCTACCTGGGCTGGCTTTCCGTGGCCATCATGGGGGCGATCTGGCCGCTGCTGGTGATCACCGGCATGCACCGGGTGTTCACCCCGACCATCATCCAGACCATCGCCGAGACCGGCAAAGAGGGCATGGTGATGCCTTCGGAGATCGGCGCCAACCTGTCGCTGGGCGGCGCTTCGCTGGCGGTGGCGCTGAAAACCAAGAACCGCGAGCTGCGCCAGACCGCGCTGGCCGCCGCCGCCTCCGCCATCGTGGCGGGGATTTCCGAACCGGCGCTGTACGGCGTGGCGGTGCGCCTGAAACGGCCGCTGATCGCCAGCCTGATCAGCGGCTTCGTCTGCGGCGCGGTCGCCGGCATCGGCGGGTTGGCCAGCCATTCGATGGCCTCGCCCGGGCTGTTCACCAGCGTGCAGTTCTTCGATCCGGCCAACCCGATGAGCATCGTGTGGGTGGTGGCGGTGATGGCGCTCTCGGTGGTGCTGTCGTTCGCGCTCACGCTGATGCTGGGCTTCGAGGATCTGCCGGAAAACGCCGCCGCGCCCGGCCAAACCGCACCGGCGGCGAACGCCGCCAGCGCAACGCATTAACGTATATTTATACCCTAAATAGTTGGAGCGGCATCAAGGCGGCAAGAGAGCGAATCCCGATGAGCTTACACAAGTAAGTGATTCGGGTGAGTGAACGCAGCCAACACGGATGCAGCTTCAAGTATGACGGGTATTGAGGATTGCATGTCTGACTCAACATTCCCTAAAGGATTTTTATGGGGCGGCGCTTTAGCCGCCAACCAGGCTGAAGGCGGCTATCGCGAGGGCGGCAAAGGGCTGACCACCGTCGATATGCTCCCGCACGGCGCCAACCGCATGGCGGTCAAACTCGGGCTGGAGAAGCGCTTTAGCCTGCGCGACGACGAGTTTTACCCCAGCCACGACGCCATCGATTTCTATCACCGCTACCGCGACGACATCGCGCTGATGGCGGAGATGGGCTTTACCGTGTTCCGCACCTCCATCGCCTGGAGCCGGATTTACCCCAACGGCGACGAGCTGACGCCCAACCCCGAAGGCATCGCCTTCTACCGCAGCCTGTTCGAAGAGTGCCGCCAATACGGCATCGAGCCGCTGGTCACCCTGTGCCATTTCGACGTGCCGATGCACCTGGTGACCGAATACGGCTCCTGGCGCAGCCGCAGGATGGTGGAGTTTTTCACCCGCTACGCCCGCACCTGCTTCGAAGCCTTCGACGGGCTGGTGAAATACTGGCTCACCTTCAACGAGATCAACATCCTGCTGCACAGCCCGTTCTCCGGCGCGGGGCTGGTGTTTGAAGCGGACGAAAACCCTGAACAGGTGAAATACCAGGCCGCGCACCACGAACTGGTGGCCAGCGCGCTGGCGACGCGCATCGCCCATGAAGTGAACCCCGCCAACCAGGTGGGCTGCATGCTGGCCGGCGGCAACTTCTACCCGTGGTCCAGCAAGCCGGAAGACGTGTGGGCCGCGCTGGAGAAAGACCGCGAGAACCTGTTCTTTATCGACGTGCAGGCGCGCGGCGCTTACCCCTCCTACGCCGCCCGCGTCTTCCGCGAGAAAGGCGTGAGCATCGCCATGGCGCCGGAAGACGCCGACATCCTGAAGCACACCGTCGACTTCGTCTCCTTCAGCTACTACGCCTCGCGCTGCGCCTCCGCCGACATGAACGACAACAACAGCAGCGCCGCCAACGTGGTGAAATCGCTGGCGAACCCGCACCTGCCGCGCAGCGACTGGGGCTGGGGCATCGATCCGCTGGGGCTGCGCATCACCATGAACATGATGTACGACCGCTACCAAAAGCCGCTGTTCCTGGTGGAAAACGGCCTGGGCGCACACGACGAGTTCAATGCAGCAGGCGAGATTGAGGACGACTACCGCATCAGCTACCTGCGCGAACACATCCGCGCCATGGCCGACGCCATCGCCGACGGCGTGCCGGTGCTGGGTTACACCACCTGGGGCTGCATCGACCTGGTGGCCGCCTCAACCGGCGAAATGAGCAAGCGCTACGGCTTTGTCTACGTCGACCGCGACGACCAGGGCAACGGCACCCTCGCCCGCACCCGCAAGAAATCGTTCTGGTGGTATAAGAAAGTGATCGCCAGCAATGGGGGGGATTTGGGGTAGGTTTGGGCGGTGGGGTTGGGGGGCTTAAATTCGTTTAAGCTGCCCCAGCTTTTGCTCTGCTTTTCGTTGCAACATGGCAAAGAACGCTACCGCGGTAGTACCCCCAGCTCTCCGGCATAAATTCATCTGAAAAATGCTCCGCCATGCCTTCGTATATACGTCCTGCATAAGTAGCCTGAAACTCTTTAGCCTCCTCGAGGATAGCGCGGATGACTTGAGTGCCGTTTTGCTCCAGGAAGCCGTCAATCACACCCTCGGCCGTTTCGGCATCAGTAAACAAATCATAATCCTGACCGAAGTAAATACTGAATAAGCTACTGAGCTCGCTAAAGTGATTGTGAATCATGATGGTGCTCAAAGCGCTTTCACCGCAGCGCTTCTGGCCTGTTGCAGGAATGCGGGAACCGTGGTTCCCCATAGCTCCGGGCTGAAGGTAAAGCCGAAACGTTGGCTGAATAATGACTCCACATTATCCTGCGCCAGTAACTCATCTATCTCATTAACCAAAGCCTCGCGCTGCTGATGAGTCGCCAGACGAATGTACTCTGCGATCAGCGCAGTAATATCGCCCTCTGCATTTATCAGGTCATAATCTTGACCAAAATAAACGACGATCAGGTTCTCAAGTTCGCTGGTTTTCATCGGCTTATCTCGCAGGGAAAGCGCTAAGGATAAAGTAAGGTTTGCCATTATAGCGGGTAAATTCAATCACAACGCCAACCCGGTGACATTGATAGACGTCAGTACTGCCGCGTAATACCCCATAACCCACTGATTCTGTGAAATTGTGATACACACTCAAACGGCTGCCGGGAGACGCGTACTTTACCCAATTCACAATATCTGCGCGGTTTGCCTTTACCGTAACAGAAACATACTTTTCGGCCTCTTTTACCGACCTGAAGGTGCTTGCTGCAATCAGTTTCGGGCGCCTGGCTAGCCTGGCAATAAGCGCTTCCGGAGTTATGTTTATATGCCGAGCCAATGTGTGCCCGCCCGGATATTTACCGCTAACGGACTCATGCTCAACCAGCTTAACCCGCCCCATACGCACGGATGCGACTCTGGCAGCGCCAACCGCTCCGGCAAAGACAAAAGGCACGGCAATATCGACCGTTAAACCAACGTTATAGGCCGTTTCCCGATCGGCACCCAATGTTTGCGCCAATAAAACGGCAGACTGATAAGTATCGGTAGTTGTTGGATGCCCGGTAATCATCTGATTGGAAGCGGCCTTGATGCTGTCCAGGCTATGCGTTCCCACCACCACACACCCAACTTTGGTGATAAACGTCGGATCCGGCGCATAGCACAACACCCCTGCCCCCATCAGCTCAACGACACCACCGGCAAGCCCCAAACCGCCAAGCAGACGGTTACTGAGCGTTTCGCCTTCAGTGACGCTTTCATCAGACAGCACCGCCGCAAGCTGCACCGGCGACAGGGCAATGCGCAACTCATCTTCATTCGCCATGTTCGTTCATCCGTGAATGAGCAAAGCCGTATGATTAACATAAGCTCTAGAAAGGATAAATACTGGAACGGTTAATATTTCGTAGCGCGAATAGAGGATTACTGAGCATAACATTCATTTAGAGAATGGAATGCCATGAATTATATTCACTATATATAGACAACATTACAAATATAAAAGAGCACCATAAATAACTGCGATCTGTATTCCAATGCTGAAAGCAAACAAACTGTAATTCCATACAGCTTATTTTTTCCTTTTACTGATAACGCTATAGTTTTTTCGCTGCGGCAAAATCCGTAGCCGGAGTTAGCGTTCCGAATCCCCCAACCCTGTTCGAATATGGTATAAATTCGAGCATGCCGATGCGCACCCAAACAATGGTGGCTCGGGCGGTGCTTCCTCCGGGAAGGCCGGTATCCGTTGGGGCCGGTACGCTAACGCCGTTCGAGCTACCACCCGAGTTTAGCGTCTCTTCTGGTAGCGGTATTTCTCACCCAATGGAAATAGCCGATATGGAAAACACTTACTTACCCAACGCTTCTGAAACCATCGCCAACACCCTTACCCTTTATCGCCAACTGTTTAACCACCTCGATCTCAGCGCTTTTAACCCCTCTGAACTTTTAGATCTGGCCGCCCTCTCTGCCGAGCAGGCGGAAGGTCTGTGCCACGGGCTGATGCTGTTCGGCCACTTGCTGCAAAAACACCCACAGCTGGATGCCGAAGGCTGGGAACAGTTGAATCGCTATCTCAACGCCACGGCGCATCTGGTTCCTGCGTTGTGTAATCTTTATGGGCAGGCGTTGCGGGAGATGGAAGCCTGCGGCTAACGTAAATGGCAATCAGGGCGATGCTCGTCGCCCTTCCCACCCACGATTTCCAATAGATCTGACTGACATATCACAACAAAAGCATTCATCAAGGTAGGCATTTCCTCCCCTACCTGGCATAGTTAACGCATTCGGTAAATCGATGAGTTAACTGCTGGGTATTGATGCATACTGCTCTCGTCAGCAAGCACATTGCTCAGAGCCAACTCGGCAATGTGAGGGAGTGGTTTTGGCAACTGCAATAGAGGCGTTATCTTCAAAAGAATCCGTTTTAAAAGCCATCGAAGAATATAAGAAACTTGGCCGAGATGAATTCTTAAAACAACATAAAATTAAGCGATTTAAAAAACACACCCTTCTTTATAATGGCGAGAAGTACGATATACGAGGCATTGCCGCTAGAGCATACAGTGAGCAGCATGGCTATCCGTTTAAGGGAATCAACACCGATAGCGGAACGGAAAAAGCCATCCAATTTCTCAAAGACCTCGGTTTTGAGATCGTCGAAACACCGCATCCTTTTGAGATACTGGAAAAAGACGAAGTTTATAAACGTAAATACCTCCACGACCTCTATGGAGGGCAAGAACAGGGCGGAATATCGACACCTAAAGAATTCCCCGTGATCTTCATTTTCACCGGCGAGACTGGCGAAACTCATGGGTACAAAGATGGATGGTCTAACAACGACCACTTCTCCTACACGGGAGAAGGCCAGAAAGGTAACATGCAGTTTACCAAAGGCAATAAAGATATCCGCGACCATAAAGAGAATGGTAAGGATATACTTTTATTTGAATATAACAAAAAACGTACGGGCGTGAAATTTGCTGGGCTATTTGAGTGTGATTCATGGAACTACGCTGAATGTAAAGATACCCAAGAAAACATGAGGCAAGGGATAATTTTCAATCTATTCCGTGTATCTTCTGCCCAAGATTCTGCTCATGAGATTATCTCATCAGAAGTAGGCCAGAAAGAGGAGAGTTTAGAACAGTTGCGCGCAAAGGCTATAAAGTCTTCAGAGATATCAGGCCAGCGCCAACAGAGCGACAGCAAAAAATCCTGGTTCAAACGCAGCGAAGACGTAAAAAAATACGTGCTCAAACGCGCCAATGGCATCTGCGAAGCCTGCGATCAGCCGGCACCATTCAAGAAAAGGAACGGCGAGCCCTACCTCGAACCCCACCACACCAAACGCTTAGCCGACGAAGGCCCCGATCACCCGCAGTGGGTGGGTGCTATTTGCCCTACTTGCCATCGGCGGATTCATAGCGGAGTGGATGGAAAAGAGGTGAACAAGGAGCTGATGGTGAAGTTGGAGTTGAAAGAGGCCGATTTCATATAGATTAGCTTTATAGAAAATAATTCTCCTATGTCGCTTACGTGAATATAGGAGGGTTATTTTTCATTAAAGAATCTATTTCTTTTCTTAAATATTACTTTTCCCTTGACAAAGACTAGACCTATAACACTTTGGGCAACCAGAGAAAAGATAGGAATAAAGAGTAAGAGGAATTTTTTCATAGTGGCAGTCCTGCGCTTCTGATTATGGGTTGAAATTTTGACAATGTACTTCTGTCTACTATCCCTGAGTAATTCCTACCGCATAAACCGATAAAATCGCTAACGCCAAACTTCTTGAGATAGAAATAGTCTGCAATTATCGATGCTTGCTGTTCCATACTATACTCACGCAACAGCAAACGATCGAACCGATATTGATCACAGCCCAACTGAGAAGCCCACGGGTACGCACCCACATGCCTCTTTGTTGCAGCCAAACATGTGCCATTTCGTGGATAAACAGGTGCTATGCCAAATGATGCACCGTAAAATCAGGTCGGTATAAAGCTCTGCGAAAGTACAACTCCCCATTCGGGCTCATCGCCGTGTACTGATTCTGCAACCCAAACAGCAGGTAGCTGTCGCAGTGAACCAACACGCTCTGATAGAAAATGGTGCTGCCAAACACCGAACGCGCCAGATTGACTTCGCCCGGCGTTAACGCCCGCGTGGTCCCTTCCTGTTGTGGCTCCATCCTGGAACTCCTTGATCCGAAAGAGTTCAATGAAACGCCATTTTAGCCTTTCAGGTCAATTAGATAGGCCTTAGGAAAGCATCAGGAAGATCTGGTTTTTACGGGGATGAGAAATGCGTCAATACAGAGTGAAAATAGGCAGGTAGTGATGGCGGGCAAATTCCAGACACAAAAAAACCACCTTTCGGTGGCTTCTTGTTCGCGCAGTACTTAATGGTGCGAAGGCCGGACTCAAATCAATAATCAATGCATTGAAAAATATAGAATTATTAAAAGATAATTAAGATCATGCCCCCTTTTGTGCCCCCAGTATAAATTTCGTGAAACGCTGGAAGATTAGACTATCGCTCTGACAACAGCATAAAATTCAACCATACAAAGAACTCGGTTAGGTTCCGTGTCACGAACCCAAACCCAAAATATTGTTACGCATAAATTTACCGTCGCCCTTTTCTGATCGCAGCATTCATTTCTTGGACTTACAGCCAAAAAAAAAGATTTATAGAAAAACTGTTCACCCTATACACCCTTTCATTTTATCCTTTTATTTCAATGCATTGATGGGTGTATGGCTGCCTTCTCAGTGTACACCCCTGTTCACCTATAGGGTGAACAGTCTAAATCGCAGGCACAAAAAAACCGGCCTGAGCCGGTTTGGGGAGCGCTTGTCGTTGTGATATTGGCCGTTCAGCGGCCGATAGGATGCCCTGGTGTTGCTGCGTGTGTTTGGATCACTGCCACTATAGGCGTCGCGGCGATTGAGCGTCCAATGGGTTCGGCAGATCAATAATGGCCTATTGATCGGCCCGGCCGATCGACCCACTCATCGTCACACCGCCCCGCACTTCGGCAGCCAGTCCGCTTCACACTCCTCACTCAATATCAGGTTGGTTTGTATTCTCTACTTGGTGCGGCGTTTCAGCAGCGTATGCTCATACTTTTTCAACGTCTGCGGCACGGCCTGGCCGAACGCCGTCAGGTTCATCACGTGCTGATAGCCTCTTGCGGCCATAAACGACAGGTAGGCGTGGTACAGGTAGTGGCGCGGATTCGGCGGGGTGATGTTGGCATTACCGATCATCCCCCTTCCGGGGTGCCCAGCACCGTCAGGTAACCACAAAATCAATAAGCGGATCGGCATGCCGTTTGATTTCCAGGGTTTCTGCCGAGATCTGCTGCGCCTGGAGCAGTGCGCGGGCCTCGTTCGGGTTGGCAAAGCGTTGCATCAGGTGACGCACGATGACCGCCAGCTTTTCGGTGATCTTCGCTAGCAGCGGGTCACGCTCTTCAGAGGCGATAGCCTCTGGGAACGTCAGGATCACCCGGCGGCGCGAGATGCCGCCGCTGCGCTCGCTGAACTGCATCGGGTTGTTATTCACCGCCAGTATAACTGCAGGGATGTAGGCCGCGTAGGCGTCGCGGTATTTCGGATCGATGACGACCGCATCGCCGCCGGTGATGGCCTTGATACCCGCCTCGTCACCACTCCACTTTTCCTAGTCGGGCAGGATAATCAGCGAGTAACCGACGACCTAGGCACATTTGCGCGCCGACTCCAGTTTGTCGATAGTGGCGGCGGGGTTATTAACGGCACTGGCCAGCCACCGGGCGATAGTCGCCATCACGCTCATGCTGTTGATACCTACGACGTTAAGATTCTATCAACTCCTGTCACAGCGCGGCAGCCTCACAGGCCCAATAGTTGTGGTAGTAGGGATATATCAGGCACCATATGTTTAGTGCATAGCCCTTTTCCTACCAATGCACCGATTAATGCCAAAGTCTTATAGACAGGGCCTGACTGGTATCGTTTTTGTCGTAGTTGTTAATATTCAGAACTACGCTGACTATTTCAACAGTGGCGCGTTTGGTTGCTTTGCCTTCTATCAATCAGATATGGCGCGGTTCAATGTCTCCGACTGCTCGCAGTCGCATCGATCGTCAATCCGCATTTTCCCCATACAGCCAACTGTGGCACGTCTACCAGGAGGTCCCATAGCACTCTAAATCACTCTTGAGACAAATATTTCGAGGGAGGGTGGACGGATGATGAGCAAATTATTTTTATTAACCACCTTAACTCATGTTAGCCTGAAAATTAATAAGGTGGAGTGAATCTCTCTATAGCCTTAATTATTAATCAAGCATTGGATGTGGATTTTTAATCATGTTACTGTTAATAAAGATAATTCTAATGATGTTAGGAAAGATAGACATTTGCTGCCGTAGGCCCATTAAGCCCATTCACTCTTCTAAATTCCACTCGAATTCCAGGGGTGATTGTTTGAGTTTCACGTGATGATAATGCTGAAATGTGTACTCGTACGTCTTTTCTTCCATCAGAGGGAATAATTAATCCTTTACCTGTTTTATTATCAAATATTTTGATGATGCCTGTCATTTTTTGGAACAAAGAACAACCTTATAAGATGAAAACAGCCTTGAGTATACATTAAATGAATAAAAAATCCATCTCAATCTTACACATTCATCCTGGTCTTTTAGACGGCTAAAAATAAACATTGCTATCTCTTTAATAAGGGTGTAAGACTAAGTTATTAAAAATAAACCGCAGAAAATGTCGGTTTAAATGAGTCATATATTCAGCCCCTATAGCTAATGTTTTCAATCTACCTTTCTTTGATTAGTGCACTATTCTGACTTCTCACACCCAAGTAGGAATTTAATAATATGCATCACATTGAAATAGCTTTTGTGTTGAAGGCTATATCTTTTGTTTTTGGACGATTAATTCCCCACTAAATATTTTGTAACAAATACGCATCCATCAATAAGGTAACACCATGATAAAAGTCATTATTTTTTTAATTCTGCGCCATCTTGTATCACTGAGCTTCAGGACGGCGTAAAAACAATTTCACGCTCTTATCCGAATGGAGAGAGAGTACAATTACCTATAATGACGGCGGGATTAGCCTCTCGGACAGGTGACCACACAATTGTTCATGTCGCCTCTGATCGTGATTTAACATCCGACGAGATTTTTGCTGCTGCTGAAAAGTTGCTGTAAAACGTTCAAGGAAGTAAAAATCAGTAAAATACAATTTTTTCTTGCAACCTGACTTGATTGACATCGTATATTTTATAATTTCGGGCTAATGCTTAGCATAAGCATATGATAATTATGCACTATAATAAAAGCAAAACATTAACAGTACAAAAAACGACCATCAATGATATGATAAATCTCATTCATTGAAAGGTTAATCCATATGTCTTTTATCGATTACGCAATGAAGTACATCGGCGGCATATCTAGATCTGCTGTAATTTGCCCTGTTTGTGGATTCAAGTCATCTCAGGCGGTTAGCAAGCTTCGACTGAAACAAGCAATGCTTTGCCCTGAATGTAAAGCGCTATTTGTCAAGTCACGCTAAACTCTGATACATGGTGATGCTAAATTTTGTGAGTACACCTAAGACATATTCAAGCAGCTGTT
This sequence comes from Serratia sp. CY52157, assembly GCF_052168495.1. Taxonomy (NCBI): domain Bacteria; kingdom Pseudomonadati; phylum Pseudomonadota; class Gammaproteobacteria; order Enterobacterales; family Yersiniaceae; genus Serratia; species Serratia sp. CY52157. The sequence continues at coordinate 236,834 of NZ_JBJNMO010000003.1, read as the reverse complement.
AAATCCCGGATGGCTTACATCCATCCTGAGAGAACGCTTCTGAACTGATTTCGCAACTGCTCCTGCGCATTAACGTCGCAACTGAGCAACTCTATGAAAATGAACCCCAGGGCATGGTTTAGCCACTCCCGAATTCTGGCAAAAAAAACCGAACGATCGCCGCTTGCCGCTAACGATCCTGCAGGTGAGGGGGCGGTACGATCAGAGTTGTTTTCAACATCTCAGATGGAACGTTACGGCCAAAAGTTGGCACGTGCCCATAAATTATCTCCAGATAAGCTTCCCTACTACCTTCTCAAAAGGCTCGGCAACAATGAGGCCGCTATCACGCAGAACTGCTACGAGCTTAACTCAGGTATAAAAGCGAGCATTATGCCTGCCGGGGAGTGGTTGTTGGATAATTACTACCTTATTGAGGAGCAAATTCGCATCGTTCGCCAACACTTGCCGAAAAGCTTCGGCAAAGGTCTCCCATCCCTGATATCGCCTCAGAATTGTCCGCGAATTTATGATATTGCATCAGAAGCCATTGCGCACGGCGATGGCCGCTGGGACACTGCCAGCCTGACCAGCTATATCACTGCCTATCAACAGGTCACCCCACTGACGTTGGGCGAAATTTGGGCCCTACCGGGCATGCTGCGCCTGGCTCTGATTGAAAATCTTCGCCGCATCAGCATGGAAGTCGTAAAGGCTCAGCGGGAACGAAACCTGGCAGATGCGTGGATAACAAGAATTTTCGAATGTGCAGAGAATGCTCCCGCTGACTTAATCATGGTAGTCGCCGATATGGCGCGCTCACGTCCTCCGTTGAGCAGTGCATTTGTCGCGGAGTTAATACGGCGTCTGCAGGGGCATGGCAATGCTGTGTCGTTGCCTCTGACCTGGGTTGACCAGTGCCTGGCGGAACAGGGGGTCACAACCGAGGCACTGATTCATCGCTTCAATCAACAGCTCGCTGCCAGTCAGCTTTCAGTCAGTAATAGCATCGCTGGGTTGCGTTTACTGAGCGAAACGAACTGGGCTGATTTCGCTGAGGCGATAAGCACCGTTGAACAGGTATTACGCCGTGATCCTGCCGGTATCTATACCCAAATGCACTTTGATACTCGGGATCATTACCGCCACGTCATTGAGATTCTGGCCAGAGATAGCGGCCTCAGTGAGCCTGAGGTAGCCAGCCGGTTACTGGCTCTTACCAGGGAGAACGCTCCCGACACATCGAAGTCCCACATTGGCTATTATCTGGTAGGCGAAGGTCGAGAGGAGTTGGAAATTCATCTGCTGGCTGACACCTCAACGTTTATACGCCTGCGGCACAGTTTCAACAGAATATCCCTGCTGTCATGGCTTGGCAGTCTGAGTTTGTTGACCACAGCAACGGTGGCCGGGGTATTGCATGAAACTGCGCAGCAAGGAACTTATTGGCTGCCGATCGTTGTGGCATTGCCTCTTGTCATTGCTGTTAGCCAATTAGCAAGTGATCTGCTCAGCGATGCCACCACTCGTTTTCGAATCCCCCGCCCATTACCGAGGATGGATTTTTCAGCCGGTATTCCCGTAGATAGTGCAGCCATGATCGTCATCCCTTGCATGCTGACAAGTCACGAAAGCTTCAGCAAACTTCTCACCAGTCTTGAAGTATGTTGGCTGGGGAATCAAAACGAAAACATCTGTTTCGCTCTGCTCACCGATTTTGCCGATGCAGAAAATAAACAAGCGTCTGCAGACAGAGCCCTCCTCAGACAGGCGATCGCCGATATGCAGGCGCTTAACCGCCGCTATCCATCCCGACACCCTCGTTTTTATCTGCTGCACCGGCAGCCTGAATGGAACCCTTCTCAGCGGACCTGGATGGGTTATGAACGCAAGCGGGGCAAACTGGCGTTGTTGAACGACTGGCTGCGCCATCCTGCGGCGCAATTTGTCAGCGTTGCAGACATGCCAGCTCATCTTTTACCGGGCTATATAAAATATGTCATTACGCTGGACAGCGACACGGTGCTGCCACGCGATACGGTACACAAGCTGGTCGCGACGATGGCGCATCCGCTGAATAAGCCAGAGTATGATCCGGTACGCCAGAGGGTGGTCAAAGGATTCGGCATTCTACAGCCCGGACTGGCGGAGGCGATGCCGCATAATGGCCAGGGGCGATACGCGGCCATGCGCAGCAGCGCACCTGGCAATAACCCCTATTCCATGATGTCTTCCGATATCTACCAGGATCTCTTTGGGGAAGGATCGTTCGTGGGCAAGGGGATTTATGATGTCGATACCTTTGTTCAAGCTACGGCCAACGTTTGTCCTGAAAATCTGGTTCTCAGCCATGATTTACTGGAAGGGTGCTACGCGCGTTCGGGGCTGCTGAGTGAAGTTTTACTCTACGAACAGTACCCCAATAATTACCTTTCGGATGTTGCACGCCGCTCACGCTGGATCCGGGGTGACTGGCAACTGCTGAACTGGTTGAAACTACGCGTCAGAAAAGCGGATGGAAGCCGGGATAAGAATCCTCTATCCGCACTATCTTACTGGAAACTGTTTGATAATTTGCGCCGTAGTCTCGTCGCCCCCTCTTTACTGATATTGCTGTTCTTGACACTGCTTTGGGTGCCTAATCCGGTTTATTGGCTTGGCATGCTGGCGCTGATATGGCTGTTACCTGCAATGCTGAGCATCCTCTATGACCTGCTGCATAAGCCCCTTCGCCGCCACCTGAAACCGCATTTGTTGCTGGTAGCTTCAGGGGCGCTGAAGCGTCTGTCAGGCATCGGGCTTAATTTTGCGATACTGCCGCACGAAGCCGGATATTCATTGTATGCGATTATCGTGACGCTATGGCGTCTGGGCGTGAGCCAGCGCAATCTCAGCCAGTGGGTCAGCCATCGCCCTGACGACAATCAGGCCAGAACTTCGGTTGGCCGTTTCTACCAGGCTATGTGGCTGAACGTCGTTGGCGGAGTGGCACTCACCATTCTGACCGTACATATTGCGCCGCAGCTACTGGCGATCGCTTTGCCGGTCAGTGTGTTATGGTGCCTGGCCCCCCTGCTGATGAAAGGGTTGAGCCGCCAACCCGTTCGTAAGGCCTTTTCGCCGAACCAAGAGCAAAAACAGCTGCTACGCCAGACAAGCCGTGAAATCTGGGCATTTTTTGAGACCTTTGCCACAGCGCAAGAGAACTGGCTTCCGCCTGACAACTATCAGGAAATACCGCAACCGACAGTGGCTCACCGTACTTCTCCTACCAATATTGGCCTTTCCTTGCTGGCCAATCTGACGGCCTGGGACTTTGGTTATCTTTCCGGCGGGGAGGTATTGCAGCGCGTGTCGCTAACGCTTGATACGCTGGACAAAATGGAACACTACCGAGGACATCTCTATAACTGGTATGACACCCGTACGCTGGCACCACTCAGCCCACGCTACGTTTCAAGTGTCGACAGTGGCAATATGGCGGGTCATTTACTGACATTGCGTGAAGGGCTATCTGCCATGCGCCATCAGCCTGTTTTAAACATCGAACAGATGCTGGCCGGGCTGAACGATACGCTGGATATTCTAGAGAAACATTGGGGCTCAAGCGCGCCTACCGCTTTGCGGCTACTGCGCAAACACTGCCAAAGTGCGGTGCCACTGTCTCCGCCAGCGCTTTTCAGCGAACTGAAAAAAATGCGCACTCAGTGCAACCATCTGACAACGCAATGTCATCAAGACTCCCCCCTTCAGGTACGCTGGACAAAACATCTGGAAAATCAGCTGGTGCAACTTGGCCATGAATGGTCGCTACTACTCGACTGGTTGCCAGCGTCCTGGAACAAACAGACGCTGCCGACGCTGAACTGGTTGGCCCGTGCGACATTTACCGGTGAAGGAACGCCTCCGGCGTCCGTGACGGCGCAAGCTCAAATGCGGCTGAAAATTATCGCCGAGCTTGAACAACGGCTGAATGACCATGCTCGGATGGATTTCGCCTTTCTGTACAGTGAGGCAACCAGTCTGCTCAGTGTCGGTTACAACTGTGACACGAATACGTCAGACAAAAGCCATTACGATCTTTTCCCATCTGAAATCCGACTGACCAGTTTCCTCGCCATTGCGGCGAATCAGTTGCCACTCAAAAGCTGGTACGCGCTGGGAAGGTTGTTCACCACCATAGACAATGAAACTGCCCTGATGTCATGGAGCGGTTCGATGTTTGAATACCTGATGCCTAATCTGGTGATGCCCATGTGGCCAGGCAGTCTGCTTGATGAAATGAGCCAGTCGGCGGTGATGCGCCAGATACACTGGGGTAAAGAGCGTGGGGTGCCTTGGGGGGTATCAGAGTCTGGCTATCATGCTTTTGATGTTCAGCAAAATTATCAGTATCAGGCATTTGGCGTGCCAGGGCTCGGTCTGCGTCGGGGACTTGCCGATGATATGGTGGTTGCCCCTTACGCCACCCTGCTGGCGCTGATGGTCTCACCGCAAAAAGCGTGTGAAAACCTGTTCCGACTGCAAAAAAATGGCGCACAGGGTGAGTATGGCTTCTATGAAGCGCTGGATTATACCCCTTCACGCCTCGCAACCGGTCAACTGTATGCGGTAGTGCAATCCTGGATGGCACATCATCAAGGCATGGCATTTCAGGCGCTCGCCCACGTGCTGCTTGACGCCCCCATGACTGAGCGATTTATGTCCAGCACGCTCTTCCAGTCAGCGAGTTTATTGTTACAGGAGCGCGTGCCGGATGCGGTCGATCTCTACAGCCCGCGCCGTCATTTTGAATCTCATGAAGGGAGGGTCAAACCCGTACGCTATGAACCTCGTATTTTCAACGGGGTGGACACACCGGTTCCGGAAATTCAGCTGTTGTCCAACAGCCATTATCATCTGATGTTGACGGCTGGCGGGGGAGGCTACAGTCGCTGGAATAATATTGCCCTAACCCGCTGGCGAAGTGATACCACCCGGGATAACTGGGGAACGTTCTGCTATATCCGCGATATGCAGACGGGTGAGATATGGAGCAATACCTGGCAACCGGCAGGCAACGCTATCGGGCTCGACGAAGAAGTGATATTTACCGATGCGGGGGCGGAATTCAGGCGCACCTTCGGGACGCTCAGCGTCAAAACCCAGGTTGTTGTTTCACCCGAGGATGATATTGAACTGCGACGTATCACCCTGGTGCACCGTGGCCGCCAGCCGCGCTCTCTGGAACTGACAACCTACGCCGAAGTGGTACTGGCGTCTGATGCCAGCGATCTGGCACATCCAGCGTTCAGCAATTTGTTTATCCAGACCGAGCTTGATCCTGAACGTGACGCTATCCTCTGCCACCGGCGCCCGCGCTCGCCGGATGAGTCGAGCCCTTGCCTGTTTCACATGATGGTGGTGCATGGAGCTCATCATAAGAGCGTCTCGTTTGAAACAGACAGGGCAGAGTTCATTGGACGTGGCAGAAGCCCAGCTGATGCTCGGGCAATCGAGGAAGGCGGATCGCTCAGCAATACATCGGGCTCAGTGTTGGATCCTATACTGGCGATACGTCATGCCATCATCCTGCAGCCTGGGCAACCGGTCACGATTGATATCGTTTATGGCATTAGTGAAAGCCGCCAGCAAAGCCTAGCGTTGCTCGAAAAATATCGCGACTATCCTATCGCTGACCGCGTGTTTGAACTGGCGTGGTCGCATAGTCTGGTGGCATTACGTCAGATAAACGCCAGTGAAGATGATGCCACCTTGTTTAATCGTCTTGCCAGCGCAGTACTTTATCCCAGTCAGGAGTTGCGTGCCGAGGGCCAGACCATCAGCCATAATCGGCGTGGTCAGTCCGGCCTGTGGGGTTGGGCAATCTCAGGTGATCTGCCGATAGTGCTGCTCAGCATTTCCAGCGAGGAAGGTGTCGCCTCCGTCACCACCCTGATTCAGGCACACCGCTACTGGCGGCTGAAAGGGCTGGAGGTGGACTTGGTGATCCTGAATAACAGCCCAGGGGGATACCAGCAGGGATTGCAAAATCAAATTATGGATTTAATTTATGCCGGGTCAGAAGCCAGTCTGCTGGATAAAACGGGCGGCCTTTTTGTTCGTAATGGCGAGCACCTCACCACTGAGGATAAGCTGCTGCTGATGAGCGTGGCTTGTCTTTATCTCGATGACCGTGCGGGTGGAATTAATGAACAGCTTAATCAGCGTATTCACACCCCAAAACCTCCGGCCAGACTGTTGATTCCGCATATTGTTTCGGAGAGTCACCAACATACAGATTGGGCCCCCGATACCAGCCAGTTGCGCCATTTCAATGGGTACGGCGGATTTTCTCATGACGGCCGGGAATATCAGATTGTGCTCCGGGAAAATGAGTCAACACCCGCCCCTTGGGCAAATGTACTGGCGAATGCCCGTTTTGGCAGTGTGATTTCGGATGCGGGGCAGGCCTATAGCTGGTATGAAAATGCCCATGAATTCAGGTTAACGCCGTGGGAGAACGATCCTGTGAGCGATCGTAGCGGTGAGGCGTATTACCTGCGTGATGAAGAGAGTGGTGAGTGCTGGTCACCTACGATTTTACCTACGCGCGGACAAGGGGATTACCTGACACGCCATGGTTTTGGCTACAGCGTATTTACCCATCGGGAGAGTGGTATAGACAGTGAGCTGACGGTATTTGTTGCCGAAGAGGCCCCGGTTAAACTTGCAATCCTGACGCTCAGTAACAATTCGGGACGCACTCGTAAACTGTCCGTCACGGGCTACGTGGAGTGGACGCTCGGAGAGTCACGAATCCGCTCCGCTCCTCATATCGTGACACATGCTGCCAGTATCCCTGGCGGTTGCGGTGTGATGGCAAATAACTTTTATGGTGACAACGGTGGCGAGCGCACTGCATTTTTTGCCGTCAGCGGTAATTATTGTTCGTTGATGGGAGATCGCCGGGAGTTTATTGGCCGTAATGGTTCGTTGCGCAGCCCATCCACCATGAAACTGCGCAGACTCTCGGGTAAAACCGGCGCCGGCCTCGATCCCTGTGGAGCCGTCCAGTCAGCGGCTACATTTATTGACGGAGACCAGAGAACGTTTATTTTTGTCCTTGGCGCGGCAGATAATCATGCCCAGGCTCAGGAGATACTTACTCGCTATCTCAATGAGGATGCGGCCCGCCTGGAGCTGAACCGCGTTCACCACTATTGGCGCCATGTGCTCGATAAAATCGTGGTTAATACGCCTGATACATCTGTGAATTTACTGGTCAACGGCTGGCTGTTATACCAGACCGTAGCCTGTCGCCTCATGGCTCGCAGTGGTTACTACCAGTCCGGCGGCGCATTTGGTTTTCGCGATCAGTTGCAGGATACGCTGGCACTGAGTCATGCAGCCCCGAATCGAATGCGCGAACAGATAATACTGTGCGCATCACGGCAATTTATCGAAGGAGATGTGCAACACTGGTGGCACCCTCCACACGGCAGCGGGGTTCGTACCCACTGTTCTGATGACTACCTGTGGCTTCCGCTTGCCGTTTGCCACTATGTGGAAACGACGGGGGATATGAATGTGCTGGAGATGCGCATACCGTATCTGGAAGGTCGCCTGCTCCAGCCCGGTGAAGAGTCTATCTATGACACGCCGCTAGTCAGCGGCACCGAAGAGACACTGTGGTTGCACTGCGTCAAAGCGATTCAACATGGACTGAGCTTCGGGGAGCATGGTCTGCCGCTGATGGGGTCAGGTGACTGGAATGACGGGATGAACCGGGTTGGTATCGAAGGCAGTGGTGAAAGCGTCTGGCTGGGTTTCTTCCTGTATGACATTTTGCAGCGGTTTACCGCACTGGCAGAGCGCAAGCAGGATGACAGTGTCGCCTCGATGTGTCGTTCGCAGGCCTTGCACCTGCAAAACAATCTCGAAACTCACGCCTGGGATGGCGAATGGTACCGGCGCGGTTATTTTGACGATGGTACTCCCCTGGGCTCGAAAGCCTCGCAGGACTGCCGGATAGATGCGATTGCGCAGAGCTGGTCTGTATTGTCCGGGGCCGCCAGCGCGGGACGATGTGCACAGGCCATGCAGGCGCTGGATAAGCACCTGGTAGATAACGATGGCGGGTTGATAAGGCTGTTAACACCACCATTCGATGGTCATGGACCTAACCCGGGTTACATCCAGGGTTATCTGCCCGGCGTGCGGGAAAATGGGGGGCAGTATACACATGGCGCCATCTGGGCCGTTATGGCATTTGCACGGATGGGAAATGCAGAACGCGCCTGGCAACTCTGGTCAATGATCAACCCGATAAATCATACCCTTAATATAGACTCGGTTGGGATTTATAAAGCTGAGCCTTATGTCATGAGTGCTGATGTCTATAGTGTCGCTCCCCATACCGGACGAGCGGGATGGAGCTGGTATACAGGTTCCGCAGGCTGGGCCTACCGTTTACTTACCGAGGAATTACTGGGTATAAAACGCTCCGGTGCTACCTTTACTGTCCATGCCAGATTGCCGGATGAGTGGTCCTCTTTTTCGATGTCATATCAATATGGTGAAAGCCAGTATCAGATTATGGTTTCACGCGGAGAGGGAGAGTATCGTGTCACACTGGATAGCATCGTACTGCCTGGCGACAACATTCCTTTGCGGGATGATGGGAAAAATCATACGGTTGAAATTATTCAAAACTGATACTGCCTTAAAAGGCGCATTAAAGCCTGCCGTTAATGCGCTGATTGTCCCTGAGAACTTCGATTGCGGTTTGCATTACGACTTTATCATCTCGTCTTTTCTGTTTGAGTTGCATCACCTGGAGGTATTCAAGCAACGTTCGGGTGTTAATCGGCCTGCCTTGTTTTCCCACGGCCAGCACCGCCTCACCAAGGATAATTTTCACTGGGGGTAACTGTGCAGGGTACCAGTCAAGGGTGTCTTCTGATTTCATTATAAATTTCTCATGGAAGGGTATTATATCACAAAATATTACTTTGTTGCTTGGTTCTGCTCTCATAGCTCAAAAATAAAGAGAAACGGTATACCATATAGATAGTTAAAGCCAATGCCTCCCTGCTGAGTTTATGAATATGATTAATGCATTTCGAGTTGTAAAAAACGAAATCAGGCTAATGAAACATCCAGAAGAATAATGACAAGGATGATTGCAACCACTATGCGCCGACTAATTTATATTTTGAATCTAAACACAACACCATTGTCTAAGCAGTATGTAATGCTAAAGACATAGCTTTACTTATACATTACAAACTATATATTTAATTTTCGGGTCGAGTTAAGGAAAAACATGTCACAACATTTTACAAAGGCTTTACTCCATCCCCGTTACTGGATTACCTGGTTTGGGCTAGGTTTGCTCTGGATTATCGTCCAACTTCCCTATCCGGTACTGCATTTATTAGGTTCTACTCTGGGGAGGTCATCTAGACCTTTTCTTAAAAGACGCGGGCGCATTGCCGACAAAAATATAGAGCTCTGTTTCCCGGAAATGACAACAAAAGCACGGGATAAGATGGTCAGAGAAAATTTTGTTTCCTTGGGGTTAGGGTTGATGGAAACTGGCATGGCTTGGTTTTGGAGTGATGCCAGGGTGAGGAAATGGTTTGAGGTTGAAGGTATTGAAAATCTAACGAAAGCTACCCGAGGCGTGATGGTTTTAGGCGTTCACTTCATGTCCCTTGAATTATGCGGAAGAGTTATGGGGGTATGCCATCCAATGATGGCTACTTACCGTCCACACAATAATCTGCTTATGGAATGGATACAAACTAAAGGTCGAATGCGCTCAAACAAAGCAATGATTAATCGACGCAATCTACTTGGGTTTGTCCGGGCACTGAAAGCCGGCGAGGCTGTTTGGTTTGCACCTGATCAGGATTATGGGCCTGAGGGTAGTGTTTTTGCGCCTTTCTTCTGCGTTAAAAATGCAGCCACTACGAACGGAACTTTTGTTCTATCGAAACTCGCAAGAGCGGACTTGGTTACTTTGAGCATGATCCGACTTAGTAATAAAAAGGGCTATCGTATGTTTATCAGTTCTCCGCTTTTAGATTATCCCAAAGGTGATGAGATTATAGCAGCAAACTACATAAATAAAATTATCGAAAAGGAAATTTGCCGAGCCCCAGAACAATATCTATGGATGCATCGTAGATTTAAGACTCGGCCTGAAGGAGAGCTTTCTGTTTATAAATGAATCATCCGCTAAATCACACAGCATAGCATCAGATCGCCTTATATTTTCGAGGTTTACAAAACACTCTGCTTATGTGGCCTCTAATAGATATAAAAATCACTACCGCGATTAATTTCACACGCAATTAATGCCTTGCAAGCGTATTGATTTAACTAAAATCGGCAATGAGCACTAATTATTTTAGGAAGGAATATCCTCACCATAAATTAAAATTCAGTTTATTATTTTAATATACTTATAGGTAGTAATTTTTATACCAATTGTAGTCTGCTGAGATTCAGGCACAAAAAAACCGGCCTGAGCCGGTTTGGTGAGCGCATGTCGTTATGATATTGGCCATTCAGCGGCCGATAGGATGCCCTGGTGTTGCTTCATGTATTCTGGTCACTGCACTATAGGCGGCACGGCGATTGAGCGTCCAATGGATTCGGCAGATCAATAATGGCCGATTGATCGGCCCGGCCGATCGACACGCTCATCGTCACACGGCGCCGCACTTCGGTAGCCAGTCCGCCTCACATTCCTCACTCAATATCAGGTTGGTTTGTATTCCCTGCTTGGTGCGGCGTTTCAGCAACGTATGCTCATACTCTTTCAGCGTTTGCGGCACCGCCTGGCCAAACGCCGTCAGGTTCATCACGTGCTGATAGCCCCGTGCGGCCATAAACGACAGGTAGGCGTGGTACAGATAGCGGCGCGGGTTCGGGGGGGTGATGTTGGCATTGCCGATCATCATCCCTTCCGGGGTGCCGAGCACCGTCAGGTAGCCACAAAAATCGACCAGCGGATCGGCATGCCGTTTGATTTCCAGGGCTTCCGCCGAACTCTGTTGCGCCTGGAGCAGTGCGCGGGCGTCATTCGGGTTGGCGAAGCGTTGCATCAGATGACGCACAATGACCGCCAGCTCTTCGGTGATCTTCGCCAGCAGCAGCGGATCGCGTTCTTCGGGGGCGATAGCCTCCGGAAACGGTAAAATAACCCGGCGGCGCGAGATACCGCCGCTGCGGTCGCTGAACTGCATCGGGTTGTTGTTGACCGCCAAAATCACCGCCGGAATGTGCGCCGCGTAGGCGTCGCGGTATTTGGGGTCGATGGCGACGGCATCGCCGCCGGTGATGGCCTTGATACCCGCGCCGTCACCGCTCCACTTCTCCTGGTCAGGCAGGAGTATCAGCGAGTAACCGACCACGCTGGCACGCTCGCGCGCCGACTCCAGGTTGTCGATGGTGGCCGAAGTGGTGTTATCGGCTCCGGCCAGCAGCCGGGCAATGGCCGCCATTACGCTCTTGCCGCTGCCGCCGGGGCCGGTCACTTCGAGGAACAGCTGCCAGTCATAGCGGTTGGCCAGTACCATAAAGAGTGCCGCGAGAATACGTTCCTGCTTGTCGTGACTCCCCCCGGCGGCCCGCGTCAACCACTGCCAGAAGTGCGGTGCATGGTCGGCCAGGTTCTCCCCGGCACGCGGCGGCGTGTAGTCCACGCTGTTGACGGTGCGCAGCCAGTGCTCTTGCCGGTGAGCGCTGAACTGGCCGCTGACGGTATCGAATACCCCGTTACGAAAACCTATCAACCGGCGAACCGGGTCGCCCATCTGCGGCACCATCAGCTTGAGGGTATCCAAAATGCTGTTGATACCGGCGGCGGAGAACGGCGCGCGTATCTTCTGGAACAGCGCGGCAATCTCCCGGCTCAGTTGCCGGTGCGGCAGCACCTGCCAGGCGCCGCGCGTATAGCGGCACAGCTCCTCTCCCACCGGCGGCACCGCCAGGGTGTTGCCGTAATGCTCGGCCAGCAGCTCTGCCTTCTCGCTGGCGCTCATGGCTTTGAGGTCAGCATCGCTCAGCGTGTCGAACGGGCTGGGCTGCGGCGGCTGGCTGAACGCCTGGAGCTGCGCCCGCGTAGCGTCTGCCCCTTCCCGACCATAAACGTCGTTCCAGTCTCCTTCCGAGGGCGGCAGCGCCGGGACACCGCCGGTGAGTGTGGCCGCCTCGGCGGCGCGGGTCTGTCCGGTGCCGCTGCGGTCATTATCGGCCGCCAGCAGCAGCCGCGCATCTGGGTAGTGGCTGCGTAGCTGCTCCGCCACCGCCGTCAGGTTGTTGGCGCTGAGCGCCACGCACACCGTCTCACCGGTCAGGCAGTGCACGGTGAGGCCGGTGGCGTAGCCTTCAGTGAGCCAGATAACCGCGTTGTCTGGGCCGCTCAGGGTGTGGCAGGCGGCTTTCACCTGCCCGCCTGCCAGCATGCGTTTGTCGCCGTGGGCGTTAATCAGCTGCACGTTAACCACCTCGCCCCCGGCATTATGTAGCGGCAGCAAGAGGTCGCCGGGCCGGAAGGTGATACCGCCGACGCGCAGCGACTGACCGTGCAGGGTCAGGGTTTCTGCCTCCGGCCAGCCTTTGGCGCTCAGATAGGCATTGCCGCTTTTGCATTGAGCGGCAGCCACCAGAGCCCGTGCCTGTCGCGCGGCTTTGCGCTGGGCCTCGGCCTTGTCTTGCCCGCCGCCCTTCTGTGAGGCATGGCCGGTCTCAGCGGCCGGTGGCAAGGCGCTGGCGCTATTCCCCATCACGGCAGCCACCTGTTCGGCAGCAGCTCGGGCAGACAGTGACAGGGCTTTTTCCACCAGGTTGAGGCCGTCACCGGCCCCGCACTGATTGCAGAACCAGGTGCCGCGTCCGTCCTGGTTGTCGAAGCGGAAGCGGTCTTTGCCGCCGCAGGTCGGGCACGGCTGCGGCTTGCCGTTCGACTGCAAGGCAATACCGAGGGCCGGGAGTATCACCGGCCACTGGCCGGTGGCAGTGCGTACGGTCTGGGAAACGAAGTGGGCGCTCATGCTCTTCTCCTCAGTGTACGGTGGCGTTCTGCGATGCCGACAGGCGGTCGCAGCACAGCTCGTCCATCATCTTTTGCCCCAGCGCGGTCAGGCGCGGTGCGGCCACCAGAACGTCCGGCTGCACCATGTCGCTCAGCATGGTGCACGCCATGTCCATGCCGTCCTCCGTGCCGTACTGACGCACAAAGTGCCCCTCCAGGCGCAGGGCAATCGTCATCTGCAGCTCGTCCAGCGTGTACCCCAGGTTCACCCGGTAAAAGGCGCAGGTGTCCAGATAGGCCTGCGCCACGGCGCGGCGGAAAACAGCGGTACGGACTTCAATCGGTAAGCAGGATGCAGTGTTCATGCGGCGGTGGCCTCCATGCGGGCAAGGATTTGGGATTCACAGGTGTTGACGACGTGGCCGAGCTGGTCGGTCAGCAAGGCAATGACCGAGGCAAACGACGCCTGTTGGACGGCGTCGGGGCGCTGCCCGCCGAGGTCGAGGGTATCCAGCAGGTCGAGGAACAGCACGCCGGTGGCGTGCGCATGCTGAAGACGCAGAAAATCGGCATGCGGGATAGGGTAATGAGTATCGCGGTAGTAGCGGTCGGCCAGGGTGTTCATGCTGCCGCCTTAACCGGCAGACGACCGGCAAAGGACAACACGTAATCACGGACCAGCAGGCGGCGGGCATTGCGTTCGCTATCCGCTACGGTGCGCACGATACGCGGTGAAGCCGTCAGCGCAGAGCGGCGCACGGCCGCAAACAGAAAGCAGAATGTAGGATGAGTCGGGGTGAGGGTCGTAGCCATGGTGGCAGCCTCCAGCAAGTATTGGTTATTGCTACCACCGAAGTTTCCACGCTTATGGGTGGTAGCCCAGACGGGGGTGGAAATACCGGCCTTACTGGAAACCGGCCTGACCGAAGTCAGCCCCGCCTGAGCCACCATTGATTGACTGCTGCGGTAGCATAACATCCACCGCGCAAAAAATGAGCGCACAAAGGCTGCGACGAAAAAAAACACGCATGGCGCGTGTTGTGTCGCCAGTAAGTTACACGGGTTTCCACGCCCGGCTGCCGATTTTGCGGCAGCGGGAGGACTATAGCGCAGGGCCGGACGTGGGGGCAAGCCGTAAGACGCCCCCGGACGTTCAATTGATCGCATAGTGATCAACAGTCGGTCAGTTGGTCGTTGCGGGTATCGGCAGCCGCGCAGGTCAGCGGCACCGGCCCGGCACGAAACAGGCGCGGTTCAGCCTGGCAACTCGCCAGACGGATAACGCCATGTTTTTCACTGCGGTGCTCCGGCAAGACGACGCCAGGCTCTTTACGCTGCAACAGAATAGCTTCCGCCACAAACAGCGCGTCGCGCTCATCAAGGGTGAAATGCTGGCGACCAAAGGTTAGCTGCATCATGCGGCGGCCCCCTGGTGACGGTTGGCGATACGTTCGTCCATCCACTGCTCGACCTCAGAGGCCAGCCAGGCGACGTTTTTACCGCCGAGGGAGACCTGGGCCGGGAACTGCTTACGGCTCATCATCTCGTACACGGTGGAGCGGGATAGACCGGTGGTGTAGAGCACTTCCGGCAGGCGGATAAAGCGCTCGCGCGGGGTGTAACTGCCAGGAATAACCGGCGACGGGGTGGATGGGGTGGGGGTGGAAACGGTCAACATAAAACGCTACCTCTTTGTGTCCGGCCAACGCTGGCCGGGACTGTGTGAACTTCGGTAGCGCCCTATTATGTGAATATTTACCGGGGTGGCAACAAGGTATTGTTGTGTGATGGAACAGATTTTATGTTTACTTTTCAATCAAGTGGACAACGTTGGCCGATATTAGCCTTTATTGGCATTTATTGACCGTTGTTGGCAAACCTGCCGAAAAGCCTGAGCAATGAATGGGCGGTTGATTAATAGGGAAAAACCGCCAAACAGCGCTAGCCAGGGAAAAGGTCATTTTGGGCCGGGTGAACAGTGGTGAACACCGGGTGAAGAGTTTATAGAAAACTGTTCACCCTCTTATTTGCTGATTTATCTATATTTTTTCTTTAGGTGAACAGTAGTGAATAGTTTTAGGTAAAACTAAAAATGGCTTGATGGTTTTCTCATCAGTGCTCAGGGCTGTTGTCCTAGGAACAGTCCAACCGGGATGAATGGCGATGTTGTACGGCGGTCAGCAGAATAGCTTCACATTGACTGACACCGGAGACTCGACCATGAGCACCACCGCCTTACCGAAATACATCACCGATAACCTGCAAGCCCTGCGTGACGCTCGCGCCGCCCACGACAAAAACTACCAGGCGTTGAACGACGTCGTAACCGGCATTGCCCGTTGCCACCAACAGAAGAAAGACACCGAAGTGCAAAGCCAGGAGGCTGAAAGCCAGTGGCGCACCCTGTTTCGCAAACTGCGCGGAGAAATGACGCCGGAACGGCAAGCGCAGCACCACAGCCGGATTTCCAAGCGGGAGCTGGCGAAAGAGTTCGACGGCCTGATTGAGGAGATGGATCTGGACAAAATGCAGCTTCACCTCAACTGCGGCGGCACGGCCCCGAAGGTGGTGGCCGCACACAAAGACGCCCTCACGACCTTTGCGGCCCATGCGATGCATCAGGCAGTGGATGCGCTGAGCAAGGCGCTAATCAGCCCTGACGTTATCAAGGCGTGCGCACTGGCTTCACGGGCTTACGGCGTCTATGCGGACAATCCGATGAGGATGATTGAGCAACAGGTACTGGGAACGCTACAAGGCCGTATTCACGTTGCCATGGCTACGCAAAATATCGACCACCCGGTGCTGAATGAGATTGGTCTGACGATACCGGAACAAACCGGCGTATTGCAGGAGCGACAAAGATGCCCAATGCGCCAGATGCGAGGGGCAAGAGAACTGGCGGAAAAACGTCGTTGGCTGCAAGAAAAAGGAGCCCAATCATGATGCGTTGCCCGCTGTGCACTCATGCGTCCTATACCCGTACCAGCCGCTATATCACGGAGCGGACAAAAGAGGCGTATTACCAATGTCAGAGCCTGACCTGTTCTTGCACATTCAAGACGGTGGAAAGCGTCGATAAAATCCTGTGTCAGCCGATACAGCCACAACCGGCCGATGAGAACGCCCTGCCACCGCAGGAGAAACGGACGTTGAACCGCTATCGCCGTTACAACAGCAATCCTACCCTGCACTAATCACACTCCGCCCCGCCGCTCTCGCCAGCACCGCGGGGCATTCCCCTTCCGCCTCGCCCAAAACAGCCTTTTTCCTGGCTAGCCAGCCTCAAATTGCGCGTGCATGCATAGGGTGCATGATTTTGCATGCAAGAAAATGCACTTTTCATCCCCTGCCGCACCAGTACTGGCGCGGCCTGCGGCCGTTCATGCAACTGCATGAAAAGCGACACATGAAGTGCGCAGGCGAGGCGGGGGAAGTATTGCGCGCGGGAAGATTTGAGCAACTTATAGTTTTGAACATACACATCCTAGTTGTGAACACGGTTGAATCGCGTAGTTATAGACCACGAAGTGAGGTTAGGCTTGCCGTATGAATGAATTTTGCATTTTGAACGAAGGGCAGCTTTATCTCCCTCATGATCTTGTTGAACAAACGAAATCTTGAGCCCTGCTGGTGAAGTAGAGATAGTACTTAGCGCGATATCAAAAAATATTCTTGGAGTGCAAAAACAAAAGACGTATATTAAACATACAACTGTGACAAACCCTTTACCAAAAAACCATTCCAGGACAAGTTTATGCAAATTGAGGTTGCAACAGAAAGCACGGACACTACAAAGCAAAAAGGTGATCTTTTCGAGGAACTGGTTAAAGATCTACTTTCCGCTCAAAATTATGAAGTAGCACAAGAATTAAGAGTAACAGGTGCTGAACTTGATTTATTATGTAAACACAAAGTAAACTCAAAAGAAATTTACGTAGAATGCAAAGCCCAAAAAGAAAAAATCAGCGCCCCTATTCTTAATAAATTGATAGGAGTGGTTAATCTCCATGACTATTCCGAGGGTTGGATTATTTCAACATCTGAATTCGGTAAAGATGCACTTGGCATCGTCGATTTAATAGCTAAAAAGCCGAGAGAAAAATCATCACAATTCAGTTTCTACACTCCAGAAAGAGTTATTAGCTCCCTAACAGCTGCTGGTATAATAAAGACACCTCCCATAGATAAAGCAAGTGAGTTTCTTGGAGATGAAGTTAATTTAGGTAGCTGGACTCTTTTAATAAGTAAGTTCGGGCGTTTTTGGGCGGTATATACTCTAAACGGAGGGGCCCCAGAAGGGGTTTTATTGTTCAGCGCTTCATCAGGAAAATTAATTAGCGATAGTTCAACACTAGAAAACATATCAAAGCTTGAAGCTACTATAACTGATTATGATTTATCCGTGGGCAAAAAGGACAATGAAGTCACAATACTTCCTGATAGGGTTGAAGGTATAACAAATGTAGTA
This sequence comes from Serratia sp. CY52157, assembly GCF_052168495.1. Lineage (NCBI taxonomy): Bacteria > Pseudomonadati > Pseudomonadota > Gammaproteobacteria > Enterobacterales > Yersiniaceae > Serratia > Serratia sp. CY52157. Next base: position 219,357 of record NZ_JBJNMO010000003.1, on the reverse strand, counting down.
GAGGTACAAATCGGAGACTCTTGGGATGATTACCGGCCGGCTAGACCAAAGGACTTTGTTGGCCGAGATGACATGCAAAAAGAAATCCTCGGTTTTCTTTCAAATGTGAAAGATGGAAAAACTAGCACTCGGATATTTGCAATAACAGGAAACTCAGGCTTAGGAAAAAGCTCACTAATTGCAAAAATTAGGGATAGATCTAAAAACAAACACTATCATAAAAAATACTTTGTCTATGCTGTTGATATTCGAGGTGCGAAATCCCCCTCATACATTACATCTGCACTACTGCAAGCATTAAAGCAAGCACAAGAAAATGGTTTTGGTAAGAAGGTAAATTTATCTCTCACCGATCCAATAAACCACTTCTCATCAGAATCAATCTCAGAATACCTCGAAAGCATAAAAGAACAAGACAAGGTAATATGTATTATATTTGATCAGTTTGAAGAGCTATATTCCAAACCAGAGTTATTTAATGTTTTTAAGGCTGCCAACAGTTTAATGCTCGAAGTGGCTGGTTATAAAGGAAACCTCACTCTTGGGTTTGCTTGGAAAACGGACAGTACAACCCAACAAGACCATCCCGCATATCATATGTGGCACACTCTATCTGATTTAAGAAAAGAGTTTAAGCTAAGTCTATTCGATAGTGGTGAGATATCTAAGTCCATAACTACTTTTGAAAAAGAATTTAGCCATAAATTAACCCCAGCGATTAGAAGCCAAATAACGTATAGTTGCCAGGGTTTTCCATGGCTTTTGAAGAAGCTGTGCATAAACCTCAGAGAAAATATAAAGCGAACTGGCTACAACGAAGTAACATCCGTAGAATTGGACGTTGAAAAGCTATTCACAAATGATTTAGATTTACTTACTCCATCAGAAAAGACCTGTCTAGACCTAATCGCCAGCAAGGCACCGGCTGATTGGAGTGAAATAATAGAGCTATCAAGTGCAAGTGATGTAAGTCAGTTAGTTAACAAGAGAATGGTAATTAAAAGTGGTGATAGATTGAATATATACTGGGATATATTCAAGGATTATTTGGTGACAAAGAAACTGCCTGTTATCCCATATAACTATGTTCCAACATCAGATTACAAAACCATAATAAACATTGCAAATGAGTTAGATCCCTACCATTATGAAAACTCACATAACATATCAGTAAGAGCCGGTATAAAAGAAACAACAATGCTGAATATCGGGGCAGATCTCGTAATGTTCAGCATAGCAGAAAGAAACGGTTCCAGTTTCAAATTAAACAGTAGTATCTCAGAAAAAAATGACGATGAGTTCCTCAAAAAAATTCGCGAGAGACTTGGGAAACACTCCTTTAAAATAGCACTTTATAAACGATACTTCGGTAAAACCGTGGACGTGAACCTTTTAATAGAAGTATTAAAGGAAAGCCTGCCAAAAGCTCATCATAGCCAACAGACATGGGGTGTTTATGCAAGAAGACTTTCTCGTTATTTACATATGACAGGATATATATCTCAGCATAAAGACAGCTATGTTATTCAGGATAAAGGAGCAATACAACAGGCTGTTGCCTCCTGGCAAAAAAGGTATAAAGGCCATCAGAATGATGTATTTGCGCCCAATGCTTCACCATTACTAGTTCACGAATGCTTAGATTTAATTCAAAAAGGAGCAAGTCACGATCAAATCCAATCGCAGGGGTGCAAAAATGCTCTTACTGTTCTCACCCGTTTTAAGCTCATATCTATATCTAAAAAACAGTTTGACGTCAATAAAGATTTAATTTCAAAATACAGCTCACCACTCGAAGCTATATGGAGTCATGCTAGTAAAGAGAAGTGTTTAATTAGCTGCATTGGAAAAATAAAAAAAGAGCCGGAAATAAGCAATATAATGTTAGCAAAGTATATTTCCAATGAATATGATGTCAACTGGAACGATGCAAGCTTAAAACGTTGTGGAAATAGCCTCAAACAATGGTCTAATTGGATCATAGCCCGGGGTGATAAAAGTGATATTCCTTATCCACTAGGTAAGAGAGCTAAACAAAAACAATAACAGCATTAGACGCCGAAGAAATGACTGAAAAATCACTTCTTCGGCGCTTCTGCAGAAATGAAATTATCTATTAACAATTTTTGCAAAATCAAAAGGGGTGATTGGTGTTCTTTTGTTTTCGTCCAAATAGTCGGCCCACCACTGAACCATCAAACGTCGCTCATCCAAATGCTCAGATGTATGGATGTAAGCAGCACGCACATTGTTACGCTCAGAATGGCTTAACTGCCGCTCAATCGCATCATCGCTCCACAATCCGGACTCACCTAAAGCACCGCGTGCCATTGTCCTAAAACCATGCCCACACACTTCTGTTTTAGTGTCGTATCCCATTGCACGTAGCGCATTATTCACCGTATTTTCGCTCATAACTTTATCGGGATCATGATCGCCGGGAAACAACCGCTTGTTATCGCCGCTCAAAGACTTCAAACGCTCCAGCAAGACCAACGCTTGGCGGCTTAGCGGGACGATATGCTCTTCTTTCATCTTCATGCCACGGTGTGAGTAGCGTACACCTTTGATTTCTTCACGCTGCGCCGGAATGCGCCAGCAACCTTTATCAAAATCGAACTCATCCCAGCGAGCGAAACGCAGCTCACTAGAACGCACAAAGGTGAGTAAAGAAAGCTCTACGGCGATACGTGTCATGAGACGTCCCCGATAAGCGGCAAGCCGTGCGAGAAACTCAGGGAAACGATGAGGCGGCAATGCCGGATAATGCCGAGCTTTGGTTGTTGCCAATGCTCCGGCCATATCGCTGGCAGGATTTGAATCAATGTAATCGTTCTGAACTGCATAACGCATAATGGCCGTAACACGTTGCTGTAAGCGCTGCGCTACGTCATGCTTACCACTTGCATCAACAGCTTTAATCGGTGCTAAGAGATGGCTGGTTTTAAGGCCACGAATATCAGCTGCACCAATGTGCGGGAAAATATACAGTTCCAAATAACGAAGCACTCTCGCTCGGTGATCTTCACTCCAGCGTTTGTTGTTAGCATGCCATTCTCGGGCAATGGTCTCGAACGTGTATGCGCCCGCAGTTTCAGCCTGAGCTTCCCTTTCTTCTGCTTTTGGATCCAATCCTTGTACCAACAGCTTTTTGGCTTCTTCTCTTTTGCTACGTGCCTCGGCAAGACTGACCGTCGGCCAAACACCGAAAGCAAGTCGATCCTCTTTTTTATCGTTAGGGCGGCGGTACTTCATTCGCCAATACTTGGAACCTTTCGTCGTAACCTCGAGATACAAACCACCGCCATCGGCCATTTTGTAGGTTTTCTCTTTAGGCTTTGCGGTCTCGACCTGGCGGGCGTTTAGCTTCATTTTGGGGGCACATTTTCTATCGAAGTGGAGATGCCCCCAATTATGCCCCCAGTGCCCCCTGGATTTCAACGGACGGCCTCGGACAATGGTGGACGCCAAAAAGGCTACTCTTATTGATTTTAAAGGATTTTTTGGACTTCGTCGGACGACTACGGAAGGGGGAATGGTGCCGAAGGCCGGACTCGAACCGGCACGTATCTCTACGGTTGATTTTGAATCAACTGCGTCTACCGATTTCGCCACTTCGGCACTGAAGTAGTATGCGGAAAACGGGTGAATTATACCTTCCCGCGACCAGCACGCAACACTTATCCGTTGTTCAATGAGTTAAGTGTCGAAAAAACCGCCGCCATGCGCGTTTGTCCGCCCCATCTTCTCGCTCCACGCCCTTCACAACCCTGTTAATGGTGAGCAGGCTGTTGCAACGAGCATACAGGATAAGGCGCCACACTCACGCAATACCATCCGATTCCAGGTTCTAGCATCGTTGCACAGCACAATGATAGCTCCTGTGCCGTACGTCTCACTCACTCCCACTAGCCAGAACCGCTTGCCCTGCTAGCGAAACAGGTTCAGGAGCCCGGCACGCCGCAGGCCGCAACCGCCTCCCCCATCGCCACTGTCTCACCCTGCGCCTGGCAAAAACAAAATAATCCCCAGCCGTAATGGCAATGCTGCAAATAATTGCACGCCAATGTGTCAGCGAATAAAGAATGAGGTTGCGCAACATTCCGAGAACACTATTTTTTCATTAATGAATGTCAGATGGGGAAATAAAGAAGCGGAATGCTGCTTTCAGGGGAGAGACGCTATTTCGGTTAGATGGGGGGGTTATCTAAAATCACCAGAAAATAGCGTACATACGTAACAAAATAGCAACTCAAGGCGTAAAAACCAGCAGAGAACACTTGCCTCTGCAGAGTTAATAGCTTTAAGATGATGTAAGAAAATTTTCCCTGGTGTTGGCCAATATTGGCAGCCTGACCTACGCGGTCAGGTTTTTTTTTATATTTTTTATCAAAACATTACCGGGAAAGTGTATCGCCTTAAGGGGTGAGAAACTAGTTAGACTAAAGTACAGTCCCTTACTAGACCTTTATCAGTTCATGCAGGTTATTATTTCAAAGCGCAGAGATCGGGGCCGGTGCTGTATTGCTTCCTTCTCGTGAGCCGCCGCGCTGCCCACTCAATACCGATTAACGCCCATCATTTCCCGGTTCGAAAGCTGCCGTGTGCGAGCAGCCTATCCATCCACTGGTTTAATCAGCCGCAGCTCCATCCCCAGGCGCACGGCATGTCGGGCATTCGTTACCCCCAACTTTTTGACGACGTTGGACATATGGTACTTGATGGTGCCGGTCTTTATGCCCAGGATCATCGCCGTTTCCTGGTAGGTTTTACCCACGCTGGCCCAATAGAGGATTTCGTTTTCCCTGTCGGTAAAGCGGGCGTTGCCTTCCAGCGCTGCGGCGTTTTTATCTGACGGCGGGGCCAGCGCCAAATACGACTCATGGATTGAGGCCAGCAATACCGAGATTTCACCTTTACGTTCGATGAGCGCCGGGATGACTTCCGCTTTCTGTTCTGCGCTGAAGGCAAAGGAAAGCGTGACGAGATTGTTGTTGTAATCGTGCAATACGAAGGTATAGCCGTGCGTCACGCCAAACTCGCGGGCCTGCTCGAACAGTTCGGGAAAATGCAGCCCTGCGTCCGCCATGATTTGCTCGTCCCAGGCGAAGGGGGTCAGGCGGTTGCGGGCGGTAATCACCACCGGATCAATGTACTGCAACCCCTGCTCTTGATACTTGTTGACCCATTCAGTCGGGTAGTTGGTGACGCCAAAAATACAGGAAATGTCTTTTTTGGATAACACCACATACGCCCACAGGAGCTCGCCCAACTCCCCCAACGCCGCTTCCAGGCGCTTGCCGATGATATTGCTGAGATTGTATTCGTCTTCCATTGACTGCCCGCTCCCTCTATCCGCATGCCGCAGGGTTGACTATAGCACGACGAAAAGCGACAGGTCGGGGGAGTGGTTCACCGGGGGCATACAGCACCCACAAAAAAGGCGCGGCCCCGCGGCCACGCCTTTTCCCATACCGCTCGCCCCGCTACTTGCGTTTGAGCAGCATATACACGCTGATCAGCAGGAACAGCATGCTCGGCAGCAGTGCCCCCAGCACCGGCGGCATGCTGTAAACCATGCTCAGCGGGCCGAAGATCTGATCCAGCACGTAGAACAGGAAGCCGAAGCTGATGCCGGTCACCACGCGGATGCCCATCGGCACGCTGCGCAGCGGGCCGAAGATGAACGACAGCGCCATCAGCATCATCACCGCCACCGACAGCGGCGAGAAGATTTTTCGCCACATGTTGAGCTGGTATTTGTTGGATTCCTGGCCGCTCTGCTTCAGGTACTTCACGTAGTTGTGCAGCCCGCTGATGGAGAGCGAATCCGAATCCAGCGCCACCACGCCCAGCTTGTCCGGGGTCAGGTTGGTTTTCCATTCGCCGGTCAGCGTCTGGGTGCCGGTCACCTGTTTCGGGTTGGTCAGATCCGAGGTGTCCACCTGCGAAAGCTGCCACAGGCCGTTCTCGAAGCTGGCGGTGGCGGCATAGCGCACCGTCTCCAGGCGACGCTGATCGTTGAAGTGGTAGATGTTGACGCCGGAGAGTTCTTTATCGCCGGAGACGCGCTCGATGTAGATGAAGTCGTTGCCGTCCTTCGCCCACAGCCCGCTCTTGGTGGAGAGCAGCGAGCCGCCGTACATCTGCTGGGCGCGGTAGTTGCGCGCCATCTGCTCGCCCTGCGGCGCCACCCACTCGCCGATCGCCATGGTCAGCAGCACCAGCGGAATGGCGGTTTTCATCACCGAGCCGGCGATCTGCAGGCGGGTGAAGCCGGAAGCCTGCATCACCACCAGTTCGCTGCGCGTCGCGAGCTGGCCCAGGCCGAGCAGCGCACCGAGCAGCGCCGCCATCGGGAAGAAGATCTCGATGTCTTTCGGCACGCTCAGCAGGGTGTACATGCCGGCGCTCAGCGCGGTGTATTCGCCCTGGCCGACCTTGCGCAGCTGATCGACGAACTTGATGATGCCGGACAGCGACACCAGCATGAACAGCGTCATGATGATGGTGTTGAAAATCGTTTTACCGATATAACGGTCTAATACGCCAAACATCAGGCCGCTCCTCTCAGGCGTGCGCGCAGCTTGCGCATCGGCACGGTATCCCACAGGTTCAGCGCCAGCGCCAGCGCGAAGTAAACGCCGTTAACCAGCCACAGCCACAGCATCGGATCCAGCTTGCCCTTGCCGGCGTTGGAGCGCAGCGAGGTCTGCAGCAGGAAGAAGATCAGGTACAGCAGGATGGCCGGCAGCATGCTCAGCACGCGGCCCTGGCGCGGGTTCACCACGCTGAGCGGCACCACCAGCAGCGCCATCAGCGCCACCGACACCACCAGCGTCAGGCGCCAGTGGAATTCGGCGCGCGCGTCCGGATCGTCGGATTCCCACAGCGTCTGCATCGACATCTGTTCGGATTCGGTGTTGTCCGCCGCCACGGTGCGGTGGCCAATCACCGCCTTGTAGTCGGTGAAGTCGGTAATGCGGAAGTCGCGCAGCAGCGCGGTGCCTTCAAAGCGGGTGCCCTTGTCGAGCGTCACCACCTGCGAGCCGTCTTTCTGCTGCACGATGTTGCCGTGCTCGGCCACCACCACCGACGGGCGTTGGTTGCCGTTCGGCCGCAGCTGCGCCAGGAACACGTCGTTGAAGGTGCTGCCCTTGACGTTGCCGATAAACAGCACCGCGTTGCCGTCCTGCGAGGGTTTGAACTGCCCTTCCGCCAGCCCGGCGATGCTCGGGTTGGCCTTGGCTTCGTTCACCACCACGTCCTGATAGCGCGAGGCCCAGGGGCCGGCCCAAAATACGTTCACCGCCGCGATCGCAGAGGTGAGCAGCGCCAGGATCATGGCGGCGATAATCAGGGTGCGTTTGCCCAGCCCGCAGGCGTGCATGACGGTGATTTCGCTCTCGGTATACAACCGCCCAAGCGTCATCAGCAAGCCGAGAAACAGGCTCAAAGGCAGGATGAGCTGCGCCATCTTCGGCACGCCCAGAGCGAGCAGAGAGAGTACTAAGTTTGTCGGGATATTGCCGTCCACCGCGTCGCCCAACACCCTGACCAGGTTCTGACAAAAGAAGATCAGAAGCAGGATGAACAGGATGGCGATTTGGCTCTTGAGCGTTTCCCGTACCAGATATCTTATGATGATCACGCTTATTACGCCTGTGAAAACTTGTCTTTTTGCAGGAAAATCGATAATTTCATCGCTAATCCGCCATTTATTCTCATCATATGGCAACCTTCACAGCTAAAATAGTATTACAACATCAAGCCGTTTGGGTGTCCTATAGGAACTTGCTTATAGTCGCCAAAACAGAGCAATTTACGCCGTTCAGGTTAACATAATCCGTTAACTCAAATGGCGGGAGATCGTTACGGAGTCGATTATTCTAGCCGTAGCGTCCGCCTTTGTCTTTAAGATTCAGGAGAGTGCATGGAGTTCAGTGTAAAAAGCGGTAGCCCGGAAAAACAGCGCAGTGCCTGTATTGTAGTCGGCGTTTTCGAACCGCGCCGCCTGTCCCCTATCGCAGAACAACTCGACAAAATCAGTGATGGTTATATCAGCGCATTGCTGCGCCGTGGCGAACTGGAAGGCAAGGTCGGGCAGACGCTGCTACTGCACCATGTGCCCAACATTCTCTCCGAGCGCATCCTGCTGATCGGCTGCGGCAAAGAGCGCGAGCTCGATGAGCGCCAATACAAGCAGGTGATCCAGAAAACCATCAATACCCTCAACGACACCGGCTCGATGGAAGCGGTCTGCTTCCTGACCGAACTGCACGTGAAAGGCCGCAACACCTACTGGAAAGTGCGTCAGGCGGTGGAAACCGCCAAAGAGACGCTCTACACCTTCGATCAGCTGAAAAGCAACAAGGTGGAGCCGCGTCGTCCGCTGCGCAAAATGGTGTTCAACGTGCCGACCCGCCGTGAGCTCACCAGCGGCGAGCGCGCCATCCAGCACGGCCTGGCGGTGGCTTCCGGCATCAAGGCGGCCAAAGATCTCGGCAACATGCCGCCGAACATCTGTAACGCCGGCTACCTGGCCTCGCAGGCCCGCCAACTGGCGGACGCCTTCAGCACTAACATCACCACTCGCGTCATCGGCGAACAGCAGATGAAAGAGCTGGGCATGAACGCCTATCTGGCGGTCGGCGCCGGTTCGCAGAACGAATCATTGATGTCGGTGATGGAATATAAGGGCAACCCAAATCCGGACGCTAAGCCGATCGTGCTGGTAGGCAAAGGGCTGACCTTCGACTCCGGCGGCATCTCGATCAAACCGGCCGACGGCATGGACGAGATGAAATACGACATGTGCGGCGCGGCGACCGTGTACGGCGTGATGCGCGTGGTGGCGGAGCTGAACCTGCCGCTGAACGTGATCGGCGTGCTGGCCGGCTGTGAAAACATGCCGGGCGGCCGGGCGTATCGTCCGGGCGACGTGCTGACCACCATGTCCGGCCAGACCGTCGAGGTGCTGAACACCGACGCCGAAGGCCGCCTGGTGCTGTGCGACACCCTGACCTACGTCGAGCGCTTCGAGCCGGAGCTGGTGATCGACATCGCCACCCTGACCGGCGCCTGCGTGATCGCCTTGGGCCACCACATCACCGGCCTGATGTCGAACCACAACCCGCTGGCGCACGAGCTGCTGGGCGCTTCCGAGCAGGCCGGCGACCGCGCCTGGCGCCTGCCGATGGCCGACGAGTACTACGAGCAGCTGGACTCCAACTTCGCCGACATGGCGAACATCGGTGGCCGCCCTGGCGGCGCCATCACCGCCGCCTGCTTCCTGTCGCGCTTCACCCGCAAGTACACCTGGGCGCACCTGGATATCGCCGGCACCGCCTGGCGCTCCGGTAAAGCCAAGGGCGCGACCGGCCGCCCGGTGGCGCTGCTGTCGCAGTTCCTATTGAACCGCGCAGGCCTGAACGGCGACGATTAAATCTGAGCGGTAATTCAGGTATAATCCCAAGGGGCACAGCATGCTGTGCCCCTACATTTTTTATCGGCAGCGGTGGATCCTTAATGAAACAGGCGACGTTTTATTTGCTCGACAACGCGGAACCGTCAGGCGCGCTCAGCGCCCATGAGGCCGTGGCCTGCGCCGTTGCCGCCAACGGCTTCCGCGCCGGCAAGCGGGTGCTGATCGCCTGCGAGAGTCAGGAGCAGGCCCAGCGGCTGGACGAAGCGCTGTGGCAGCGCGAGCCGCATGAATTCGTGCCGCACAACCTGGCCGGCGAAGGGCCGCACTATGGCGCGCCGGTGGAACTGTGCTGGCCCGGCAAGCGCGGCAATGCCCCGCGCGATCTGCTGATCGCCCTGCTGCCGCAGTTTGCCGATTTTGCTACCGCTTTCCATGAAGTGGTAGACTTCGTTCCTTACGAAGACACTCTGAAACAGTTGGCGCGCGACCGTTACAAGGCCTATCGCAGCGTCGGCTTCCATTTGACCACGGCTACGCCGCCAACTCACTGAATACGATAAAGAATGGAAAAGACAAACAGTCAGCTCGACACCGCATACGACCCAAAACAGATCGAACAGAAGCTGTACGATCACTGGGAGAGTCAGGGTTACTTCAAGCCGAACGGCGACACCAGCCAGGAAAGCTTCTGCATCATGATCCCGCCGCCGAACGTCACCGGCAGCCTGCACATGGGCCACGCGTTCCAGCAGACCATCATGGACACCATGATTCGCTATCAGCGCATGCAGGGTAAAAACACCCTGTGGCAGGCGGGCACCGACCACGCCGGCATCGCCACCCAGATGGTGGTGGAGCGCAAGATCGCCGCGGAAGAAGGCAAAACCCGCCACGACTACGGCCGTGACGCGTTCATCGACAAGATCTGGCAGTGGAAGGCGGAGTCCGGCGGCACCATCACCCGCCAGATGCGCCGTCTGGGCAACTCCGTGGACTGGGAGCGCGAGCGCTTCACCATGGACGAAGGCCTGTCGAACGCGGTGCGCGAAGTGTTTGTCCGTCTGCACAAAGAAGACCTGATCTACCGCGGCAAGCGCCTGGTGAACTGGGATCCGAAGCTGCGCACCGCCATCTCCGATCTGGAAGTGGAAAACCGCGAATCCAAAGGCTCCATGTGGCACCTGCGCTACCCGCTGGCCGACGGCGCGAAAACCGCCGAGGGCAAAGACTACCTGGTGGTCGCCACCACCCGTCCGGAAACCGTGCTGGGCGATACCGGCGTGGCGGTCAACCCGGAAGATCCGCGCTATAAAGACCTGATCGGCAAAGAGATCATTCTGCCGCTGGTCGGCCGCCGCATCCGCATCGTCGGCGACGAACACGCCGATATGGAAAAAGGCACCGGCTGCGTGAAGATCACCCCGGCGCACGATTTCAACGACTACGAAGTCGGCAAACGCCACGGCCTGCCGATGATCAACATTCTGACTTTCGACGGCGACATCCGTCAGGAAGCGGAAGTGTTCAACACCCTGGGCGAAGTCTGCACCGACTACTGCAGCGAAATCCCGGCCGAGTTCCGCGGCCTGGAGCGTTTCGCGGCGCGGAAAGCGGTGGTTGCCGCCTTCGATAATCTGGGCCTGCTGGACGAGGTCAAACCGCACGACCTGACGGTGCCTTACGGCGACCGCGGCGGCGTGGTGATCGAGCCGATGCTGACCGACCAATGGTACGTGCGCACCGCGCCGCTGGCCAAAGTGGCGGTGGAAGCGGTCGAACAGGGCGATATCCAGTTCGTGCCGAAGCAGTACGAAAACATGTACTTCAGTTGGATGCGCGACATTCAGGACTGGTGCATCTCGCGTCAGCTGTGGTGGGGCCACCGCATCCCGGCCTGGTACGACGTGAACGGCAAAGTCTACGTGGGCCGCAGCGAAGAAGAAGTGCGCAGCGAGAACAACCTGGGCGCCGACGTGGTGCTGACCCAGGACGAAGACGTGCTGGACACCTGGTTCTCGTCCGGCCTGTGGACCTTCTCCACCCTGGGCTGGCCGGAGCAGACCGAGGCGCTGAAAACCTTCCACCCGACCAGCGTGATGGTCAGCGGCTTCGACATCATCTTCTTCTGGATCGCGCGCATGATCATGCTGACCATGCACTTCATCAAGGATGAAAACGGCAAGCCGCAGGTGCCGTTCAAGACCGTCTACATGACCGGCCTTATCCGCGACGACGAAGGCCAGAAGATGTCCAAGTCGAAAGGCAACGTGATCGATCCGCTGGACATGGTCGACGGCATCTCGCTGGAAGATCTGCTGGAAAAACGCACCGGCAACATGATGCAGCCGCAGCTGGCGGAGAAAATCCGCAAGCGCACCGAGAAACAGTTCCCGAACGGCATCGAGCCGCACGGCACCGACGCCCTGCGCTTCACCCTGGCGGCGCTGGCCTCGACCGGCCGCGACATCAACTGGGACATGAAGCGCCTGGAAGGCTACCGCAACTTCTGTAACAAGCTGTGGAACGCCAGCCGCTTCGTGCTGATGAACACCGAAGCGCACGACTGCGGCTTTAACGGCGGCGAGAAAGTGCTGTCGCTGGCGGATCGCTGGATCCTGGCCGAATTCAACCGCACGGTGAAAGCCTACCGCGAAGCGCTGGATACCTACCGCTTCGATCTGGCGGCCAACATCCTGTACGAATTCACCTGGAACCAGTTCTGCGACTGGTATCTGGAGCTGACCAAGCCGGTGGTGAGCAACGGCAGCGAAGCGGAACAGCGCGGCACCCGCCACACGCTGATCACCGTGCTGGAAGCGCTGCTGCGCCTGGCGCACCCGATCATTCCGTTCATCACCGAAACCATCTGGCAGCGCGTGAAGCCGCTGACTGGCACGACCGCAGACACCATCATGCTGCAGCCGTTCCCGGCCTACGACGCCGCGCTGGAAGACGAGCAGGCGCTGAACGATCTGGAGTGGATCAAGCAAACCATCATCGCCGTGCGCAACATCCGCGCCGAGATGAACATCGCGCCTAGCAAAACGCTCGACGTGCTGCTGCGCAACTGCAGCGCCGACGCCCAGCGCCGCGTGCAGGAGAACCAAAGCTTTATCGCCCGTCTGGCGCGCCTGGAATCCATCGCGCTGCTGCCGGCCGGAGAGAAAGGCCCGGTCTCCGTCACCAAGCTGGTGGACGGCGCCGAGTTGCTGATCCCGATGGCCGGCTTCATCGACAAGGACGCCGAGATCGCGCGTCTGGCCAAAGAGATGGGCAAACTGGATGCGGAAATCGCCGCGATCGAAGGCAAGCTGGCGAACGAAGGCTTCGTGGCGCGCGCGCCGGAAGCGGTGGTCGCCAAAGAACGCGATCGTCTGGCGGCCTGCAAAGAAGGCAAAGTGAAGCTGCAGGAACAGCAGGCGACCATCGCCGCGCTGTAATCCACCGGCTCACGCCAACGCCTGAAAAACAGCGGGGTCTTCCCCGCTGTTTTTTTATCGCCGTTGCATCTGGGCCGGGTTAGATGTTATTACAAGATATTACTGCTGCAGGGACGCCGCCGGGAAATAACCCCCGGCGCGTTTCGTGCTGCGATAAAAACGAAAACGAACGTGGTCTCTTTCAATGGCGAGTGTAAACATGACAACAGCAACCCCGGCGCGCCTGCTGGTGCGCCCCATCACGGCGGAAGACAATGCCGCCATTGCTCACGTCATTCGCGAAGTCTCCGCCGAGCACGGCCTGACGGCGGATAAAGGCTATACCGTCTCCGATCCCAATCTGGACGCCCTGTATCAGCTCTACAGCCTGCCGCGCAGCGCTTACTGGGTGATCGAGGTGGACGGCCAGGTCGCCGGCGGCGGCGGCATCGCGCCGCTGCAGGGCGGCGCAGACGATATTTGCGAATTGCAGAAGATGTATTTCCTGCCGGTGTTGCGCGGCAAGGGATTGGCGAAACGCCTGGCGCTGCAGGCGCTGGATTTCGCCCGCCAGCACGGCTTCCGCTGTTGTTACCTCGAGACCACCGCCAGCCTGACGCAGGCCGTTGCGCTGTACGAACACCTGGGTTTCGAACACATCGACCACGCGATGGGCGCCACCGGCCACGTCGATTGCGAAGTCACCATGCTGAAAACGCTGTAACCGTCCCGTCTCTCCATCAGGGTGCAGCTTGCTGCGCCTTTTTATTAATATCGCAATCAATCAGTAAAACTCGCTATAACGCCGTTTTTCAAGCAGATAAACTGACGTTAAAAACCGCGATGTAAATTTAATGTGAAGTTCGTTAATAAATTAACGATCGCAAATTGACCACTTGCTCCCCCGCGCTACTCTGCCAGTATCCCAATCGCGCACGGAGAGCTGTCATGTCGGAAAACACCTTTGATTACATTATCGTCGGCGCCGGTTCCGCCGGCTGCGTGCTGGCGGCGCAGCTGATCCGCCGCACCCAGGCGCGGGTGCTGCTGCTGGAAGCCGGCGGCGACGACAATAACCTGTTTATCAAAATGCCGGCCGGCGTGGCCAAGATCATCGCCAAAAAGAGCTGGCCCTACGAAACGGAACCGGAACCGCACGCCAACAACCGCCGCATGCAAATCGCGCAGGGCAAGGTGCTGGGCGGCAGCAGTTCGGTCAACGGCATGATCTACCTGCGCGGCCAGCCGCAAGATTACGACGACTGGGCCGAGCGCTATGGCTGCGCCGGCTGGAGCTACCGGGAGGTGCTGCCCTACTTCAAACGCGCCGAGGCCAACGAAAGCCTGTCCGACGACTACCACGGCGCCGACGGGCTGCTGCCGGTCAGCGAAAACCGCTACCGTCACCCGCTGAGCATGGCGTTTATCCGCGCCGGCCAGGAACTGAACCTGCCCTATCGCAACGACTTCAACGGCGATAGCCAGCACGGCGTCGGTTTCTACCAAACCACCACCCACAACGGCGAACGCGCCAGCACCGCCCGCACCTATCTGAAGGCGGTGTGCGACGAACGGCGGCTGGTGGTGAAACTGAACGCCCTGGCGCACCGGCTGACCTTCGAGGGCAACGTCGCCACCGGCGTGGTTTACAGCCAGAACGGCGGCGCGGAAGTGACCGCGCGCGCCACCAAAGAAGTGATCGTCAGCGCCGGCGCGGTCGGTTCGCCGAAGCTGCTGATGTTGTCCGGCATCGGCCCGCGCGCCCACCTGCAGCAGCTGGGCATCGAGGTGCGGGCGGATCTGCCGGTGGGTAAAAACTTCCACGACCACCTGCACATGTCGATCAACGTCAGCACCCGCGAGCCGATCAGCCTGTTCGGCGCCGATCGCGGCCTGCAGGCGCTGAGCCACGGTGCGCAGTGGCTGGCGTTTCGCAGCGGCGTGCTTTCGTCCAACGTACTGGAAGGCGCCGCCTTCACCGACAGCCGAGGCGATGGCCGCACGGACGTACAGATCCACTTCCTGCCGATGCTGGACAGCTGGGACGACGTGCCCGGCGAGCCGCTGCCGAACATTCACGGCTTCACGCTCAAGGTCGGCTACCTGCAGCCGAAGGCGCGCGGCGAAGTGCTGCTGCGCAGCAGCAACCCGCGCGATCCGGTCAAGCTGCACGCCAACTACCTCGGTCACCCGGACGATCTGGCCGGCAGCGTGCGCGCGGTGAAGTTCGGTCTGGATTTCCTGCAAACCGCGGCGCTGAAGCCGCTGATCAAGGATCTGCTGATGCCGCAGCCGGAATGGACGCGCGACGACGCACAGCTGGAAGCCTTCGTGCGCAACTTCTGCAAGACGGTGTATCACCCGGTGGGCAGCTGCCGCATGGGGCCGTCGCCGCAGGACGCGGTGACCGATCCGCAGCTGCGGGTGCACGGTTTTGAACGGCTGCGGGTGATCGACTGCTCAGTGATGCCGCAGCTCACCAGCGGCAATACCAATGCGCCGACCATTATGCTGGCGGAAAAAGCGGTGGATTTATTGCTGGGCGCGCCGCAGTAAGGACGCGCCTCAACGTCAGGCGGCGACGGGCACGCCGCTGTGAAAACGCAGCTCGCTGTCCGGCGACAGGATCAATTCAGCCTCGAGGCGGCCGAAATGCGCCACCCGTTCGCTGATGTCGCCGCCGGCGATCTGTTCCGCCAGCGTCAAGTAGTCCTGATAGTGACGCGCTTCGGATCGCAGCAGCGAGACGTAAAAGCGGTTCAGCTCATCGTCCAGGTGCGGCGCCAGTTTGGCGAAGCGTTCGCAGGATCGCGCTTCGATGTAGGCGCCGCAGATCAGTTTGTCGATCAGCGTCGCCGGATCGTGGGTGCGGATCTCGCGGATCATCCCCTTGGCATAGCGGCTGGCGGTGATCTTGCTATACGGGATCCCGCGCGCCTGCATGATCTCCAGCACCTGCGAGAAGTGATGCAGCTCTTCCTTGATCAACAGCACCATGCGATCCGCCAGATCCTGGCCGTAGGCCGAGCCGTTTTTCGGCAGGATCTTGCGGGTGAACTGGCCCTGACGGAACAATGTGTCGGGCGCGCCCTGCGCTTCATGCAGAAACGCCTCGTAGGGCCGCAGCAGCGCCAACAGCGCGTCACCGCTCTCTTTGTCCGCCACGTAGCGGCGGATCAGCCACATGCCGGTCTGTGCGGCTTTCAGCTCGCACACCAGGTGGTCGGTCAGCAACAGCTGCAGGTTTTCCGGACGGCGCGCGGCGTCGATCCAGGCGTCGGGAGTTTCACAGTGTAGGAAGCTTAAAATCGGGGCTAGCAGGGATTGGTATGTCATGGCGTCATTGCCCTATGTATTTCAAGTTGCAGCTAGGCGGCCAGCTCACTCATCCCCAGGAGCTTACTCAGGTAAGTGACTGGGGTGAGAGAGTGCAGCCAACAACGCTGCAGCTTGAAAGACGACGGGGATATCAGGGGCCGGCGAGAGCCGGCCCACAGGCATTAATCGGAAAGGAATTAGTGGCGTTTGCCGTCGTCGTCTTCGTCGATATAGTCGCCGTCTTCGTCATCCTCACCGTCTTCACCGTTCGGATCTTCGAAGTAGGTGCCCCAGCCGTCGTAGTTGACGCCGCAGCGCTCCGCCAGCGCCACCAACTGCTCGACCTGAGCGTCGATCAGCTCGGCGTTCAGGCCGACTTCGCTGATCACGTCGCAGCACATCACCATCGAACCGTCTTCCACTTCCAGCTCTTCGGCGTCGGTCACTTCGTAGCCCAGCTTGAAGGCTTCAACGGCGGCCTGCTCCAGAACCTCAAATTTCTCGGCGGACAGATGGTGCTCGATGGTGTAGAGCGCGTCCGGATCGCTGCCGTCTTCCAGCAGCTCTTCGATGATCAGGCGGGTCTCTTCACGTTGTTCTTCCAGCAATTCGCGGTTTGCCATGCCTATATCCTCAAGTCAAATGGCCTTCATTCCTTCTATTTTCACACACCGCCGACATTGCTTCCACGATAAACGTGAAAGATTTCCTCGTCGGGGTTGAAATTGAATATTCATACATATAAAGTGAATTTTAATTCAATTGAGCAATCAGGGAATCGGACTATGAGCACCGGCAATGCGTTCTACCAACGTCACTTTCTGAGGTTAATGGATTTCACCCCCGCCGAGCTGCAGGCGCTGCTGCAGCTTTCGGCCGATCTGAAGCAGGCCAAGAAGCAGGGGCAGGAACAGCGCCGGCTGCAGGGCAAAAACATTGCGCTCATCTTCGAAAAAGACTCAACCCGCACGCGATGCTCTTTCGAAGTTGCCGCATTCGATCAGGGCGCGCAGGTCACGTACCTCGGCCCGAGCGGCAGCCAGATCGGCCATAAAGAGTCGATGAAAGACACCGCCCGGGTGCTGGGCCGCCTGTACGACGGTATTCAGTATCGCGGCTACGGCCAGGCGCTGGTGGAAACCCTGGCGCAGCACGCCGGCGTGCCGGTGTGGAACGGCCTGACCGACGAGTTCCACCCTACCCAATTGCTGGCGGATCTGCTCACCGTGCAGGAACACCTGCCGGGCAAAGCGCTGAACGAAGTGAAGCTGGCGTACGTCGGCGACGCGCGCAACAACATGGGCAATACGCTGCTGGAAGCCGCCGCGCTGGCGGGCATGGATCTGCGGCTGGTGGCGCCGAAGGCCTGTTGGCCGCAGCCGGAACTGGTGGCCGAATGCCAGGCGCTGGCGCAGCAAACCGGCGCGAAACTCACCCTGACCGAAGACATCGCCGAAGGGGTACAAGACGCCGATTTCCTCTACACCGACGTGTGGGTGTCGATGGGCGAACCGAAAGAGACCTGGCGGGAGCGTATCGCGCTGCTGCGGCCGTATCAGGTCAACATGGCGATGCTGAAACTGACCGGCAACCCGAACGTGAAGTTCCTGCACTGCCTGCCGGCGTTCCACGACGACCAAACCACTCTCGGCAAGCAGATGGCACAGCAGTACGATCTGCACGGCGGCATGGAAGTGACCGACGAGGTGTTCGAGTCGGCGCACAGCGTGGTGTTCGATCAGGCGGAAAACCGGCTGCATACCATCAAGGCGGTGCTGGTCGCCACGCTGAGCGCAACGCTCTGACACGCCTCTCCCTCCGCCCTGGCCCCCCCGGCCAGGGCGGCTAATATATTCCTGGAATATCAAATAGCGCATTGGCCTTTGCCCGCCGCCGGCAAAGGTTCTACCGTGACAGGCCGACGGCGCCCGCGCCGTAAAAACCAACGATAACAAACCGTTCTCAGCGCCGCCTTGCGGCGCCTTCAGGGGATACACATCGATGAAAACCAAACTCTTGCCGCTGTTCCTGCTCGCCGCCCTGCCCGCCGCCGCGTTATCCGCCACGCCGCCGAATACGCTGGTGGTAGTACAATCGCTGGATGACATCGTCAGCCTCGATCCGGCGGAAGCCAACGAACTCTCCAGCATCCAGACGGTGCCCAGCCTGTACCAGCGCTTGGTACAGGCGGATCGCGACGATCCGGCCAAGGTGGCACCGGTGCTGGCAGAAAGCTGGCAGAGCGATGCGGCGGCCAAAACGCTGACGGTAAAACTGCGGCCGCAGGCGGCGTTCGCCTCCGGCAACCCGCTGACCGCCGACGACGTGATCTTCTCCTACCGCCGCGCGGTGAAAATGAACAAGTCGCCGGCGTTCATCCTCAACGTGCTCGGCTGGCAGCCGGACAACATCGACGCGCAGTTGAAGAAGATCGACGACCATACCGTGCAGTTGCGCTGGACGGCGGACGTCAGCCCGGCGGTGGCGCTGAATATCCTCTCGACGCCGATCGCCTCGATCGTCGACAGCAAAGCGGCGCTGGTCAACGTCAAAGACGGCGACTTCGGCAACGCCTGGCTGAAAATGCACTCCGCCGGCAGCGGCCCGTTCAAGATGCGCGTCTATCAGCCGCATCAGGCGATCGTGCTGGACGCCAACCCCACGACGCCGGGCGGCAAGCCGCAGCTGAAAAACATCATCATCAAGAACGTGCCGGATCCGGCCACCCGCCGCCTGCTGGTCCAGCAGGGCGACGCCGATATCGCCCGCGAACTGGGCGCCGACCAGACCGACACGCTGAAGAACCAGCCGGGGGTTAAGGTGCTGGAGATCCCGTCCGCCGAACAAAACTACCTGGTGTTCAACACCGGCAACGGCGCCAATCCGCTGCTGAACAACCCGGCCTTCTGGGAGGCGGCGCGCTATCTGGTGGATTATCAGGGCATCACCCAGGATCTGCTGAAGGGCCAATACTTCGTGCATCAGAGCTTCCTGCCGGTCGGGCTGCCGGGCGCGCTGGAGACCAACCCGTTCCGCTACGATCCGGCCAAGGCGAAAGCCATTCTGGCCAAGGCGGGCATCACCCACGCCGCCTTTACGCTGGACGTAGAGAACAAACCGCCGTTCATCACCATCGCGCAGGCGCTGCAGGGTAGCTTCGCCGCTGCCGGCGTGAAGGTCGAGCTGCTGCCGGCCGCGGGCAGCCAGGTTTACTCCCGCGTGCGCGCCAGGCAGCATCAGGCGGCAATCCGCCTGTGGATCCCGGATTATTTCGACGCCCACTCCAACGCCAGCGCCTTTGCCTACAACGACGGCAAGAGCAGCACGGTGGCCGGGCTGAACGGCTGGCAGATCCCGCAGTTGAATAAGCAGACACTGGCGGCGCTGGCCGAAGCCGATCCGGCCAAGCGCCGCGCGCTGTACACCGCCATGCAGCAGGAGCTGCAGCGCAGTTCGCCGTACGTGTTTATCGATCAGGCCAAAACCGAAGTGGTGCTGCGCGACAACGTCAAAAGCTACCAGCAGGGGCTGAACGCCGACATGGTCTACTACGATCGCGTCAGCAAATAGCCCGCAGGCGGCCATCGCCGGCCAATCGATTGCGGGGCGGCAAAAAACGGCGTTTTAACGCTTGCAGTGGCGAAAAGCGCGAGTATAATGCGCCACAATTTGCCAGGAGAAAGCATGAAAAACGACGTTTGTTTTGTTAGCCGCAATCGACAAAACCGACTGCCTATCGGCGGCCAGCTGCCGTTGTTTCTCCTGTTGCTAAACCGATCGTTTCAAGCCCCTCATTGAGGGGCTTTTTTTTGCCTTAAAAAGTCCCGCGCCACGGGCACGCGTCGAGGAGGAGTGAAAAATGGCCAACCCGCTGTATCACAAACACATCATCTCTATTAACGATCTCAGCCGCGAGGATCTGGAGCTGGTGCTGCGCACCGCCGCCGGTCTGAAAGCCAACCCGCAGCCGGAGTTGTTGAAACACAAGGTGATCGCCAGCTGCTTCTTTGAAGCCTCGACCCGTACCCGCCTGTCGTTCGAAACCTCGATGCACCGCCTCGGCGCCTCGGTGGTCGGTTTCGCCGACGGCAGCAACACCTCGCTCGGCAAAAAAGGCGAAACCCTGGCCGACACCATCTCGGTGATCAGCACCTACGTGGACGCCATCGTGATGCGCCATCCGCAGGAAGGCGCGGCGCGCATGGCCTCGGAGTTCTCCGGCAACGTGCCGGTGCTCAACGCCGGCGACGGCGCCAACCAGCACCCGACCCAGACCCTGCTGGATCTGTTCACCATCCAGGAAACCCAGGGCCGCCTGAACAACCTCAGCATCGCCATGGTCGGCGACCTGAAATACGGCCGCACCGTGCACTCGCTCACCCAGGCGCTGGCCAAATTCGAAGGCAACCGTTTCTACTTCATCGCCCCGGACGCGCTGGCGATGCCGGCCTACATCCTGAAAATGCTGGAAGAGAAAGGCATCGAGTACAGCCTGCACGGCAGCATTGAAGAAGTGGTGCCGGAGCTGGATATTCTCTACATGACCCGGGTGCAGAAAGAGCGCCTCGATCCGTCCGAGTACGCCAACGTGAAGGCGCAGTTCGTGCTGCGCGCCGCAGATCTGGCCGGCGCGCGCGCCAACCTCAAGGTGCTGCACCCGCTGCCGCGCATCGACGAGATCGCCACCGACGTGGATAAAACGCCGCACGCTTACTACTTCCAGCAGGCGGGCAACGGCATCTTCGCCCGTCAGGCGCTGCTGGCGCTGGTGCTCAACGCAGATTTGGCTCTTTAAGGGGGAACCGCCATGACTCACGACAACAAACTGCAGGTCGAAGCGATCAAATGCGGCACGGTGATCGACCACATTCCGGCGCAGATCGGTTTCAAACTGCTGACGCTGTTCAAGCTGACCGCCACCGACCAGCGCATCACCATCGGCCTGAACCTGCCCTCCAACGAGCTGGGCCGCAAGGATCTGATCAAGATCGAGAACACCTTCCTGACCGAGCAGCAGGCCAACCAGTTGGCGATGTACGCGCCGAAGGCCACGGTAAACCGCATCGACAACTATGAAGTGGTGCGCAAGCTGACCCTCAGCCTGCCGGACCACATCGACGGCGTGCTGACCTGCCCGAACGGCAACTGCATCAGCCGCAGCGAGCCGGTGGCGTCGAGCTTCAGCGTCAAATCGCGCGACGGTGAAGTACACCTGAAGTGCCGCTACTGCGAAAAAGAGTTCGAGCATCAGGTGGTGCTGCAGGCGGACTAATCCCGGCATGGGCGCCGGGAGATGGCGCTGTTATTCTCCCGGTGACGCCCTATAATGGGTCCTCTGAAAATCACTCTACCCACGTTGCTACCCACCGAATTTTACGCTGCGGCCGACCGCGCGGCGGCGTGAAAGACAACGGGTTTATCAGGAGAAAACATGTCACGTAACATCAGCACTGAACTCGCCCCGGCAGCCATTGGTCCTTACGTGCAGGGCGTTGATCTGGGCAGCATGATCATCACTTCCGGCCAGATCCCGGTCGATCCGAAAACCGGCGCCGTCGCCGACGACGTCGCCGCTCAAGCGCGCCAGTCGCTGGAAAACGTCAAAGCGATCGTCGAAGCCGCCGGCCTGACCGTTGCCGACATCGTGAAAACCACCGTGTTCGTGAAAGACCTGAATGACTTCGCCACCGTCAACGCCGCGTACGAAGCCTTCTTCACCGAGCACAGCGCGCCGTTCCCGGCCCGTTCCTGCGTGGAAGTGGCGCGTCTGCCGAAAGACGTGAAGATCGAAATCGAAGCCATCGCCGTGCGTCGTTAATCGACGGTCACGCGCATCACGGCCAGTGCAGACTGGCCGTTTTTATTTCTGCTCTGCCCCGACAGCCTGCCGTCCCTGCGCCTTCAGCGCTCACCGCCACCGCCATTTCGCCCTATATTAAGGCGTCGTCACGCCAGACCTGCACCGCAAACGGGCGTTTTTCGCCGCGGCAGCCTCGCTTTGCGCCATTTTCGCCCGTTATCGCCTTGGCACGTTTTATGCTCGATTGATTGACAGCCTGCAATGTCGACGAGGTGACGATGCTGAATATCAATCTTTCCGCTTCACCGTTTTTTGATGAGATGCTTCTGGCTGAGGGAAAACACCGTGGCCACTACGACGCCTACTGGCAATGGCTGCAGCAGGCCGATCACCAGGCCGTGCAACGCAAGCGGGAAGAGGCTGCGCTGCTGTTTCACCGGGTGGGCATCACCTTCAACGTCTACGGCGACGATGACGGCGCCGAGCGGTTGATCCCGTTCGACAGCGTGCCGCGCATTATTCCGGCCGCCGAATGGGCGATGCTCGATCGCGGCATTCGCCAGCGCGTACAGGCGCTCAATGCCTTCCTGCATGACATTTACCACCAGCAGCATATTCTGAAGGCCGGCCTCATTCCGGCGGAGCAGGTGCTGGCCAACGAGCAGTATCAACCCTGTATGCAAGGCGTTGATCTTCATCGCGATATCTATGCGCATATCGTCGGCGTGGACATGGTCCGCAACAGCGACGGCCAATACTACGTGCTGGAAGATAACTTGCGCACCCCGTCCGGCGTCTCTTACATGCTGGAAAACCGCAAAATGATGATGCGTCTCTATCCGGAACTGTTCGCCCGGCAACGCATCGCGCCGGTGGAGCGCTACCCGTCGCACCTGCTGCAAACGCTGCGCGAAAGCTCGCCCATCAACGATCCCACCGTGGTGGTGCTGACGCCGGGCCGCTTCAACAGCGCCTATTTTGAGCACAGTTTCCTGGCGCAGCAGATGGGGGTGGAGCTGGTCGAAAGCGCCGATCTGTTCGTCAAGGACGGCGCGGTCTTCATGCGCACCACCGCCGGGCCGTGCAAAGTGGACGTGATCTATCGTCGGGTGGACGACGCCTTCCTCGATCCGCTGGCGTTTCGGCCGGACTCGATGCTCGGCGTACCGGGGCTGCTGTCGGTGTATCGCGCCGGCAATGTGGTGCTGGCCAACGCCATCGGCACCGGCGTGGCCGACGACAAATCGATCTACCCCTACGTGCCGGATATGGTGCGCTTCTACCTGCAAGAGGAACCGATCCTCAACAACGTGCCGACCTGGCAGTGCCGACATAAAAACGAACTGTCGTATGTGCTGGCCAACCTCGAACAGATGGTCGTGAAAGAGGTGCACGGCGCCGGCGGCTACGGCATGTTGATCGGCCCCACGGCGAGCAAGGACGAGCTCGCCCGCTTCCGCGCTCTGCTGCTGTCTCGCCCGCAGAATTACATTGCGCAAAACACGCTGGCGCTGTCCACCTGCCCGACCTTCGTCAACGATGGTCTCGCGCCGCGGCATATCGATCTGCGGCCGTTCGCCCTCAGCGGCGCGGAGATCCGCCTGGTGCCCGGCGGCCTGACCCGGGTGGCGTTGGCGGAAGGTTCGCTGGTGGTGAACTCGTCGCAGGGCGGCGGCACCAAGGACACCTGGGTATTGGAGGACGACCTATGCTGAGCCGCACCGCCAGTGAACTCTATTGGATGGCCCGCTATCTGGAGCGGGCGGAAAGCATCGCCCGGGTGCTGGACGTCACCAACAAGCTGTCGATGATGCCGATCCGCGACAGCGGCGATCAGGATCTGCAGGTGCCGCTCAACCTGACCGGCACCGGCCAGCTGTATGCCGCCGCCTACCCGGAATTGACGATGCCCAATCTGGTCAGTTTCTTCGCGCTCGACAACCGTAACCACAGCAGCATCTTCAGCTGCCTGCAAATGGGCTGGAACAACGCCCACGCGGTGCGCGGCAGCCTGTCATCCGAAGTCTGGGAGTGCATCAACGCCACCTGGATAGAGATGAAACTGATCCGCCGCCAGGGCATCGGCTCGGTGGGCGCCGATGCCTTCTTCGACTGGGTGAAGGAGCGCGCCCATCTGTTTCGCGGCGCCATGTTCGGCACGCTGCTGCGCAGCGACGCCATGCGCTTTATCCGTCTCGGCACCCTGCTGGAGCGGGCCGACGGCACCGCCCGTCTGCTGGAGGTGAAGAACACGCTGATGGACATCGACGGCGACCCGGTGCGCGAATATTACCGCATGGACACGCTGCTGCGGGCGGTGAGCGCGCGCGAAGCCTACCACAGCATCTACAAGCAGCCGTTGAGCCGCGAGACCATCGCCGAACTGATGATTCTGCGCAATGAAATCCCGCGTTCACTGCTGGCCTGCGTCGGCGACATGGTGCAGCAATTGGAACTGATCGGCGGCGGCGCCAACCAACCGCGACGTCTGGCGCACACCCTGCATGCCGAGCTGCGCTTCAGCAGCATGAAGGACCTGAACAAGATCGGCCTGGGCGAGTGGTTGAGCGCCTTTCTCGGCCAGGTGAACGGCATCGCCGAAAGCATCCATCACACTTATCTGGAGGCGCAATGAAACTGAATATTGAGCACAACACCCATTATCGCTACGCCCAGCCGGTGCAGCGCAGCACCCAATATCTGCGGCTGACGCCGCAGGATTCGCCGCATCAGCGCATCCTCTCCTGGCAACTGTCGTTGCCGGATGACGCGGTGCGCACCACCGACGCCTTCGGCAACGTACTGCACGTGCTGACGCTCGATGAACCGCATCAGGCCATCACCATTCGGGTGCTCGGGGAAGTGGAGATTGAAGACGGCGTCGAAGATCGGGCGCTCGGGCACCTGTCGCCGCTGGTATTTCTGCGCCATAGCCCACTGACCCAGCCCGATGACGCCATTCAGGCCTTCGCCCTGCGTTATCATCAACCGCAGGCGGTGCTGAGCGGCCTGGAACATCTGATGGGCGAACTGCTGCTGAAAATGCCTTACAGCCCTGGCTCCACGCGCGTGACCGACAGCGCCGCCGAGGCTTTCGCCGCCGGCAGCGGCGTGTGTCAGGATCATACGCATGTCTTCCTGAGCTGCTGCCGCAGCCTGAACATCCCGGCGCGCTACGTCAGCGGCTACCTGTACAGCGAAGACTCGACCCATGTCGCCACCCATGCCTGGGCGGAAGTGTGGGTGGAGGAACGCTGGCACAGCTTCGACGTGACCAACAATACGCGCATGCCGAATCAGCACCTTAAGCTGGCGGTCGGCATCGATTATCTGGACGCCTGCCCGGTGCGCGGCATGCGATTGGGCGGCGGCTGCGAAGACATGAGCGCCATCGCCGCCGTACAAATGATGCCAACCGGCCAGTAGCCGCTTGCCGATGGAAAATGTTTCGGGCACGCTGCGCGTTGGCGGCGTGCCGGTCTTGTTTTGAGGGATTGTAGTATGACCTACTGTGTGGCCATGCGTTTGTCGTCCGGGCTGGTCTTTGCGTCCGATTCGCGCACCAACGCCGGAGTGGACCATATTTCCACCTTCCGCAAACTGCACGTGTTCCAACAGGACGGCGATCGCACGCTGGTGCTGCAAAGCGCCGGCAACCTGGCGACCACCCAGAGCATCATCAGTTTGCTGTTGCATCGCAGCAAGGACGCCGAACGCCCCAACCTGCTCAACGCTCCCAGCCTCTACGACGCCGCCACGCTGGTGGGGGAAACGGTGCGCGAGGTGATCCAGCGCGACAGCGAGGCGCAGCAAAGCGGCAGCACCACCGACTTCAGCTGCAACCTGCTGCTCGGCGGCCAAATTAGCGGGGAAGAGATGCGGCTGTTCCATATCTACCCGCAGGGCAACTTTATCGAAGCCACCCGCGACACACCCTATTTTCAGATAGGCGAAAGCAAATACGGCAAACCGATCATCGACCGGGTGCTGCACTACGACACGCCGCTGGAACAAGCGATGCAATGCGCGCTGATTTCACTGGATTCGACCCTGCGCAGCAACCTGTCCGTCGGGCTGCCGCTCGACGTGATGATCTACCCGCGCGACAGCTTCAGCCATGCCCGGCAATACCGCATTACCGAAGACCATCCGTACTTCAGCGCCATCCGCAAGGGCTGGGGCGAAGGGCTGGTCAGCATTTTCACCCAGTTGCCGCCGCTGCAGCTGTAGGGATCCGGGCTCACACGAGCCCGCTCCCCTCATTGCACCTGTAGCCCCCGCAGCAACGCCTCCAGCGGGTACACCGCGGCAATCACCACTTCGTCGCGCGTCTGCGCCGCCGCATCCAGCCGGCGCTGCGCTTGTTCGGCCTCGGCCCGGCTCAGCGGTTTGTCCTGCTGATACCGCTCCAGCAGCGTTAACCCCAATGCGGCCAGGGCATCGACGTCCTGCGCCACCGGCGCCAGCTCCCGCAGCGTGCGGTTGCCCGCGATCGCCGTCTGCAGCGCCGCGCCGTTCGCCTGCCAGCGCTGCAGCCGTTCGCGCAGCGCCTGCGCCGCCGCCTTATCGTGCTTATCCTTCAACAAGGCCGCGACCTGCGCATGCATGTCGCGCACCGCCTCGCTCTCCGGCGGCAGCGCATCGGCAAAGCGGTTCAGCGGTTCGAACTGATGATAGTTGCCGGCCTGGAACTTCAGGTGCTGGCGGGTGTAATACTGCGCCGGTTCCACCGCCTCGGCCAGGATCTGCAGCGGCATGATCTGCACGCTGTTGCTCAGCCGGGTGAATTCGCGCGCCGTTTCCGCGTGCTGCTGCAGGCCGACCGACACCACCGACCAGGCGTCGATCGCCGCCAGCCGCCGGTACATGTTGTTCTCATCGGTGACGTCCTGCGCCGACCACAGCCGCTCCGCCACCGCAAAGGCGCGCGGCCACAGCTTGAGATCGAGCAGCGGCGCGCGCACGTTTTCCGCCCACAGCGCCGCTTCCCCGCCTAGGATCTTGGCCTGCCCCTTCTCATCCGGCACCACCGGCATCTTGCCCGCCGGCGCCGCCGCCAGTTTCTCGCCCTGGGTGGGGTAACGCACGTTGCCGACCAGCGTATAGCCGCTGAGCTTGTCCTGTTGCAGCGTAAATACCGGCCGCGTGTCGCCCATCCAGGTATCGACGCGGAACGTCACCTGCTGCGGCGTGCGCCAGACGATATCGTGCACCGCGCGGCGCGACTTGCCGTTGAAATCGATAAAGCCGCGCCAGCCCTGCTTGCCCTCGATCAGCGTGAAGCTGCCCTCCACCGCGCTGCCCTTCAGGCGCGGCATGCTGAAACGCCAGCTTTGCGCCTGCTCGCCGGGTTGCACCGCCGTTTCGACCCCCAGCGGCTGCGGCAGAATTTCATTGCGGTAGTGATAGGCGGTGCTTTGCGGCTGATCGAGATAGAAACCGGTGGAGAGAATGCCCTGATAGCCATCCTGCGCGCTGGCGCCCAGCGAGTCTTGCCCCTGCCAGGACTGAATGACGATCGAACGCGGCAGCGACGGATGATAGATCTCGTCCCAGCCGACCATCTGCCGCTGGTGCTTCTCGAGGACTTTTTCCAGCTTCTGGTTGAAGTAGGCCTGCAGCGCATGGGTATCCGCCAGCCCGTTCTGCTGCATAAACGCCTGAATCGACGGCGACGCTCGCCACTGGCTGGCGTCCACTTCGTCGCCGCCGATGTGCAGATAAGGATCGGGGAAAATCGCCGCCAGCTCGCCGACGATCGTATCGACAAACTGATACACCTCGTCGCGGGTCGGATCGAGCGTCGGCTTATGCACGCCCCACTCGCGCTCCATGCGATACGGCCCCGGCGCGCTCATCAGGTCGGGATAGGCCACCGCGATGCTGGAGGCGTGCCCCGGCATGTCGATCTCCGGCACCACGCGAATGCCGCGCGCCGTGGCGTAAGCCACCACCTGCCGCATTTGCTCGCGGGTGTAGAACTGGCCGTCGCTGGCCTGCTGCTGCAATTTGGGGTAATGCTCGGAGGCGAAGCGCCAGCCCTGATCGTCGGTCAGGTGCCAGTGGAATACGTTGAGCTTGGCCGCCGCCATGCCGTCAAGCTGGCGCAAAATGTCCGGCAGCGGCAGGAAATGGCGCGCCGAATCCAGCAGCACGCCGCGCCACGGAAAACGCGGCACGTCGCGAATATCCACCAGCGGCAGGAAGGTGTTTTGCCCATCGGTCTGCAGCAGCTGCAGCAGGGTCTCCATGCCGCGCAGCGCGCCGAAGCGGGTGTTGGCGGTCAGCGTGGCGCCCTGCGGCGTGACCACCAGCCGGTAACTCTCATCGCTGCCCGGCAGCGGCTGCGCCGCCACCCGATCCTTGATCACCACCTTGATCGCCGCGCCGTTTGCTTCTTCCCTCGGCGCCAGCGTCCAGCCGGTCTGCAACTCGATGCGCTGGCGCCAGCGCGGCAGCGCGTCACCCAGTTCGTCACCCTGGAGGCTTAACGACAGCCGGTGATCCAAAATCAGTTTGCCCGCCGGTTGCGTCACTTCCACCTGCTGCGGCCAGGGCATCAGCGGCAGATCGCCAGCCGGCTGCGCCAGCGCGCCGCAAGAAAACCATAACGATGAAACCAGTAGCGTATAACGGAAAGGTCTGTGCATCGGAAATTCCTCAGAGGAAAAAAACAAAATATCCCCAATGAATTTCAAACCACCGCTAGGCGATAAACAACAACGCGGTGGCTTGAAAGGCGCAGGGGAAAACAGCCAACGCTGTAGATAAAGACTCAGCACAGAACAGATGTCCAACCGTTGCGGTGAAAAAGCGGACGGGATCACAGTTGCCCCCTCCCGGCCGGAGGGGGCGAACGGGTTATTGCCAGCCGTAGCGGCGCACGAACCAGCCTTTCACGCACTGGGTCAGCACCATGTAACCGGCGAGGATCAGCACCAGCCACGGGAAGTAACCGAGCGGCAGCGCCTGCAGCTGCAGGAAGCCGGCCAGCGGCGAGAACACCAGGCCGATGCCGGTGGCGATCACCGCCAGCGTCATGATACACAGCGGCCAGGACGGGCGGCTCTGGATAAACGGAATTTTGCGCGTGCGGATCATGTGCACGATCAGCGTCTGTGACAGCAGCCCTTCCACGAACCAGCCGGACTGGAACAACGTCTGCATTTCCGGCGTGTTGGCCTTGAATACCCACCACATCAGGCTGAAGGTCAGCACGTCGAAGATCGAACTGATCGGCCCAAAGAACACCATAAACCGCCCCAGATCGGCGGAGTTCCAGCGCTGCGGCTGGGTGATCTGATCGTCGTCGACGTTATCGAACGGGATGGCGATCTGCGAGATGTCGTACATCAGGTTCTGAATCAACAGGTGCAGCGGCAGCATCGGCAGAAACGGCAGGAAGGCGCTGGCGATCAGCACACTGAACACGTTGCCGAAGTTGGAGCTGGCGGTCATCTTGATGTATTTCAGCATGTTGGCGAAGGTGCGGCGCCCTTCGATCACCCCCTGCTCCAGCACCATCAGGCTTTTTTCCAGCAGGATGATGTCCGCCGCTTCCTTGGCGATGTCCACCGCCGAATCAACGGAGATGCCAATATCGGCCGCGCGCAGCGCCGGCGCGTCATTGATGCCGTCGCCCATAAAGCCCACCACGTGCCCCTGGCAGCGCAGCAGTTTGACGATGCGCTCCTTGTGCAGCGGCGTCAGCTTGGCGAACACCGTGGTGCGCGCCGCCGCCTGCGCCAGCTGCTCGTCGTCCATCTGCTCGATCTCGCTGCCGCGCAGCAGGTGCTCGGCCTCGAGCCCGACGTCCCGGCACACTTTGGCGGCCACCAGCTCGTTGTCGCCGGTGAGGATCTTCACCGTGACGCCGTTCTGTTTCAGCGCCGCCAGCGCCGGCGCGGTGCTTTCCTTCGGCGGATCGAGGAAGGCGACGTAGCCTTCGAGGATCAGATCCGACTCGTCCGCCACGCCGTATTCATGGGTTTGCGCCGGCAGGATCTTGTTGGCCACCGCCACCACCCGCAGCCCCTGCTGGTTGAGATCGTCGGTGATGCGACGGATCCTCGCCAGCAGCGCCTCGCTCAGCGGGATCACCTCGTCTTCGTGGCGCACGTGGCTGCAAATCGCCAGCATCTCTTCCAGCGCGCCCTTGCACACCAGCTCGTGATACTCGTTGTCTTTGGCCACCACCACCGACATGCGGCGGCGCACGAAGTCGAACGGGATCTCATCCACCTTGCGGTAGTTTTGCAGCGCCTGCGGCTGCTGATTTTGCTCCGCGCAGCTCAGCACCGCCACGTCGAGCAGGTTTTTCAGCCCGGTCTGGTAGAAGCTGTTCAGCCAGGCGTAGCGCAGCACCCGCTCGCTGCTGGCGCCGAACACGTCGGTATGGCGCTCCAGCACGATCTTGTCCTGGGTCAGGGTACCGGTCTTGTCGGTGCACAGAATGTCCATCGCGCCGAAGTTCTGGATGGCGTCCAGCCGTTTGACGATCACCTTCTGGCGCGACAGCTTCACCGCCCCTTTGGCCAGCGTCGAGGTGACGATCATCGGCAGCATCTCCGGCGTCAGCCCGACCGCCACCGAAAGCGCGAACAGCGCCGCCTCCCACCAGTCGCCCTTGGTGTAGCCGTTGATCAGCAGCACGATCGGCGTCATCACCAGCATAAAACGGATCAGCAGCCAGCTGACCTTGCTGATGCCGCTCTGGAAGGCGTTCGGCTGCTCATCCTGGCTGGTGACGCGCTGCGCCAGCTGGCCGAAATAGGTGCCGCCGCCGGTGCCGATCACCATCGCCAGCGCGGTGCCGCTGACCACGTTGGTGCCCATGAAGCACAGGTTTTGGCAGTCGAGCGGATCGGCAGCCAACGCCTGCGGCGCCGCGGATTTTTCCACCGGCAGCGATTCGCCGGTCAGCGCCGCCTGGCTGATGAACAGATCCTTAGCCGACAGCACGCGCAGATCCGCCGGGATCATGTCGCCGGCCGCCAGCTTGATGATGTCGCCCGGCACCAGCTGCGCGATCGGCAGCTCCACGTGCTCGCTCTTGCCGGTGAGCGCATCGCTGCGGATCACCGTGGCGGTGTTGCTCACCATGGCCTTCAGCGCGTCGGCCGCCCGGTTGGATCGCGCCTCCTGGATGAAATTCAGCAGCGTGGAGATCAGCACCATCAGCGCGATCACCAAGGCGCCGGTGAGATCCTCGGTGGCGTAAGAGATCATGCCGAGCGCGGTCAGCAGCAGGTTGAACGGGTTGCGGTAGCAGTGCCAGAGGTGCTGCCACCAGGCCTCTTTCTGCTGATCGTCGATGACGTTCTCGCCGCAGCGCTGGCGCACCTGTTCCGCCTCATGGGCGGTGATGCCTTCCGGATGGCTGTGAAAACGCTCAAAGAGTTGCATCGTTTCTGCGGCGGCGCATTCCAGCCGCTGCTGCGCCAGGCCGGCCGGCATGTCGCGCGCAGCGCCGCCGACGCTGTCCAGCAGGCTGTCGCGGCGCACCAAACGGCGCGGGAGGCCGCGGGCGAACAGGCCCAGCAGCTGACGGGGGAGTTTTTTCAGTTTCATGGGTCGCACCTCGTCGCCCGGTGCCTCACGGCAGCGGGTAAACGGGGATCGTCATCGGCCGGGCGGATGGCGGGTGCGCCAAAAAGCCTCTGCCAACGCAGATCCTTATTCTTTTTTTCAGCAGCAGGAGCGAACGACGAAGCGCGCGCTACCGGTTACCGTGATGTACTTC
Source organism: Serratia sp. CY52157 (assembly GCF_052168495.1). Classification (NCBI taxonomy): domain Bacteria; kingdom Pseudomonadati; phylum Pseudomonadota; class Gammaproteobacteria; order Enterobacterales; family Yersiniaceae; genus Serratia; species Serratia sp. CY52157. The sequence continues at coordinate 187,651 of NZ_JBJNMO010000003.1, read as the reverse complement.
ACCGGTAAAACAGCAGCGCCAGGCGGAGAGGTTTTACCGGAGAACCGAGTGAGTGTCTAAAGCAGTCGGGTCGGGGTCCATATGGGGAATAACCTCCGGTAAAGGGAAAAACAGAGCGGCAGGAGCGGCCGTTCATCGCAATGTCACAATCCCGTTTTGCATCAAGATCCGCGTCGGAAAATGAGCTATGCTGACGGGCATTGTTTTACAGGCCTTTATGTTACGCCTGTCCACCTCAACGAAAAGTAAACCATGCAAAACCGGCTGACCATCAAGGACATCGCGCGCCTGAGCGGCGTAGGCAAATCCACCGTCTCACGCGTGCTGAACAATGAAGGCAGCGTGAGCCCGCAAACCCGTGAACGGGTGGAAGCGGTGATCCGTCAGCAAGGGTTTACGCCCTCCAAGTCGGCGCGCGCCATGCGCGGCCAAAGCGACAAAGTGGTGGGCATCATCGTTTCCCGTCTCGACTCGCCGTCGGAAAACCAGGCGGTACGCACCATGCTGCCGCTGCTGTATCAGCAAGGCTTCGATCCGATCGTGATGGAGAGCCAGTTCGAAACCCGCCTGGTGCAGGAGCATCTGCACGTACTGCATCAGCGCAACGTCGACGGCGTGATCCTGTTCGGCTTCACTGGCCTGACCGCGGCGATGCTCAAGCCGTGGCAGGAAAAAATGGTGGTGATGGTGCGCGAATACGACGGCTTCTCGTCCGTCTGCTACGACGACGCCGGCGCGGTGAACCTGTTGATGGATCGCCTGTATCAGCAAGGGCATCGGCATATCGGCTATCTGGGGGTGCAGCTCAGCGACGCCACCACCGGCCAGCGCCGCTATCAGGCCTATCTCGACGCCTGTGAACGCCTCACGCTCACGCCGCGCGCAACGCTGGGCGAACTGAGCTACCAGAGCGGTTTCCAGCACGCCGCCGAAGTGATTGACGCGCATACCAGCGCGCTGATTTGCGCCTCCGACAGCATCGCCCTGGGGGCGATCAAATACCTGCAACAACAGCCGACGCGCGCCATCCAGGTATGCGCCATCGGCAACACCCCGCTGCTCAGCTTCCTGTTCCCCGACACCCTGTCGGTGGAGTTCGGCTACGGCAGCGCCGGCCTGCTGGCCGCGCAGCAGCTGCTAGCGCAGCTCAGCGGCGAACAGGGGATCCGCCGCCTGGTGGTGCCCAGCAAACTTTCCTGATCGGAAGTTGACCATTTTTCGTCATTTTGTGATCCTCGCCCCAAACCGGGAACGTTCCCATTTCATTCAAAAAGCCGAGTGGCTAAGCTTTGATCATTACTCAGTCAACACCTCTGCAGGTATCCCATAATGAGCAAAGTAAAACAGCAGGATATTGATCGCCTGATTGTTTTGGTCGGCGGCCGCGAGAACATCGCCACCGTCAGCCATTGCATTACCCGGCTGCGTTTCGTCCTCAACGATCCCAATAAGGCGAAACCGAAAGAGATCGAAGAGCTGCCGATGGTAAAGGGTTGCTTCACCAACGCCGGTCAGTTCCAGGTGGTGATCGGCACCGACGTCGGCGACTACTATCAGGCGCTGATCGCCAGCACCGGCGTCAACGAGGCCGACAAGGAGCAGGCCAAGGTGGCCGCGCGCCAGAACATGACCTGGACCGAGCGCACCATCTCCCACTTCGCCGAGATCTTCTTCCCGCTGCTGCCGGCGCTGATCAGCGGCGGTCTGATCCTCGGCTTCCGCAACGTGATCGGCGACATCCCGATGTCCGGCGGCCAAACGCTGGCGCAGATGCACCCGGCGTGGAAAACCGTTTACGACTTCCTGTGGCTGCTCGGTGAAGCGATCTTCATGTTCCTGCCGGTGGCCATCTGCTGGTCGACGGTGAAAAAGATGGGCGGCACCCCGGTGCTCGGCATCGTGCTGGGCGTCACCCTGGTGTCGCCGCAGCTGATGAACTCCTACCTGCTCGGCCAGCAAACACCGGAAGTGTGGAACTTCGGCTGGTTCGTGATCCAGAAAGTGGGCTATCAGGCGCAGGTGATCCCGTCGATCCTGGCGGGCATGGCGCTGGGCTGGATCGAAACCCGGCTGAAAAAGATCGTTCCCGACTATCTCTATCTGGTGGTGGTGCCGGTGGTCTCGCTGCTGCTGGCGGTGTTCCTGGCGCACGCGCTGATCGGGCCGTTCGGCCGCATGATCGGCGACGGCGTTGCCTGGGCGGTGAAATCGGTGATGACCGGCAGCTTCGCGCCGGTGGGCGCCGCGCTGTTCGGCTTCCTGTATGCGCCGCTGGTGATCACCGGCGTGCACCAGACCACGCTGGCTATCGACATGCAGATGATCCAGAGCATGGGCGGCACCCCGGTGTGGCCGCTGATTGCGCTGTCCAACATCGCGCAGGCCTCGGCGGTGCTCGGCATCATCATCATCAGCCGCAAGGCCAACGAGCGTGAAATCTCGGTGCCGGCGGCGATCTCCGCCTACCTCGGCGTGACCGAACCGGCGATGTACGGCATCAACCTCAAATACCGCTTCCCAATGCTGTGCGCGATGATCGGCTCCGCCTTCGCCGGCCTTATCTGCGGGCTGGACAGCGTGATGGCCAACGGCATCGGCGTCGGCGGCCTGCCGGGCATTCTGTCTATCAAGCCGCAGTTCTGGCTGATTTACTCGCTGGCGATTCTGGTGGCGATCGTCATCCCGCTGGTGCTGACCATCATGGTCTACAAACGCAAGGCCGCCCGCGGCGAGCTGCCGGTTTGATTGACGCAAAATACGCAACATGAATGTAGGGGCCGGAAATACCCTATAGCTTTCGAGCTGTAGCTAGGCGGCAAGGGTGCAACAAATCGGTCGGGAACCGATTTGAACAGCGCCTGCGCTGGCCCAAAGGGCGAGCCTCCGGACGAGGCTCGTAATCCCCAGGAGCTTACTCAAGTAAGTGACTGGGGTGCAGCGCCAGCAGCCAACAACGCTGCAGTTTGAAAGATGAAGGGTACGGGCCTGTTGTCACGATTCAAAGGTATCCAGTTATGAGCAACCCAACCCCCTGGTGGCAGAACGGCGTCATCTACCAAATTTATCCGAAGAGTTTTCAGGACAGCACCGGCAACGGCTACGGCGATTTGGCCGGGGTGACCCGGCGGCTGGACTATCTGCAGGAACTGGGCGTGGATGCGATCTGGCTGACGCCGGTCTACGTATCGCCGCAGGTGGACAACGGCTATGACGTGGCGGACTACTGCGCCATCGATCCGGCTTACGGCACGATGGCAGACTTCGAGCAGTTGGTCGCCGCCGCCCACCAGCGCGGCATCCGCATCGTGATGGACATGGTGTTCAACCACACCTCGACCGAGCACCCGTGGTTCAAAGCCGCGCAGGATCGCCACAGCCCGTATCGTCAGTTCTACGTCTGGCGCGACGGCGAAGGTGAAACGCCGCCGAACAACTGGCGCTCCAAGTTCGGCGGCAACGCCTGGCAGTGGCACGCCGACAGCGGCCAGTACTACCTGCACCTGTTCGCCGCCGAGCAGGCGGATCTCAACTGGGAACACCCGCCGGTGCGCGAAGAGCTGAAGAAAGTGTGTCAGTTCTGGGCGGACAAAGGCGTCGACGGGCTGCGCCTCGACGTGATCAACCTGGTGTCCAAACAGCAGGACTTCCCGTCCGACAGCCAGGGCGACGGCCGCCGCTTCTACACCGACGGCCCGCGCATCCACGAGTTCCTGCAGGAGATGAGCCGCGAGGTGTTTCAGCCGCGCGGCCTGATGACGGTGGGCGAGATGTCCTCCACCACGCTTGAGCATTGCCAGCGCTACGCGGCGCAGAGCGGCGAAGAGCTGTCGATGACCTTCAATTTCCATCACCTGAAGGTGGACTACGCCGGCGGCGAAAAATGGACGCGGGCTGCGCCGGATTACGTGGAACTGAAGCAGATCTTCCGCCACTGGCAACAAGGGATGCATAACCGCGCCTGGAACGCGCTGTTCTGGTGCAACCACGATCAGCCGCGCATCGTGTCGCGCTTCGGCGATGAAAGCGCACTGCGGGTGCCGGCCGCCAAAATGCTGGCGATGGTGCTGCACGGCATGCAGGGCACGCCTTATATCTATCAGGGCGAAGAACTCGGCATGACCAACCCCGGCTTCCGCGCCATCGAGCAGTATCGCGACGTGGAAAGCCTGAACATGTACGCCGAACTGCGCGCCCAGGGCCGCGGCGACGCCGAGCTGCTGGCGATCCTGGCCGACAAATCGCGCGACAACGGCCGCACGCCGATGCAGTGGAGCGCCGCACCCCACGCCGGTTTCACCACCGGCACGCCGTGGATCGGCTGCGCCGAGAACTACCCGCAGATCAACGCCGACGCGGCGCTGGCCGATCTCGACTCGGTGTTTTACGCCTATCGCCAGCTGATCACCCTGCGCAAGCAGTATCCGCTGCTGACCCACGGCGACTATCAGGATCTGGCGCCGGAACACCCGGCGCTGTGGTGCTATCAGCGCAGCTGGAACGGCCAGCGCCTGCTGGTGGCGGCCAACCTGAGCCGCGAACCGCTGGCCTGGGCGGCGGAAGGCGTGGAAGCCTCCGCGCAATGGCGCCCGCTGATGAGCAACTACGCCGATTCGGCGGACCAGCCGCAGGCGCTGACGCTGCGGCCGTTCGAAGCGGTGTGGTGGCTGCTCGAAGACTGACCCCGCAGGGCGCGGCGAACGCTGCGCCCTACCATTTCCCCAGCAGCGCCGCCACGCCGGCGGCCTCTTGCGCCAACTGCTCATCGCTCATGTCGCTCACGCCCTGCACCAGATGCGGCGGCAGATAATCCATGCCGGTCAGGTTGGCCATGGCGTGGAACGGCAACAGCAGATCCTGTACCGGGTAACGGTTGTATCCTTGCGCCGTATAAGCCTGCGCGTCGCCGCCGGTGCTCACCACCAGCTGCAGCGGCTTGCCGTGCAGTTGGGTGCCTTCGCTGCCGTAGGCGAAACCGTAGGTTAATACCGCATCCTGCCATTCGCTGAGGATCGCCGGCGAGCTGTACCAGTAAAACGGGAACAGCATCACTACCGCATCATGGCTCTGCAGCAGCGCCTGTTCGCGCGCCACGTCGATGCGGTAATCCGGGTACGCGCGGATCAGTTCGTGAACGGTCACGTTGGGCAGCGGGCGTACGGCCTCGATCAGCGCCTTATTAATGCGCGACTCGTCGGGGGTTCGGTGGGCGGTTAACACTAAAATGCGTGACATAACGATTCCTCGGTCATAAGAAGATGAGGCATTTTTCCATTTCCGCCGCGGCGGGTGTAGGCTGTTAGAGGTCACTTCAATTTCAACTGAAAGTATCAACCACTATGTCGCTGCCCTTTGACGTACACCGCCTGTTGCCGGCCTTCCTCGCCGCCGCGCAGGCGCAAAATTTCTCCGCCGCCGCTCGCCAGCTGGGCGTGACGCCGGCGGCGGTCAGCAAAAACATCCGCGCGCTGGAAGAGAAGCTGGCGCTGCGGCTGTTTCAGCGCAACACCCACAACGTGCTGCTGACCGACGAGGGCAAAGCGCTGCTGGCGCAGATAGCGCCGCTGTGGCAGGCATTGGCGGCGACGCTGGAAAGCGCCGGCGGCGAACGGCAGGCGCCTGCCGGCGTGGTGCGCGTCACGATGATCCCCGGCTTCGGCCGCCGGATGCTGATGCCGTTGATCCCGCAATTTTTGGCGCGCTATCCGCAGATCGATCTCGATCTGTCGCTGGACGCCCGGGTGGTGAATCTGGTGGGCGAAGGTTTCGACGTCGGCATCGGCAGCCGGGTCGATCCCGACAGCCGGCTGGTGGCCCGCCCGCTCTACCCGATGCACATGGTGCTGGCGGCGTCGCCCGACTATCTGGCGCGGCGCGGTGAACCGCAAACGCCGCACGATCTGCTGCGGCACGACTGCCTGCTGCACCGCAACCCGGCCAACGGCCGCCACGTCAAATGGCAGCTGCGCCATCAGGGCGAAACGCTGGCGCTGGATCTGAACGGCCGGCTGGTGGCCAGCCGCCCGGAGATGCTGCTGGATGCGGCGCTGGCCGGGCTGGGCATCGTCAACCTGGCGCGCTGGTACGTCGAGAAACACTTCGAGCAGGGCACGCTGCGGCCGGTGCTGGCGGAATGCTGGCCGCGCCCGGTGCAGCTGTGGCTCTATTACGCTTCGGCGGATCTGCCGCCGCGGGTGCGCGTCTGGGTGGATTTTCTGCTGGAACATTTTCGCGATCGGCCGGCGGGCGATTGACGACTGTTCAGCTTGCGCACGCTCTTCCGTTTTCCTTGTTCTACATCAAAAGAATCGCGCCGATATCTATATATAGTGCATTAAGAATTGCGAACACCTATATATAGTAGTTATCCACAAAATCATCCACACGCCGCCACAGCCCTTGCGCGCTGCGGCTTTGCCCTGTGGATAAGCGAAATTTGACGGTTGCTCGCCACGCCAGGCGGGTATGAACGCTCCCTCGGGGAACAAGGAGTACAACGTGAAACCAGTAGTGATTAAGCGGGACGGTTGCCAGGTACCTTTTGACGAAGCGCGCATTGCGCAGGCCATCGAGCGCGCCGCGCTGGCGGTGGGCGTGGTCGATGCCGACTACTGCGCCACCGTCGCCCGCGTGGTCGCTCAGCGCATGGAGCAGCAGCCGCGCGTCGATATCCACGAGATCCAGCAGGCGGTGGAAAACCAGCTGATGGCCGGCGAATACAAACAGCTGGCGCGCGCCTATATCGAATACCGCCACGATCGCGACGTGGCGCGCGAGCTGCGCGGCCGCCTGAATCAGGAAATTCGCGGCCTGGTCGAGCAAAGCAACCGCGCGCTGCTGAACGAAAACGCCAACAAGGACAGCAAAGTGATCCCCACCCAGCGCGACCTGCTGGCGGGCATCGTCGCCAAACACTACGCCAAGCAGCACATCCTGCCGCGCGACGTGGTGCTGGCCCATGAACGCGGCGAAATTCACTACCACGATCTCGACTACTCGCCGTTCTTCCCGATGTTCAACTGCATGCTGATCGATCTGAAAGGCATGCTGACCAACGGTTTCAAGATGGGCAACGCCGAGATTGAGCCGCCGAAGTCGATCTCCACCGCCACCGCCGTGACCGCGCAGATCATCGCCCAGGTCGCCAGCCATATCTATGGCGGCACCACCATCAACCGCATCGATGAAATCCTGGCGCCGTTCGTCGACGAGAGCTTCCGCAAACACCTGCAGGTGGCGGAAGAATGGCAGATCCCGGACGCCAAAGGCTATGCCATGGCGCGCACCGAGAAAGAGTGTTACGACGCCTTCCAGTCGCTGGAGTACGAGGTCAACACCCTGCACACCGCCAACGGCCAGACGCCGTTCGTCACCTTCGGCTTCGGCCTTGGCACCAGTTGGGAGTCGCGCCTGATCCAGCGCTCGATATTGAAAAACCGCATCGCCGGGCTGGGCAAAAACCGCAAGACCGCCGTGTTCCCCAAACTGGTGTTCGCCATCCGCGACGGCCTCAACCACCAGTACGGCGATCCGAACTACGACATTAAGCAGCTGGCGCTGGAGTGCGCCAGCAAGCGCATGTACCCGGACATCCTCAACTACGATCAGGTGGTGAAAGTCACCGGCTCGTTCAAAACGCCGATGGGCTGCCGCAGCTTCCTCGGCACCTACGAGCAGGACGGCGAGCTGGTGCACGACGGCCGCAACAACATCGGCGTCATCAGCCTCAACCTGCCGCGCATCGCGCTGGAGGCGATGGGCGATGAGTCGCGCTTCTGGGCGCTGCTGGAACAGCGCCTGCAGCTGGCGAAAAAGGCCCTGATGACGCGCATCGCCCGGCTGGAAGGCATCAAGGCGCGGGTGGCGCCAATCTTGTACATGGAAGGCGCCTGCGGCGTGCGGCTCAAGGCCGACGACAACATCGCGGATATCTTCAAGAATGGCCGCGCCTCGATTTCGCTGGGCTACATCGGCCTGCACGAGACCATCAACGCGCTGTTCGGCGGCAAAAACCACGTGTATGACGACGAGGCGCTGCGCGCCAAAGCGGTGGCGATCGTCGCGCGGCTGCGCGCCGCCGTCGACGCCTGGAAAGACGAGACCGGCTACGGCTTCAGCCTCTACAGCACGCCGAGCGAAAACCTGTGCGATCGCTTCTGCCGGCTGGACACCGCCGATTTCGGCGTGGTGCCGGGCGTCACCGACAAGGGTTATTACACCAACAGCTTCCACCTCGACGTGGAGAAGAAGGTCAATCCGTACGACAAGCTGGACTTCGAAGCGCCCTACCCGCCGTTGGCCAGCGGCGGCTTCATCTGCTACGGCGAGTACCCGAACCTGCAGCACAACCTGAAGGCGCTGGAAGACGTGTGGGACTACAGCTACACCCGGGTGCCTTACTACGGCACCAACACGCCGATCGACGAGTGCTACGAATGCGGCTTCACCGGTGAATTCTCCTGCACCAGCAAAGGCTTCACCTGCCCGAAATGCGGCAACCACGACTCGGCCAAGGTCTCGGTCACCCGCCGGGTGTGCGGCTATCTCGGCAGCCCCGATGCCCGGCCGTTCAACGCCGGCAAGCAGGAAGAGGTGAAACGCCGGGTGAAACACCTCGGCAACGGGCAGCTCGGCTGAAAGCGCCGTGCAGCCTAGGCAGAAGCCTGTTCATCAGGCGTGATTGTCGCCGCCAGTTTGCCTTCGGCCAGCGCGCACCAACCGCAGCGTACACGCAGTACGTGAGGATTGGCAGCACTGCCCGGAGGCAAAATGGCCAGTAAAATAGCCTGATGGGCAGGCCTCACATGAATTATCACCAGTATTACCCAATCGACGTCGTCAACGGCCCCGGCACCCGCTGCACGCTGTTTGTCGCCGGCTGCGTGCACCAGTGCCCCGGCTGCTACAACAAAAGCACCTGGCGGCTCAACTCCGGCCAGCCGTTTACCCCGGAGTTGGAAGACCGCATCATCACCGATCTGAACGATACGCGCGTGCCGCGCCAGGGGCTGTCGCTCTCCGGCGGCGATCCGCTGCATCCGGCCAACGTGCCGAGCATCTTGCAACTGGTGAAACGGGTGCGCGCCGAGTGCCCCGGCAAGGATATCTGGCTGTGGACCGGCTACCGGCTGGCGGAGCTGGACGCACAGCAGATGCAGGTGGTGGACAAGATTAACGTGCTGATCGACGGCAAGTTCGTGCAGGATTTGAAAGACCCGGCGCTGATCTGGCGCGGCAGCAGCAACCAGGTGGTGCATAGGTTGCGATGAGCCAGCAACACACATATCGATAGGTATTCATCCAAACTCGACCTGACGCATCGGCAGCATGGCGCCAATCTGACAGGCGGCTCTGCGCCAAAAGCGGAGGTTAGGGTTGCAAACCTTGCTCTAATGACGCCGTAGGGACTACAGAGGTTATGATTGACTGAGAGAGTGACTGATTTTTCAAACTTGTAAAATCAGTGATTTCAGCCTCATTGCGGTAATGGCATAATCAGGCTGGCGAAAGTGAGGGTGAGAATGGATAAAACATCTAAAAATCAGATAGTAGACAGCGACATTGCGCGTTTATTGCTTAAACATAGAAAGGCACGCAACTGGACGGTAGCAGAGCTTGCCCAACGGTCGGGCGTCAGTCAGGCCATGATCAGCAAGGTTGAGCGGGGAGCTTCCAGTCCCAGCGCCACGATCCTCGGCCGTTTAGCCAACGCCATGAATATCACGCTATCAAAACTTTTCGCAGAGCTTGAGCAACACCAGAACTCACTGGTGCTCTTTGCTCATCAGCAGCAGCATTGGACAGATGAAAAGTCGGGCATTACCCGCTGGTCTCTTTCCCCAGCGGGCGCATGCCCCGAACTTATCAAAGTTGAAATTCCTGCTCTGGGTCAACTTACGATACCCGCTTCCGCCAGTGAGCATCTTTCCGGCCAAACGCTGTTGGTGTTGAGTGGCAGCCTTGATTTTCGGGTCAATAATCAAACCCATCATTTACGCGCCGGTGACTGTTTTGCCCTGACCTTTGCCAGCGAGTACCAAATGAGCAATCCCGACAGTGAGCAGGGTTGTGCATACGTCGTTGCTTTTAGCCAAAAAAATCAATAAGGCGCCACTGCCACGACGGCTACACTCCCGCCGATCGGCTTAGGTGCAATAGGGGATAGGCCCTGCCTTGATTATCCAACTCGGAACGCCCTGAAACTTCAAAGCCCATATGTTGATAAAACCCGACGGCCTGTTGGTTTTGTTCATTCACATCGACGCTTAAATCAGGATGAAGCGCCAGCGCATGTGATATCAACTGCTTTCCGACGCCACGTCCGCGAGCTGCAGCATCGACAAAAAGCGCCTCCAGATGACCATCGTGTAAAAACATAAATCCCAGCGGATGGTCTTCCCGATCGGCGGCAACCCACACGGGGGTTTCAGAAAAAAAACCGACAACCTCTTTTTCGATCTCTTGTCGATCGTGCGCAGTGAGAAAGTCGTGCGTAGCATCTACAGAATTTTTCCAGATTTGTATAATTTCTGGCGCTTCAGATGGACGTGACATTCTGATTTTTAACATTCTTCTACCTTACCGTGGTCATTACTGGGTGTATTTACACACAAAATTAGTCCACGCAAATTTACTATAGTGAATTTAAATTCACAATAGTGCATTCGATATCATGTCATGATATCCGACAGGAGAAGCGTTAACTCACTGACGCCATTGGTCCGCTTTACCGGTTGTTAAACGTGGCCATTGCCGTCTCCTCCTTGAGACAGCACCGAACCACTCATCAGCAGCGGTAAGTTACACCAGCCCCATCCCCACCACGCCGGTCAGTGCGCCGCACAGCGCCACCAGCGCCGCCGTCAGGCACAGCGCCCGGGCGGAGAAGGCTTTGTTGAGCATCAGCAGCGAAGGCAGACTGACCGCCGGCAGGGTCATCAGCAGCGCCAGCGCCGGGCCTGCGCCCATGCCCGCCAGCATCATGGTCTGCACGATCGGGATTTCCGCCGCGGTGGGGATAACAAACAGGCAGCCGACGATCGCCAGCGCGATGATCCACAGCAGGCTATTGTCGACGGCGCCGTCGGCGTGCGGGAACAGCCAGACCCGCGCCGCGCCCAGCGCCAGCACCGCCAACACGTAGATCGGGATGGTCGACCAAAACAGCGCCCACAGCGCTTTGCCCCAGCGGGCAAGGAACGGCTGCTCATCGCTCTGCGCCGTCAGCACCAAAGGCTGCGGCGCGGCGGGCTGCGGGTCGTTAGCGGTCACGCGCTGCACCAGCCAGGCGATGCCCAGCACCATCACCACGCCCGCCACCAGGCGGATGGCGGCGAACGGCCAACCGAGCACAAATCCCATAAATACCAGCGTCGCCGGGTTCAATACCGGGTTGGCGAGCCAAAAGGCCAGCGCTGCGCCGCTGGACACCGACTGGCGGCGCATGCCGGCGGCAACCGGTGCGGCGCAGCAGGTGCACATCATGCCCGGCAGCGCGATCAGCGCCCCCAGCACGGTGCCGGAAAAACGCCGGTGGCCAAGCGTGCGCGCCAGCCAGTCGCGCGGGATCAGCACCTGCACCAGCGAACCTAACAGCACCCCGAGCAGCGCCGCCTTCCACACCGCGGTGAAGTAGACCAGCGCGTACTGCCAGGCCGCCAGCCAGGGGCTCGCGGCGCCGTCGGCCAGGATCGATTTGCCGATCGAGTGGCTGTCCGCCGCCACGAAGGCCTTGCCGTAGTAAGGCTGCCATTTGACGTAGTAGAGGCCGACGGCCACCACCAGCAGAAACAGGATCGGTTTCCACAGCGGCCAGGCGCGTGGGGCGTGTTCAGGGGCATTCAGAGATTGCGGCATGGTAGCGGCCAGAGTCAGTCAACAAAGGCGCCAGCATAGCGCGCCGGCGCCGCCCGTGCACGCCTGGGCTGTCCTAAATAGTTCATCTGTTCGCCACCGACGCGTAACGCGATTGTCATCTGCGCCCGTCACCATGATGCCAACGTGAAAACCACAGGGTAGACGCCCGATGAAACGCACCGCTTCCGCCTTCATCGCACCGCCATCGGCATGACGAGGTTTTTATTATGATGGAGTTATCTAGACATCCGACCACTTACCCCACCCGCTATCAGCAGATCGCCGCGCAGCTGGAACAGGAGCTGCGCACGCAATACCGCTGCGGCGACTACCTGCCTTCGGAACAGCAGCTGGCCGAACGTTATCAGGTCAATCGCCACACCCTGCGCCGCGCGGTGGATCAGCTGGTGGAGCGCGGCTGGCTGCAGCGCCGCCACGGCGTCGGCATTCTGGTGCTGATGCGGCCTTATGACTACCCGCTGCACGCCAACACCCGCTTCAGCCAGAACCTGTTCGAGCAGGGAAGCCATCCCACCAGTGAGCGCTTACTCGCTGTCTTGCGCCCGTGCAATGGGCATGTCGCCAGCGCACTCTCGCGTGAAGAAGGCGAAATGGTGATCCACCTGCGCACCCTGCGCCGGGTCAACGGCGTACCGATGAGCGTGATCGACCATTATCTGCCCGATCTGGAGTGGTGGCCGGCGCTGCAGCAGTTCCACAGCGGTTCGCTGCACCAGTTTATCGAACAGCACCTCCAGCAGCCGCTGACCCGCCGCCAGACGCGCATTAGCGCGCGCCGCGCGCAGGCCAAAGAGAGCCGGCTGCTGGAGATCGCCACCCACGCGCCGCTGCTGTGCGTGCGCACCCTTAACGTCCGCAGCGGCGGCGAAGACGTGGCGGAATACTCCGTCAGCCTGGCCCGCGCCGACATGATTGAACTGACGATGGAGCACTGAATGCACGCCTTAGAGTCGAGACAACGCTGGATGTCAGTGCTGGCGCACAGCCGGCCCGAGCAGCTGCGCAGCCACTGGCAGGCGCTGAACCTCAGCCCGGGTTACCGCAGCATCCGCGCGCCGGAGATCGGCCTGGCCCAGCTGCAGGGGCGCATGGGCGCTACCGGCCGCCGCTTCGTGCTGGGGGACATGACGGTCACCCGTGCGGTGGTGCAGCTGGACAACGGCGGCTACGGCTACAGCTATATCGCCGGGCGCGACAAGGCGCACGCCGAGCTGTGCGCGCTGGCCGATGCGCTGCTGCAACAGCCGGAACACGGCGAACGCCTGCAACAACAGCTGATCGCGCCGCTGGCCGCGCTGCAGCACGAACAGCGCCAGCTGCGCGCCCGGGCGATCGCCGCCAGCCGGGTGGACTTCTTTACGCTGGTGCGAGGGGATTAAGCCATGAGTTTATTAACCGGTTTTGAGCAACCGATAGACCAATCGCAGCACGCTTTCCGTTTGATTCTTAAAGCCTTGAGCGAACCGGGCCACCGGGTGACGCTGCCGAATGGCCCAGCCTGGGCGCCGCTGAACGCCGCCAGCACCGCCGCGCTGCTGACGCTGGCCGATCAGGAAACGCCGCTGCTGCTGTGCGCTGCGCTCAAAAGTGAGCAAGTGCTAACAAACATTCGCTTTCACAGCGGCGCGCCGCTGGCCGCCACGGCGAAGGAGGTCTGTTTTGCCCTATTCGATGAGCAGCTGCAGGCCGCCGATCTGCAGGCGTTGCCGCACGGCACGGAAATCTCGCCGGAATGCGGCGCCACGGTGGTGGTGCAGCTTGCTGAGCTGGAGAACGGCGCCGCGCTGCGCCTGACCGGCCCCGGCATCGAGAGCCAACGCCTGATTGCGCCGCGCCTGCCGCCGGCGCTGCTGGATTATCTGGTCAACCGCCCGCAGCGCTTCCCGCTGGGGCTGGATATCTTGCTGACCTGCGGCGATCGCCTGCTGGCGATCCCGCGGACCACCCGCGTGGAGGTGTGCTGATGTACGTAGCGGTAAAAGGGGGCGAAAAAGCCATTGAGGCCGCCCACCAGCTGCAGGAACAGCTGCGGCGCGGCGACGAGGCGCTGCCGGCGATCGGCGCGGAACAAATCGAACAGCAGCTGGGGCTGGCGGTGGATCGGGTGATGACCGAAGGCGGCATCTACGATCGCGAGCTGGCGGCGCTGGCCATCAAACAGGCCAGCGGCGATCTGGTGGAGGCAATCTTCCTGCTGCGCGCCTATCGCACCACCCTGCCGCGCCTGGCGGTCAGCGAGCCGCTGGCCAGCGAAAGCATGCGGCTGGAGCGGCGCATCTCGGCGGTTTACAAGGACTTGCCCGGCGGGCAGGTGCTGGGGCCGACCTATGACTACACCCACCGGCTGCTGGATTTCGCGCTGCTGGCGGAAGGCGAGGCGCCGCGTGCGCCGCAGGCCGACGAACCGCTGTCGGACAACTGCGGCCACGTGTTCGATCTGTTGTGTCGCCAGCAGCTGGCGCGGGAGGAACAGGACGACGGCAGCGCGCCGGACGACATCACCCGCAACCCGCCGGTTTACCCCTGCTCGCGCTCGGCGCGCCTGCAGCAGCTGGTGCGCGGCGACGAAGGTTTTCTGCTGGCGCTCGGCTACGCCACCCAGCGCGGCTACGGCCGCAACCACCCGTTCGCCGGCGAGATCCGCACCGGCCACGTTTCGGTGGAGATCGTGCCGGAAGAGCTGGGTTTCGCCATCGATATCGGCGAAATCCTGCTGACCGAGTGCGAAATGGTCAACGGCTTCGTCGATCCCAAGGACCACCCGCCGCACTTCACCCGCGGTTACGGGCTGGTGTTCGGCCGCGCCGAACGCAAGGCGATGGCGATGGCGTTGGTGGATCGCGCATTGCAAAGCCCCGACTACGGCGAAGGCGTCGCCGGCCCGGCGCAGGACGAAGAGTTCGTGCTGGCCCACGCCGACAACGTCGAGGCCGCCGGCTTCGTCTCCCATCTCAAGCTGCCGCACTACGTCGACTTCCAGGCCGAACTGGAGCTGCTCAAGCGGCTGCGGCAGGAATACAGCGAGCGTCAGGAGGCCCGCGATGAGTGAAGTATTGACCGGCTATAACCTCGGTTATCTGGACGAACAGACCAAGCGCATGATCCGCCGCGCCATCCTGAAGGCGGTGGCGATCCCCGGCTACCAGGTGCCGTTCGGCGGCCGCGAGATGCCGATGCCCTACGGCTGGGGCACCGGCGGCATTCAGCTCACCGCCAGCGTCATCGGCCGCGCCGACGTGCTGAAGGTGATCGACCAGGGCGCCGACGACACCACCAACGCGGTGTCGATCCGCCGCTTCTTCCAGCGCGTCGCCGGGGTGGCCACCACCGAGCGCACGCCGGAGGCCACGCTGATCCAAACCCGTCACCGCATTCCGGAAACCGCGCTGCGCGAAGACCAGATCCTGATCTATCAGGTGCCGATCCCGGAGCCGCTGCGCTTTATCGAACCGCGCGAAACCGAGACCCGCAAGATGCACGCGCTGGAGGAGTACGGCGTGATGCAGGTGAAGCTGTATGAAGACATCGCGCGCTACGGCCATATCGCCACCACCTACGCCTACCCGGTAAAGGTCAACGATCGCTACGTGATGGATCCGTCGCCGATCCCGAAATTCGACAACCCGAAAATGCACATGATGCCGGCGCTGCAGCTGTTCGGCGCCGGGCGCGAGAAACGCATCTACGCCCTGCCGCCGTTCACCAAAGTGGAGAGCCTGGACTTCGAAGACCATCCGTTCAGCGTGCAGCAGTGGGACGAACCCTGCGCGCTGTGCGGCTCGCGCCACAGCTATCTCGACGAGGTGGTGCTCGACGATCGGGGCAACCGCATGTTCGTCTGTTCGGACACCGACTACTGCCGGCAGCAGCTGGCGCAATCTTCGCAAGAGGCGCAGCACTGATGACTTCCACCCCTTTGAGCACCACCCCGCTGCTGTCGGTGAACCGGCTCACCCACCTGTACGCCCCCGGCAAGGGCTTCAGCGACGTGTCGTTCGATATCTACCCCGGTGAAGTGCTGGGTATCGTCGGCGAATCCGGCTCCGGCAAAACCACGCTGCTGAAGTCGATCTCGGCGCGGCTGGCGCCGCAGCGCGGGCAGATCCTTTACCGCCCGCAGGCGGACCAGGAACACGACCTGTACGCCATGGCGGAGAGCGATCGCCGCCGCCTGCTGCGCACCGACTGGGGCGTGGTGCACCAGCACCCGCTCGACGGGCTGCGGCCGCAGGTCTCCGCCGGCGGCAACATCGGCGAGCGGCTGATGGCCATCGGCCAGCGCCACTATGGCGACATTCGCCGCCAGGCCGGCCAGTGGCTGGAAGACGTCGAAATCCCGCTGTCGCGCCTCGACGATCTGCCGACCACCTTCTCCGGCGGCATGCAGCAGCGGCTGCAGATCGCCCGCAATCTGGTCACCCACCCCAAGCTGGTGTTTATGGACGAGCCGACCGGCGGGCTGGACGTGTCGGTGCAGGCGCGCCTGCTCGATCTGCTGCGCAATCTGGTGGTGGAAATGCAGCTGGCGGCGGTGATCGTCACTCACGATCTCGGCGTGGCGCGGCTGCTGGCCCACCGCCTGCTGGTGATGAAACAGGGCGAAGTGGTGGAGAGCGGCCTGACCGATCGGGTGCTCGACGATCCGCACCATCCTTACACCCAGCTGCTGGTTTCTTCGGTGCTGTCGTAACCCAAGGCGATAACAGATGACTATGCAAATCCGAGTTGAACATCTCAGTAAAACCTTTGTGCTGCACCAGCAGTACGGCACCCGCCTGCCGGTGCTGCACGACGCCAACCTGACGGTCCACGGCGGCGAATGCGTGGTGCTGCACGGCCACTCCGGCAGCGGCAAGTCCACCCTGCTGCGCTCGCTGTACGCCAACTACCTGCCGGACAGCGGCCATATCTGGATCAACCACCAGGGCGACTGGCTGGACATGGTCAGCGCCGACGCGCGCCAGATTCTGGCGGTGCGCCGCCATACGCTGGGCTGGGTCAGCCAGTTCCTGCGGGTGATCCCGCGCATCAGCGCGCTGGAAGTGGTGATGCAGCCGCTGCTGGAACAGGGCGTTGAGCGCGCCGAATGCCGCGACCGCGCCGAAGCGCTGCTCGCTGCGCTCAACGTGCCGCAGCGCCTGTGGCCGCTGGCGCCGTCCACCTTCTCCGGCGGCGAGCAGCAGCGGGTAAACATCGCGCGCGGCTTTATCGTCGATTACCCCATTCTGTTGCTGGACGAACCGACCGCCTCGCTCGACAGCCGCAACAGCGCGGCTGTGGTGCAGCTTATCGAACGCGCCAAGGCGCGCGGCGCGGCGATCGTCGGCATTTTCCATGATGAAGGCGTCCGCCAACAGGTCGCCGACCGGCTTTATGACATGCAGGCGCCACAGGCGCTGGAGGCCCTCTGATGATCGTCAATAACGTTAAGCTGGTGCTGGATGACCAGGTGGTGCAAGGCTCGCTGGAGATGCAGGACGGCGTGATCCGCAGCTTCGCCGACGGCCCGAGCCGGCTGCCGCAGGCGCTGGACGGCGACGGCGGCTGGCTGCTGCCGGGGCTGATCGAGCTGCATACCGACAACCTGGATAAGTTCTTTACCCCGCGCCCGAACGTCGACTGGCCGGCCCATTCGGCGATGAGCAGCCACGACGCGCTGATGGTGGCCAACGGCATCACCACGGTGCTGGACGCGGTGGCGATCGGCGACGTGCGCGACGGCGGCCACCGGCTGGAAAACCTGCAGAAGATGATCGACGCGGTGATCCACAGCCAGCGCGCCGGGGTGAACCGCGCCGAGCACCGGCTGCACCTGCGCTGCGAGCTGCCGCACGAGAGCACGCTGCCGCTGTTCGAACAGCTGATGGACAAGCCGGGCGTGTCGCTGGTGTCGCTGATGGACCATTCGCCGGGCCAGCGCCAGTTCGCCTCGCGCGAAAAGTACCGCGAATATTATCAGGGCAAATACCACCTCAACGATCAGCAGATGAGCGAGTACGAGGCGCAGCAGGTCGCCCTGTCCGCCCGCTGGGCCGCGCCGAACCGCGAGGCGATCGCCGCCCACTGCCGCGCGCGCCGCATCTCGCTGGCCAGCCATGACGATGCCACCGCCGCGCACGTGGCCGAATCCTGCGCGCTCGGCAGCGCCATCGCCGAGTTCCCCACCACCGAGGCGGCCGCCCGCGCTTCGCACCAGCAGGGCCTGCAGGTGCTGATGGGCGCGCCGAACATCGTGCGTGGCGGCTCCCACTCCGGCAACGTGGCGGCGCACCACCTGGCGGCGCTGGGGGTGCTGGATATTCTCTCTTCCGATTATTACCCGGCCAGCCTGCTGGACGCGGCGTTTCGCCTCGCGGCGGACGAGCGCAACGCCTACGATCTGCCCCAGGCGGTGCGCATGATCACCCGCAACCCGGCGCGGGCGCTGGATCTGCAGGATCGCGGCGCCATCGCCGAAGGATTGCGGGCGGATCTGGTGCTGGCGCGGTCGCACGGCGAGCACGTTTACGTGCAGAACGTGTGGCGCCAGGGCAGGCAGGTATTCTGATGGCGCGGCTCATCTATCTGATGGGGCCTTCCGGCGCAGGCAAGGACAGCCTGCTGGCCGCGCTGCGGGCCGACGCCGACCGCGCGCCGCTGGTGGCGCACCGTTACATCACCCGGCCGGCGGACGCCGGCTGCGAGAATCACATCGCGCTGAGCGAACCCGAATTTCTGCGCCGCCGCGCCAAGGGGCTGTTCGCGCTCGACTGGCAGGCCCACCAGCAGCGCTACGCGTTCGGGATCGAAGTGGATCTTTGGCTGCTGCAGGGGATCGACGTGGCGGTCAACGGTTCGCGCGCCCACCTGCCGCAGGCGCAGCAGCGCTACGGTGCGCAGCTGCTGCCGGTATGCCTGCAGGTCAACGCCGCGATCCTGCGCCGGCGCCTGCAGGATCGGGGGCGGGAAAGCGCTGAACAGATCGAGCAGCGGCTGGCGCGGGCGGCGGAATATCAGCAGAGTCTGCCCGCCGGCTGCCGGGTGCTGCACAACGACGGCCCACTCGACGATACCCTGGCGGCGCTGTTGGCGCTGCTGCCAACCGCCACCCGACAAGCTCAGGATGCGACGCCATGAACGACTTTGCCCAGCCGAAAATCGGCGACAACGTGACCCTTAACCGCACCCGGCTCGGCCAGTATGTGCATCTGGCCGACGATGCGATCCTGGAAGAGGTGGAGATGGGGGACTACTCCTACACTGCCGGGCACAACCAGATTTTTTACGCCACTATCGGCAAGTTCGTCTCCATCGCCTCCTATGCGCGCATCAATCCCGGCAACCACCCGACCTACCAGCGCATCGCGCAGCACCACTTCACCTATCGCGCTTCCGAATACGGGCTGGGGGAAGACGACGCGGCGTTCTTCGACTGGCGGCGCGAGCACCACGTCACCGTCGGCCACGACGTGTGGATCGGCCATAACGCCATCCTGATGCCGGGCGTCAGCGTCGGCAACGGCGCGGTGATCGGCAGCGCGGCGGTGGTCACCAAGGACGTGGAACCTTACAGCATCGTCGCCGGCGTGGCGGCCAAAAAGATCGGCATGCGCTTCGACGATGCGCTGATAGAGCGTATCGAACGCAGCCAGTGGTGGCACTGGGATCACGCCACGCTGCAGGCGCGGCTGGCGGATTTTCGCGACATCAACCGCTTTGCCCAGAAGTACCTTTAACGGAGGGGGAGCGATGCAACTGACCTTTCTCGGCACCGGCGGCGCGCAGCAGGTGCCGGTGTTCGGCTGCGACTGCCTGATCTGCCAACGGGCGCGGCGCGAACCGGCATTTCGGCGGCGCGCGTGCAGCGCCATGCTCAACTATCAGGGGGAAACGACCTTATTGGATGCGGGATTACCGGCTTTGGAGCGGCGATTTTCGGCGGGGCAAATTCAACGTTTTTTACTGACACATTACCACATGGATCACGTTCAGGGGTTATTTCCTTTGCGTTGGGGGTGCGGAAATTCCATTCCGGTGTATGGCCCACCGGATGAACAGGGCTGCGACGATCTGTTCAAACACCCGGGCATTCTGGCGTTTCAGCCGCCGCTGGCGCCCTTCGCCACCGTCGAACTGGGCGGCATGCGCATCACCCCGCTGCCGCTGCAACACTCCAAACTGACCCACGGCTATCTGATCCAGGCGGCGGGCGCTGCGCTGGCCTACCTGACCGACACCGTCGGCCTGCCGCCGGCCACCGCCGACTATTTGCAGAACGTGGCGCTGGATCTGCTGGTGCTCGACTGCAGCCTGCCGCCTCAGCCGCAGGCGCCGCGCAACCACAACGACCTGACCCGCGCGCAGGAGACGCAGCGGTTGCTGCAGCCCAAGCGCACGCTGCTGACGCACATCAGCCATCATCTCGATCGATGGCTGCTGGACAACGAGCTGCCCGCCGGGCTGGAGCTGGCGTTCGACCACCTCAGCGTCAGCCTCGGTAGCAGTGCAGCCGATCCGACTCCAGCACCCTGACCCCTTCGCCCGGCGTGAACGCCTGCTGCAGCAGCGTTTGCGCCACGTCTTTGGCGGCGACGGCGCGCCATTTGCCGGGCAGCAGCCTGAACAACGGCAGCGAGAGGCGCTCCATCAGGCGCGGCGCAGGGCGATCCCCCACCAGCATGGAAGGCCGCACCAGCGTCAGGCGCGGCCAGCGCTGTTCGCGCAGCGCCTGCTCCATCTCGCCTTTGGTGCGGTTATACAGGAAGGTGGAATCCGCGTTGGCGCCCAACGCGCTCACCACCAGACAGTGCTGCGCCCCCAACCGGCGGCCGGTCAGCGCACTCTCCACCACCAGTTGGTAATCGACGTAGCGGAAGGCATCGGCGCTGCCCGCCGCCTGGCGGGTGGTACCCAGGCAGCAGAACACCAGATCGACCGGCTGCTGCAGGCCGCTCAGCAGCTCGAACAGCGCATCGCCGACCGGGTTGGTCAGCTTGCCGTGCGGCGGCAGCGGCGTGCGCGTCGGCGCCACAATGGCCGTTATCTGCGGATCGCTTTGTAACAACTGCAGCAACTCGCGCCCCACCAGCCCGGTTGCGCCGACTAACAGTGCTCGCGCCATGCGATCTCCCGTTGTAATCAATACGTCGACTTAAAGTATAGACCGCGCCCAATGCAGCTTCTTGCCGAAGCCGAGGGTGTTGTCGGTCATCTTCACCTCGTGCAGATCCAGCCGCCATACCGAGGCCTTCATCGCCCTGGCGATCGGGAAGCGCTTGCAGTAACGCGCGCGCGCCGCCTCAGCCTCTTCGCCGCTCAGCAGCACCGCCTCGGCGCGGTACTGCACGCCGCGGATCAGCGCGATGCTTTTCGGCTTCGGCGCGATGGTGCCGACCACCCGGCCGTTGTTCAGCATCAGCCCGCCGTGGCGGGTGTGCGGTTCGGTCATCAGCCACAGCGCCATCGTCGCGGTGTCGAACACGTAAAAACAGTTGGCGCACCACATGTCGAGACCGTCGCCGGCGCACAGCGTCAAGACGTGTTGCTTGCCGATGAAATCCGCAATCTGTTGCCGTTGTTCTGGGGTATTCAAGGTTTCTCGCCTCCCGGTTCACTCACTTCATCTTACCCTGCGTTGTTGAAGCGAGTCACAAATAACGATAATCACCAAAAATCACACATGAATATAAACACAACAATAATGAATTTTTATTTATTTTTGCATAAAGCAGATTGATAACATAAAAAACACAAGGCGGATTTATTTGATCGTTATGTAGCCGGTTATTTGACCGCTTTTTTTATTCCTTTCCGAGCGCCATTGAAATTAAGCGCTTAAGGGCCGCGAGCATTAGCAATTCATTTACATGCCAACCTCTGGGCCCGGATGATACTTATGCAATACATTGCATAACCGGTGAATAGTTATTTATCAAAACCGGCATTTATGTGATTGTCATCACGATTTTTAGCGAATCTTGCGCTAAAATAGCGCCATCTTTTCACTCAGCAAGGTGGATTAGAAAATGGAAAACAATAACCGAAAAATGGCGCACATCAGGCGCACAACCCATATTATGATGATGGCTCATCGCAGCTGCTTTAGCTTCGCATTCTTCAACTACAGATAACCCTCCCCCCTCGCTCTTACGCCGTTGATAAGAGTGTCATTGCGTTTTTACTTATTCTCCGCACGCCGGTGATAATGTCTCTTTCTCGCTAACCGGGAAGGACACGCAATTCATTCTTAATTTCGGCCAAGCGCATCCAAGCTAAATAAAACAGCGAACACAGTTAATGCCTTTTGGCATCGCTGAGTTCTCGCACACCTTTATTTTCGTGAAGGCGTTAGCGGCAAATGGAATTATTTGCCGGCGGACTGCCTTTGCCTGAAGAATGAGAAAAATGAAAAAATTAAAAATTGCCGCCAACACCCAAACCCTCGGCTGCTTTGAAACCGAACGCGACATCGTCGATGTGCATCACAGCGATTTCAATGACGTCGCCGCCATCGTGCTGTCGGTAGACGACGTCGCGCAAGGTATGTTGGCGCGCATCGAAGAACACGGCCTGAACATCCCGCTGTTCGTCGCCGTCTGCTGCGAAGAAGAGCTGGATAACGCCGTACTGCCGGCGCTGCACGGCGTGTTTGAGCTGTGCGGCAAGAATACCCAGTTCTACGGCAAACAGCTGGAGGCCGCCGCCGCCAAATATGAGAGCGAGCTGCTGCCGCCGTTCTTCAATACGCTGACGCAGTACGTGGAAATGGGCAACGCCACCTTCGCCTGCCCCGGCCACCAGGGCGGCGAGTTCTTCCGCAAACATCCGGCGGGCCGCCAGTTCTTCGACTTCTACGGCGAAACGCTTTTCCGCTCCGACATGTGCAACGCCGACGTCAAACTGGGCGATCTGTTGATCCACGAAGGCGCGCCTTGCGCGGCGCAGCAGCACGCCGCCAAGGTGTTCAACGCCGACAAGACCTACTTCGTGCTCAACGGCACCTCGGCCTCGAACAAGGTGGCGACCAACGCCCTGCTGACGCGCGGCGATCTGGTGCTGTTTGACCGCAACAACCATAAATCCAACCACCACGGCGCATTGATCCAGGCCGGCGCCACGCCGGTTTATCTGGAAACCGCGCGCAACCCGTTCGGCTTTATCGGCGGCATCGACGCGCACTGCTTCGACGAGCGCTACCTGCGCCAGCAGATCCGTGAAGTGGCGCCGGAACGCGCCAACGAAGCCCGCCCGTTCCGCCTCGCGATCATCCAGCTCGGCACCTACGACGGCACTATCTACAACGCCCGTCAGGTGGTCGACAAGATTGGCCACCTGTGCGATTACATCCTGTTCGACTCCGCCTGGGTGGGCTATGAGCAGTTCATTCCGATGATGAAAGACTGCTCGCCGCTGCTGCTGGAGCTGAACGAGAACGATCCCGGCATCATCGTCACCCAGTCGGTGCACAAGCAGCAGGCCGGCTTCTCGCAAACCTCGCAGATCCACAAAAAAGACAAGCATATCAAGGGGCAGAGCCGCTACTGCAACCACAAGCGCTTCAACAACGCCTTTATGCTGCACGCCTCCACCAGCCCGTTCTATCCGCTGTTCGCCGCGCTGGACGTCAACGCCAAGATGCACGAGGGCAAGAGCGGCCAGCGCCTGTGGCAAGAATGTGTGCGCGTGGGCATCGAAGCGCGCAAAATGCTGCTGGATACCTGCACGATGATCAAACCGTTCGTGCCGGATCAGATCGACGGCAAGCCGTGGCAAGCCTATGACACCGCGGCGATGGCCAACGATCTGCGCTTCTTCAACTTCGTGCCCGGCGAAAAATGGCACGCTTTTGAGGGCTATGCCGAATCGCAGTACTTCGTCGATCCGTGCAAACTGCTGCTCACCACGCCGGGCATCGATACCGCGACCGGCAGCTACAGTGAGTTCGGCATCCCGGCGACCATTCTGGCCAACTACCTGCGCGAAAACGGCATCGTGCCGGAAAAATGCGATCTCAACTCGATCCTGTTCCTGCTGACGCCGGCGGAAGACATCGCCAAGATGCAACACCTGGTGGCCCTGATCGCCCGCTTCGAGAAGCACATCGAGCAAAACTCCCTGCTCAGCGAGGTGCTGCCTGCGGTCTATAAAAACCACCAGCAGCGCTACAAAAACTACACCATCCGCCAGCTGTGCCAGGAAATGCACGACCTTTACGTCAGCTACGACGTTAAAGAACTGCAAAAAGAGATGTTCCGCAAAAGTTATTTCCCGCGCGTGGTGATGAATCCGCAGGACGCCAATACCGAGTTTGTACGCGGCAACGTGGAATTGGTCTCGCTGGCCAAGGCCGAGGGGCGCATCGCCGCCGAAGGCGCCCTGCCTTACCCGCCTGGCGTGCTGTGCGTCGTGCCCGGTGAAATTTGGGGCGGCGCCGCGCAGCGTTATTTCCTGGCATTGGAAGAAGGCATCAACTTATTGCCGGGATTCGCGCCGGAATTGCAGGGCGTTTATATCCAACAGGATGAGGACGGCTGGAACCGCGCTTACGGCTACGTCATGAAAAATTAATCACCTTACGGGGCGGCGATTATTCTCGCCGCCCGGATCGCATCCTAAAAGAGAAAATGATCATGAGTAAGTCCAACAATAAAATGGGGGTCGTGCAATTAACGATCCTGACCGCCGTGAATATGATGGGTTCCGGCATAATTATGCTGCCGACCAAGCTGGCCGAAGTGGGCACGATTTCGATCGTTTCCTGGCTGGTGACCGCCGTCGGCTCGATGGCGCTGGCCTACGCGTTCGCCAAATGCGGCATGTTCAGCCGTAAATCCGGCGGCATGGGCGGCTACGCCGAATACGCCTTCGGTAAATCAGGCAACTTCATGGCGAACTACACCTACGGCGTTTCGCTGCTGATCGCCAATATCGCCATCGCCATTTCCGCCGTCGGCTACGGCACCGAGCTGTTCGACACCACGCTCAGCCCGCTCGGGATCTGTATCGCCACCATCGGCGTGCTGTGGCTGGCGACCGTCGCCAACTTCGGCGGCGCGCGCATCACCGGCAAAATCAGCGGCATCACCGTCTGGGGCGTGATCATTCCGGTGGTGGGCATCTCGGTCATCGGCTGGTACTGGTTCAGCGGCAGCGCCTACGTCGCCGCCTGGAACCCGCATCAGGTGCCGACCTTCGAAGCCATTGGCGCCTCGATCTCAATGACCCTGTGGGCGTTCCTGGGGCTGGAATCCGCTTGCGCCAACACCGACGTGGTGGAAAATCCGGAGCGCAACGTGCCGATCGCCGTACTGGGCGGCACACTCAGCGCGGCGGTGATCTATATCGTTTCGACCAACGTGATCGCCGGCATCGTGCCGAATATGGATCTGGCCAACTCCACCGCCCCGTTCGGGCTGGCGTTCTCCCACATGTTCAATCCGACGGTCGGCAAGATCATCATGGCGTTGATGGTGATGTCCTGCGTCGGCTCGCTGCTCGGCTGGCAGTTCACCATCGCCCAGGTGTTCAAATCCTCCGCCGACAGCGGCTTCTTCCCGAAAATCTTCTCCAAGCTGAGCAAGGCCGACGCGCCGGTTAAAGGCATGCTGACCATCGTCGTCATCCAGAGCGGTTTGTCTCTGATGACCATCAGCCCGTCGCTGAACAAGCAGTTCAACGTGCTGGTGAACCTGGCGGTGGTGACCAACATCATCCCTTACATCCTGTCGATGGCGGCGCTGGTCATTATTCAGAAAGTGGCGAAGGTGCCGGACAACAAGGCGCGCATCGCCAATATCATCGCCGGCATCGGCGCGCTGTACAGCTTCTATGCGCTTTACAGCTCCGGTGAGGAAGCGATGATGTGGGGCGCCATCGCCACCTTCCTCGGCTGGACGCTGTACGGCATTGTCTCGCCGCGCTTCGAGCTGGCGGGAAAAAAGGGGTAAAGCGGTAAGGCTCCGGCGGCCGGGGATGGGATTGTGACGGCGAACATGCCATCATACGCCGACCCTGGCCACCGAAACGGCGTACGATGACCGACACTACCCCCACTCCCTGGCACCTCTACATGCTGCGTTTAACGAGCGGCATGCTGTATACCGGCATCACCACCGACGTGGCGCGCCGCCTGGCGCAACATCAAGCCGGCAAAGGCGCCAAGGCGCTGCGCGGTAAAGGGGAGCTGACGCTGGCGTTTCACTGCCAGGTGGGGGATCGCTCAACGGCGCTGAAGCTGGAATACCGCGTCAAACAGCTGAGCAAAATACAAAAAGAGCGGCTGGTGAATCACCCGCCGCTGTCGTTGGCGTATCTATTGCCGGCCGTTAAAAGCGATTAAACGGCGCAGAAAAAGCCACTTCGCCGCTGACGCCATTCAGAGCGTCTTGCGCCAGCGGATACACCTGGAATGCGCTTTCCGTGTCCGGCCAGCGACAATTCAGGCCATAGGCGGCGGCCGGTTGGAAACCGAAGCGGCCGTAATAGGCCGGATCGCCCAGCACCACCACCGCGGCGTAGCTGAATTCGTTCAGCGAATCCAACCCCTCGTACACCAGCTTTTCAGCCAGCCCCTGACGGCGCAGGCTTTCATCTACCGCCAGCGGCGCCAGCGCCACCCATTGGCGATCTTCGCCGGCCACATCCACCGGGCTGAACGCGGCATAACCCACTACGCCGCCTTCGTCGTCAGTGGCGACCACGCCCAGCGTCAGCAGGCCGTCTTCGCGCAGCTGCTGCACCAGGTCGGCTTCGTCGTCGCGGCCAAAGGCGCGGCGCAGCAAGGCATCGATGCCCGCCGCGTCTACCGGGATCTCTACGCGGATCAGCATGATGCCGCCACACGGGAAGCCGACGCCGTGCCCTCCTGCAGCCCTGCTTCGACAAAATCAGCCAACTGCAACAGCCCCATGCGCAGCGGCGCAGGCATGCTTTCCAGCTCAATGGCGTCCATCAAATTTTTCACATACAGGCCCAATTCGGTATCCCCTTCAATCTGCAGCCGACGCTGAAAGAACAGCGTATCCGGATCTTGCTTACGCGCCGCGATCAGGATCAGATCGTTGGCGTCGCCGCTGAAGCTGACGTCCGCTTCGGCGTGCTGGCTGACCACCAGTTTGTCGTTTTCTACCGTCATAAACCATTGTAGCGCCAGATCGCGAACTTCGATCTTTAACCAGCGCGATTCGAGAAATTCCAGATCGCCATCCGCCAACGCCTGGCGGAACTGCCAGCTCAGCACCTGTTGCAGCAGTTGGCGCTGCAGAGCGAACGGCGTGAATTTCAGCGGGATGCGCAGCAGCGACGGCCCCTGGCGCACAAGACGTGCTCGTAGTTGTTCCAACACGGTCATCCACTCCTTTCAATACGGACTACCGCTATTTTGCCACACTGACGCGCGGCTTCAGCGGTCTATATCAACAAATAGTGCATTTCACCGCCATGTTTATCAATACGCCATAAGCTGCCTCAAATCAAAACCCGTGCGCGCCCCTTTGCCTAAAATGGCCTCCCCGATTCGCGTTTGCCGGCGGAACACCGTCGTCGGCAACCTTTAAAGACAGCGTGCGCCCGGCCGGGCGTACGGCTAAGCCAGGATAAATCTATGGAGCTGCTTTGTCCCGCCGGCAACCTGCCGGCCCTGAAGGCCGCGGTGGATAACGGCGCCGATGCCGTTTACATCGGGCTGAAAGACGATACCAACGCACGCCACTTCGCCGGCCTCAACTTCACCGAGAAAAAGCTGCAGGAAGCGGTCGATTACGTGCATCGCCACGGCCGCAAACTGCATATCGCCATCAACACCTTCGCCCATCCCGACGGCTACGCCCGCTGGCAGCGCGCGGTGGACATGGCCGCCCAACTGGGCGCCGACGCGTTGATTCTGGCGGATCTGGCGATGCTGGAATACGCCGCCCAGCGCTACCCGCAGCTGGAACGCCACGTTTCGGTGCAGGCTTCCGCCACCAATGAGGAGGCGATCCGTTTCTACCAGCGCAACTTCGAGGTCGGCCGGGTGGTGCTGCCGCGGGTGCTGTCGATGCACCAGGTGAAACAGCTGGCGCGCACCAGCCCGGTGCCGCTGGAAGTGTTCGCTTTCGGCAGCCTGTGCATCATGGCCGAGGGGCGCTGCTACCTCTCCTCCTACCTGACCGGCGAGTCGCCGAACACCGTCGGCGCCTGTTCGCCGGCGCGTTTCGTGCGCTGGCAGCAAACCGCACAGGGCATGGAGTCGCGCCTGAACGACGTGCTGATCGACCGCTATCAGGACCACGAAAACGCCGGTTACCCGACGCTGTGCAAGGGCCGCTATCTGGTGGACGACGTGCGCTACCACGCGCTGGAAGAGCCTACCAGCCTCAATACCCTGGAGCTGCTGCCGGAGCTGCTGGCCGCCAACATCGCTTCGGTGAAGATCGAAGGCCGCCAGCGCAGCCCGGCTTACGTCAGCCAGGTGGCGCGCGTCTGGCGCCAGGCGATCGACCGTTGCCAGGCCGATCCGGCCGCCTACCGCGCCGACGCCGCCTGGATGGAGACGCTGGGCGCGATGTCCGAAGGCACCCAAACCACGCTGGGCGCCTATCACCGCAAATGGCAGTAGCCGGAGGAAACATGAAATACGCACTGGGGCCGGTACTCTACTACTGGCCGAAAAACGACATCGCAACGTTCTATCAACAGGCGGCGGACAGCAGCGCCGACATCATTTATCTCGGCGAGAGCGTCTGCGCCAAGCGCCGCGAGATGAAGGTCGGCGACTGGCTGGCGCTGGCGCGCGAAATCGCCCGCAGCGGTAAACAGGTGGTGATCTCCACGCTGGCGCTGCTGCAGGCGCCGTCCGAACTGAATGAGCTGAAACGCTATGTGGAAAACGGCGAGTTCCTGTTTGAAGCCAACGATCTGGGCGCGGTGAACATGGCGGCGGAGCACGGCCTGCCGTTCGTCGCCGGCCATGCGCTGAACTGCTACAACGCCTATACCCTGCGCCTGCTGCGCCGCCAGGGCATGATCCGCTGGTGCATGCCGGTCGAGCTGTCGCGCGACTGGCTGGCCAATCTGCTGACGCAGTGCGACGAGTTGGGCTTCCGCCACGACTTCGAGGTAGAGGTGCTGAGCTACGGCCATCTGCCGCTGGCCTATTCCGCGCGCTGCTTCACCGCCCGCTCGGAGAACCGCGGCAAGGACGAGTGCGAAACCTGCTGCATCAAGTACCCGCAGGGCCGCATGATGCGTTCGCAGGAACAACAGCAGGTGTTCGTACTCAACGGCATCCAGACGATGAGCGGTTACTGCTATAACCTCGGCAACGAGCTGCCGAACATGCAGGGACTGGTGGACATCGTGCGGCTGTCGCCGCAGGGCGCCGAGACGCTGGCGCAGATCGATGCCTTCCGCGCCAACGAGCGCGGCGAGCAGCCGCTGGCCTTGACCGACCACGCCGACTGCAACGGCTACTGGCGCCGCGTGGCCGGGTTGGCGTTGGTGGGGTGATGGAGGCCGGCGCCGGGCTTTCCCTCGCCTGAGGGGCCTTTCAACGCCATTATTCGGCTGGCCGCCCGCGAGGAGAATGCGCCCGAAACCACACATCGGGCGCATTCAGCCAGAACAAAGGCAGGCGATTACCCTTTCAACGCAATTCGCTTTAATGACTGCCACAGGCGTTCTTTATCGCCAACTTTCAGGTGGGTTTGTTCCAGGGATTTCATAAAAACAAACCTGTCATTAAAGCGCTCGCCTTTCTTCAATTTATTGCTGACGCTGGTCAAAATCTGGGTATTCAACCGGCTGATTTTCGCTCTCACACTGTCTAGCGATTCAGGCTGCCAGCCGTTTTCCGGCGCCGACAGCCAGTCTGCCCGGTAGCGATACTGAATCGCTTTGGCCGCATCCATTTGCGCCTGTATAAAAGGAGCCACCGACTTGCCATCCAATCCCAATGCTTCCGCCTCGCGGACTGAGTTGGCCAATACGTTGGCTTCCTGAGGCAAATCCTCAATGGCCAGATGGTTGTTTGCCTTATACCCGGCAACGTCTTTCATGTAAGACAATCGCTGGTTAATCAATGAGGCGGTCTCGTCGGTTTGAACAGGCTTTGCCACCGCCGTGATAGAGAAAAATAATCCAGCCAAAAGCAGCAACCCTCTCGTCACTTTAAAATCCATTTAACCTCTCCTGTCACAGCCCTGTTGGCAGTGGTTTTTGGCTCGCAACGAAATTCGCTATGCGTGCATAATCTTTTGCCACCGCCGGATGTTTGCGCCCGGGAAGAAACTCGAAGCTGCAGCGCTCGCCGTCTTTCACCAACTGCGACGCCAGATTCCTGACATTCAACCTTGGGTTATCCTCTATGCGCTGGAAGATCTCTTTCTCAAGATCGGTACTGTCCGGCTCCGCCCGCTCCTCGCGGCTGCCTAATAGCAGCGATAACCAATCAATGCTTGCGGCAAGCTTAACGTCGCCTTCGGGCAGCACTGCGCCATTCGCCCACCAGAGCGCGGGACTGGCGGCAACATAGCGCTGAAAAGCCGTTTGATGATGAAACGCCACGTATAAGGTGAAATGCCCGCCAAACGAATGCCCCGCCAGCGTTTGCATTTGCTTATTGACCTTAAAACGACATTCGACCCACGGTTTGACGACATCCTGAATAAATCGATAAAATTGCTCCGCTCCGCCCCCGTCTTTAAAGCGCTCGCTGCCATCGCTCACCGTATAGTCGAATGTGCGAGCCGCCTTAATATCGACCCCCTCCTGATAACCGATTCCAATATAAAGCACAGGGGATACATCATCACCGTGATAACCCGCCTTAATTAGGGTCTCAAAGTGTCTGTTGGCATCTAAAAAATACAACGGATTTAATTCGTTGCACCCAACATGCCGTTTATCGCATGCCAGGAATACCTTATATTTTTGTCCATGATATTCAAACAGAACCGTTTGAACGCTTAATTTACCCGCCATACATCATGCTCCTTCATATTTATTACATAACGGCACCTATCTGAAACATCCCGTTTACAGACCAATCTCATGACTATGAGCGAGCAATCCATTTAATTATCCTACAATTAATGATTTCCGCACGCTAAGATCGTAAATCCCGAGGAGTTCATCACACACATAAACAATTAAGAAAACTTAATCATTTTGGGCGAAATAGAAATATAACAATTAAAATTGGATAAGCAATGTTCTATCCCGGCAAATATCACTTTTGGCTAAATAGTCGAATGGTTATTTTTTAGGGATGATAAGTTTGAAAGAATTAGGAATAGCCTTATCAAAAAGAGAACATAACACTGCAACACAAACAGGCGTGATTGAAGGTGTGCGTGATTGTCGGCGGGCCAGACCGAATTTCAAGAAGGGGTTGCTGCGTGCCGCTAGCAAGTAAAGCTTATGCGCGGCCGAAACCCGATTGCCGGGTTGTGGTCGCTTTGCGTTATCCCCGCCGGCCGCGGGGATAACGCAATAACCCATTGGATTAATTATCTTTTAACGTCACCGGGAAAGGCATCAATGCCTCCCCCTTACGCACGCCGCTTCCTGAACATCCCGCGCAGCGCCACGCTGTTGCGCAAGAAGGCCACGCCGAAGCCCAGCAGGGTGTAGACCACGCCGAGTATCAGCATCATCACCACGTCGCCCCACACTTCATTCAGCGACAGCCCCATCTGGTTGACGCCGGCGATCGCCTTGGTGCCCCAGGTGGAGGGAATGCTGTACGAGATGGCGCGCACCCAGGCCGGCATCGACTGCAGCGGCCAGATGGTGCCGGACAGGTAGAAGACCGGCGTAGTGATGAACGCCAGCGTCAGGTAGATCATCTCGACGCTGCGCAGGCACTCGGTCACCAGCTTGCCCAGCCCCAATACCGCCAGCAGGAACGGGAAGGTCAGCAGCAGCAGTTCGGCGATGTTCGCCGTCTGCCTATAGCCCAATACCCACGGCCACAGTACGAACAGCACGATCGACAGGAACAGCCAGATCGGCAGCAGCGCCGTCAGCCCGCCGAGGTGCGCCGCCAGCGGCGCTTTGCCGCCGGGCATGCTCTTCATGGCGATATTGACGCGGATACAGGCGATCAGCAACGAGTGCTGCAACAGCATCACCAACAGACCGGGGAAGATGATCGCCGCAAAGCTGATGCCGGGGTTGAACACGTCCAGCGTTTGTCCCAGTATCGGCGTCAGCAGTATCTGCGCCTGCCGTTCGCTGAAGCCGCTACGCAGCAGCAGCCCGTTGTTGTACTCCGTCAGCAGCTGCTGATAGGCCGCCACCACGTCTTGTTGGATCTGGCCGTTGGCCAGGCGGTTGGTGGCGTCGCCGTAGACCGGCACCACGATGTTCTGCCCGCTGAGGATCTTCTTCTCCAGATCCACCGGCATGATGATCACCGCAAACAGCTTGCGCCAGCTGAGATCGCGCTGCGCCTGTTCCAGGCTGTCGTAGGTTTCAATCGCTATCTTGGACGTGGCGTCCAGCTGGCGGATCAGCTGCCGGCTGGCGGTGCTGTGATCCTGATCGACCACCCCCACCGGAAGATCCCAGACCGTGCGGTTGGCGTACACCAGGCTCATGATGCACAGCGACAGGATCAGCATCAGCCACACTGGCCGCTCCAGCATGCCGAGCAGCACCTTAACGAAGGTTTGCCAATAGAGCTTCATCCGGCGTTCCCCTCTTTTTCCAGCCGCGCCGGCAGGCGATTGCGCACCAGCAGCGCGGCTACCAGCGGATAGACCGCCAGCAGCGCGCACACGCTGAAGATGGCGCTGGCGTGCACCTGCCGCAGGAACACGTCAAACATCGCGTACAGCGCGTGGGTCAGCGGTTCGATGTTGGAAATGATGCGCGCCGGCAGCGGCATCGACAGCTCAGGCACCGCCATGCCGGAGAAGGTCATCGCGATACTGACCAAAATACCGATCAGGCTGTACGCGGTGATGGTACTGCCGGTAAAGGTGTACAGCAGCAGGCCGATGCTCTGCGCCGCCATCACGTAGAACAGGCCGATCATCAGCATAAACAGAGGATTGCCGCTGACGCGGGCGTCAAAGATGCCCACCAGCGCCGCGATCTCGACCATCAGCAGGGTGGTGAAACACAGCGTGTACGGCGCCAGCTTGCCGAGCAGCGCCAGGCTGAACGGCTTGGCCTGCAGCAGCGACTTGCTGCGCGCCAGCACGTAGATCATGCAGGTCACCGCGAACAGCTGCAGCAGATGGATGGTGGCGGCGAACTGCTGGTAATAGATATAGCTGCCGCTGGCGTTGAACAGGCTGCCGTAGGAGAGCGTCACGTCCGCCAACGGCGGCAGCGTTTTGCCCATCTCGGTGGCGATGATGCTGCGGGTGCTGGCGTTGATTTCGTTCATCAGGCCGCCAAAGTCCTGGGTGGAGTACAGCCCGGCGCCGTAGAACAACGCATTGTAGTACATCACCACGCTCGGCTGTTTGCCCGACAGCGCGTTGGCCTCAAGATCCGGCGGGATATACAGCAACGCGTAATCTTGCGCGCTGCGCAGGCGGCTCAGCGACTCCGGCAACCCGCCGCCGTAAGCCTCGACGTGGGCGTGCGAACCGGCGTCCAGCCGACGCGTCAGCGATTTGGACAGCGGGCTGTGATCGCTGTCCACCACCGAGACCGGCAGATCGAGCAGCGTGCCTTCGGAGAAGTTGCTGCTGATCAGCGCAAACAGGATCAGCGGAAAGATCCAGCTCAACCAGTGCACCACCGGGCTGCGAAAAGCGACGCGACACTCTTTGTCGAACGCGTGACTGAAGCAGCGCCAGCCGGCCCTTACTCTTTCCATTGCCATAAGGTGCTCATCCCCGGACGCAGGCCGTCCACCGGCTGTGACGGATACAGGCGCACTTCGAAGGTTTTCAGGTCGAAGTCGCCGGTGGCGCGGGTGGCGCGTTTGGTGGCGTAATCCCCCAGCGGCGCAATGTAGCGCACCTCGGTGTCGATCATTTTGTCCTTCAGCGCCGGCACCCGCAGCTTGACCTTGTCGCCTTTGCGCACGTGGGCCAGGATGTCTTCACGCAGGTTAAACACGAAGTAGGCGTCCGGCACCCGGATCAACGTCACCAGCGGGCTGCCGGCGTTCAGCAATTCGCCCACTTCGGCCGGGATCGGCCCCACTTCGCCGTCTACCGGCGCTTTCACCTGCAGATCGTCGCTCTGCGCCTGGATCTGCAGCAGGTTCTCTTCCGCCGCCCGCAGCGCCGCCGCATATTGCTGCCGCTGCTCGACGCGGTCGCCGTTGATGCCTTCATCCAGATTGGCCTTGGCGGCCTGCACCTGTTGGAAGGCGGTGTCGCGCGACCGGCGCGAAGCGTCCAGCTCGGACTTCGAGATATAGCCCTTGCCGGCCACGCTCAGGTTCCGGTTGTAGTCGTTTTGCGCATTGCGGTACTGCGCCTCGGCCTGCGCCAGGTTGGCGCGCAGGTTGCGGATGCTCTCTTCACGGGTGCCGTGCAGCGACAGCTCGAGCTGCGCCTTGGCCTCGTCGCGCGTCGCCTGTGCGGAACGCAGTTGCGCCATCAGTTCGGGGCTATCGAGTTGAATGATCAGCTGGCCGCTTTTCACGTCGTCGCCGCGTTCGATCAGGCGTTCAACGACCCGGCCTTTCGCCTTGGATGCGACGATCACTTCGGGGGCATCCACTTCACCCTGCAGCAACAGATCCTGATTGTGCGCGCGGAACAGGATCGCCAATGCGATCGCCGCCAACATCAGCAACAGGGTAAACAGCGTCTTTTTTTTCATTATGTCAGCTCCCGGAACGGTAAGCGGCGGGCGGGGATAATCATTTCCATGTCTCAAATTGCTCCAAAAAACACCATTGCACTCATGAGGATATCACAAGCACATATCTCCTCTTTTATAACTATAAATTGGATTATGCTTTTAACACTAAAAAGCATCTTTTTTTCGGCCTTTTAGTATGCAGACTCCTGCAATCGCCCTTTAAGCGATCCACTCTCTGATGGACGATGTCATGACTGAACACACTGCCGTACCGCTTTCGGTACTGGATTTATCGCCAATCCCGCAAGGGGCCAAGGCGCGCGACGCTTTTCACTGTTCGCTGGATTTGGCGCAGCACGCCGAACGCTGGGGTTACCGGCGCTACTGGCTGGCCGAGCACCACAACATGACCGGCATCGGCAGCGCCGCCACCTCGGTGCTGCTGGGCTATCTGGCCGCCGGCACCCAGAGCATTCGCCTCGGCTCCGGCGGCGTGATGCTGCCGAACCATGCGCCGCTGGTGATCGCCGAACAATTCGGCACGCTGGAGTCGCTCTACCCGGGGCGCATCGATTTGGGGTTGGGCCGCGCGCCCGGCACCGATCAGCGCACCATGATGGCGCTGCGCCGCCACCTGTCCGGCGACGTGGATACCTTCCCGCGCGACGTGCAGGAACTGCAAAACTACTTCTGCGATGCGCAGCCCGGGCAACCGGTGCAGGCGGTGCCGGGCCAGGGGCTGCATGTGCCGCTCTGGCTGCTCGGCTCCAGCCTCTATAGCGCGCAGCTGGCGGCGCAGCTCGGCCTGCCGTTCGCCTTCGCTTCGCACTTCGCCCCGGATATGCTGTTCCAGGCGCTGCAGCTGTACCGCGAGAACTTCAAACCGTCCAAACAGCTGGCGCAGCCGCACGCCATGGTCTGCGTCAACGTGATCGCCGCCGACAGCGACCGCGATGCGCGCTTCCTGTTCAGCTCGATGCAGCAGCAGTTCATCAATCTGCGCCGCGGTTCGCCCGGCCCGCTGCCGCCGCCGGTGGATAACATTCACGCGCTGTGGACCGCCGGCGAGCAATACGGCGTCGAGCAGGCGCTGCGGATGTCGATCGTCGGCGATGAAAAAACGGTGCGCCACGGGCTGCAAACGCTGCTGCGTGAAACCGATGCCGACGAGATCATGGTCAACGGCCAGATTTTCGATCATCAGGCGCGGCTGCGTTCGTTCGAGATCGTCGCCGGCGTGAAGGGCGACATCGTGAAGGGCTAAAAAGCGAAGAGGCGGTGGGATCCCCACCGCCTTGGCGTTAACGCTGGATCAGGTAGCGAATGGTCGGCCCGTCCTGCTGGATATCCAGCACCTTGTAGCCGTGGTTGCGCGCATCGAGCGGGATGTTGTTGATCGACTGCGGGCAATCGCTGATCACCTCCAGGATCTCCCCCGGTTTCAGCTGCGGCATCGCCTCCAGCGTCGCCACCGCCGGGTACGGGCAAGGCTCGCCCAGCATGTCCAGCCGGTAGTCCGGCACTATCGTTGTTGCTTTCATGGCATGCTCCTCAAATTCACCACTTGCGCCTCAGGCCGGGCGCGGAAAAAGCGTTTCTCCCACCACAGCATGGCGGCGAAGGCCAGCGCCAGCAGCAGGTAAGTCACCAGCAGGCCGCCGATCGGGCCGAAGGTATCGAGCAGGTTGATCTTGTCGTAGTCGGTCGCCAGCGCCGGCGCCAGGTCGTCCCAGTAATAGGCCAGCAGCGTAGCGCCGATGATGTTGCCCAACCCCACCCACCAGTAGTGCACCTGCCCTTCCACGGCGCGGTACATCCAACCGGTCTCGCAGCCGCCGGCCAGCACGATGCCGAAGCCGAACAGCAAACCGCCCAGCACCGCATTCGGGCCGGCCCACATGATCTTCGGCGCCACGCCGAGCTGCACGTAGCTGAAGATGCCGATGGCGCTCACCGCCATGCCGATGATGATGGCTTTCGCCATGTGGGTGCGGCCGGTGATCCACAGATCGCGGAACGCCGAAGTGAAGCAGATCTGCGCGCGTTCGATCAGCAAACCGAAACCGATGCCGAACAGCATGGCGATGCCGAGCTTCGGCGCATCGAACAGTGTCCACAGCGACCAGGCCACCGCCAGGCCGAAGACGGCCATGCCCAGCCGGAAGCGGCGGCGCGCCTGCTCAGGCTTCTGCGTCAGCGGCGCGGCGGCCTTCACCTTTTGCAATTTGACCGGGATGCGGAACATCGGCAGCAGCGTGAATTTGGCGCCAAAGTAAGAACCGGCGGCGGTCGCCAGCGCGAAAAACCAGGCGTGCAACGAGAACTGAGGAATGCCGGTGAAGAATGCCGCCAGGTTACAACCCATCGCCAGGCGCGCGCCGAAACCGGCGATGATGCCGCCCAGCAGCGCCTGCACGATGCGAATGCGATGCTGCGGTTGACGCAGCTTGATGTTGTTGGCCCACAGCGCGGCGGCGATACAGCCGGCGAACATGCCGATGATCATGCGCCCGTCGATGCGCTCCAGCGGCGTGCCCTGCAAACCGATCACCTTGAAATAGCCCCACTGCTCAGGGTGCAGACCGAACCACTGCAGCACATGGCCGCCCCAGCGCGTGAATTCGCCGGTCACCGCCCAGAAGGTGCCGGTCATGCCGAAGTAGTAGGTAGAGAGGATCCCGGCGGCGATCACCGCCGGCAGCGGCGCCCAAAAGCGCACCAGGTATTGAGATTTGAACTGCTGCCAACTCATGGCATCTCCCGTGCATATCATCCGTAAGAAAAAACCTTATGAATGATACGCCATTCAGGGGCGTTTGACGGCAATTTTCAGGCATAAAAAAACCAGCCCGCAGGCTGGTTTTTCAGAGCGCTCACCGCGAACGGTGAATCGGCGATTACGCGTCGCCGAAACGACGACGTGGTGCCGCCGGGGCGCCGTCATCACGGCGTGGCGCCGGCTTGCCGTCACGGTTGTAGTTACCGCCACGACGCTCGCCGCCGTTACCGCCTTCACGACGTTCGCCGAAGGAACGACGTGGGCCGCCTTCGCGACGTTCGCCGTTGAACGGACGACCGTTGCCGCGACGCTCGCCGCCGTTGCCGCCGTCACGACGCTCGCGACGTTCGAACGGCTGTGCATCGCCCAGCAGCTGCATGTTCATCGGCTTGTTCAGGATGCGAGTGCGAGTGAAGTGATTCAGGATCTCGCCCGGCATGCCTTTTGGCAGCTCGATGGTGGAGTGGGAAGCGAACAGCTTGATGTTGCCGATGTAACGGCTGCTGATGTCGCCTTCGTTAGCGATAGCGCCAACGATATGACGGACTTCTACGCCATCGTCACGGCCCACTTCGATGCGGTACAGCTGCATTTCGCCAACGTCACGACGTTCGCGACGCGGACGATCGCCGTCACGGCTGTCGCGGCTGTCACGACGGTCGCCGCGGCGATCGTCACGGTCGTTGAACTCACGACGCTGACGCGGCTTGAAGACCGGATCCGGCGGCAGGATCAGCGGACGTTCGCCCTGAGCCATTTTCAGCAGCGCTGCGGCCAGGGTTTCCATATCCAGCTCTTCTTCCGGCTGCAGTTTGGTCAGCAGCGCGCGGTACAGATCCAGATCGCTGCTTTCCAGCTGCTGCTGAACTTTCGCGGCGAACTTGGCCAGACGACGCTCGCCCAGCAGTTCTGCGTTCGGCAGCTCCACTTCCGGGATGGTCAGCTTCATGGTGCGTTCGATGTTGCGCAGCAGGCGGCGTTCGCGGTTTTCCACGAACAGCAGCGCGCGGCCGGCGCGGCCCGCACGACCGGTACGGCCGATACGGTGAACGTAAGACTCGGAGTCCATCGGGATGTCATAGTTGACAACCAGGCTGATGCGCTCAACGTCCAGGCCACGGGCCGCAACGTCGGTGGCGATCAGGATATCCAGACGACCGTCTTTCAGGCGCTCCAGGGTCTGCTCACGCAGCGCCTGGTTCATGTCGCCGTTCAGCGCGGCGCTGCTGTAACCGCTGCGCTCCAGCGCTTCGGCCACTTCCAGGGTCGCGTTCTTGGTACGAACGAAGATGATCGCCGCGTCAAAGTCTTCGGCTTCCAGGAAACGCACCAGCGCTTCGTTTTTACGCATGCCGTAGACCGACCAGTAGCTCTGGCTGATGTCCGGACGGGTGGTGACGCTGGACTGGATGCGCACTTCCTGCGGCTCTTTCATGAAGCGGCGGGTGATGCGACGGATCGCTTCCGGCATGGTGGCGGAGAACAGCGCGGTCTGATGTTCAGCCGGGATCTCAGCCATGATGGTTTCTACGTCTTCGATAAAGCCCATGCGCAGCATTTCGTCGGCTTCATCCAGCACCAGACCGCTCAGGTTGGAGAGGTTCAGGGTGCCGCGCTTCAGGTGGTCCAGCAGGCGGCCTGGGGTACCCACAACGATTTGCGGGCCCTGGCGCAGAGCGCGCAGCTGCACGTCGTAACGCTGGCCGCCGTACAGGGCTACCACGTTGACGCCGTTCATGTGTTTGGAGAAATCGGTCATCGCTTCGGCAACCTGAACCGCCAGTTCGCGGGTCGGTGCCAGCACCAGGATCTGAGGTGCTTTCAGGTCTGCCTGCAGGTTGTGCAGCAGCGGCAGCGAGAACGCTGCAGTTTTACCACTACCGGTCTGTGCCATGCCCAGCACGTCGCGGCCGTTCAACAGGTGAGGAATACACTCAGCCTGGATCGGAGATGGTTTTTCATAGCCCAGATCGTTCAGGGCGGAAATGATTGGAGCAGACAGCCCCAGATCGGCAAAAGAGGTTTCAAACTCAGTCGTCATGTACACGTGCCTCATTAATAATGGCAGCCAGTCTACATAACTCGTCGAGAAAATTTTCAGTCATTTTCATTGAAAAGTGTGAACCGGCTCAAATTAGATTATAAAACGAACAAAAAAGCCCTCGCCCGTTAAGGCGATAACTTTGGTTAAAAACCAATGTTCATCAGGCTGATAGGTGTTCGTCAGCTATTGCTGGTCCGATTCCGATAGGTCGTCTTGCTCTTGGCCCAAAAGCGCCAATTCCAACAATGCATAGCGGTGCTCAACGAAGTTGTGAACGTTGTTAGACACCGTCAGTTTGAACAGCGCCGAAGCGGTGTCCTTGTCCCCCAGACTCAGGTAGTGTTTACCCAAATAGAAGTCAGTTTCACTGAGATGCTCAGCGAGCGAAGTGTTATCCGTTGCATCTGCCTTGAGGCGTTCCATCAGCGTTTTTTCGCTGATCTTGCCCAGGTAGAATTCGACAATATTCCATCCCCATTGCCCTCTGTCCGCTTTGTCATAGCGCTGCTGAAGCGCTACCTCGGCCTTCTTGGGATCGATTTCTCGCTCCACCAGATACAGCCATAACGAACGGAAGGGATCGTTTGGGTCGTCTTGATAAAACGCCTGCAGATCATCCTGCGCCAACGGGAAGCGGCCGCCATAGTACAGTGCGATGCCCCGGTTTAAACGCGCGTAATTGTAAGTTGGATCAAGCTCTAGTACAGAATCAAACGCTTCATAGGCAGCATCAAAATTGCCTGCCTGCGTTAAGTAAATGCCCAGGTAGTTGAAAACTTCCGGCATGTCGGGACGTATCGCCAGCGCCTGCGAGAAATCATTGCGCGCTAATGCACGTAACCCGAGGCTATCATACAGCACACCGCGCTCATATAAAAGCTGTGCGCGTTCGTCATCCGTCAGTGCCCGGCTGGCAAGAATTTGTTCCATGCGCGCCAGGATCACTTCCTGCTGCAACGTAGGCTGCAACGGGATTGCCAAAACTTCGTCTTTACGCCAATCATGGTTGCTGCATCCTGCCAGCATGAGTGCTGTCGCAACGTAACACCAGCGCAAGAAAGGCTTCATTTCCCACTCCCGAAGACAAACATTGGATGAACGTCCTGTCCTCCGTTTGCTAAAACGCGGGCATCCTACCCGCGCGATACGAACAGCTCCCAACCCCGTGGCGGGGAGCTGTAAAACTATCTATACAATTATTCTGCTTCAGGCGCAGGTGAACCTGCTTCCGGCGCCATCGCTTCTTTGATGCTCAGACGCACGCGGCCCTGACGGTCAACTTCCAGTACCTTAACCGGCACTTCCTGACCCATCTGCAGATAGTCGGTCACTTTCTCAACGCGCTTGTCGGCGATCTGAGAAATGTGCACCAGGCCTTCTTTACCACCGCCGATAGCGACGAATGCGCCGAAATCAACGATACGGGTCACTTTACCCTGGTAGATACGGCCCACTTCGATCTCTGCCGTGATCTCTTCGATGCGACGAATAGCGAATTTCGCTTTCTCACCGTCGGTCGCAGCGATTTTAACTGTACCATCATCTTCAATTTCGATGGTAGTGCCAGTCTCTTCGGTCAGCGCGCGGATAACGGAACCGCCCTTACCGATCACGTCTTTGATTTTATCCGGGTTGATGCGGATAGTATGAATACGCGGTGCGAATTCGGAGATATCACCGCGCGGAGTGCTGATAGCCTGTTCCATTACGCCCAGGATGTGCAGACGCGCGCCCTTGGCCTGGTTCAGAGCCACCTGCATGATTTCGCGGGTGATGCCTTCGATTTTGATGTCCATCTGCAGCGCGGTGATACCGTCGCGGCTACCGGCCACTTTGAAGTCCATGTCGCCCAGGTGATCTTCGTCACCCAGAATGTCGGACAGAACCACATAGTTGTCGGCTTCTTTCACCAGGCCCATCGCGATACCCGCAACGGCAGCCTTGATTGGCACGCCGGCGTCCATCAGCGCCAGAGACGCGCCGCACACGGAAGCCATGGAAGAAGAACCGTTGGACTCGGTGATTTCAGACACCACGCGAACCGTGTACGGGAAATCTTCCGGTTTAGGCATCATAGCCAATACGCCGCGTTTCGCCAGGCGACCGTGACCGATTTCACGACGCTTAGGAGAACCGACCATGCCGGTTTCGCCTACGGAGTACGGAGGGAAGTTGTAGTGGAACAGGAAGCTGTCGGTCTTCTCGCCCATCAGCTCGTCCAGGTTCTGTGCGTCGCGCGCGGTGCCCAGGGTCGCGGTAACCAGCGCCTGAGTTTCGCCACGGGTGAACAGCGCAGAACCGTGGGTGCGCGGCAGTACGCCGGTGCGCACGTCCAGGCCACGGATCATGTCTTTTTCACGGCCGTCGATACGCGGCTCGCCACGCAGTACGCGGCTGCGCACCACGTTCTTCTCGACGGTGCCCAGGATGTCCTGGATTTCGCCGGCGTCCAGCGTTTCGTCCTGCGCCAGCAGGGTTTCAACCACGCTGTCTTTGATCGCGTCAACCTGAGCGTAACGCTCTTGTTTTTCGGTAATGTGGTAAGCGTCGCCCAGGCGAGCTTCGGCCAGTTCAGCCACGCGCGCGTGCAGCGCTTCGTTGACCGCAGGCGCCTGCCAATCCCACTTCGGCTTGCCGGCTTCGGCAACCAGCGCGTTGATGTTTTCGATAACCACTTGCTGCTGGTCGTGGCCGAACACCACGGCGCCCAGCATCTGATCTTCGCTCAGCACGTCAGCTTCGGATTCCACCATCAGCACCGCGCCGGCGGTACCGGCAACCACCAGATCCAGACGGCTTTCTTTCAGTTCGTCGGTCGTCGGGTTCAGTACGTACTGATCGTTGATGTAACCTACGCGCGCGGCGCCGATTGGGCCGTTGAACGGAATACCGGACAGGCTCAGGGCGGCAGAGGCACCGATCATCGCAACGATGTCCGGGTTCACCTGCGGGTTAACGGAAACCACGGTCGCGATCACCTGAACTTCGTTCAGGAAGCTGTCCGGGAACAGTGGACGGATCGGGCGGTCGATCAGACGGGAAGTCAGGGTCTCGCCTTCGCTCGGACGGCCTTCGCGACGGAAGAAGCTGCCCGGGATACGGCCGGCGGCGTAGGTACGCTCTTGGTAGTTAACGGTCAGCGGGAAGAAGCTCTGGCCCGGCTTGGCTTTTTTCTGGCCAACGACGGTAACGAATACGGCGGTGTCATCCATGCTCACCATAACGGCGGCGGTGGCCTGACGCGCCATCATACCGGTTTCGATGGTGACGGTATGCTGGCCATACTGGAATTTGCGAATGATCGGTGTCAGCAAAATTATATCCTTGATTAACGGCGCGCAATCGCATTGACGACTCGACACGCCTGTGACTCGATTTGCCTTCTCACTACATCCTCGCGACTAATGACAATCCTTATCTCAGGCGGGAGATAAAGCCTCTCATTAGCCGCGCGAACCTCTGTAACGGAAGAACCTGTTTGGAAACATCAGTAATACATTAACCTGATTTGCTTATGCTTCCTAGAAGAAAGGGGCCAAAATAGGCCCCTTTCCACTGAAACTTGCTAGATTAGCGACGCAGACCCAGACGCTCGATCAGGCTGGTGTAACGTGCTACATCTTTACGCTTCAGGTAGTCCAGCAGCTTACGACGCTGAGAAACCATACGCAGCAGACCACGACGGCTGTGGTGATCTTTTTTGTGCTCGGAGAAGTGGCCTTGCAGATGGTTGATCTGCGCAGTCAGCAGGGCAACCTGAACTTCGGTAGAACCGCTGTCGTTAGTACCACGACCGAAATCAGCTACGATTTGAGCTTTAGCTTCAACACTTAGAGACATTGTAATACTCCAGATTATAGATAATAAAAACAGGCGCCGATCTCTAATTCAGCAACCCAATGCATAAGCTGCGCCATTCTACTCTTAGCGCAGTGCGATCGCAAGGCGACGCAGTGCCCCGCCGTCAGTCGAAATGCTCAACCACCAGGCGGCGCGGCGCCACGCGACCATCCTCGGCGATGTCGCCAACGCCGATGAATTTTCGCTCTTCACCCTCGGTGATACGCACCAGGCCGGATGCCGGCGCGCCGGCCACTTGCACCGGTTGCCCCTGCTTGACGTAACCCGCCACCACCGGCAGCAAATTCACTTCCGGATAGTTCTCAACCGGGCTGTCCATCGGCATCAGTAGCGGATCGAGCAGCTCGCCGGGCGCGATCGCTTGTTCCTGCGCCTGCGCCACCAAGGCGTTCAGCTGTTCCAGCGTCACCATGCGCGCGATGGGATAAGTCGCCACCTGCAGGCGGCGCAGATAGATCACGTGCGCGCCGCAGCCCAGCAGCTCGCCGAGATCGTCGGTAATGGTGCGGATGTAGGTGCCTTTTGAGCAGTGAATCTCCAGCTCGAGTTCATCCCCTTCCCAGCGGATAAACTGCAGCTCGTACACCGTAATGCTGCGCGCTTCGCGCGGCACTTCGATGCCCTGGCGCGCATACTCGTAGAGTTTCTTGCCCTGGTATTTCAGAGCCGAATACATCGACGGCACCTGCTGGATGTCGCCGCGGAAGGTGTCCAGCGCCGCGTCGAGCTGCGCCTGGGTGAAGTTCACCGGGCGTTCCTGCACGATCTGCCCGTCGGCGTCGGAGGTATCGGTACGCTGCCCCAGCTTGGCGATCACCCGATAGCGCTTGTCGGAATCGAGCAGGTATTGCGAAAACTTGGTCGCTTCGCCCAGGCAGATAGGCAGCATGCCGGTCGCCAACGGATCGAGCGCGCCGGTATGGCCCGCTCGGTTGGCGTTGTACAGACGTTTTACTTTTTGCAGCGCATCGTTGGACGACAACCCCTGCGGCTTGTCCAGCAACAGCACGCCGTGGATGTCACGGCCGCGGCGACGAGGGCGACTCATTAATCCTCCTTGTCATCGCCTGAGGCGGAACGGCGCTCTGCGTCGTTCTTCACCACGTTGGTCACCAGGTTGGACATGCGCATGCCTTCCAC
Source organism: Serratia sp. CY52157 (assembly GCF_052168495.1). Taxonomy (NCBI): domain Bacteria; kingdom Pseudomonadati; phylum Pseudomonadota; class Gammaproteobacteria; order Enterobacterales; family Yersiniaceae; genus Serratia; species Serratia sp. CY52157. The sequence goes on along the minus strand of NZ_JBJNMO010000003.1, from coordinate 143,219 downwards.
CAGGGAGTTGTCGTAAGCGAAGGTCAGCTCCGGCACCACGCGCAGGCGCATCGCTTTGCCCAGCAGGGTGCGGATATAGCCGGAAGCGTCCTGCAACGCTTTGATGCCGTTGGTGACCAGATCCGGATCGTGGTTCTCGGTCAGCACGTTCAGGAAGGTGACGTAAACCTTGGCATACGCCAGGTCGCGGGACACTTCCACGCCGGAAACGGTCGCCATGCCGACGCGCGGATCTTTCACTTCACGCTGCAGAATGATCGCAATCTCTTTCTGCATCTCTTGCGCCACGCGTTGACCGCGGCTGAATTCTTTTGCCATTTTGGATTCTCCAGACAAATCGGGGGGCACAAAGGCCCCCCGTAAACAGATATAAGCAGATGTGCAATCGTTAAGCGATGGTGCGTTGGATCTCAATGATTTCGAACACTTCGATCATGTCGCCGACGCGCACGTCGTTATAGTTCTTAACGCCGATACCACATTCCATGCCGTTACGGACTTCGTTAACGTCATCTTTGAAGCGACGCAGGGATTCCAGCTCGCCTTCATAGATAACCACGTTGTCGCGCAGTACGCGGATTGGGTTGTGACGCTTGATGGTCCCTTCGGTAACCATACAGCCGGCGATAGCGCCGAACTTAGGCGATTTGAACACGTCGCGCACTTCGGCCAGGCCGATGATCTGCTGCTTGTATTCCGGCGCCAGCATACCGCTCATCGCCTGCTTCACTTCGTCGATCAGGTTATAGATCACGGAGTAGTAACGCAGATCCAGGCTTTCCGCTTCGATCACGCGGCGCGCAGAAGCGTCGGCACGCACGTTGAAGCCCAGGATGATGGCGTTGGAAGCCGCAGCCAGCGTCGCGTCGGTTTCGGTGATCCCACCTACGCCGGAGCCGACAATCTTCACCTTCACTTCGTCGGTGGAGAGTTTCAGCAGCGAGTCGCTGATCGCTTCGCAAGAACCCTGTACGTCGGATTTCAGCACGATGTTCAGCTCGGACACTTCGCCGTCGGTCATATTGGCGAACATGTTTTCCAGCTTGGACTTCTGCTGACGCGCCAGTTTGACTTCGCGGAACTTGCCCTGACGGTACAGCGCCACTTCACGCGCTTTCTTCTCGTCACGCACCACGGTCGCTTCGTCACCCGCTGCAGGCACGCTGGACAGACCCAGGATTTCCACAGGGATAGACGGACCGGCGGAGGTCACTTCACGACCCAGCTCGTCACGCATCGCACGCACGCGGCCGTATTCGAAGCCGCACAGGACGATATCGCCCTTGTTCAGCGTACCTTCCTGAACCAGCACGGTAGCAACCGGGCCACGGCCTTTATCCAGGAAGGACTCGATCACTACGCCGCTCGCCATGCCGCTGCGAACCGCTTTCAGCTCCAGAACTTCGGCCTGCAGCAGGATGGCCTGCAGCAGCTCGTCGATACCGGTACCGGCTTTCGCGGACACGTGAACGAACTGCGCTTCGCCGCCCCACTCTTCCGGCATAACGCCGTACTGAGACAGTTCCTGCTTAACGCGGTCCGGATCGGCTTCCGGTTTGTCGATTTTGTTCACCGCAACCACCAATGGCACCTGCGCCGCTTTCGCGTGCTGGATAGCTTCGATGGTTTGTGGCATCACGCCGTCATCGGCCGCCACCACCAGAACCACGATGTCAGTCGCCTGAGCACCGCGAGCACGCATCGAGGTAAACGCGGCGTGGCCCGGGGTGTCCAGGAAGGTGATCATGCCGTTCTCGGTTTCTACGTGGTAGGCACCGATGTGCTGGGTAATGCCGCCGGCTTCGCCCGCCGCCACTTTGGTGGAGCGGATGTAGTCCAGCAGAGAGGTTTTACCGTGGTCAACGTGGCCCATGATGGTCACGACCGGCGCGCGCGGCTCGGCCGCAGCGCCCGTATCACGATCGCTCATCAGCGCTTCTTCCAGCTCGTTTTCACGACGCAGGATAACTTTGTGGCCCATCTCTTCGGCAACCAGCTGTGCGGTTTCCTGGTCGATAACCTGGTTAATGGTGGCCATGGCGCCCAGTTTCATCATCACTTTGATGACCTGAGAACCTTTGACCGCCATCTTGTTGGCCAGCTCGGCCACGGTGATGGTTTCACCGATCACCACGTCACGGTTAACCACCTGCGCCGGCTTGTTGAAGCCCTGCTGCAGAGCGCTAGGCTTGCGTTTGCCGCCTTTGCCGCCACGGGTAACGGCACGCGCTTCTTCACGATCCGCTTTGGATTCGGACAGCTTGTTGCCTTTCTTCTGCTTGGTGGCTTTGCCGCCGCGGGTGCGGCTGCGACGATCGCCTTCAACTTTGGCGTCGTTTTCGTCTTCAGCGGCACGGGCGTGCTGAGAGGTGGTCACGTGATAGTCGGCGCTTTCAACCGCAGCGCTAGCCGCGTCGGCCTGGGCCCACTTCTCGCCGTTCTCTTCGGCCATGCGACGGGCTTCTTCCGCCACGCGCTTGGCTTCCTCTTCAACCTTGCGGCGCACTTCCTCTTCCGCTTTACGTTTCAGTTCAGCGGCTTCGGCTTCACGGCGTGCTTTTTCCGCCTGAGCTGGCTTGGTCATTTCGTCGGTATGTTGATTGGTCACTTTTTCTTTTTCCGCTGAATTACGCTTAGCAATCTCCGCGGCCTCACGTTTGGCTTGCTCTTCGGCTGCGCGCTTCGCTTCCGCTTCGCGTTTTGCGAGCTCTTCCGCTTCGCGCCGTGCCTGCTCTTCCGCTTCACGCTGTGCCTGCTCTGCCGCTTCAGCCAACTGGGCTTCCTGCGTATCGCGATTTACATAAGTGCGTTTCTTGCGGACCTCAATTTGCACCGATTTACTTTTACCGCCGGTGCTCGGGATATTCAAGGTGCTGCGCGTTTTGCGCTGCAAAGTGAGTTTACCCGGCGCGCTGCCGTGTTCACGGTTCAGGTGCGCCAGTAATGTTTCTTTTTCTTGCTGGGTAACAGAGTCCGACTCGGACTTGTTGATCCCTGCATCAGCAAACTGCTGTACCAGGCGATCAACCGGAGTCTGAATCTCTGCTGCCAGCGATTTTACGGTTACATCTGTCGTCATGCTGTTCCTTCCTGCTACAGTTATTACGCGTTGTCGCCAAACCAACAGATATTGCGTGCAGCCATGATCAGCTCGCCGGCTTGCTCATCGCTAAGCCCTTCAATATCAGCCAGATCGTCAACACCCTGCTCGGCAAGATCTTCCAGCGTACAAACCCCACGCGCGGCCAGTTTAAAGGCCATGCTGCGCTCAAGACCCGGCAGGTTGAGCAAATCGTCGGCCGGTTTGTTGTCGCCCAGGCTTTCTTCTTGTGCCAGGGCCAGCGTGGTCAATGCAGCTTTGGCGCGTTCGCGCAATGCTTCAACCGTATCTTCATCCAGACCGTCGATTTCCAACAGCTCTTTGATCGGCACGTAGGCCAGCTCTTCCAGCGTGGAGAAGCCTTCTTCAACCAGTACGGTGGCGAAATCTTCGTCGATATCAAGATACTTGGTGAAGGTATCAATAGCGGCATGAGCCTCGGCCTGGTGCTTGGCCTGCAGGTCGTCCGCCGTCATCACGTTCAGTTCCCAACGATCGTCGCCGCGGTGTTGTTTCAGCAGTTGGGAAGCCAAACGCACGTTTTGGCCGTTACGGCCGATCGCCTGCGCCAGGTTGCTGGCTTCAACGGCGATATCCATGGTGCAGTTATCTTCGTCTACCACGATCGACGCGACGTCGGCCGGCGCCATGGCGTTGATGACGAATTGCGCAGGATTATCATCCCACAGGATGATATCGATGCGTTCGCCGCCGAGCTCGCTCGACACGGCCTGAACACGCGCACCGCGCATACCTACGCAGGCGCCGACCGGATCGATGCGCTTGTCGTTGGTTTTCACTGCAATTTTCGCACGGGAGCCTGGATCGCGGGCTGCCGCTTTAATCTCGATCACTTCTTCGCCGATTTCCGGCACTTCGATGCGGAACAGCTCTTTCAGCATTTCCGGGCTGGAACGGCTGACGAACAGCTGCGCGCCGCGAGCTTCGGGACGTACGGCATACAATACGCCGCGAATGCGGTCGCCCGGACGGAAGTTTTCGCGCGGCAGCATGTCTTCACGGCCAATGACCGCTTCGGCGTTGTTGCCCAGATCAAGCGCGATGCTGTCACGGTTCACTTTCTTCACCACGCCGGTGACGATCTCACCTTCGTGTTCACGGAAAGCGTCGACCACCATCGCGCGCTCGGCCTCGCGCACTTTCTGCACGATAACCTGCTTGGCGGTTTGGGTGGTGATGCGGTCGAAGGTCACGGATTCGATCTGATCTTCGACGTATCCGCCGAGCTCGATGCTCGGATCTTCAAACTGAGCGGCTTCCAGCGTGATTTCACGCGTCGGCTGAGTCACTTCGTCTACGGCGACCCAACGGCGGAAGGTATCGAAATCGCCGGTTCTGCGGTCAATGCTGACGCGCACGTCGATTTCCTGCTCGTATTTTTTCTTGGTTGCGGTGGCTAATGCAGTTTCCAGCGCTTCGAAAATCTTCTCGCGCGGAAGGGATTTTTCATTGGAAACTGCTTCAACAACAGCCAGAATCTCTTTGTTCATCCTAGTTGCCTCTTCCAAACTTTAAAAGTGGGGTACCAGGTTCGCTTTCTGGATGTTGCTCAGCGCGAACACTTCATCTTTCCCTTCCACAGTAACCGTGATCATCTCGCCTTCGACAGACTTGATAATACCCTGCCACTTGCGACGGTTCTGTACCGCCATGCGCAGGACCAGGCTGACTTCTTCACCGAGGTAACGCGTATAGTGTTCTGCGGTGAACATCGGGCGATCAAGGCCAGGAGAGGAGACTTCCAAGTTGTAAGCGACCGTGATTGGATCTTCGACGTCCAATACAGCGCTGACCTGGTGGCTGACATCAGCGCAATCATCAACATTGATGCCGTTATCACTATCAATATAGATGCGGAGCGTCGATTGGCGCGCACGAATGAATTCGATGCCTACAAGCTCAAAGCCCAACGCTTCTACCGGTGCCGAAAGCATCTCTGTTAACTTTTGCTCTAATGTGGACAAGCCCACCCCCAAGACATAAAAAAAGGGCTAAATAGCCCAGTGATTCTGTTGCCAAATAACAAAAAACCCCGAAAAATCGGGGCTTTATGCAACTGGACCCTGTTTGCCGCTAGGCGGCCTCGGTACAACTTTCGAGCAAGTGTCATTTTCAAATGTTGATCGAGAAAAGCGGGTTTCAATCGAAAAGTGTATTTGAAAATAAACACTTAAAGGAAAGTGGTTGCGGGGGCCGGATTTGAACCGACGACCTTCGGGTTATGAGCCCGACGAGCTACCAGGCTGCTCCACCCCGCGTCCGAAAACGTGGCAAATACTACGCCGATAATCGCAAAATTGCAAGTTATCTCTGGGATTTGGTACCGAGGATGGGACTCGAACCCACAAGCCCGTTAGGGCACTACCACCTCAAGGTAGCGTGTCTACCAATTCCACCACCTCGGTACTGATTCTTACTGCTAACGGCCGTTGTTCTTTCGAGTTCACAACCACCGTTTTCAAACTTTGTTACGGCTTACTGCGGGATATCGCTGCTCGGCTTGGCTGGTGCCGCCGGCGCGGTCGTCTGCTCAGTTTTCACTGGCTGACCCAGGTTTTCCCACTCGCTGCCTTTCTTGCTCTGGTTGCTGCTGAGGTTGCCCAGAATCAGACTGATGACGAAGAACAACGTCGCCAGCACAGCAGTCATGCGGGTCATAAAGTTACCGGAACCACTCGAACCGAACAATGTGCCTGATGCACCTGCTCCGAAAGAGGCTCCCATATCAGCGCCTTTACCTTGCTGCAACATAATCAGAGCAACCAGCCCGATTGAGATCAGCAGGAAAATTACCAGAAGAGCTTCGTACATAGTAGTACCCGTATCCTTGCGGCCTTACCGCATGCCAAATGCTTCACACTCATCAAGCAGGCGTTTTTTATAAACTGCCTACTGAAGCGGGTGTGAATACTAACCAAAGCCGCTAACCCGCGCAAGGGCAATTTGCAGCCGCCGGCGCGTTTGCGGAAAAAAACGCCAACAATCGCCTGTTCGGGCTCAGCGATGCCAAGCCCGGCGGCTAACTGTCTGTTTTAACCTGCGGATTTCACCGCGTCGGCGATGCGATGCGCCAGCGCGGTCACCTGCTGCTCGTCTTCGCCTTCCACCATCACGCGGATCAGCGGCTCGGTGCCCGATTTGCGCAGCAGCACCCGGCCGCGGCCGGCCAGCTCGGCCTCCACCTGCTCGGTGACTTTGCGCACCGCGTCGGACTCCAGCGGATTGTGCTCGCCGGCGAAGCGCACGTTGACCAGGACCTGCGGCAGCAGCTTCATGCCGCTGCACAGGTCATGCAGGCTCATGTGGTTGCGCACCATGGCGGTCAGCACCTGCAGCCCGGCCACGATGCCGTCGCCGGTGGTGGTTTTGTCCAGCAGGATCACATGGCCGGAGTTTTCCGCGCCGATGCGCCAGCCCAACTCCTGCAGCTTCTCCAGCACGTAGCGGTCGCCCACTTTGGCGCGAGCGAACGGAATGCCCAGCTGTTTCAGCGCCAGCTCCAACCCCATATTGCTCATCAGGGTGCCGACCGCGCCGCCGCGCAGCTGGCCCTGACGCAGGCCTTCACGGGCGATGATGTACAGGATCTGGTCGCCGTCCACCTTGTTGCCCAGGTGATCCACCATCATCACGCGGTCGCCGTCGCCGTCGAACGCCAGGCCGACGTGCGCTTTTTCCTTCAGTACGCGCTCTTGCAGCTGACGCACATCGGTAGCGCCGCATTTTTCGTTGATGTTCATCCCGTCCGGCTCAACGCCGATGGCGATCACCGTGGCGCCCAACTCGCGCAGCACGCTCGGCGCGATGTGGTAAGTCGCGCCGTTGGCGCAGTCAACCACGATTTTCAGCCCCTTCAGGCTCAGCTCGCTCGGGAAGGTGCCTTTGCAGAATTCGATATAGCGGCCGGCGGCGTCGATGATGCGGCTGGCTTTACCCAGCTCGGCGGACTCCACGCAGGTCAGCGGTTTTTCCATCTCGGCTTCGATCGCCTCTTCGACGTTGTCCGGCAATTTGGCGCCGTCGATCGAGAAGAACTTGATGCCGTTGTCATAGAACGGGTTGTGCGAAGCGGAGATGACAATGCCCGCTTCCGCGCGGAAGGTGCGCGTCAGGTAGGCCACCGCCGGCGTGGGCATCGGCCCGGTGAAGGAGGCGGACAATCCGGCGGCCGCCAGGCCGGCTTCCAGAGCGGACTCCAGCATATATCCGGAGATGCGCGTATCCTTACCGATGATGATCTTGCGGGAACCGTGACGCGCCAGCACTTTACCGGCCGCCCAGCCCAGCTTCAGCACGAAGTCAGGCGTGATGGGGCTGTCCCCGACCTTGCCACGGATGCCGTCGGTGCCAAAATATTTGCGCTCGCTCATGTCTCTACTGTCCCTTAGCTGAAAGTGTTGCCTCGACGACACGCATCGCCTCGACGGTTTCTTTAACGTCATGCACTCTGACAATCTGCGCACCCTGCATCGCCGCGATCACCGCGCAGGCCACGCTGCCGATAACCCGTTGATCCGGCGGCACGTTCAGCAGTTGTCCAATCATCGATTTGCGCGACATGCCGACCAACAGCGGCAAACCGAAACGATGAAATTCCGACAACCGGGCCAGAAGCTGATAGTTGTGCGACAAATTTTTACCGAAACCGAAGCCTGGGTCGAGCAGCAATTTCTGATTTGTTATCCCCGCCTCGTTACAGCGCCGGATATGGTGCTCGAAAAACGTCTGCACGTCGGCGATCAGATCGTCGTAGTGCGGCGCCTGCTGCATGGTGCGCGGCTGCCCCTGCATGTGCATCAGGCAGACCGGCAAACCGCTTTCCGCCGCCGCCGCCAGGGCGCCCGGCTCCTGCAGCGAACGGATGTCGTTGATCAAGTGTGCACCGGCGTGCGCCGATTCGCGGATCACACCCGCTTTCGAGGTATCGACCGAGATAAAGACTTCAAAGCGCTGCGCCAGCGCTTCCACCACCGGCACGACCCGCTCAAGCTCCTCCTCTTCGCTCACTTCCGCCGCCCCCGGCCTTGTCGATTCGCCGCCGATATCAATCATCGTGGCGCCGGCCGAAATCAGCGCATGCGCATGCACCAGCGCTTGGTTCAGGGTGTTGTGGCGGCCGCCGTCGGAAAACGAATCCGGCGTCACGTTGAGGATGCCCATCACCTGCGGATGGGAGAGATTGAGCGTCATGTCGCGCACGGTTAACTGCATGGTTGGTCCACCTTACTGTTGCCTGGTTCACTGCCCGCCGGGCAAAAAAAAACCCCGGCATGCCGGGGTTTGATGTTATTACACAGCCGCTGTTACTTGTCGAGCTGTTCGGACATGGTGTTGCCCGGCGTTGGGGTGCGCGGCTCATCTACCGGCGTCGGGGCTTTCGGGGTGCCACCGTTGTCGGAGCTGTTGCCTTTGTTCGCATCGTCCCAGCCCGCCGGCGGACGCACGTCTTTGCGGTTCATCAGATCGTCGATCTGCGGCGCATCGATGGTTTCATACTTCATCAACGCATCCTTCATCGAGTGCAGGATGTCCATGTTTTCCATCAGCAGCGAGCGAGCACGCGTGTAGTTGCGTTCGATCAGCGACTTCACTTCCTGGTCGATGATACGCGCGGTTTCATCCGACATGTGCTTCGCCTTGGCCACGGAACGGCCCAGGAACACTTCGCCCTCTTCTTCCGCATACAGCAGCGGCCCCAGCTTCTCGGAGAAGCCCCATTGGGTCACCATGTTGCGGGCGATGGAGGTCGCCACTTTGATATCGTTCGACGCACCGGTAGAGACTTTTTCCGGCCCGTAGATGATCTCTTCCGCCAGACGACCGCCGTACAGGGTGGAGATTTGGCTCTCCAGCTTCTGACGGCTGGCGCTGATCGCATCCCCTTCCGGCAGGAAGAAGGTCACGCCGAGCGCCCGACCACGAGGAATGATGGTGACCTTGTGCACCGGATCGTGTTCAGGAACCAGGCGGCCAATGATGGCGTGGCCCGCTTCGTGATACGCGGTCGACTCTTTCTGCGCTTCAGTCATCACCATGGAGCGGCGTTCCGCACCCATCATGATCTTGTCTTTGGCTTTCTCGAACTCCACCATCGACACCACGCGCTTGTTGCCGCGGGCGGCGAACAGCGCCGCTTCGTTGACCAGGTTGGCCAGGTCGGCACCGGAGAAGCCCGGCGTACCGCGCGCAATGACGGAGGCGTCGATGTCGGCCGCCAACGGCACGCGGCGCATGTGCACCTTCAGGATCTGCTCGCGGCCACGCACGTCCGGCAGCCCGACCACGACCTGACGGTCGAAACGGCCCGGGCGCAGCAGCGCGGGGTCAAGCACGTCCGGACGGTTGGTGGCCGCGATGACGATGATGCCCTCGTTGCCTTCGAAACCGTCCATCTCAACCAGCATCTGGTTCAGGGTCTGCTCACGCTCATCGTGACCGCCACCCAGGCCTGCGCCACGCTGGCGACCGACGGCGTCGATTTCATCGATGAAGATGATGCACGGCGCGGCTTTCTTCGCTTGTTCGAACATGTCGCGCACGCGGGATGCACCCACGCCGACGAACATTTCGACGAAGTCGGAACCGGAAATGGTGAAGAACGGTACCTTCGCTTCGCCGGCGATCGCTTTCGCCAACAGCGTTTTACCGGTCCCCGGCGGGCCAACCATCAGCACGCCTTTCGGGATCTTGCCGCCCAGCTTCTGGAAACGGCTCGGTTCGCGCAGGTATTCCACCAGTTCGCTCACCTCTTCTTTCGCTTCGTCACACCCGGCGACATCGGCGAAAGTGGTCTTGATCTGGTCTTCCGTCAGCATGCGGGCCTTGCTCTTGCCGAAGGACATCGCGCCCTTGCCGCCGCCGCCCTGCATTTGCCGCATAAAGAAGATCCAGACCCCGATCAGCAACAGCATCGGGAACCAAGAGATAAAGATAGAAGCCAGCAGGCTCGGCTCTTCAGGCGGCTCGCCGACAACTTTCACATTCTTCGTTAACAACGTATCCAGCAACTTAGGATCGTTGACAGGGATGTAGGTCGTGTATTTGTTACTGTCTTTCTTGGTAACGTTAATTTCACGTCCGTTGATTCGCGCTTCGCGAACCTGGTCCTGGGTCAGTTCGGACATGAAGGTAGAGTAATCCACCCTACGGCCATTCGACTCGCTGGGCCCAAAGCTCTGGAATACAGACATCAACACTACCGCGATGACTAACCAGAGAATTAGGTTTTTCGCCATGTCACTCAAGGGATTAACCTCATCTTACAACTGTGTTAACAAACAGCGTTAGGGTACTACAGTTTGCGCCCTGTCGCTACAATGTACACTTCGCGCGAACGGGCGCGGGAAGCGTCTGGCTTACGAATCTTAACCTTCGTAAACAGGGAGCGAATTTCCCGTAGGTACTCGTCAAAGCCATCTCCCTGGAACACCTTCACCAGGAAACTTCCGCCTGGTGCGAGGACATCACGACACATATCCAGCGCCAACTCCACCAGATACATCGACCTTGGAATATCGACCGCCGGGGTGCCACTCATATTCGGGGCCATATCGGACATGACCACCTGAACCTTACTCTCGCCTACTCGTTCCAACAGTGCCTTCAGCACCAGTTCATCACGAAAATCGCCCTGAAGGAAATCGACGCCAACGATAGGATCCATTGGCAAAATATCACAGGCGATGATGCGCCCGGTACCGCCGATTTGGGTGACCACATACTGCGACCAGCCGCCCGGTGCGGCGCCCAGATCAACCACGGTCATGCCCGGTTTGAACAGTTTGTCGCTCTGCTGTATTTCATCAAGTTTAAACCAGGCACGGGAACGCAGTCCCTTTTTCTGCGCCTGCTGTACATATTTATCGCTAAAGTGTTCTTGTAACCAGCGACTGGAGCTAGCCGAACGCTTTTTATTAGCCATCTCGTTTTCCAACTATCATAAAAAGAGTCTTATGTCAGGGTCGCTGCTCACGTAGACTCACACCGGTGAAGACCGATTTGGTGATATACATGAGATGGCGGTAGAATGTACCGTTTTCAATCCCAACTTAAGCAAAAAAGACAATGAATCTGAATAATAAACAAAAACAGCACCTGAAAGGCCTGGCGCATCCGTTAAAACCGGTGGTGATGCTGGGCAATAACGGTCTTACCGAAGGGGTGCTGGCTGAAATTGAACAGGCTCTGGAGCATCATGAGCTGATCAAGGTAAAAATCGCCGCTGAAGATCGCGAAACCAAGACCCTGATCGCCGACGCTATCGTGCGTGAAACGGGCGCCTGCAATGTGCAAGTTATCGGCAGTACGCTTATTCTTTACCGCCCGTCGAAAGAGCGCAAGATCAGTCTACCGCGTTAATAACCATCAGGTTAACGAAAAGGTGCCATGCGCCTGACCAAGATAAAAGGCCGCTTGCGGCCTTTTTCCTATCTTTACAAAACGTTGGCGCATTAATGACCAACGGTCCCGATCAGAGATACTCGACCTTCAGGATCTCGTATTCCACGTCGCCGCCTGGGGTTTTGATCACCACCACATCGTCTTGCTCTTTGCCGATCAGGCCGCGCGCCATCGGCGAGTTTACCGAAATCAGATTTTTCTTGAAATCGGCCTCATCGTCGCCAACGATGCGGTAAGTCACTTCTTCTTCGCTGTCCAGATTCATCACCGATACGGTGGCGCCGAAGATCACCCGACCGGTGTTCGGCATCTTGGTGATGTCGATCACCTGAGCATTGGACAGCTTGGCTTCGATTTCTTGAATGCGGCCTTCACAGAAACCCTGCTGTTCGCGGGCGGCATGGTACTCGGCATTTTCTTTCAAGTCGCCGTGTTCACGCGCTTCAGCGATATCCGCAATGATTTTCGGGCGGCGCACGCTTTTCAGATATTCGAGCTCTTCGCGCAGTTTTTCAGCGCCAAACAAGGTCATCGGAATTTGGTTCATCGTATAAATACCTCTAAATCTTTCCTGTTCAAATAACCGTCATCCTGACGTATTCGTATGAAAACACGGTTGGCATACCGCCCCCCGCCTCCAGGCGACAAACAAAAGAAACCTGACTCGGAACGGAGCCCAAGCCAAGATCGGTTTTGCATTTTGATACGCATTTTAGCCTAGAGTTCCTTGAGGGTCATCGTTTACTTTTTCCCTGATTGCACCGTAGTATGACGGCACGTTATCCAGCTGTTATCCCGAGATTATGCGTTTTTCACGAATTGTCAGTGCATTGGCTTGCGCATTTGTTCTGAATGCGAATGCGGCCCCGGTTGAAGAGTACACACAATATCTGCCTGATGGGGCCAACCTTGCCCTGGTCGTTCAGAAGATCGGCGCCGGCTCGCCGACGATCGATTACCACTCTCAGCAAATGGCGCTGCCGGCCAGTACCCAAAAAGTGCTGACGGCGCTGGCGGCATTGCTGCAACTCGGGCCCGATTACCGTTTCACCACCACGCTGGAGAGCCAGGGCGATATCCGCGACGGCGTGCTGCGCGGCAACCTGATCGCTCGCTTCAGCGGCGATCCGACCTTCAAACGCCAGAGCCTGCGCAATATGGTGGCCGTCCTGAAAAAGCAAGGCGTGCGCCAAATCAGCGGCGACGTGCTAGTCGATACCTCGGTCTTCGCCAGCCATGACAAAGCGCCCGGTTGGCCGTGGAACGATCTGACGCAGTGCTTCAGCGCGCCGCCGGCCGCCGCCATCGTCGATCGCAACTGTTTCTCGGTCTCGCTGTACAGCGCGCCGAATCCGGGCGACATGGCGTTTATCCGCGTCGCCTCCTATTATCCGGTTAATATGTTTAGCCAGGTGCGCACCCTGGCGCGCGGCTCGGCAGACGCGCAGTACTGCGAGCTGGACGTGGTGCCGGGCGAGCTGAACCGCTTTACCCTGACCGGCTGCCTGACGCAGCGCAGCGAGCCGTTGCCGCTGGCCTTCGCCATCCAGGACGGCGCCAGCTATGCGGGCGCCATCTTGAAAGACGAGCTGACGCAGGCCGGCATCCAGATCGACGGGCATTTGAAACGCCAGACGCGTCCCGGCATTACCGGCACGGTGATCGCGCAAACCCAGTCGGCACCGCTGCACGATCTGTTGAAGATCATGCTGAAGAAGTCGGACAACATGATTGCCGATACCGTCTTCCGCACCATCGGCCATGAGCGCTTCGGCGTGCCAGGCACCTGGCGAGCGGGCTCCGATGCAGTGCGCCAGGTGCTGCGCCAAAAGGCCGGCATCGATCTGGGCAATACCATCATCGCCGACGGTTCCGGCCTGTCGCGCCACAACCTGCTGGCCCCGGCGACCATGATGCAGGCGCTGCAGTACATCGCGCAGCACGACAACGAGCTGAACTTTATCTCGATGCTGCCGCTGTCCGGCTATGACGGCACCCTGCGCTACCGCGGCGGCCTGCATGAAGCCGGCGTCGACGGCAAGGTATCGGCCAAGACCGGCGCGCTGCAGGGCGTCTACAACCTGGCGGGCTTCATCACGACAGCCAGCGGCCAGCGCATGGCCTTCGTGCAGTATCTCTCCGGCTACGCCGTGCCGCCGGAAGATCAGAAACAGCGCCGCGCGCCGCTGGTGCGCTTCGAAAGCCGCCTGTATCGGGATATTTACCAAAACAACTGAGGGTCGTCATGAAGCTGCTGGTCGTTGAAGATGATGAACTGCTGCAACAGGGGCTGGCGTTGGCGCTGACCGGCGAGGGTTACGTCTGCGACTGTGCCGCCACGGCGGCGGAGGCCAACAGCCTGCTCATCACCAGCCAATACAGCATGGTGATCCTGGATCTCGGCCTGCCGGATATGGACGGCGCGGCGCTGCTGCGGCAGTGGCGCCGCCAGCAGATCGATCTGCCGGTGCTGATCCTGACCGCCCGCGACGCCCTGGAAGATCGCGTCGACGGGCTGGACGCCGGCGCCGACGACTATCTGGTCAAACCCTTCGCGCTGGTTGAGCTGCAGGCGCGCGTGCGCGCCCTCCTGCGGCGCTACCAGGGCCACAGCGACAATCTGATGCAGGTGGATGACCTGCAGTTGAACCTCTCCAGCCAGCAGGTCTACCTGCAGCAACAACCGGTGGAGGTCACGCCAAAAGAGTTCGCCATTCTGTCGCGCCTGATCATGCGTGCCGGGCAGACGGTCAACCGTGAGCTCCTGCAACAAGATCTCTACACCTGGCAAGACGATCTGGGCTCCAACACGCTGGAAGTGCACATCCACAACCTGCGTCGCAAACTGGGCAAGGATCGCATCCGCACCGTGCGCGGCATCGGCTACCGCCTGGAACCTTCCTCATGATCAGCATGCGCCGCCGCCTGCTGCTGATGTTGGCGCTGATCCTGTTGGTCACGCAGCTCATCAGCGCCTTCTGGCTGTGGCACGAAAGCCAGGAACAGATCAGCTTCCTGGTGGACGAAACCCTGTCCGCCAAAGTGCGCAGCGAGCGCGTCGATACCGAGATCGCCGAGGCCATCGCCTCGCTGTTGGCGCCTTCGCTGATCATGATGATCGTGACCCTGCTGGCGTCTTTCTGGGCCATCAGCTGGATCACCCGCCCGCTCAACCAATTGCAGCAGCGGCTGGAAAAGCGCTCTGCCGATAACCTGACGCCGCTGCCGATCACCAGCGACAGCCAGGAAATGGTGGCGGTCACCAATGCGCTCAATCAGCTGTTCTCACGGCTGGACAACACCATTCAGCAGGAACGCCTGTTCACCGCCGACGCCGCCCACGAGCTGCGCACGCCGCTGGCCGGCATCCGCCTGCATCTGGAACTGATGGAAAAACAGGGCGTCCAGGGCAGCCAGGCGCTGATCGCCCGCATCGATCAACTGATGTACACCGTCGAGCAACTGCTGATGCTGTCGCGCGCCGGGCAAGACTTTGCCAGCGGCCATTACCAGCATTTCGATTGGGTAGCCGATGTGATCCAGCCGCTGCGTGAAGAGCTCGACGAAATGGCCGCCCAACGCGGGCAAACGCTGGCCTGGCAATTGCCGGCCGCCGCCGCGGTGAATGGCGATCCGGTGCTGCTGCGGCTGCTGCTGCGCAACCTGGTCGAAAACGCCCACCGATACGGCCCGGAAGGCGGCGCGATACAGGTGCGGTTAACGCCGCAGGACCGCGGTTATCTGCTGCAGGTCATCGACGATGGCCCGGGGATCAAGGAAGAGATGGTCGGGGAGCTGACGCAGGCGTTTCGCCGCATGGATCAACGCTACGGCGGCAGCGGACTGGGCTTGAATATCGTGATCCGCATCGTGCAGCTGCACCAGGGGCGCTTGACGCTGGAAAACCGCCGCGATGCGCGCGGCCTGAATGCCCAGTGTTGGCTGCCGGAAAAGGCGCTCAAATAATAAGGGCCCAGCGTTGCTGAGCCCTTTATCATCGAATTACTTCTGGTAAATGATTTCGACGCCTTCGTCGTCGTCTTCGTCCCAGTCGTCATCCCAGTCGTCATCCGCTTCCGATTCCATCTCCGCCAGCTGTTCGCGGTGATAGTCGTCCCACATGAATTCGACTTTTTCCGGCGCGCTTTCTTCGATCGCCATCGCTTTCGGCTGGGTGTTGATGAAGTTCATCACGTCCCAGCACAGCGCGTTGACGCCTTCGCGGTTGGCGGCGGAGATCATGTAGTACTTTCCTTCCCAGCCCATGCCTTCCACAATCGCCTTGGCGCGTTCGGCAGCTTCTTCCTCACCAATCACATCAATTTTGTTGAACACCAGCCAGCGTGGCTTCTGCGCCAGATTTTCGCTGTATTGGTTCAACTCGTTGATGATGACTTTGGCGTTTTCCACCGGATCGGATTCGTCGATCGGCGCAATGTCCACCAGGTGCAACAGCACGCGGCAACGCTCCAGGTGTTTCAGGAAGCGAATGCCCAGGCCCGCGCCTTCGGAGGCGCCCTCGATCAGCCCCGGAATGTCGGCGACCACAAAGCTCTGCTCGTGGTCCATGCGCACCACGCCCAGGCTTGGCACCAGCGTGGTAAACGGATAATCGGCCACCTTCGGCTTGGCGGCGGACACCGCGCGGATGAAGGTCGATTTGCCGGCGTTCGGCAGCCCCAGCATGCCCACATCGGCCAGCAGCAACAGCTCCAGCAACAGATCGCGCGCTTCGCCGGCGGTGCCCAGCGTCTTCTGACGCGGCGCACGGTTGACCGACGATTTGAAACGGGTGTTACCCAGACCGTGCCAGCCGCCTTTGGCGACCATCAGCTTCTGCTCGTGACGGGTCATGTCGCCGAGGATCTCGCCGGTGCCCTGATCCTTCACGCGCGTGCCGACCGGCACCTTGATGATGACGTCTTTACCGCGTTTACCGGTACAGTCGCGGCTCTGGCCATTCTGACCGCGCTCGGCGCGGAAAGACTTCTCAAAGCGGTAGTCGATCAGGGTATTGAGGTTCTCGTCCGCCAGCAGGTAGACGTCGCCGCCGTCGCCGCCGTCGCCGCCGTCAGGCCCACCGTTAGGGATATATTTTTCGCGGCGGAAGCTGACGCATCCGTTGCCGCCATCGCCTGCAACGACCAGAATCGCTGCTTCATCTACAAACTTCATTTACCGTCTCCGTAAATCATTCACCGGGCTGCTTCAAAGGAGCAACCTGGGGGGGTTCTGCCCGTCGCGGCCACCACCGGTGACCAATTGCGGAAAACATAGCGCCCGCCACGACCACAAACGCGCCAACATAGCCGACGAGATTTAACGTCGGCGCGGCGAATGCCTGGGGCCAGGCCAGCGCCAATAAATCAGAAAACAGCAGGGTAAACAGCGGGGTCAGCGTCACCAACGCACTCACCTGCGCCGCCTGCCAGCGCGCCATCGCTTCCGCCAGCGCGCCATAGCCGATCAACGTGTTGGCGCCGCAAAACAGCAGGCACGCCAATTGCCAGCCGCTAAGCTGGAAAATCACCTCGGGTTTGGCCAGAGGGAACAACGCTATCGCACATAAAGTGTACAACATAACCAGGATCTGCGGCGAAGCCAGCCGTCGCAGCAATACCTTCTGCGCCACGCCGTAGCTCACCCAGACCATCGCCGCACACACGCCCAGCATGACGCCCAGCGTGTAGTCCGTCAGCCGGGTAAAGATCTCTATCAGACTGACGTTGAAAAACAACATCAGTCCACAAATCAGCATCAAGGCGCCAATGACCTGGGTGATGCGCATGCGCTCTTTTAAAATCAGCACGCTGGCGAACATCATGCCCACCGGCGACAGCTGGCCAATCACCTGCGACGCCGTCGGGCTCAGGTATTGCAGCGAGGAACTGAAGAACACAAAGTTGCCCAACAGCCCCGCCGTGGCGATCGCCAACAGCAGCAGCCAACGCGGTTGACGGAACATCTTCAGCGGCGGCAGCTTGCCGCGCACCGCGAGGATCACGCCCAAACCAATGGCGGCCATGGTAAAGCGATACCAAACGACGGTAAACGGCTCCATCACCGCCAACACTTCTTTCATCGCGATCGGCAACGCGCCCCAGCAAACCGCCGTGGTTAACGCCAGGGAAATACCCACGCCGACCTGCTGCTTCGTATCCATATTACCTTCGCCAACGCTGACGGGGCTGCCCGCAGGCAACCCATAAATGTAAAAAGCCCCGCAACGAATTGCGGGGCTTACATCTATTTCGTAAGGCTCGAAAAATTATTCAGCTTCGATGCTGATGAATTTACGATTGCTCGGGCCTTTAACTTCGAATTTGACTTTACCGTCTTTCAAAGCAAACAGAGTGTGGTCTTTGCCGCAACCCACGTTGGTACCAGCGTGGAATTTGGTGCCGCGCTGACGAACGATGATGCTGCCTGCCAGTACTGCTTCGCCGCCAAAGCGTTTTACGCCCAGACGTTTAGCTTCTGAATCGCGACCGTTACGAGTCGAGCCGCCAGCCTTTTTGTGTGCCATTAATCCGCTCTCCTAACTTAAGCGCTGATGCCGGTGATTTTAACGTCAGTGAACCACTGACGGTGGCCCTGCTGCTTACGGTGGTGTTTACGACGACGAAACTTAACAATTTTAATTTTCTCGCCACGACCGTGAGCAACGACTTCAGCTTTGATCTTGCCGCCATCGACGAAAGGAACGCCGATTTTGATATCTTCGCCATTAGCGATCATCAGAATCTGGTCAAACTCAACCGCTTCACCAGTTGCGATGTCCAGCTTTTCCAAGCGAACGGTCTGACCTTCGCTTACTCGGTGTTGTTTACCACCACTTTGGAAAACCGCGTACATATAAAACTCCGCTTTCCGCGTGCCCGACTGTGTTAGTTCAGAGCGCGCTATAAATATTCACAATAGGGCGCGAATTCTACGCAAAAAAGCGGCGCATGACAAGAGCAGAATAAGACCAGATGTACAAAAAAGAAGAAAAAAAACACAGTTTCTTTCGTGGCGTTTATCTGAACCGTTTTTCAAGTACAATCATAGGGACAGTTACCGCCATGTACCGATGTGAGCAGCGATCTCAACGCGGTGAAGAGAAACACAGCTGAAAAAAACACAATGAACCTAGAGCAAATTACCGAGTTAACCGCGCAAGATATGGCGGCCGTGAACGCAACAATTCTCGAACAGCTGAATTCCGATGTCACGCTCATCAATCAGCTTGGCTATTACATTATCAGCGGTGGCGGTAAACGCATCCGGCCGATGATCGCCGTCCTGGCGGCGCGAGCGTTGGGCTATGAAGGCAACAAGCACGTCACCGTCGCCGCCCTGATCGAATTCATCCATACCGCCACGCTGCTGCATGACGACGTCGTCGACGAATCGGACATGCGCCGCGGCAAAGCCACCGCCAACGCCGCGTTCGGCAACGCCGCCAGCGTGCTGGTCGGCGACTTTATCTATACCCGCGCCTTCCAGATGATGACCAGCCTGGAATCGCTGCGCGTGCTGGCGCTGATGTCGGAGGCGGTCAACGTCATCGCCGAAGGCGAAGTGCTGCAGTTGATGAACGTGCACGATCCTGACATCAGCGAAGAAAGCTATATGCGGGTGATCTACAGCAAAACCGCCCGTCTGTTTGAGGCGGCGGCGCAATCGTCGGCGATCCTGTCCGGCGCCAACGCCGAGCAAGAGAAGGCGCTGCAAGATTATGGCCGCTACCTCGGCACCGCTTTCCAGCTGATCGACGATCTGCTCGACTACAGCGCCGACGGCAGCACCCTGGGCAAAAACACCGGTGACGATCTGAATGAAGGGAAACCGACCCTGCCGCTGCTGCACGCGATGCACAACGGCGACGACGCACAGCGTGAGATGATCCGCGGCGCGATTGAGCAAGGCAACGGTCGTCATCTGCTGGAGCCGGTATTGCAGGCGATGCAACAATGCGGTTCGCTGGAATACACTCGCCAACGCGCCGAGGAAGAAGCCGACAAGGCGATCGCCGCGCTGCAGGTCTTGCCGGCCTCGGAGCACCGCACGGCGCTGGAAGGCCTGGCGCATCTGGCAGTGCAACGCGACTTTTAAGAAACAAAAGTTTCTTAACGTTCTTATCAGGCCCGCTGATGCGGGCCTGTCTAGGTATTGTTCTCTTCGTCAATGCGCGCCAGCAGGCCGCCTATCCCTTCCCGCATCAGGAAAGCCACCATTTTCTCGCGCTCGCTCTCCGTCAAATGGTAGTAATACTCGATCCATACCGCTAACGGATCCTGGCGTTCTACGTCATACGCCGCCCCATCTTCTTTCAGCATCAGCAGGTTGCGCGCGCCAGGCGGCAGGCTGTCGATATGATACTCCAACGCTTTTCCCTGCACGCCTTTACGCCTGCGGCTTATCCAGCCTTCGCGCCGGGCCATCAGATTGATTCCCTGTGGTGAGGAAGGTAATCCTGCGATGCCTGTCAGTTCCTTGGCGGCAAACCACTCGTTTCTCATAGCCATCATCTCTGGGCAATAGTGGGCAAAGTCATTTTTGGAAATTACTTGGGTATTTTTTAGGAAATTTAATGGTATTCTTGTTTCCGAATAAGCGTTTCACGTTGTTCAAACGCCTAACCCTGATCCGTTAGTTATACCACTAACGCAACTTTGGCTAATCAGAAAAGGAATGTAAACATGAATTCAAGGAACCCAGATTGGCATCCGGCAGATATCATCGCGGCGTTACGCAAACAGGGCACCACGCTGGCGGCGGTGTCGCGCAAGGCCGGATTAAGCTCATCAACGCTGGCCAACGCGCTATCGCGTCCCTGGCCGAAGGGGGAATGGCTGATCGCCGAAGCAATCGGCATCCACCCATCGGAGATCTGGCCAAGCCGCTATTATGATCCGCACAGCGATTGCCTGCTGGATCGAAAAGCCCGCATCAAATCGTGAACGCGGGGCAAAAAAAAACCGCCGGAACAGCGTCCGGCGGCGTTTATCGGCTGACTATCGGCGACGATCAGTTATTGATGAACTTCTCGCCCAGTTCGATATCTTTGTGCAGCACGTCCAGCATCTCATTCAGCGCTTTCTGTTCGAAGGCGCTCAGCGTGCCGATATCCTTGCGTTCTTCAACGCCGTTTTTACCCAGCACCAGCGGCTGTGCGAAGAAGCGAGCGTATTTGCCGTCGCCTTCAACGTAAGCGCATTCCACAACGCCTTTCTCGCCCTGCAGTGCGCGCACCAGAGACAGACCGAAACGCGCGGCCGCCTGGCCCATGGACAACGTAGCAGACCCGCCACCGGCTTTGGCTTCCACCACTTCGGTGCCGGCGTTCTGAATGCGTTTGGTCAGATCCGCCACTTCCTGATCGGTGAAGCTCACGCCAGGGATCTGCGACAGCAGAGGCAGGATAGTCACGCCAGAGTGGCCGCCGATGACCGGCACGTTCAGCTCTTCCGGCTGCTTGCCTTTCAGCTCGGCCACGAAGGTGTTGGAACGGATGATATCCAGCGAAGTCACGCCGAACAGTTTGTTCTTGTCGTAAACGCCGGCTTTTTTCAACACTTCCGCCGCGATGGCGACCGTGGTGTTAACCGGGTTGGTGATGATGCCGATGCAGGCTTTCGGGCAGGTTTTCGCCACTTGCTCAATCAGGTTACGCACGATGCCGGCGTTAACGTTGAACAGGTCAGAGCGATCCATGCCTGGCTTACGGGCCACGCCGGCGGAAATCAGCACCACGTCCGCACCCTGCAGAGCCGGGGTCGCGTCTTCGCCGCTGAAGCCTTTGATTTTAACTGCGGTTGGGATGTGGCTTAAGTCGACGGCAACGCCTGGGGTAACGGGGGCAATGTCGTAGAGAGAGAGTTCAGAACCTGAAGGAAGCTGGGTTTTGAGTAGAAGGGCGAGGGCCTGGCCGATACCGCCAGCAGCACCGAGAACTGCAACTTTCATCCTATACTCCTTTATTGTCTTAAATATATAAAGCGCCGTGAATGTGTTGGTGACGGACCTTAAATTATTACACCTTTAAAAACAATAAATTAGCTAATTTTTGCCTGCAGGTGCAATAAAATGACCGCTGTCGCGCCCATTTTAGATTAAATCGCTTACGCATGAAGGGCATAGCGCACACTAATCAAAAATAGTGCGAGGTTATTCACGAGCAAGTTAACCGGCCGTTACATTACACCCTTACGCAACATCAGAACAACATCATTTTAATAACATTTTATTTACCAGCGCAGGCCGATTTTCCGACGTCAAAAGGGCATATTCATCACGGCCGGATTTTGTTAAAATGCCGCCCTTTCCTCGCCGCCCGGTCATGTTTATTTTCTTTGGGTCGGCCTTTGTTGCATAAAAATTCATCTATATGCATAATCATGACTTCCATTATCAACATTCCACGGTGCAAAATGCGTAATCCCGCAAAACAGGAAGATCTGATCAAGACGTTCAAAGCGTTATTGAAAGAAGAAAAATTCAGTTCTCAAGGCGAGATCGTTTTGGCGCTGCAAGAAGAAGGCTTCGAAAACATTAACCAATCCAAAGTATCGCGCATGCTGACCAAGTTCGGTGCGGTACGTACGCGCAATGCCAAAATGGAAATGGTGTATTGCCTTCCTGCCGAACTCGGCGTGCCGACCACCACCAGCCCGCTGAAGAACCTGGTGCTGGACGTCGACCATAACGACGCCGTCGTGGTGATCCACACCAGTCCGGGCGCCGCACAGCTGATCGCCCGCCTGCTTGACTCCTTGGGCAAATCCCAGGGCATCCTTGGCACTATCGCCGGCGACGACACGATTTTCGTCACGCCGTCCAGCGGCTTTACCGCTCAGAAGCTGCATGAAGCGATCCTGGGCGTGTTCGAGCAAGAGCTGTGAAACCTGGCGCTAACAAAGTGCGGCTACCGCCCGCATTTTGTTAGCGCTTCTTTAACCCTCGCGTTACCTTTCCGGCCTTCAACCGCGTTTAACACTGCTTTTTTATCCCGCAACAACACATTTCCATGACATATCCATGTAACCAGCAGTACCCACTGTGATCTTCCGCACTTTTGGTCAAAAGCACTTACCTTATTGAAATTACATAAATTTAACATCGAAAGATCGTTTTATGAGCGTTTTTTATTCCTTGTAGTTATAAAAAATAAGGTTCATCGGTTTAAAGTTTCACTAGCAACTGTTAGCGAACTATTAATTTTTGGCGTTACTAGCTGTATACTCATTTTCGTGAACTGAATCACAGTTCGTTGGAACTGATAAAAGAATACGATGAGGTGAGATGATGAAAATTAAAGCTACCGTTGCAACCCTGAGCGTTCTGTCCATGCTTTCCTTTGGCGCATTCGCAGCACAATCTGTTGACGCAACCCAGGCCGCAAAACTGCAGCCCGCCGGTGTGATCACCGTGAGCGGCGTCGCCGCTGCGCCTTCCGACATTCGTCAGGCGCTGTCCGATAAAGCCGACGCCAAAGGGGCGACCGCTTACCGCGTGATCGAAGCGCGCAACGACGGCAACTTCCACGCGACCGCTGAAATCTACAAATAAGTACCGGCATTACCCGGCAACGGGCAATACATCTCTGGAATCAAACGCTGTCATAACGGCCTTCAAGAATAAAAATCGCTGCCAAGCCCTTCCAGGCTGTTATGACCAAGGATCGCTATCATGAACATGAAAACTACTCTCGCTGCACTCGGTTTGCTGTCTGTCATCTCCTTTGGCGCGTCTGCCGCCCAGTTGGTGACTAACGATCAGACCGCCAATCTGCAATCTATCGGCACCATTACCGTCAGCGGTATCGACGGCGCACCGACCGACATTCGCCAGGCGCTGTCGGAGAAAGCCGATGCTAAAGGCGCGACCGCCTACCGCGTGATCGAAGCGCGTAACGAAGGCAACTACCACGCCACCGCCGAGATTTACAAATAACAACTCTGGGAACGGCTTTGCAGAGCTGATTACCCTCGTCACTGCCACTGCCGAGTTCTGACGCAAACGCCGATTTCCCAGAGACCCTCTCGTCGTCCTATCCGACGAACCCCGTTGCCCTCGCTCGCGAGGGCTTTTTTATGGGCGTTAAAAAGGCCGCGAATGCGGCCCTTAGGTTGGCTTATGCGGCTGAACAATCAGTAGGTCACCTTCGGTTCCTGCTTTTTCGCCAACGCGTCCAACAGGCGATCGTGAATGCCGCCGAAACCGCCGTTGCTCATCACCAGAATGTGGTCGCCCGGCTGTGCGGTTTTCACCACCATCTCCACCAGCGTGTCGAGATCCGCGCTCCAGTGCGCCGGCTGCACGCAGGCATCCGCCACTTCCGCAACCTGCCACGGAATGTGATGCGGCTGGAACAGGAACACTTCATCGGCACGGCCGAGCGAAGGCGCCAGATCGTTTTTGCTGATGCCCATTTTCATGGTGTTGGATCGCGGCTCCAGCACCGCCAGAATGCGCGCCGTGCCGCCTACCTTGCCGCGCAGCGCGGCCAGAGTGGCCAGGATCGCCGTCGGGTGGTGCGCGAAATCGTCGTAGACCGTGACGCCGTTGGCTTCGCCACGCAGCTCCAGGCGGCGACGGGCGTTGATGAAGTCGCCCAAGGCGCGGCAGGCGTCCGCCGGCTGCACGCCAACGTGACGGGTCGCCGCGATGGCCATCAGGCCGTTATGCATGTTGTGCTCGCCCACCAGCGCCCAGTTCACTTCGCCAACCTGCTCGCCGTCGAGGAACACCGCGTAATGACTGGCGTCCGGCGTCAGCTTCTGCGCGCGCCAGGTGCCCTCTTCGCCCACCAGCTCCTGTTCGCTCCAGCAGCCCATCGCCATCACCTGCTTCAGGTGGCTGTCGTTGTCCGGCAGGATGATCTTGCCTTTGCCCGGCACCAGGCGCACCAGGTGGTGGAATTGTTTCTGAATGGCTTTCAGATCGTCGAAGATATCGGCGTGGTCGAACTCCAGGTTGTTCATGATCAGCGTGCGCGGGCTGTAGTGCACGAACTTGGAGCGCTTGTCGAAGAACGCGCAGTCATACTCGTCGGCCTCGATCACGAAGAACGGGCTGCCGCCGAGGCGAGCCGAGACGTCGAAGTTGCCCGGCACGCCGCCGATGACGAAGCCCGGCTGGTAGCCGCAGGCTTCGAGGATCCAGGTCGCCATGCCGGCGGTGGTGGTTTTGCCGTGGGTGCCGGCGACCGCCAGTACCCAGCGATCGCGCAACACGGCGTCGTGCAGCCACTGCGGGCCGGAAACGTAAGGGATACCACGCTCCAGCACCGCCTCCACGCACGGGTTGCCGCGCGTCATGGCGTTGCCGATGATCACCAGATCCGGCGCCGGATCCAGCTGGGCCGGATCATAACCCTGAATAAGATCGATCCCCTGGTTCTCCAGCAGCGTGCTCATCGGCGGATAGACGTTGGCGTCCGAACCGGTGACGTCATGCCCCAGTGAGCGCGCCAGCATCGCCAGCCCGCCCATAAAGGTGCCACAGATCCCAAGAATGTGAATGCGCATAGGTTTCTCATGTGAGTGCATCGAATGTCGGCATATTCTAACGCTCAGAATCGTCCAGAAGAAATGGATTTGCCTATGAATGGCGCGCATCTTTGGGCTACACTGCTCGCGAAAACGTTGGCGGTTTGTTAACAGGCCGCTATCCATCCGTAGATTCAGGGATTGTGTCATGAAAACGTTAGGCGAATTTATCGTCGAGAAACAGCACGACTTCTCGCACGCCACCGGCGAGCTGACCGCGTTACTTTCTGCCATTAAACTGGGCGCCAAAATCATTCACCGCGACATCAACAAGGCCGGCCTGGTTGATATTCTGGGGACCAGCGGGGTGTCCAACGTACAGGGCGAAGTTCAGATGAAACTGGACCTGTACGCGAACGAAAAACTGAAAGCGGCGTTGAAAGCGCGTGGTGAAGTTGCGGGTATCGCTTCCGAAGAAGAAGATGAAATCGTGATATTCGACGGCGAGCGAGCTGAAAATGCCAAGTATGTCGTATTGATGGATCCGTTGGACGGTTCGTCCAACATTGATGTCAACGTCTCGGTCGGTACGATTTTCTCTATCTATCGTCGCATCACGCCGGTCGGCACGCCGGTGACCGAAGAAGACTTCCTGCAGCCGGGCAGCGCCCAGGTCGCAGCGGGTTACGTGGTTTACGGTTCGTCCACCATGCTGGTGTACACCACCGGTTACGGCGTCCACGCCTTCACGTACGATCCGTCTCTGGGCGTGTTCTGTCTCTCTCACGAGAAAGTGCGTTTCCCGGCGAGCGGCAACATGTATTCCATCAACGAAGGCAACTACATCAAGTTCCCTCTCGGCGTGAAGAAATACATCAAGTACTGCCAGGAGCAGGATGAAGCGACGCAGCGCCCTTACACCTCGCGCTACATCGGTTCTCTGGTGGCGGACTTCCACCGCAACCTGCTGAAAGGCGGCATCTACATCTACCCAAGCACCGCCAGCCACCCGCAAGGCAAGCTGCGCCTGCTGTACGAATGCAACCCGATGGCGTTCCTGGCCGAACAGGCCGGCGGCAAGGCCAGCGACGGCAAAAACCGCATTCTGGACATCACGCCGGTGAAACTGCACCAGCGCGCGCCATTCTTCGTCGGCACCAAGTCGATGGTGGAAGACGCAGAACGCTTCATCGCCGAAAATCCGGACGAGTAACGCGTTCTTTGCCAGGGTTCGGCGCCTTGCCGAACCCTTATTGCCTTACAGCTTGAACGCCGCCATGCTCTGCGCCAGCAGCTGAGCCTGATCTTCCAGCGAGCGCGTCGCCGCCGCAGACTCCTCCACCAGCGCCGCATTCTGTTGCGCCACCTGATCCATCTGCGCCACCGCCAGGTTCACCTGTTCGATACCGCTGCTTTGTTCGCGCGTCGCCGCCGAGATCTCACGCATCAACGCCGTCACCCGGCCCACTTCACCGGTGATGCCGCTCATGGTCTGCGCCGCCGACTCCACCATCTGTTCGCCTTCCTGCACCCGGTTTTGCGACGCTTCGATCAGCCCTTTGATCTCTTTCGCCGACTGGGCGCTGCGCTGCGCCAGGTTGCGCACTTCACCGGCCACCACCGCGAAACCGCGGCCCTGTTCGCCGGCGCGCGCGGCTTCCACCGCCGCATTCAGCGCCAGGATGTTGGTCTGGAAGGCGATGCCGTCCATCACGCTGATGATATCGGCGATGCGGCGCGAGCTGTCGGTGATCGCCTGCATCTTGCTCATCACCTGGCTGACCACCTCACTGCCCTGGTTGGCGATATCAGACACGCTCAGCGCCAGCTGGTTGGCCTGTTCACAGTTCTCGGCGTTCATTTTTACCGTCGAGGTCAGCTGTTCCATGCTGGCGGCGGTCTCTTCCAGCGACGCGGCCGATTCTTCGGTGCGCTGCGCCAAATGCAGGTTGCCGGCCGCCAGTTCGCGCGAGCCGGTGTCGATCTGGCTGCTGGCGTCGCGCACTTTGCTGACCGAACTGGCCAGCGCCTGCTGCATACGCTGCATCGCCCGCACCAGGCGCCCCATCTCGGTATCGCCCTCGCCACGGATCTCGTGGGTCAGATCGCCGCCGGCGATGTGTTCCAACTGCGCGATGGACTCGTCCAGCGGACGCAGAATAATCACGCGCAGCGCGAACCAGGCCAGCAACGCCAACAGCACGCTGAGCAGGCCCGCCACCACGATCAGCGAGATCTTGGTGCTGGCGTTGCTTTCCGCCTCATACACCTGCTTCTCGCCGAGCTTCATGGCGAAGCTGCGGAAATCGGTGAGATCCTTTTCAAACGCGATGCTCAGGGCGGAAATGCGCGTCTCCTGGATATGGTAATACTCATCGATCTTGCCGGCCTTGATGGCGGCGGCCATCGGCTTCACGCCCTGCTCCAGATAGGCGCGATAGCTGTTTTGCAGGCGGCTGGAGAGTTCGCGGCCGCGCTCGGTCACGGTGCCGACGCCGACAAAGCGCGCCATTTCCTTGTTCGACTGCTCGAGGTAGCCGTAGATGCGGCCCACGGTGGCGTCGGAGACATCAGTCTGGCCGATCTCCCGTTGGCGCACCGCCAGCGAGGCGGCGGTGCGGGCGCGCAGCGTCAGGTTGGAGCTGTTGGCCAGCGAGCCCAGCTCTTCGCCGAGGATCTGGTTTAAGGTATGGATCGAGCGCGATCCTTCGTTAATCGCGTTGACGCCAATAACGCTGACCATGATCAGCAGCATGGTCATCAGGCTCAGCAGGGCGATCAGCCCAGCCTTCACCGTAATCTTTTTTAGCATGAGTTCTTCCCGGCTTCAGAATAGTGAGATCAGACGTAGTAGGGGTGGCAAAACGCGGAGCCAGCTTTGCTGGCTCATTATTGTTTGTTGAAGTTATCGGCAGGCGGAGGCAAAACTTCATGCCGCAGCGGGATTAATCTGGAAATTCTCCCTGCGTCGGCGCGCGGGGTTTTCGACGATGAAAAGGGCAGGAAATCGCAAAAGAGTCCGCTATAATAGCCGCCACTCCATTTCTGGTTTGATGATTAAAGGAAACCGACATGAGCTTGAATCTGGTCCCTGCTGGCAAAGACCTGCCGGAAGACATCTACGTAGTAATCGAAATCCCGGCCAACGCCGATCCAATCAAATACGAAATCGACAAAGAAACCGGCGCGCTGTTCGTTGACCGTTTCATGTCCACCGCGATGTTCTACCCGTGCAACTACGGCTACATCAACCACACCCTCTCTCTGGACGGTGACCCGGTTGACGTGCTGGTTCCAACCCCATACCCGCTGCAGCCGGGCTCCGTGATCCGCTGCCGTCCGGTTGGCGTGCTGAAAATGACCGACGAAGCCGGTGAAGACGCCAAGCTGGTTGCGGTGCCGCACAGCAAGCTGACCAAAGAGTACGATCACGTGAAAGACGTGAACGACCTGCCGGAACTGCTGAAAGCCCAGATCGCTCACTTCTTCGAGCACTACAAAGATCTGGAAAAAGGCAAATGGGTGAAAGTGGAAGGCTGGGCAGACGCTGCCGCGGCTAAAGCGGAAATCATCGCCTCCTTCGAACGCGCTGCCAAGAAGTAATCCTGCCGCCGTCCGATGAAAAAACACCGCTCATTGAGCGGTGTTTTTTTTCTTACTGTTCTTCGAGACGCTTCAGCCAGTCACCGCTGGTAATTCGCGGGTAACCGTCCACGCTGTGTTTGTACAGGTAGATCCACGCACTCCCATAAGGCGTCTGAATCAGCTCGCGCTTATAGTCCTTGGTGTTGCTTTTCAGTTCGTCCAGCTCTGCCAGAATCGATGAGTTAATACGATACACCTCGCAATGTATCGTGCCCTCTCCAGGGATCGCCGCCGGGTAATGGCCCAGATTGTAAATCTGATAGCCTTCGAGCTCGTGCTCGCCGAGCCATTGGGCGTTGGTCATCCAATGGCTGTTTCCCTGTTTGCGCCGTAAACTGCCGTAGACAATTATTCGCATCGCTAAAACTCAAACTGATAGAGCAAATCTAATGCCTGGTCGAGACCAGACACCGCTTCAAGATACAACTTAGGCATCAGGCGATAACGCAACGTCAGCGTGGCCAGCGAGTCGAAAATGCCCACCCCATATTTTACTTGTAAGCCTGGGAGGACATAGCCGCTCACGACAACCTGGGAATTGTCGCCAACCCCTTGAGTGTCCAGAGCCAAATTACTCACGCCGAATGCCTCGCCGATTTTACCCACAAGTTGACCACTTTGTGCAACCCCCATGCCGATTAACATCGACGTCATGGCGTTGCCGTCGGCGCCTGAGCTGTTCAAGCCCTGGCCGCGCAGCAGATAAGACAGGGCTTCCTGTTGCGATTTGGCCGGATCGGAGAACACTTCCAGCTTCGGCGCATCCGCCAGGCCGGTCACGCGCACGCCGGCGGTCACGTCGTCCTCGGTGGATTCCGGGTTGCGGATCGCTTCGATATTGAGCAGCGGCTGATCCGGCGGGCCGGAGAACATCAGCTGCCCTTTACGCACGATCAAATCCTGACCATAAGCATGGAAGCGACCGGAAGGGATGTCAATCTGGCCATTGAGGCCCAGCCCTTTCTTGTCCTGCACCACTTTCAAATCACCCTTCAAGCGGGCTTTGAGGCCGAAGGCGTCAAGCCGCACGTCATTGCCGACGTGGATCATCAGGTTGCTGTTGATCGGAATCGAGGCGGTCTTCGGTTGAATCGGCTTCAGCTGGTCGTCCAGCATCACTTCGTCGGAAGAGACGCCCACCGCGCTTTCCGGCAGCTCCTGCACCGTGATGCGCGCCCAAGGGATGTCGACCTTGCCGTTGAGCGAGAACAGCTGCGGCGTGGCTTCGAACACCAGATCCGGCGACACGTCGATGCGGATCATCGGCGGCACCGTCACCCGCAGCTTGTCGCCCTTGGCGGCAATGCGCGCACGCCAGGCGTTGATGTCACGCCAGTCGGCATCGCCCGCCAGATTCAGCTGGCCGCGCGTGGTGCTGAGCAGCCCTTCCAGCGTCGATGTCATGCCATTGAAATTCACCGCCAGCCGCGCGTCGGTCATATCGAACGGCATCCAGTGGCCCTGCACCTTCGCCCGATCCAAAGCCAGACGCCCGAACACCAGCGGCTTCTGCGCGCTGCCGCCCAGACGCAGGTTGGCGTTCAGCATGCCTGCAGCGCTTTCGCCCTTCATCAGCGCCGGGTTAATCAGCGCCAACGAAATGTTGGTGATATTGACGTTGCCGCTGATGGTGCGCCGCACCTGCGGATCCGCCACCTGAATATTGCCGTCTAACTGGCCGTTGTTGGTCAGTTTGATCCGCCAGTCGGCCTGCGCGCGGCCGTTGTTCAGACCGGCGTTGAGGGTCAGCGTATCGAAGGCGATCGGCAGCGCGTTGCCCTGCACCTGCTGCACCACCTTGACGCCGTTGCCGGCCAACGTGACCTTCGCCTCCGGCAGCGCGCCGCCCGGTTTCCAGCTGACGTCGGCTCGGCCGGTGAACACGCCGCTCAGGGCGGTCTCCGGGCCGAGGAACGGCTTGATCATCGCCAGATCGAACCGGTTGAGCACCACGCTGGCCTGGCCGCTCTGGCCGGCTTCGATGGTCTTCGGCACGCACAGCTCGGCGTTCGGGTTCTGCCAACAGTGCGGCCCGATGCTGATTTTCTGCGCGGTGTTCAGGTAGTCCAGCGCGATGGCGCGCGTCAGGCGCCACTCCCCCACCGGCGTATCGAAGCGGGTATTGTTAAGATTGCCGCGCCAGCGCTGCTGCTGACGATCGAAGCTGCCCTGCAGCGCCAGCTGGCCGGAGACCGGCTTACCGTCGATCTTCAACTGCAGCTGATGCTGCTTCTCGCTGCCTTTGGCGTCGAGGGTCAGCAGGCTGACTTCCAGCGCGTCCTGCTTCAGTTGCTCGACGCGTACCGCCAGCTGCCCCTGGATCTGATCCGTGGAGCGCACGTCACCGTCGATCTTCACCCGGTTGATGCGCAGCGCCTGCCACTGCAAACCGGAGGCGGTCAAATCCGCCAGCAGCTGGGGCGCCTGCAGATTGCCGCGCAGCTTCAGCAGCCCTTTGGCGGTGCCGCCCAGGCCCGGCAGCGCGCCGTCCAGACGCGGCGCGTCGATGTTGGCGTCCAGGTTCCAGCTCTTCTCGTCCAGCTGTCCTTTGACGTTCAGCTGGTTGCGCCCCAACGTCAGATCGATGCCGGGGATTTTCCACTGCCCGGCGGCGTTGCCGCTCAGCGTGCCGCGCGCCGTGACCTTGTTCTGCTTCACGTTGCCGTCCAGCTGCAGCACCGGCACCTGCAGCTGCCAGCTGCCGCCGTGCAGGCTGCCGCGCGTGGTGATCTTGCCGTCGAGTTTCGCCGGCCATTCCGGCCACTGCTTGGCGGTATTGATGCCGCTCAGCGTCAATTGCGAGTTCCAGCTGATGGCCTTGCTCCAGTCCACCAGCGCGGTGAGATCGGTATTGCCCTGCAGCGCCGCCAGCCGCAGGCGCTCCAGCTTGAACTGCTCGACGTTGCCTTTGCCGTCCAGCGTCAGCACCGCCGGCGGCAGATCCTGACCTTTCAGATTGGCGCGCGTCGACAACGCATAGTCGGTCGCCTTGCCGTTAAAGCGCAGGCGGAAATCGTTAACCTGGTACTGCGCCTCGCCGCTCAGCGGCCATTTCAGCTGTTTGCTCTGCAGCGTCAGCGCCAGCGGCAGGCCGGCTTCAGCCAGCCGGGTTTGCACATCAAGCTGGGCGCCGACCGGGCCGGACAGATTCAGCGCGACCTTCAGCTCATCACGCAACCCGCCGCCGATGTTCAGCTTCACTTTTTCGCCCTTCAGCGGCTCGATGTTCAACGCGCTGTTGGCGGTCAGGGCCACCGGCCAATCGCCGGTCAGGGTCGCCTGCCCCTGCACCGACAGCGTACCCTGCGGCGACTTCACGTCGAAGTTGTCCAGCTGGATATGCTGATCCTGCGTGCTGGCCTGCAGCAACAGACTCGTGATCAGCACGTCGGTATCGCCGGTCAAGCGCAGCTGTTCGCCGCTGATCTCTTTCACGGTGATATCCAGCGGCAGGCGGATGTCCGGCAGATCCGGCAACAGCGGTTTGGCGAACAGTTCCTTCAGCGTTTCGCCAAGCGGCTTCTCTTCCGGCTGCGGCGCCGGTTTCGCCGCGTCGGTAACCTGCTCACCGACCTTTTTCGCCACCTCGACCGCCGGTTGCACCGCTTCCGGCAACGGATTTTGCGGCGTTTTCGGCAAGGCGATCAGCAACGAGCCGATCTTGGTCGGCATCAGCGTCAGCGCGCGCTCTTGCCACTGTGCGCCGGTGCGGAACTCGGCCAGAGAAATGGCGGTGTCGTCGACGGTGACCTTGACGTTGTTCAGCGCCAGCAGGCGCAGAGTGATCGGATAAGGCGTACTGAGATTGGTGGTCGGCTCACTGCTCTCCTCCACCGGCGCGGAGGGCGCCATCTCTTTGGTGTTCACCGCCACGTCCACGTCCTGAGCGGTCAAGGCGTTGACGCACAGCGAGCTGCGTTTAAAGCAGGAGAGATCGAGGGACAGATGGAATTGCCCGGCGTTGACCGTCACGCCCGGCATCTGATACTTCACGCCCTTCAGCGTCAGATCGCGCCAGCCGCCGCTGACGCCGGCGATCTCCAGCCCCGGCACCCAGCGCGCCGCGCCGTTGATGACCATATGCAAACCGGTGGTGGTCCCCACCAGGAAGGCCAGGCCGCCGATCAGCAGCAGCAGAACGACCAGAAATCCGAGACAAATCTTTTTAACCAGGCTCATAGTTCAGGCCCCAAACCGATGTAGAACTGCATCCCGTGAGTGTCCTTGTCTCCCACGGGCGCGGCGATATCCAGCTTCACCGGCCCCACCGGCGACTGCCAGCGCACGCCTACGCCGGCGCCGGTCTTGAAGTTGCTCTGCTTGATATCGTTCACCGCTTCACCGGAATCGACGAACATCGCCCCCCACCATTTGCCGGTCACGTTGTATTGATACTCCAGCGAGCCGGTCAGCATCTTGGAGGCGCCGGTCAGCTTGCCGTCGTCGCCGCGCGGAGAAATGTCTTTGTACTTGTAGCCGCGAATGCTGCGGTCACCGCCGGCGAAGAAGCGCAAATCCGGCGGCACCTTGTCGAAGTCGTTGGTTTCTATCCATCCCACCTGCCCGCGTGCCACGAAACGATGCTTGTCGGCGAGCGTGCGGATCCAGACGTTCTGCGCCTGCATCAGCGCGAAGTCCACGCCCGAGCCCCAGGTGGTGTCGGATACGTCGATGGAGTAGCGCTGGCTGTCGCCCCAGGTCGGCATCAGGCCGCCGCGCGAGCGGGTGCGGTTGAAGCTGACGCCGGGGTACAGCAGCATGGTGGTGTTGCTGACGTTGCCCTGGGTAAAGTTATCCCAGCGCCAGGTCAGGTTGATCGCCCGCTGCCAGCCGCTGGAGAGATCCCAGTTGCGCGAGGCCACCACTTTGGAGGTCACGGATTTGGTGTCGTTAAGGTCGACATTCTTGAGCCCGCCCTGCAGCAGGTAATACTGCTCCAGCGGATTCTTCAGCAGCGGGATCTTATAGGTCAGATCCAGCTGCTGCTCCGGCGCCGACACGCTGGCGCTGGTTTCCAGGCTGTGGCCGCGATCGTTGAGCCAGGGCTTTTTCCAGGTGCCTTTCACCCGCGGGCCGACGTCGGTGGAGTAACCGATACCGGTTTCGATGGTATTGCGCGTACGCGGCGTTACCAGCGCGTCCAACGGCAAAATCTTGTTCTCTTTGGCATCGTTGAAATCAGGGGACACCACCACCGAGTTGAACCAGTTGGTGGCGGACAAACGGCGGTTCAGCTCGGCCAAATCCTCCGAACTGTAGTAATCCCCCTGATGAAAGGGCACCAGATTTTGCAGATAGTCTTCGCGGATTTGCGAACCGGTGAATTTCACCTTGCCGAAGCGGTAACGTTCGCCGCTGTTGAAATCGATATCCCAAAACGCCTTGTGCAGATCTTCTGCCACGCCGAGCTGGCTTTTGGTCATGTCGGCGTCGAAGTAGCCTTTGCGCAGCGCCAGGCCGGTCAGCGAGCCTTTGAAACTGTCATACTTGCCGTGGTTGAGGATCTCGCCGATGGTCGGCCGATCCTTCTTTACCAGCGCCAGATAGTCCTCATCGGTCTTCGCGCCGCCTTCCAGCACGATGTTGGCGCCGGCGATGCGCACCGGTTCGCCCGGATTGACCTTGGCATGCAGCACCGGACGCGACATCCCCGGCCGATCGTCCAGCGTAAACTCGATGGTCGGCTGGTAATAACCGAGCGCGCGCAGCCCCTGGCGCACCGCCTCATCCACCCGTGCGCGGAAGCGACCGTCGGTGCCGACCTCTTCAGGCGTGATCGACGACAGCCGCACCCGGACGTTTTTTTCCAACTCTCCGCTTAACCCCTCCACCTGCAGCCGCACGTTGGCCGCATAGGCTGCAGGTGCCGCAAGCAACACAGATATCAAGCACATGACCGGGTACTTTGGCACGTGTTCTCCTTATTGATTTTACTTTCCTGTTATGGTGTTCGCTCCGGGGCCAGGGCAGACTCCGCGCTATCATGACGGCAGCCCTCTTCAACCTTCTTCCGGACGCCGCCCGCCGCGCTTTGCCGCCGCGCAACAGGCGAATTCTTCACTTTTGGCGCTCAAAATACTGCGTTAAGCTTATACAAAATCCCACTTGCCGCTTATTGTGGGCAAAGACGCGGTGAGATACAACCGAACCGCCGCCATGTAGGGTCAATTCTTACTGTGACAACAGGAGTCAACCGTGGTGCCATTTTTTGATAAATCACAAACCGTCGATAAGGCAAGCGCGCTGCCTGGCCGCACCACGCCAATGCCTGTCGCAACGCTCAACGTCGTCACCGAACACTCGATGACTCAGGTGCCGGCCGGCATGGAAGTGGCGATCTTCGCCATGGGCTGTTTCTGGGGCGTTGAGCGTCTGTTCTGGCAACAGCCGGGCGTCTACAGCACCGCCGCCGGCTACAGCGGCGGCTACACGCCGAACCCGACCTACCGCGAAGTGTGCAGCGGCCAGACCGGCCACGCCGAAGTGGTGCGCGTGGTGTTCGATCCGCAGGTCGTCAGCTACAAGCAGCTGCTGCAGGTGTTCTGGGAAAATCACGATCCGGCGCAGGGCATGCGCCAGGGCGGTGACGTCGGCACGCAGTACCGCTCGGCGATTTACACGCTGAGCCCAGAGCAGCAGGCCGAGGCGGAAAGCAGCCTGCAACGCTTCCAGCAGGCGATGGCGGCGGCGGGCGACAAGCGCATCATCACCACCGAGATCGCGCCGGCGCTGCCGTTCTATTATGCGGAAGACGATCACCAGCAGTACCTGTTCAAAAATCCGGAAGGTTACTGCGGGCTGGGCGGCATCGGCGTTTGCCTGCCGCCGCAGGGCTGATCCGATGCCGGCCGGCGGCACTTTTTTAACCGCTGGCGGCCCCTGTGGGGCAACTGCTATACTGTACGGGCCGCTTCTGCGGCCCGATAGCTTCCCTTCTGGTTGTTATCGCTGCTTTTTTTACTATGTACTACCCTTCCTCAAGAGCGCCGGCATCCCGTCGGCACGTATGGATAGATTATGTTAAACAGTATTTTACTGATTCTTTTTCTGATCGCGGTGAGTGCGTTTTTCTCACTGTCGGAAATCTCTCTGGCCGCCTCGCGCAAGATCAAACTGAAGCTGATGGCGGACGAAGGCAACATCAACGCCGCCAGAGTGCTTAAACTGCAAGAAACCCCAGGCATCTTCTTCACCGTGGTGCAGATCGGCCTGAACGCCGTGGCCATCCTCGGCGGTATCGTCGGCGACGCGGCGTTTTCCGGCACCTTCCAACAGTTCTTTATTCGCTTCCTGTCGCCCGAACTGGCGGAACAGGTCAGCTTCATCTGCTCCTTCGTGCTGGTGACCAGCCTGTTTATCCTGTTCGCCGATTTGACCCCGAAGCGCATCGGTATGATTGCACCAGAGACGGTCGCCGTCCGGATCATCAACCCGATGCGTTTCTCCATCATGATCTTCCGCCCGCTGGTGTGGTTCTTCAACGGCATGGCCAACCTGATCTTCCGCATGTTCAAGCTGCCGATGGTGCGTAAAGACGACATCACCTCCGATGACATCTACGCGGTGGTGGAAGCCGGTGCCCTGGCGGGCGTGCTGCGCAAGCAGGAGCACGAGCTGATTGAAAACGTGTTCGAACTGGAATCGCGCACCGTGCCGTCTTCGATGACCTCGCGCGAAAGCGTGGTGTACTTCGATCTGCGCGAAAGCGAAGAGAGCATCAAGGAGAAGGTCTCGACCCATCCGCACTCCAAGTTCCTGGTGTGCGACGGCCATATCGATCAGGTGGTGGGTTACGTCGATTCCAAAGACCTGCTGAACCGCGTGCTGGGCAACCAGAGCCTGGTGCTGAGCAGCGGCGTGCAGATCCGCTCGGCGCTGATCGTGCCGGACACGTTGACGCTGTCCGAAGCGCTGGAAAGCTTCAAAACCGCCGGCGAAGACTTCGCGGTGATCCTCAATGAATATGCGTTGGTGGTGGGCATCATCACCCTTAACGACGTGATGACCACGCTGATGGGCGATCTGGTCGGCCAGGGCCAGGAAGAGCAGATCGTGGCGCGCGACGAAAGCTCATGGCTGATTGAAGGCGGCACGCCGATCGACGACGTGATGCGCGTGCTGGATATCGACGAGTTCCCGCAGGCGGGCAACTACGAAACCATTGGCGGCTTTATGATGTACATGCTGCGCAAGATCCCGAAACGCACCGACTTCGTCAAATACGCCGGCTACAAGTTCGAAGTGGTGGATATCGACAGCTACAAGATAGATCAGCTGCTGGTCACCCGACTGAGCGACAAACCGGCGGCGGTGCTGCCGAAAGCGCCGGACGACACGCCTGCGGCCTGACGGCGCGAAGGACAAAAACATCAGCGGCCCCATCGGGGCCGCATTTTTTTACCGCTGTCAGCGCCGTGTTCAGCCGACCTCGGCCTGCAGCAGCAGCACCTGGCGGTTCACTTCGGACATCACGCTGAAATGGCGCTTGTCGCGAATCTTCGGCGGCAGGATTTTCCCCTCGTCGAATTCAAATGCGCCCACGTCCTTGATATACAGCCTTCCGCGAAACAGGGTCTTAACGTACTTCGCCACTTTCAAAGGGTTATAACGCTGGAAGATTCTCATTCTTTTACGCTCCTCCCGTTGATCCATGCGCTCAGCGAGCCGCCAAAGGTGGCAGCCTCGAAATTCAGAACGCAACTTGATTGCATGTAGTAGACCCAGTAAAGACCAGATCGTTCACTTCCGCCCGGTGATCTGCACTGGATTTACACTTTTTGACAGAATTGTATATGATGATTTATAACGTTTTCAGGATATCCCTTCAAAATCTGATGATTAGCGAACCAAGGAAAAAACTGCGATCCGGTTAACAGGACAGACCTCTTATCACATCCTATGCTTTAGGCTGTCGAAGTGCTGTCGCACAAATTCCCCCATTTACAAGGAGAAAGCATGAAAACAAGTCGCATGCTGATGGTATCCCTGCTGCTCGCCCCGCTTTTCGCTTCCGCGCACAACTTCCAGCTCCAGCAGCGCGTGGCGCCGGTTGGCGTCAGCGATAAAGGAGAGCTCAATTACGCTGACGGTAATTTTAGCTACCAGAATTGGAACAGCGCGCAGCTCAGTGGAAAAGTGCGGGTGATACAGCACATTGCCGGTCGCAGCTCCGCCAAAGACATGAACGACCCACTGATTGAAGCGATTAAGAAGGCGAAACTACCACACGATCGTTACCAAACGACGACAATCGTCAACACCGACGATGCCCTGATGGGCACCGCCATGTTCGTGCGCAGCAGCATCGAAGACAGCAAGAAAGAGTTCCCGTGGTCGCAGTTTATCGTCGACAGCGACGGCAACGTGCGCAAAGCCTGGGATCTGCAGCCGAAAGGTTCCGCCATCGTGGTGCTGGATAAGCAAGGGCGCATTCAGTTCGCCAAAGACGGCGCGCTGACGCCGGAAGAGGTGCAGCAGGTGATGTCCAAGCTGCACCAGCTGTTGGCGAACTGATTCAGAACAGCGACACCCGGAAGCCGGGGTTGAGGAAAGATTCACGCGGGGTATAGAGCAACGGCTTGCCCTGCCAATCGTGAATTTGCGCCCCGGCGGCCACCGCCACCGCGTGTCCTGCAGCGGTATCCCAAATGTTGGTCGGCCCGAAGCGCGGATAAAGCTGCGCCTTACCTTCCGCCACCAGGCAGAACTTCAGTGAGGAACCGACGGACACGGTCTGGTGCTCGCCCAGCTGCTGCAGATAGTCTTTCAATTCGTCGTCGATATGCGAGCGGCTCACCACCACCAGCGGCGGATGCGCGTTGCTGACGCCGATCGCCTGCCGCACGCCCTTCTCTTCTTTCCAGGCCTTGCCGCGCTCCGCCAGGTACAACACGTCGATCGCCGGGGCGTACACCACGCCCATCACCGCCTGCCCGTCTTCAATCAAGGCGATATTGACCGTGAACTCGCCATTGCGATGCAAGAACTCTTTGGTGCCGTCCAGCGGATCGACCAGCCAGTAGCGCGTCCAGTTGCGGCGCTCTTCCCACGCCGGCGGATCCTCTTCCGACAGCAGCGGCACCTCCGGCGTCAGGGCCGCCAGGCCGCGCTTGATGATGTGATGCGCCGCCAGATCGGCCGCCGTCACCGGTGAGTCATCTTTTTTCTGTGCGACATCAAGCGGTTGTTCACCGTCGTACACCGCCATGATCGCCGCCCCCGCCTCGCGGGACAGTTGGCAAATTCGCTCTAACATCATGCACCTCAACTCTGCATCTCCGTGGGAAATTTCCCTCTGTCTCTGCTAGCAGACTAGTTTTTTTTACGCCGAATATCCATCTCAACCGGCTAAGCCGCGGGAATTCCTCAGATCTTGTTGGGCACAACTGTGAACTTCCCCGCGTTACCCGCCGCCGTTTTCTGCCACACTTCACAGTTTACTGTGGCAAGCAGTGTTAATTACATTTCCCTCTGCGATAACACTCGAATAATGGAATGGAGAGAACCCCAAATGATGAAGCATCCACTGACGCTGTCCGCGCTTGCGCTGCTGGTGTGCGCCTCGGCGCAGGCGGCCACCGTCGATCTGCGCGTGCTGGAAACCACCGATCTGCACAGCAACATGATGGACTTCGATTACTACAAGGACACGCCGACCGACAAGTTCGGCCTGGTGCGCACCGCCAGCCTGATCCAACAGGCGCGCCAGCAGGCCGCCAACGCGGTGTTGGTGGATAACGGCGACATCATTCAGGGCAGCCCGCTCGGCGATTACATGGCGGCCAAGGGGCTGAAACCGGGCGACGTGCACCCGGTCTATAAGGCGATGAACACGCTGGACTATGTGGTCGGCAACATCGGCAACCATGAGTTCAACTACGGGCTGGACTACCTGAAGAACGCCATCGCCGGCGCCAAATTCCCGTACATCAACGCCAACGTCATCGACGCCAAAACGCAAAAACCGCTGTTCACGCCATACATCATCGTCGATACCCCGGTGAAGGATCGCGATGGCAAGGCGCATACGCTGCGCATCGGCTACATCGGCTTCGTGCCGCCGCAGATCCTGGTGTGGGACAAAGCCAACCTGCAGGGCAAAGTGACGGTGGACGACATCACCGCCACCGCCAAGCGCTACGTGCCGCAGATGCGTAAACAGGGCGCCGATCTGGTGGTGGCGATCCCGCATTCCGGGTTGTCCAGCGAGCCTTACAAGGCGATGGCGGAAAACTCGGTCTATTACCTCAGCCAGGTGCCCGGCATCGACGCCATCATGTTCGGCCACGCCCACGCGGTGTTCCCGAGCAAGGACTTCGCCAACATCAAAGGCGCGGATATCGACAAAGGCCTGCTGAATGGCATACCGGCGGTGATGCCGGGTCAATGGGGCGACCATCTCGGCGTGGTCGATCTGCAGCTCAACAACGATGGCGGTAGCTGGAAAGTGACCGCCGCCAAAGCGGAAGCGCGGCCGATCTACGACAAAGAGAACAAGAAATCGCTGGCGGCGGAAGATGCCGCGCTGGTGAAGGTGTTGGCGGACGATCACAAAGGCACGCGCGAGTTCGTCAGCCAGCCGATCGGTAAATCCGACGGCAACATGTACAGCTACCTGGCGCTGGTGCAGGACGATCCGACGGTGCAGATCGTCAACAATGCGCAGAAGGCCTACGTCGAACATTACATCCAGGGCGACCCGGACCTGGCCGATCTGCCGGTGCTGTCCGCGGCGGCCCCGTTCAAGGTCGGCGGCCGCAAGAACGACCCCGCCAGCTTCGTCGAAGTGGAAAAAGGCCAGCTCACCTTCCGCAACGCCGCCGATCTCTATCTCTATCCCAATACGCTGGTGGTGGTGAAGGCCAGCGGCAAAGAGGTGAAAGAGTGGCTGGAGTGCTCCGCCGGCCAGTTCAACCAGATCGACGTCAACAGCGCCAAGCCGCAAGGCTTGATCAACTGGGACGGCTTCCGCACCTATAACTTCGACGTGATCGACGGCGTCAACTACCAGATCGACGTCAGCCAACCGGCGCGCTACGACGGCGAATGCCAGCTGATCAACGCTAAGGCGGAGCGCATCAAGCAGCTGACCTTCAACGGCAAGCCGATCGATCCGAACGCCACCTTCCTGGTTGCCACCAACAACTACCGCGCCTACGGCGGCAAGTTTGCCGGCACCGGCGACAAACATATCGCCTTCGCTTCGCCGGATGAAAACCGCTCGGTGCTGGCGGCCTACATCACCGCCGAAACCCAGCGGCATGGCGCGGTGCGCCCGCAGGCGGACAACAATTGGCGTTTGGCTAACTTCAGCAGCAAGCAGCCGCTGGATATCCGCTTCGAGACCTCGCCTTCGGACAAAGCGACGAAGTTTATCAAAGAGCACGCCCAATACCCGATGAGCGCCGCAGGCAGCGACAGCATCGGCTTCGCGGTTTATCGCATCGATTTAAGCGGTAAGTAACTCACTGTCACTGGCCGGCTCGCCCGGCCATTCATCGCCCGTTTGCGCGGCGCATAAAATAAGGGCGCCACGAAGGCGCCCAGAGTAATCCTCGGTGGGATTACAGGATTTCCAGCAGCTCGACGTCGAACACCAGCGCGCTGAACGGCGGGATGGACGCGCCTGCGCCACGCTCGCCGTAGGCCAGGTTGTGCGGGATATACAGCTGCCATTTGGAACCGACCGGCATCAGGGTCAGCGCTTCGATCCAGCCTGGGATCACGCCGCTGACCGGGAATTCTGCCGGCTGGCCGCGTTCAACCGAGCTGTCGAACACGTCGCCGTTGATCAGACGGCCGGTGTAGTGCACACGCACGCGATCCTGACGGGACGGGATTGGGCCGTTGCCCTGCTCCAGTACGGAGAACTGCAGGCCAGACTCGGTCAGCGTCACGTCGTCGCGCTTGGCGTTGTCGTCCAGGAATTTCTGGCCTTCAACGGCCATCGCCTGCTGGCGCTCGCGGCGCACCGCATCCGCACGCTCGTGGATTTCACGCAGCGCACGGTGCACCACGTCTACCGGAACCGCCGGGGCATTCCCTTCCAGCGCGTCGCGCAGACCCGCCAGCAAAGCTTCCGGTTGCAAACCTTCCAACCCGGACTCTTGCAGCTGCTGGCCGACCTGTAAACCAATCCCGTAACTTGCTTGCGCTTCAACGCTGTCAAAAGAAGGGGTTGTCATGGGGTTTTCCTTAAGTCTGTAAAAAGTCGAAAGCGCAGCATAACAGCGCGTCAATGCCGGGTAAAATCTTGTGTGGAGAATGATGACTTTTGTCGTAGAAAAAGAAACAATAACCTTCTGTTAACGCCCGCAGCCGCAAACCCCGGCCCTGCCGCTCAGCCGCCTTTCACTTCAATCAGTTAGCGGACTATACTGAAAGCAGGATATCGGGCAGGCGACGCGCTTGCCGCGCCGCGCTTATTATTACGCCGTCGAAGAGAGGTCACCATGGGCAGAATCGCGCCCAGGAGAAGGAAAACCACCCGCATCAACCAGCCGCTGCTGCGCACCTGGCTGAACATCAGCCAGCGCCTGAAACCCGGCGCCGCACCCACGCAGGAAGACGCGGAGTCGCCATCGGAACCGCCGTCGGCCAACGACAAGATGCAGCGGGTCAAAGCGCTGCTGGCCAAAGTCTGGCATCTGCCGGACGGTTTCCATTGGATGGAACCACTGCCCTACTTTCACCGCCGCTGGGTGCTGATCTTCGGCATCATTCTGCTGCTGGCGTTGCTGTGGCCCTACTCGCCCGAAAGACAGCCGTTCCCGGTCTCTCAGCAGGAAACCAGCGTGCCGCTGCAGGCTGAGCTGCAAAACGGCGGTGGCGCCGCCACGCCGACCAACGAACCGACGCCGGCGGGCAACTGGCAGCGTTATCAGATCCAGCCCGGCCAGACGCTGGCCCAGCTGTTTCGCGACAACAATCTGCCGGTGAATGAGGTGTTCGCCATGGCGCAGGTGGAAGGCGGCGACAAACCGCTGAGCAACATGAAAGCCGGTCAGGAAGTGCGCATCGAACGCGACGCCAACGGCGTGATTAACGCGCTGTCGGTCACCACCGTGGACAACAGCCAGGCGCTGTTCCGCCGCCAGGCCGACGGCAGCTACCGCCGGGAACGCTAATCGCTAAAGCTGCGCCAGCAAAAACTCGCGCAGCACCACGCCCTGGTTGTGCTCGGTATCTTTGCTGCCATACAGCAGCGTCAGCGCCTCCCCCTGCCGCAACAGCGCCACCAGCGGCTGCCAGGCGTCGTTGGCCGCCAGCTGTTGGCGGTAACGCGCCTCGAAGGCTTCCCACTGGTCGGTATGCTGATGGAACCACTTGCGCAGCTCGTCATCCGGCGCCACCTGTTTCAACCACTGCACGCCCGCCAGCCTCTCCTTGCTGAT
The DNA here is from genome assembly GCF_052168495.1 of Serratia sp. CY52157. Classification (NCBI taxonomy): domain Bacteria; kingdom Pseudomonadati; phylum Pseudomonadota; class Gammaproteobacteria; order Enterobacterales; family Yersiniaceae; genus Serratia; species Serratia sp. CY52157. Next base: position 100,185 of record NZ_JBJNMO010000003.1, on the reverse strand, counting down.
GCCGCGCGGCCATAGCCTGTCTATCAGATAGCAATGCGCCGGCGCCGGCGCGCTGAAGTCGTAAACCCGCTGTAGCGTAATCGTTGCCATCACACGCTCTCCCTTTTCATCCCGTCTTCTAGCGTAGCGCGTTTTGCCGGGCGCAGAAAAGCAAAACGCCAGCGCGAGGCTGGCGTTTTAACCGGGTTAACAGCAGCGTAAATTACGCTTCTGCAACCACAACTACATTCAGCTGTGCGAACACGTCGCTGTGTACCTGGAAGTGCACTTCGTGCTCACCAGTGGTACGCAGAACGCCGTTCGGCAGACGAACTTCGCTCTTGGCAACTTCAACGCCTGCCGCAGTCACTGCGTCAGCGATGTCGCGGGTGCCGATAGAGCCGAACAGTTTACCTTCGTCGCCAGATTTGGAAGCGATGGTCACTGAACCCAGTTCGTTGATCTTGGTTGCGCGAGCTTCAGCAGCAGCCAGAACGTCAGCCAGTTTGGCTTCCAGTTCAGCACGGCGTGCTTCGAAGAACTCAACGTTTTTCTTGGTAGCAGGAACAGCTTTGCCCTGTGGTACCAGGAAGTTACGAGCGTAGCCCGCTTTAACGTTAACTTGATCACCCAGGCTGCCCAGGTTTGCTACTTTATCAAGCAGAATAACTTGCATTACCTTATCCTCTCAAAGTCGTTAATGGACAGTGGCCGATTACTGATGACGATCAGTGTACGGCAACAAAGACAGGTAGCGCGCGCGCTTGATAGCACGGGCCAGCTGGCGCTGATATTTTGCACGAGTACCGGTGATACGGCTCGGTACAATTTTACCACTTTCGGTGATGTAGTTTTTCAGCGTAGCGATGTCTTTATAGTCAATCTCTTGAACGCCTTCCGCGGTGAAACGGCAGAACTTGCGACGACGGAAATAACGTGCCATTTGGCTAGTCTCCAGAATCTATCAATTCAATCTGCTCGGCATGCAGAACCAATTTGCTCAGCCCGTTGCGCCCTTGATGGCAGCTTACAAAGCCTTGCACGGTAATCTGACTGCCGACCGTTAATCTTTGAGTTAGTGCTTGTGACTGTTGTCCGCTGACAACCACGGGCATTCGGCACCATGCTTGTCTGCTGAATCCGGCTTCCATCTGCTGCGAACGGTGCTCTAGCACAAATTGGCAGTGCGGTATCCCGGAAGGACTCACTTTTCGAACCGGCGCCTTGCACACAGTGCCCGACAAAACCAGACGATTAGCCGTCACGGCGGCAATTACTCTTCAGAATCCCCAGCATCTGCATCATCTGCGGTTTCGTTAGCGAAGTCTTCGCGGCGATCGCCACGACGTTCGTCTTTCGCTTTAACCATCGGAGATGCTTCAGTTACCGCGTGCTTAACGCGCATAACCATGCTGCGGATAACGGCGTCGTTGAAGCGGAAGTTAGTTTCCAGCTCATCGATCGCTTCCTGCGGCGCTTCAACGTTCAGCAGAACGTAGTGAGCTTTGTGCAGTTTGTTGATCGGATAAGCCAGCTGACGGCGGCCCCAGTCTTCCAGACGGTGAATCTGACCTTGCGCGTTAGTGATGGTAGCACTGTAACGCTCGATCATGCCCGGAACCTGTTCGCTTTGGTCAGGATGGACCATAAAAACGATTTCGTAATGACGCATCGAATTGCTCCTTACGGATTATTCAGCCTCCTGTCAGGGTCAACCGCGGCCCATGGAAGCAAGGAACGTGTTTAGTGTGCGGCTGAAAAATGACGCGTAATCATACTGACGCAGGGCGGGAAACTCAAGGACTGCGTGGGTTTTATTCGCGTTATTGAGAGGGGGTATGGGAAATAGCACGATTTGCTGGCGGGGAAACCTATGTACGCCAATCCATCAGTTTCAAAAATCTTTCAATGAAATCAGCGCTGAGTCACAAATCTATTTCATTTTTTTTGAAAAAGGCCATCAAAACGCCCCGCTTTTTAATCCGCCGCAACCGACTAAAATTAACCTTATCCGCCGCAGACAGCGCGACGAAAAAGATTCCAGGTTATTCAATGCAGATAAATGACTTTTTGCCGCAGCGACACTCGCTGTCAGGCCGTAACGGCAAAAAGTAAGAGAGGCACTATGAAACGCATCATTCTCGCGACGGCGCTTGCCGCCCTGTTCTCCGCCAACGTGATGGCCGCGACGGAGATCTCCTCGCACCAGGCCGATCAACGCCAGAGCGTTGGCTTCGTCACCCTGAACCAGAACGTGGTCTCGCCGGATGACGCCAGCAGCCAGGTCAGTAAAATCGCCGATCAACGCGGTGCAAGCTCTTATCGCATCATCGCCCTGCACGAACCGGGCGACAACAGCACGATGCACGTCAGCGCCGAGCTGTACCGTTAAAAAGACGCGCCACGCCAGGGAAATCCCCAGGGCTTCATCAGAAAGCCCGTTCAGTCCGCACCGGAGCGCCGCCTGTCGGGCGCTCCACTTCCTCACCCATCACAGTTTGAGCAACGTCGGCGCGCTGAACGCCTTGCCCTGATTGTGCAATTGCAGCGCCATCCGCAGATAGTTTGTCCGTGCCTGCAGCAGTTCGGCGCTTTCCTCCAGCGTCGCCCGCTGCTCGAAGGAGAGCGAGCCGGCCTTCGCGGTTTGCGTGGACACCGCTTTCGGCGCGGAGGCGAACAGCGCCGTCATGTTTTGCACCGTATGCGCGGTGATGCGCGACAGCGGATTTGCCTTGTTTTGCCGCGCCTTGCCGTCGGCTGCCCCCAGCATCTCACTGAAGGCCATTGAGTTAAGATCGGCGCGCGCTTTCATCGTTCCCGCCAGCCCGCGCGCTGTCTCGGCCGTATTGCTGATACCCTTTATCATGCTCTCCGCTCCTTGCCGCCCCTGAAAGAATTCACGCTGACATTCTCCTCCGCCATGCGTCAAACAATGACCGAAACAGCCTACAGAGAGCACCGCAATTCCACGCATCGCGCCCGGAGGCGCATTACAATTCGCGGCGAAAGAAATCGGTGGTGGCGGACAGCGCCAGCGGCGTGATGCGATGCTTCACGCCCGGCTCGACGAGCGATGTCAAACGGCCGTCCGCACCTTGCTGCCGCAGTTCAGCCGCCAAACGCAGGCTGTCCGCCGCCGGCACCACGTCGTCCGTCTCGCCGTGCCACAGCAGCAGCGGCCGCCCGGCAATCTGCGCCAAACGTCCTTCCAGCTCATACTCCGCCAGCACGGCGGTGCGCGCCGCAAACGCCGTCGGCGAGAGCGCCTCGCCCGTCTCGCCCAACGGCGGATACAGCGTTTGCGCCAGCGCACGGTAATAGCCGGAACCCATCAGGCTGGCGGCCGCACGGATCCACGGAAAGCGCGCGAAGGCGCCAAGCGCGGTCATGCCGCCCATTGAGGCGCCGGCGACGCCGATGCGGCCGTCGGCGATCAGGCCAAGCCGCTCAAAATGCGCGTTGATCTGCGGCAGTTCATCGATATTGCTGCGCAGGATCTCCCAGAATGACGCCAGGCGCCGCGCCTCATCGTCGTCGAATCGCTCGCCGTGCCGATCGGCATCCGGCAACACCGCCCGAAAACCGGCGCGCGCCAGCGCATAGGCGAAATAAGCGTACACCTCTTTCGACGAGGTATAGCCATGGCAGAAGAACACCGTCGGCAGCGGCCGATGATACTGCCCCGCCGGCACCGCATGGATCACCGCGATATCGCCAACCCGCTCGTCATGAATTTCGATCATCCGTTCATCCTCAACTCACCTGTTGGCATTCATCATGACAAACTTGCGCGAAGCAGCGTTAGCTCAATCTGTTACAGCTTATATTGCGTTACACTGAAGCCATCGCACCGGCGCTTACGAGGTCACCATGACGATTGCCCGCACACTCATTACCCTGACGCTGGCCGCACAGCTTTCCGCCTGCGGCATCATGACCACCACGCCGAAACCGCCGCCGCCCCCCACCGCTCAGGCGCAGGAGATCGTCCGCGCGCAGACCGCCGAGCTGGTGAAAATGGGCACCGTCACCGCAGTGGTGCGCGGCAGCCCGATGGACGTGGAAGCGGAGATCCAACGCAAGGCCACCGCCGCCGGCGCCCGTTATTACGTGATCATCATGAACAGCGAAACCGTCGTGCCGGGCCAATGGTATTCCCAGGCGATCCTGTATCGCTAAGGCGGGGATTTTTTAAGCAGCTTTACACTGGCTTTGCACTGGCTGAAGAAGGGTGTTGCACACTGAGGGACAGCATGCCGCATGTTGCGGGTGTCGATTCAGGATCTGACGAAGGGGAACGCCATGAAACGCTCCACCGCACTCACCTCCCTCTTGCTTTCCATGGGATTGCTCAGCACCGGCGCACAGTCCGCCGAGCTGGCGCCCGCCGATCGCGTTACGCCGCTCAGTGAAATCGCCGAGATCACCTTCAACGATTTACCCGGCTCACCGCAGGAGGCGGAACTGGCCATCGCCCGCACCGCCGACCAACACGGCGCCAGCTATTACCGCATCCTGCGGATGGAAGAGCAGGCGCACCCGCTTGGCTGGCGCGCCTCGGCCATCTTATACCTTTAGTAGCTCATGCAAGCCGCATTCAACACCCCGCCGCTGACGGAGACGCCCCCCAGGAAAATCCCGGCGGCCAGGTGATTCGCTTCTATCTTGTCGCTGATGCGCGGCATGTAGATCTTCACGGCGGCGAACAGCAGCAGTTGCACCACCAGCGCCACCACGCCCCACAGCAGGTAATCCAGCAGGCTGATCGAGTTGATCGCCGCGCTGGCCAGCGGGATCACATATCCCAGGCAAGCGCCGATAAAAGCAAAGGCGGCGGATTGATTATCGGCCTTGATCAGCGCCCATTCGTCGTGCGGGGTGATGCGGGTATAGACGAACAGAAACACCAAAATCATGGCGAAGCCGCTGAAGAAGTAAGAGGCGAACGCCGCCAACGCGCTGAGAATATCCATGTGCATTTTCCTGTCAGAGTGAGGCTGAATTAAAAAGGTTTTCGCCGCCGGGCGCCACCCTTTTCCCTAACCGCCGATGGCGCGATTCAGCAGAAGTTCGCACGCCTCGGCCGACAGCAGGCTCTCGCCGCGGTGATCCAGCGTCAGATGACACCAGGCGTCGGCGATCAGCGGGCTGGCGTGCTGCAGCAGCTGCGCGGCGCAGCACAGGTCGAACAGCTGTTGAGTCAGCAGCCGCCCCATCTCCTCGCTCGGTTGCCGGGCACGCTGCTGCCACTGCCGCCAGGCGTGATCGAACAACCGATTCTGGCCGCGCACCGGCTGCAGCTCGAACTGCAACATCTCGAGCGCGCCCGGCAGTTTATGCAGACTGCGCAACACGTCCAGACACATGATGTTGCCGGAGCCCTCCCAGATGCTGTTCACCGGCATTTCACGGTACAGGCGCGGCAGCTCACTCTCCTCGCAGTAACCGATGCCGCCCAGCACCTCCATCGCCTCGGCGATGAACGGCATGCCCTGACGGCAAATGCTGTATTTAGCCGCCGGGGTCAGCAGCCGGCTGTAGATCAGTTCGCCTTCATTGCTGCGGCTCTCCCAGGCGCGAGCCAGCCGGAACAGCAACGCGGTATGCCCTTCCAGCCGCAGCGCCATGCGCGCCAAGACCTGGCGCATCAGCGGTTGTTCTATCAACAATTTGCCGAACGCCTGCCGCTGCAGCGCATGATACAGCGCCACCGACAGCCCGCGGCGCATCAGGCCGTGGCTGCCCAGCGAACAGTCGAAACGGGTCAGGCCGCCCATCTTCAGGATATGCCGCACCCCGTCGCCCTCATCGCCCAGCAGCCAGGCCGTGGCGTCCTGAAACTCCACCTCGCTGCTGGCGTTGGAGCGGTTGCCCAGCTTGTCTTTCAACCGCTCAAGGCGAATGGCGTTGCGGCTGCCGTCCGGCAAAATGCGCGGCAGGAAGAAACAGGACAGCCCGCCTTCGGCCTGCGCCAGCACCAGGTGCGCATCGCTTTGCGGCACCGAGAAGAACCACTTGTGCCCCACCAGCCGGTAGGCTTCGCCCGGCCCGCGCGCGCCGAGCGGCGTGGCGGTGGTGGTATTGCTCAAGACATCGGAGCCGCCCTGCTTCTCTGTCATGCCCATGCCGATCAGCAGGCCGCGCTTTTGCCCGCCCGGCAGCAGATGAGCGTCATAACGATCCGACAGCAGCGGCGTCAGCCAGGCGCGAAACTCGGCCGGTAACGCCTGCAGCAGCAGCGGCGTGGCGCCGAAGGTCATGGTCACCGGGCAGAGCGTGCCGGCCTCGACCTGCGCATGCAGCATAAAGCGCGCGGCGCGCGCCACGAAGGAACCGATGCGCGCATCCTCCTGCCAGGGCAGGTTGTGCACCCGGTTGGCGATCAGCCCCTGCATCAGGATATGCCAGGCCGGGTGAAAGCGAACGTCGTCCAGCCGCTGGCCGGTGGCATCGTAGCGCAGCAGCTCCGGCGGGTTGGCGTTGGCCAGCCGCCCCAGCTCCAGCGACTCCTGCGTGCCGAGCTGCTGGCCCAGCGAAGCCAATACCTCGGCGTCCCAACCGCCTTGCTCGCGCTGCAACGCTTCGCGCAGCGGCGTATCGGAGAGAAACAGGTTGCTGTTACCCAGCGGCTTGGGTTGGTTAAAAACGGTGTGCGTAGTCCAGACCATGAGAGTGCTCCCTGAAAAAAGCGTCAGGAGTAAGTATGGTCGGCGCAGAGATTTCTGCCGCAGGCGGGATCACAAGAGGGGGAATTAACGGGAGCACGGCGCCCCCGTCAGAAGAATCAGCCGCGCTGGCGCACCGCTTCGAACAGGCAGATGCCGGTGGCGACCGACACGTTCAGTGAAGAGACGGTACCGGCCATCGGGATGCTGATCAGCTCATCGCAGTGTTCGCGGGTCAGGCGGCGCATGCCTTCGCCTTCCGCGCCCATCACCAGCGCCATCGGGCCGGTCATTTTGCTCTGATACAGGGTATGGTCGGCTTCGCCGGCGGTGCCGACGACCCAGACATTCATCTCTTGCAGCAGACGCAGCGTGCGCGCCAGATTGGTCACGCGGATCAACGGCACGTTTTCGGCGGCGCCGCAGGCCACTTTCTTGGCGGTGGCGTTCAACTGGGCGGAACGATCGCGGGGCACGATCACCGCGTGCACGCCGGCCGCATCGGCGCTGCGCAGGCAGGCGCCGAGGTTATGCGGGTCGGTCACGCCGTCCAGCACCAGCAGGAATGGCGTTTCCACGCTCTCCAACAGGCCCGGCAGATCGTTCTCCTGATACTGACGCCCTTCGCGCACCCGGGCGATGATCCCCTGGTGCACCGCGCCTTCAACCTTGTCATCCAGCCATTGGCGATTCGCCACCTGGATCACGATGCCGGTCGCTTCCAGCTCGGCGATCAGCGGCTGCAGGCGGCGATCTTCGCGGCCTTTCAGGATAAACACTTCCAGGAAGCGTTGCGGATCGCGCTCTAACAGGGCTTTGACGGCGTGGATGCCGTAAATAATTTCGCTCATGATGCTCTTTTAAAGTCGTGCGGCCGGCGATAACCGGCCGATGGTAACGATGTGCGGCAGGTTAAGCCTGCTCGGCACCTTTCTTCTTGGCTGCGCGTTTGGCTTTGGTCGCCGCCGCGATTTTCCGCGTTTTGTCGGACGCTTTCTTGGCTTTCTTTTTCGCCTTCTTCACGTTGTCCGCGGGCTTGGCGTCATCCTGCTTACGGAAGGCGCTGTCCGGCTCGAAGTTGGCCGGCGGTTTGCCGCCGCGGCGCTTGCCGCGCCCCGCATTGCCGCTGTCGCGCAGCGTGCGTTGGCCGCCCTTCTTGGCGCGATCGCGCTCGGTTTTGCCTTCACCGCGCGCTTTGCGGGTACTGGACACCAGCGCGAAGTCGATCTTGCGCTCGTCCATATGCACCGCATCCACGCGGATCTCCACCGTATCCCCCAGGCGATAGACCGTGCCGGAAGATTCGCCGATCAGGCGCTGGCCGATATTATCGTAGCGATAGTAATCATTATCCAGCGTTGATACGTGCACCAGCCCGTCGATGAACAGATCGTTCAGGCGCACGAAGAAGCCGAAGCCGGTCACGCTGGAGATAATGCCGCTGAAGACTTCACCGACGTGGTCCTGCATGAAGTCGCACTTCAGCCAGTCGGCGACGTTGCGCGTCGCTTCGTCCGCGCGGCGCTCGGTCATCGAACAGTGTTCGCCCAGCTGCAGCATCTCTTCGAATTCGCTGTGCCAGCCGCCGGTCGGCGTCCAGCGCTCTTTCGGCTCGCCATGCTCTTTGGCCAGCTGGTATTTGATCGCGCGGTGCAACGCCAGATCCGGATAACGGCGGATCGGCGAGGTGAAGTGGCCGTAAGAGGCCAGCGCCAGGCCGAAGTGGCCGCGGTTTTCCGGATCGTAAATCGCCTGCTTCATCGAGCGCAGCAACATGGTTTGCAGCATTTCGTGGTCAGGGCGCTCGGACACTTCATCCATCAGCACCGCATAGTCCTTCGGCTGCGGCTTGTTGCCGCCGCCCAGCGTCAGCCCCAGCTCGCTCAGCACGCTGCGCAGCGCGGAGATGTGGTCATCGCTCGGACGATCGTGCACGCGGTACAGCGCCGGCTCGTTGCGTTTCTCGACGAAGCGCGCGGCCGCCACGTTGGCCATGATCATGCACTCTTCGATCAGCTTGTGGGCGTCGTTGCGCACCGTCGGCTCCACGCGCTCGATGCGGCGTTCGGCGTTGAAGATGAATTTGGCTTCTTCGGTTTCAAACGCGATGCCGCCGCGCTCGGCGCGCGCCTTATCCAGCACCTTGTACATGGCGTGCAGCTCTTCCAGGTGCTTGACCAGCGGGTGGTAATGCTCGCGCAGCTCCTGATCGCCCTGCAGAATGTGCCACACCTTGTTGTAGGTCAGGCGGGCGTGGGAGCTCATCACCGCCTCGTAGAACTTGGCCGTGGACAGGCGCCCCTGGGCGGAGATGGTCATCTCGCACACCATGCACAAGCGATCGACCTGCGGGTTCAGGGAGCACAGCCCGTTGGACAGCACTTCCGGCAGCATCGGGATCACCTGCGACGGGAAATATACCGAGTTGCCGCGGCTGCGAGCTTCGTCGTCCAGCGCGGTGCGCGGGCGCACGTAGTAGCTGACGTCGGCGATCGCAACCCACAGGCGCCAGCCGCCGCCGCGTTTTTTCTCGCAGTACACGGCGTCATCGAAGTCGCGTGCGTCTTCACCGTCGATGGTGACCAACGGCAGCTTGCGCAGATCGACGCGGCCCTTCTTGGCCGCTTCCGGCACCTGCTCACTGAGATCGGCCACCTGCTTTTCCACCTGCGGCGGCCAGGTATGCGGGATCTCATGGGTGCGCAGCGCGATGTCCACCGCCATGCTGGTGCCCATCTTGTCGCCGAGGATCTCGACGATCTTGCCGACCGCCTTGGTGCGACGGGTCGGACGCTGCGTCAGCTCCACCACCACCATAAAGCCCATGCGCGCGCCGCTGACGCTGTCCGCCGGGATCAGAATATCGAAGCTCAGACGGCTGTCGTCCGGCACCACGAAGCCGGTGCCGGCATCCATGAAGAAGCGGCCGACGATCTGGCTGGTTTTCGGCACCAGCACGCGCACGATGCGCGCTTCGCGGCGCCCTTTGCGATCCGCGCCCAAGGCCTGCGCCAGCACCACGTCACCGTGGATCGCCATTTTCATCTGTTCGGCAGACAGGTACAGATCGTCTTTGCTGCCTTCCACGCGCAGGAAGCCGTAGCCGTCGCGGTGGCCGATCACCGTGCCGCGCAGCAGATCCAGACGTTCCGGCAGCGCGTAGCACTGGCGGCGGGTAAACACTAACTGGCCATCGCGCTCCATGGCGCGCAGGCGGCGGCGCAGCGCTTCCAGCTGCTCTTCACCGCTGAGGCCCAGTTCGTTGCCCAGTTCTTCGCGGCTGGCCGGCGTTTCACGTTTCGCCAAATGGGCCAGGATATATTCACGACTGGGGATGGGGGATTCGTATTTTTCTGCTTCTCGTTCCAGGAATGGATCTTGTGACATTGCGGTTCCTCCGTTGTCATCAGCAGGATGACGTTGAGCCTTGTCTTCTCAACGTCGTTTTATTCGACAAGCAATAGCTTGTAGAGCGGCGGATTGTCTTCGACCATATCGGCCAACGTATGCTTATCCAGCTCTTCAAGGAAATTCTGTACGCCCTGTTGGAGCACCTGCTTCAGTCGGCAGGCAGGGGTGATGTGGCAAAACTCGCTGCTGCAGTTAACCAGCGCAAGCGGCTCCAGCGCCCGCACCACGTCGCCGAGGCGAATGCTCTCGGCCGGTTTGCCCAAACGGATGCCGCCATGCTTGCCGCGCACCGCCGTGACAAAACCGACCCGGCTCAACTGATTGATGATCTTCACCATATGGTTGCGAGACACGCCGTAAACCTCGGTCACTTCCGAGATACTGGTCATCTTGTCCTGCGGCAACGAGGCCATGTAGATCAACGCCCGCAGACCATAATCAGTAAAACTTGTTAACTGCACATCTTACCTCTGGGTATCGTTTTACCCGTCTGATACGCCGCTTTTCGGCGCTATTCAAAAGATTACTCATTGGATAATAAACCAGCCGGAGAGTTCGTCGCTAATTATTTAGCGAATCCCGCGCCCTAAGGCGGGTTTATGAAAGGATTTTTTGACGTGAAACCGCAATCGGAGGGAGTCAGGATAAAAACAAACCGGGACACGCCCGGTTTGTTTAATGCCGCAAAGCCTGATTATGCGTCGAACGGGTCGCGCAGGATCATGGTTTCGCTGCGATCCGGGCCGGTAGAGATGATGTCTACCGGTACGCCGGTCACTTCTTCGATGCGCTTGATGTAGTTCAGCGCAGCCTGAGGCAGCTTGCTGTGCTCTTTCACGCCAAAGGTGGTTTCGCTCCAGCCCGGCATGGTTTCGTAGATAGGCTCAATGCCTTCCCAGCCTTCAGCCGCCAGCGGAGTGGTGTCCACTTCACGGCCGTCCGGCATGCGGTAACCCACGCAGATCTTCACTTCTTTCAGGCCGTCCAGGACGTCCAGTTTGGTCAGGCAGAAGCCAGACAGGGAGTTGATCTGCACCGCGCGACGCACCGCTACCGCGTCCAGCCAGCCGGTACGACGACGACGGCCGGTGGTGGCGCCGAACTCGTTACCCTGCTTGCACAGGTACTCGCCGGTTTCATCGAACAGCTCGGTTGGGAACGGGCCTGCACCCACGCGAGTGGAGTAGGCTTTCACGATGCCCAGCACGTAGTCCACATAACGCGGGCCGATACCGGAACCGGTAGCCACGCCGCCGGCGGTGGTGTTGGAAGAGGTCACATACGGGTAAGTACCGTGGTCGATATCCAGCAGGGTGCCCTGAGCGCCTTCGAACATGATCAGATCGCCACGCTTGCGCGCGCCGTCCAGCAGTTCGGAAACGTCAACCACCATCGCGGTCAGGATATCGGCGATAGACAGCACGTAGTCCAGCGTCGCCTGATAATCGACGGCTTCAACTTTGTAGTAGTTGACCAGTTGGAAGTTGTGGTAATCGACGATCTCTTTCAGCTTAACGGCGAAGGTTTCTTTGTTGAACAGATCGCCGACGCGCAGACCGCGACGAGCCACTTTATCTTCGTAAGCCGGGCCGATGCCGCGACCGGTGGTGCCGATCGCTTTCGCGCCGCGCGCTTTCTCACGCGCGTTATCCAACGCAACGTGGTAAGGCAGGATCAACGGGCAAGCTTCAGAGAGTAACAAACGTTCGCGTACCGGGATGCCACGCGCTTCGAGTTCACCCATTTCTTTCATCAACGCGTCCGGCGCCAGAACAACACCGTTGCCGATGATGCTGGTGACGTTTTCACGCAGAATGCCTGAAGGAATTAAATGAAGAACGGTTTTTTCACCGTTGATTACCAGAGTGTGGCCAGCGTTATGGCCACCTTGGTAGCGCACAACATATTGAGCCCGTTCAGTCAGCAGGTCTACAACCTTGCCTTTACCTTCGTCACCCCATTGGGTGCCCAGTACGACGACGTTCTTACCCATTTTTCAAAATCACCGATTGCTTAAAAATGGATTCTACCACCGTAATTTTCGATTTTCAGCACTTTTAGCATACGATTGCATAAATTTTGGGCTAGACTTTAAAGACCCGTGTGGCCGCTCAACATGTAGTAGATCACGCAGCCCGCAACCACTATTCCACCGCCAAATCGCCGCAGCGTCGCGTCCGGCAACTGCGACATCGCCACAATCATTTTGCGCCAGGCCTGCGGAAACAGCATCGGCCCCAATCCTTCCAGCACGAGGACCAGCCCGAGCGCCAGCCAAATCGTTGAGTTCATGCATCCCCCAAAACGAGAAAGGGCCCGCGAAAACGGGCCCTCGATCAGATTGCCTGCCGCGCTTATTTGCGCAGGGTATCAGGCGACTTCATGTAGCGGAAGAAATCGCTGTCAGGGCTCAGTACCAGCACGTCCTGGTTGTCCTTGAAGCTGGCTTCATAGGCACGCAGGCTGCGGATAAAGGCATAGAAGTCCGGATCCTGGCTGAACGCGTTGGCGAACAGCTTGGCTGCTTCAGCATCGCCTTCACCACGGGTGATACGCGCCTGACGCTCGGCTTCCGCCAGGGTACGGGTCACTTCGTAGTCCGCGCTGGCGCGCAGTTTCTCGGCTTCTTCCTGGCCCTGCGAGCGCAGGCGACGGGCTACCGCTTCACGCTCGGCGCGCATACGCTGGTAGATGGCGTCGGAGACTTCGGCCGGCAGGTTGATCTGCTTGATACGCACGTCGATCACTTCGATGCCCAACGCCGCCATGCTGTTCGGGTTCACCTGCGGCTGTTTGCCGGTGGTTTCCCGCTCAACGCGCGCCGCCGCAGAGGCGATAGCGTCATCGGCTTCGGTGGTCGCCACTTCTTCGCCGTCACCCACGGTGCCGGTGTTCAGCGCGTCACGCACGTCAGACATCAGCTTGCCGCGCGAGTCGGTCACGATGTCTTTCACGTCCAGGCGGCCAATCTCGGAACGCAGACGGTCGCTGAACTTACGCTTCAGCAGCACTTCGGCCTGGGAGACGTCGCCGCCGCCGGTCGCCAGATAGTAGCGGCTGAAATCGCTGATGCGCCACTTCAGATAGGAGTCAACGATCAGGTCTTTCTTCTCGCTGGTCACGAAGCGATCGGCCTGGTTGTCCATGGTCTGGATACGCGCATCCAGGTTCTTCACGGTCTCAATGAACGGGATCTTGAGGTGCAGACCCGGCGCATACACCAGCGGCTTGTTTTCGCCGTCGCGCAGCACTTTGCCGAAGCGCAGCACGATGCCACGCTGGCCTTCCTGCACCACGAACAGCGAAGCGTACAGCACCACCAGCACCGCGAGGACAATAACTACAAAAGACTTACGCATTGATTACTCTCTCCCTACGCGAGTGGTGTCGTCACGCTGCGCATTCGCCCGGCGCTGATCCATAACCGATCCGCTGCTGGTGCGCGGAGTGCTGCTGTTGGCAGCCGGCGCTGGATTCGGATTGAGGCGAATCAGGCTGGTATCCTTGTTGCCGCTCTCCGTCGCCGCGCCTTGGCCGCGCAGCATCTGATCCAGCGGCAGCACCATCAGGTTGTTGCCTTTGTCGCTCACCAACACCTTACGGGTATGGCCCAGCACTTTTTCCATGGTTTCGATATACAGACGCTCGCGGGTGATCTGCGGTGCGGACTTGTATTCCGGCAACAGCTTGGCAAAGCGCGCCACCTCACCCTGAGCTTCCAGGACGGTGCGGTCTTTATAAGCCTTGGAGTCTTCCAGCAGACGCTGCGCCTGGCCGTTCGCACGCGGCTGAACTTCGTTGGCGTAAGCTTCCGCTTCACGGATGTATTGCTGCTCGTTCTCACGCGCGGCGATCGCATCGTCGAACGACGCCTTCACCTCTTCCGGCGGACGCGCCGCCTGGAAGTTGACGTCCAGCAGCGTGATGCCCATGTTGTAAGGACGAATAGTCTCTTCCAGCATGCGCTGCGTATCGTTACGCACCACGGTACGGCCTTCGGTCAGGATGCGATCCATCGAGTATTTGCCGATCACGCCGCGCAGGGCGCTGTCGGTCGCCTGGCTCAGGCTGTCGTCGGCATTGACGACGCTGAACAGGTACGCTTCCGGATTGGTCACGCGGTACTGTACGTTCATTTCCACGCGCACCACGTTTTCATCGGAGGTCAGCATCACGCCGGACGCCGCCAGCTCACGCACGGATTCCACGTTCACCGGACGCACGTCGTCGATGAAGGTCGGCTTCCAGTTCAGGCCCGGCTGCACCAGGTGGCTGAACTTACCGAAACGCGTCACGACGCCGCGCTCGGCTTCCTTGATGGTGTAGAAGCCGCTGGCGGCCCAGATCACCACCACGGCAACCGCCGCGATACCGATAATGCGGCCGCTGAAGCCCGGGCCGGAGGCCCCGGTGCCGCCGCTATTGCTGTTGGAGCCTTTGCCCCCGCCAAAACCGCTCAATTTCTTGCTCAGTTTGCGGAAGATATCATCCAAATCAGGTGGCCCTTGATCACGACCGCCTTTGTTGTTACCGCCAGAGTTGCCGCCATTGTTATTGCTGCTCCCCCACGGGTCGCGGTCCTGTCCGTTATTACCGGGCTGATTCCACGCCATGTTTTAGCTCCATATTCTGTGATTGGGTACTTCAGGCTTTCGCGAAGCATAAATGTAACAGGATATGATCATACGATAAAGTCAATCAGGTCCTGTTCTTGCTTGCAGAGACGACGCCATTCGACGATCGGCATTCGCACCACCACGCCAATGCTGCCGTCCTCTTCGTTCCACTCTTTTTCAATCGCCTGAAGCTGGTAAAAACGGCTGCGAAGACGGCCTGCCCGTGGCGGTAAGCGCAATTCGTAATGCGCGATCTCCCCCGATAAGCGCTCCGTCAACGCCTGATACAGCAACGGAATACCCTCTCCGCTGGCGGCGGACAGCCACACCCGGATCGGCAGGTTTTCATCGTTGCGGTCGATACGCGGCACAAAATCGTCCAGCATATCTATTTTGTTCATCACTAACAGTGTAGGGATTTCATCCGAGTCTATCTCCGCCAGCACGGTGTTCACCGCGTCGATGTTCTCGTCGACACGCGGATCCGCCGCGTCGATGACGTGCAGCAGCAAAGAGGCCTGGCGCGTCTCCTGCAGCGTCGCCTTGAAGGCGGCCACCAGATCGTGCGGCAGGTGCCGGATAAAGCCTACGGTATCCGCCAACACGGTATCCCCCACGTCCGGCACGTCAATGCGCCGCAACGTAGGATCCAGGGTGGCAAATAGCTGGTCCGCCGCATACACCTCGGCAGACGTTATTCGGTTAAACAGGGTGGATTTGCCGGCGTTGGTATAGCCCACCAGCGATACGGTCGGCACATCGGCGCGGGTCCGCGCGCGTCGGCCTTGTTCACGCTGCTTCTCTACCCGCTCCAGGCGGCGCAGAATCAAGCTGATGCGATCGCGTAACAGGCGACGGTCGGTCTCAAGCTGGGTTTCCCCCGGCCCGCGCAGGCCTATCCCCCCTTTTTGCCGCTCCAGGTGCGTCCAGCCGCGTACCAGACGCGTGGCGATGTGACGCAGCTGCGCCAGCTCCACCTGCAGCTTACCTTCATGGGTGCGGGCACGCTGGGCGAAAATGTCTAAAATCAGCCCGGTGCGATCGATCACCCGGCATTCGCACAGGCGCTCGAGGTTTCTTTCCTGCGCCGGGGAAAGGGAATGATCAAACAGGACAACAGACGCGCCGCTGGCTTTCACCGCATCTGCAATTTCTTCGGCCTTTCCTTCACCGACAAAGTACTTCGGATGCGGGGCTTTGCGGCTACCAGTCACCACTTGCAAAGCTTCTACACCGGCTGAGGAGACCAGCGATTCGAACTCGCTGAGATCTTCCGTATCTTTGTCTTGCGAGAAATAGATATGAACCAGTACGGCCTGCTCACCGGCTTCATAACGGTCAAACAAGCGTGCAACCTCTCAAACGGACACTCACCGTGAGTTTGGGGGACATAAACAGCACGCGGCTGCTTATGCTCCCCGTCATGGTTGACTTGCAACGCGCTTTATTCAGCGTCATCGCTTTCCTGCTGCGGCTGTTGCTGCGCAGACGGATTGTTACCATGGTGATAGTTGCTTGAACCGCCGCTCGGATTGTTGCTGTGATGCGAGACCGGGCGTGACGGGACAACGGTAGAGATAGCGTGCTTGTACACCATCTGGCTAACCGTGTTCTTCAACAGGATGACAAACTGGTCAAAAGACTCAATCTGGCCTTGCAGCTTAATACCATTCACCAAATAAATAGAAACCGGAACACGTTCACGACGCAATGCGTTCAGGAACGGATCTTGCAAAGATTGCCCCTTAGCCATTCTATCTTTTCCTTATTTGCTTGTTGTTTGTAACTAAGAACCTGTCGGCTCTAAAATAAACGACGTAAAAAATTTGCGCGCTGAATACTCAGCAATTGTACACAATCACCCAACCTATGCACTAACAACCTGTGTCACCGAGTCCAAAGCCTCTCCCGGCTTTTCACTGTCCAACCAATGGACCGACTCCCAACCCCGTAACCAGGTCATCTGGCGTTTAGCCAACTGACGTGTTGCGCAAATACCACGATAAACCATCTCATCGTAACTAATTTCACCAGACAAGTATGACCACATCTGGCGGTAACCGACACAGCGAATGGAGGGCAAGTCCGTATGCAAATCACCCCGTGCGAAAAGTGCACGCGCTTCCGTCTCAAAACCCGCCGCCAACATGTGATGGTACCGCAGCTCGATGCGTTGATGGATCAACTCACGGCTGGTCGGCGCTATCGCAAATTGGTGAACTTGATACGGTAACGATTCACCCGAAATTTTAGTCAGTTCCGTTAAAGTTTTACCCGAAATAAAAAAAACTTCCAGTGCTCTGGACAGTCTCTGCGGATCATTCGGATGAATTCTCACTGCCGCGACCGGATCGATCGCCTGTAACTGACGGTGCAGCGCCTCCCAGCCCTGCTCCGCCGCTTGCCGTTCGATGCGCTCGCGCACCGCGGGATCGGCGGACGGCAACGGCGACAATCCTTCCAGCAACGCCTTGAAATACAACATGGTGCCGCCCACCAACAGCGGAATGCGGCCGGCGGCGGTGATGTCGGCCATCTCTTTCAGCGCATCGGCGCGGAACTCCGCAGCCGAGTAAGCTTCGGCGGGATCGCGAATATCGATCAGCCGATGCGGCGCCTGCGCCAATTCTTCGGCGCTCGGCTTGGCGGTGCCGATATCCATGCCGCGATAAATCAGCGCGGAATCGACGCTGATCAGTTCCACCGGCAGGCGCTCGCGCAGCGCGATCGCCAGCGCGGTCTTGCCCGAGGCGGTCGGCCCCATAATGAAAATAGCCGGGGGACGTGATGTCATTTCAGTTTCAGTCATGCTTGAGGGCCGCCAGTGCGGCCTGTAAATCAACGGGTTGTAAAAGTCCGCTCGGTGGCGATTTGACCAGCTGCGGGCAAAGTCGTTCAACGTCGGTCAGCAATTGTATCGCTTGCGAGGTGTTCCACTGTTCATGTTCGCTGCCGAGACGGCGAGCGAGCCAGGTGGCCAACACCGCGGGCGACATCTCCTGATGCTCGGCCAGATAGCCTAACAGTTCGGGTATCAGTTTTTGTAAATTTTGTTGGCGTAATGGTAAAGGCACTGCGCGCAGCGTCACACGGCCGTGATCCGTCTGCAAATCCAGCCCCATCATCGTCAGCAGCGCCTGATGCCGCGCGATGGCCGCCGCTTCGTTCTTGTCCAACGTCAGCTTGACTGGGATCAGCAGCGGCTGCGGCCGCAGCCCTTCCGTCGGCGGATTGAGCTGCGCCTGGCGCAGCCAGCGCTCGGCCACCGTCAGGTTGAGCAACGCCGGCTGCTGGCGCTGTTCAATCAGTGCGTAGCACGGCGGATGGATCATCAGCACCCGGCCAAAGCTGTGTTGCCCGCTCGCCAACGGCGTTTCCACGGCGGCTTTCACCGGTGGGAACAGCGGCGGCCGACTCGGGGCTTCCGGCGCGGCCTCAGCCTGCGGCTCGGCGGCAGGCCGCATCAGTTTGCCGTACAGCTCGCCTTCGCGTTTCTGGTAACCGCCCGCCGTTTGCCAACCGGGCTGCGGCGCGCGCTCGCGGGCAGCGCCGGCCGGTGGCGGCGTTTCGCGACGCGGCGCCGGCTGTGAAAAATGGTTGCCGCCGGCGGCGACGCGGTTTTCCTGCTGCCAGACCGGCGCAGGCGCCTCGTCAGGCGTTTCCGCCAGCGGCAGCGACGGCGTCTGCCCGGCCTGTTGCAGCACCGTGGTCACCGCCTGGTAGATAAAATCGTGCACCAGCCGCGCCTGATGGAAACGCACCTCGTGTTTGGCGGGATGAACGTTGACGTCCACCTGGTGCGGATCCACCTCCAGATACAACACGTAAGCGGGCTGCTGATCGTCTTTCAGCTGATCCTGATAGGCCTGACGAATGGCGTGGTTGATCAAGCGATCGCGCATCATGCGGCTGTTGACGTAGCAATACTGCATTTCACCCAGCTGGCGCGCCCCGTCCGGATCCGCCACCCAACCGCGGATGCTCAGATCGCCATGCTGCCAGTCGATGTTCAGCGCATGCTGCAAAAACGCCGGGCCGCAGATGCTGCCCAAACGGCGCTCGTGCTGGCTTTCTTCCTTCGCCGCACGATATTGGCGGATCAGTTTGCCGTTGTGGCTGAGGTTGATCGCCACATCGAAGCGCGCCAGCGCGATGCGCCGCACCACTTCATCGATATGGCCGAATTCGGTTTTCTCGGTGCGCATGAACTTGCGGCGCGCCGGGGTGTTGTAAAACAGATCCAGCACTTCCAGCGTGCTGCCGACCGGGTGCGCGGCGGGTTTGACCGTCACCGCCTGTTCGCGCCCTTCGGCATAGGCTTGCCACGCTTCGCTCTGGTCTGCGGTGCGCGACGTCAGGGTCAAACGGGAAACCGAGCTGATGCTGGCCAGCGCTTCGCCGCGAAAACCGAGGCTGACGATCGCCTCCAGGTCGTCGAGCGTGCTGATTTTACTGGTGGCGTGCCGCGCCAGCGCCAGCGCCAGATCGTCCTTGCCGATGCCGCAGCCGTTGTCGCGAATGCGGATCAACTTGGCGCCGCCGCGTTCGATATCGATATCGATGCGCGTCGCACCGGCGTCCAGGCTGTTTTCCACCAGCTCTTTGACGACCGACGCGGGGCGTTCAACCACCTCTCCGGCGGCGATCTGGTTGGCGAGCTGTGGCGGTAACACCTGGATAGGCATGCTGACTCCTGTAGCGGTGGCGCTAGGCCTGCGGAATGGTCAGCGTCCGATCCAGCGGCGCGACGTCCGACTTCAGATTATTGACCCGTTTCAAATCGCCGACGCTGACCCCGTAGCGAGAAGCGATGGAGGACAGCGTGTCCCCGCGGGCCACTTTATGTTTAGACGGCTTCTTCGCCGGCGTTTTCGCTTTGGCGACGGCGGTGACGGCGGCGGTTTTCCCCGCCGGTACCTTCAGGCGTTGCCCAACCCACACGCCGTCTTTCTTCAGTTTGTTCAGATCCCGCAGCGCCGCCATGGTCGTGCCGTAGCTGTCGGCGATGCCGGACAGCGTCTCCGCCCGTTTCACCACGTGGATCTGGGTCTTGCCGCTTACGCTGCGGCTCGCGCCGGCCGAGCTGACGATAGGCTCAGGCTGGCGCACGTCTGGTGTTGAGGTGTTAACCGCCGCTGCGACGTCCAGCGGTCGGTTTTCCACCTTTGGGTCGGCTTGCAGCGGATGCGCCAGGAAGTAGCTGCGCAGGCCGTTATGAATGGCCTTGGCAATCTTCTCCTGATACGCGCTACTGCCCAGCAGCCGCTCCTCCGTGCTATTACTGATAAATCCTGTTTCCACCAGCAGCGATGGAATATCCGGCGAACGCAGCACGCCCAGGCTGGCGTGTTCCGGCCGGCGTTTATGCAACGATCCGACGCTCTGCAGCTGCTGCAGCACCTTCACCGCCACATCGTAGCCAACGCGCTGCGAGTGGCCGAACTGCAGATCCAGCACCGCCTGGCTCAGATAAGGGTCGGCCTGGCTGTTGGCCAGCAAGTCGCCGGCGCCGCCGAGCAGCTCGGACTGCTTCTCATGCTGTTCGAGCCAACCGGCCATTTCGCTGTTGGCGCGGCGATTGGACAGCACCCAGACGGAAGCCCCGCTGGCGCTGCGGTTTGGCGCGGCGTCGGCGTGGATGGAGACCAGCACGTTGGCGCCCTGTTTACGCGCAACGTCGGAACGCCCCATCACCGAAATAAAATAGTCGCCGTTACGTGTCAGCACCGGCTTGAACTGCGGATCGGCGTCCAACATCGCCTGCAGGCGGCGCGCGATGGCGATAGTGACATTCTTTTCTTTCAACCCGCTCGGGCCGATGGCGCCCGGATCCTGGCCGCCGTGGCCGGCGTCGATCGCCACCACCACCCGATCGCCGGAACCGGCGGAAACGCGGCTGCTGCGTGGCGTCACCTCAGTGGCGGTGCCCGCGACAACGCTCTGTTTATTGGTAAAGGGATTCGATCCCGTCGGCGCTTTGCGCAGCGGCGGCTCCGGCGCTTCACGCACCGCGACCGGCGCCTGACGCGGCGGTTGGCTAACGGCGACCGGCGCAGGCGTTTGGACCGGCGCTTTACGCGCCACGGTATTGACGCCGCCTTCGGCCGTTAGGGTGAATACCACGGTGTGCACGCCGCCGTTCTGGCGGGTGGAGACGCGGGTTTTAGCGCGCTGAGTCAGATCAAACACCAGGCGCACGCTCTGAGCGTCTTTCGGCGCGCTGGAGCGAATGCTTTTCACCAGGTTTTGGCCGCTGAAATTGAGCGGCAGCCCGCCGACCTTGCCTTTCTGGTTGACGTCCAGCACCACGCGCTCCGGGCCGTGCAGCGGGAAAAACGCGTAGTCCGGCGGGCCATTGAAGCTCACCGACACCGTCGCTTCGCGCTGGGCGTTGGACACTTTGATATCGGACAGCGAGGACGCCGCCAGCGCGTTCAACGCGCCGAGCGGCCCCAGCACGGCGATCAGCATGATGACCGCAAATTTTTTCAACGCATGCGTCATTGCAGCATCATCCCTGTGATCCATGAATACGGTCTAACAGCTGGCTGCCGTAAGCAGAAATCGCCTCGATCTTCGCCTCTCGCCCCTCGCCCTGATAGCTGAGGTGCAGCGCCAGATCCGGCTCCGGCAGCACGCCGGTGCCCTGCTGCGGCCATTCGACCAGGCAGATGGCGTCTTGCGCGAAGTAATCGCGAATGCCCATAAATTCAAGCTCTTCCGGATCGGCCAGGCGATACAGATCGAAGTGATATACCGCCAAGGGCTGCAAGGCATAGGGCTCCACCAGCGTGTAGGTCGGGCTTTTGACATTGCCCTGATGCCCCAACGCCTGCAGGAAGCCACGGCTGAAGGTGGTTTTACCGGCGCCCAGGTCGCCGTAGAGATAGATGACGCTGGCGCGATCGCAGGCCTTGGCCAAAGTGGTGCCCAAAGCGACAGTCGCTGCCTCGTCCGGCAGAGGTAAAACGAGTTCTTTCATTCGATAAAGTCTATTTTGCCCACTCAGGGTTAACGAAATGAAGGATGTCCGGCAGTAAATCG
Source organism: Serratia sp. CY52157 (assembly GCF_052168495.1). Lineage (NCBI taxonomy): Bacteria > Pseudomonadati > Pseudomonadota > Gammaproteobacteria > Enterobacterales > Yersiniaceae > Serratia > Serratia sp. CY52157. The sequence continues at coordinate 78,470 of NZ_JBJNMO010000003.1, read as the reverse complement.
GTCGCCAACATGCCTCTTGTTCCTTGTCTTTCCGCTACGCGATCGCCGGCCGCGCCGTGTACGACACTGCCCGCACAGGCGGCATCATACAGCGAGAGCTTTTGCGCCAGCAAACCGCCGATGATGCCCGACAGCACATCGCCCATGCCGCCGGAGGCCATGCCGGCATTGCCGACGTCGGCGATCGCCATCTGGCCCTGCTCATCGGCGATCAGGGTGCCGGCGCCTTTCAGCACCGCCACGCCGCCATAGCGCGCCGTCAGGTTACGCACGGCAAGTAAGCGATCACTCTCGATGTCGGCAGTGCTGCAGCTCAACAGCCGCGCCGCCTCTCCGGGATGCGGAGTCATCACGCGATTCTGCCGTTTCTCGGGATTTAATGCCAGCAAGTTCAGCGCATCGGCGTCCCACAAGGCCGGTTTATCGCTGGTTTGCAGCACGTTCAAGGCATTTTTGCCCCACTCAGCCTGGCCCAGCCCCGGGCCAATCACCAGCACGTCCGCCCATTGCATCGCCTGCCGCAAGGCCGTCTCGTCCAGCGCCTGCGCCATCAACTCCGGCCTGGCCGCCAGCAGCGGCGCGACGTGCTCAATGTGAGTAAGCACTCGCACCAATCCAGCCCCGCTGCGCAGTGCCGCTTCCGCCGCCATGCGAATGGCGCCGCCGAATCCGCGGTCGCCGCCCACCAGCAGCAGACGGCCATGCTCGCCCTTATGGGCGCAGGGGCGCCGCGGATGCAGCCAGCGCGGCAACGCCTCGGCGGTAAGCCGCTGAATCTGTTCCGGTTGCTTCGCCAACCAATCCGATAAGCCTAGCGTATTCTGATGAAGTTGCCCGACCCAGTCGCGCGCCTGCCCGGTCAGCAAGCCCGGCTTGAGGCCAATGAACGTGACGGTATGCGCGGCACGCACGACCGCGCCCGGCGCCGCGCCGCTTTCCGCCAGCAGCCCGGACGGAATATCGAGCGCCACCACCGGCGCCGAATGGCGGTTGGCGGCCTCGATCAGCGCATCGTAAGGCGCGCGCGGCGCGCTGCCCAGGCCGGTGCCTAACAGACCGTCGATAATAAGAGAGACGGACGCCGGCCAGCGGCTGTTCGCCGGCAGAATATCGCCGCCAGCGGCCAGCCAAGCCTCGCGGGCCGCTGCGGCCTCCGGCGGCAAAGGGCGTGCGCCTTCGCAGGCGATCACCGTCACCTGCACGCCCGCCGCCTTCGCCAAACGCGCCACCATATAGCCGTCGCCGCCGTTGTTGCCGTGGCCACAGAGCACCAGCCAGTGGTTGCAGGAGGGATAAGTGTCGCGCGCCAGTACGTAGGCCGCCTGACCGGCGCGCAGCATTAAATCGTAAAGAGAAAGACCGAGCGAGGCCGCCGCCGCAGGTTCCGAACGACGGATCCAATCCGCAGGCCAGACAGAGTGTGGTAAACTGTCAGCGTATGCTTTTTCACTGTGGCCCGTCATGACGCACCCCCTCGATCTCCATCAACTCGCCCAACATATCAAGCAATGGGGGCAATCGCTAGGATTCCAGCAGGTTGGCATCTGCGATACCGATCTCAGCCTGGAAGAGCCGAAGCTGCAGGCCTGGCTCGACAAACAGTACCACGGCGAGATGGAGTGGATGGCGCGCCACGGCATGCTGCGCGCGCGCCCTCACGAGCTGTTGCCGGGCACGCTGCGGGTGATCAGCGTGCGCATGAACTACCTGCCGGCCAAGGCGGCGTTCGCCAGCACCCTGCAGAACCCGCAATTGGGCTACGTCAGCCGCTATGCGCTGGGGCGCGATTATCACAAGCTGTTGCGTCAGCGCCTGAAAAAGTTGGGCGATCAGATCCAGGCCTACTGCGGCGAACTGAATTTCCGCCCCTTTGTCGACTCGGCGCCGGTTATGGAGCGCGCGCTGGCCGCCAAGGCGGGCATCGGCTGGGTTGGTAAACACTCACTAATTCTTAACCGCGAAGCCGGATCCTGGTTTTTCCTCGGCGAACTGCTGATCGACCTACCGCTGCCGGTGGATCAGCCGCAGGAAGAGCAGTGCGGCCGCTGCGTCGCCTGCATCACCACTTGCCCGACCGGGGCCATCGTCGCGCCCTACACCGTCGATGCCCGGCGCTGCATTTCCTATCTGACCATCGAACTGGAAGGCGCGATCCCGGAGGAATTCCGGCCGCTGCTCGGCAACCGTATCTACGGCTGCGACGACTGCCAGCTGATCTGCCCGTGGAACCGATTTTCGCAACTCACCGACGAAGACGATTTCAGCCCGCGTGCCGCGCTGCATGCGCCGCAGCTGCTCGATCTGTTCAGTTGGACGGAAGAAAAATTCCTGCGCATCACCGAAGGCTCGGCGATACGCCGCATCGGTCACCTGCGCTGGCTGCGCAATATCGCCGTGGCGCTGGGCAATGCGCCTTATGAGGACAGCATCGTGCTCGCGCTGCGCACGCGTTTGGACCAGGACGCCATGCTGGACGAACATATCCACTGGGCACTGGCGCAACAGCTCGCTCGCCGTGAAGCGCAGGGCATCGAGGTGCAAACGGCGCAGAAAAAACGGTTGATACGGGCTGTGGAAAAAGGTTTGCCAAGGGATGCCTGACGGCGTGCGCCGCGCGGGCGTATCGCCCGAAATCTCACTCTGTGGATTTGTGCATAAAAATAAAAACACGTTGTCTTTCAACTGCAACAAAAAGAGCAAGTGATCGGCATAACGTTTTGGGATAAATAAATAAGCTTATAAATCAAATGTATAAATATTTAATTTGTATGACGTTGATTTTTCAGGCTGGCGGGTTTATGTACAGAGGCTGTGGATAACTCTGTTCACAACGTTTTTAGCAGGTGTGTAAAACGGGACAAAAACCCGCGCCGGAGAAGGCGTTGGATTTGAGTTTGAAACGAAGAGAAAATTGGAGCGGGAAACGAGACTCGAACTCGCGACCCCGACCTTGGCAAGGTCGTGCTCTACCAACTGAGCTATTCCCGCATTGAGATGCTTTTGGCATCCGGTCACCAAACACTGGCGTGACCTTTGAATTTTTGGAGCGGGAAACGAGGCTCGAACTCGCGACCTCAACCTTGGCAAGGTTGCGCTCTACCAACTGAGCTATTCCCGCGTCGCATAGGTACTGCTTGATACTGCTTTATTTATTCATCATGCCGCATCGCGACATTGTTGAATTTGGAGCGGGAAACGAGACTCGAACTCGCGACCCCGACCTTGGCAAGGTCGTGCTCTACCAACTGAGCTATTCCCGCCCGGCGTATCGATGGTGGAACGTTACGAAATTCTTCATCGGTACGGGGTGCGCATTATACGAGAAATCCTTTTTGTCGCAAGCCCCTGAAAGCAAAAAAACGCGATTTTTGTTTGATTGCCGATTAAAGCGCCAGATTGGCGAATTAAGCGGCTAAAAACGGCGTTTTTTCCCCGCAGAGGCCGCCATCGCCTTAAAGCTGAATGAAATGCTCGCGGTAATAAGCCAGTTCGGCCACCGATTCGCGAATGTCATCCAGCGCCTGATGGGTGCCCTGCTTCTTAAAGCCGCCGAGAATTTCCGGCTTCCAACGGCGCGCCAGTTCTTTCAGCGTGCTGACGTCCAGGTAGCGGTAATGGAAGTAGGCCTCCAGCTCCGGCATGTAGCGGAACAGGAAACGGCGATCCTGGCCCACGCTGTTGCCGCAGATCGGCGATTTACCGGCCGGCACCCATTGCTGCAGGAAGGCGATGGTTTCCAGCTCGGCGGCGCGATCGTCCTGCCGGCTGGCTTTCACCCGCTCCACCAGCCCGCTGCCGGTATGGGTGCGCACGTTCCACTCGTCCATCAAGGCCAGCTGCTCGTCGGATTGGTGCACGGCGATCACCGGCCCTTCCGCCAGGATGTTCAGATTGGCGTCGGTGACCAGCGTGGCGATCTCGATAATGCGGTCACGCTCGGGATCCAGCCCGGTCATCTCCAAATCGATCCAAATCAGGTTATTTTCGTTTGCTGTCATGATGTTTCCTGCCTAAAAGCCGAGAGAAAAACGCTGTGCGGACGAGACGACGGCCGCCGCCGATGGCGACGCGCCGCAGCCGGCGGCTAACAACGGTTATTTAATATAAAATAGCGTGTATCATAGTCTTTTTGGTCGCCATGGGCGACATATACCCTGACGGGTTCAAGGCTGCGCCGGGGGCAAGTCCCCCGCCGCGGCTGTGCGTATACGTAAAGGTATAAAACCGATTCAAGTGAGGCGCAGTGAGTAAGAACAAACTGTCCAAAGGTCAGCAACGCCGCGTGCAGGCGAACCATCAGCGCCGTCTGAAGCGCGCCGATAACAAACCGGAACCGGATGATTCCCAGCTGGGCGAGCCGCAGGAAGGCGTCGTCATCAGCCGTTTCGGCATGCACGCCGACGTTGAGGCGCCGGATGGCACTCAGCACCGCTGCAACATCCGCCGCACATTGCGTTCGCTGGTGACCGGCGATCGCGTGGTGTGGCGCCCCGGCCTGGGCGCCCATGAAGGGGTAAAAGGCATTGTGGAAGCGGTGCACGAACGCACCTCGGTGCTGACGCGCCCGGACTTCTATGACGGCGTGAAGCCGATCGCCGCCAATATCAATCAGATCGTCATCGTGTCGGCGATCCTGCCCGAGCTGTCACTGAACATCATCGACCGTTATCTGGTGGCCTGCGAAACGCTCGAAGTCGAGCCGCTGATCGTGCTCAACAAAATTGACCTGCTGGACGCCGAAGCGCGCAAGCTGGTCGATGGCATGATGGATATCTATCGCAAAATTGGCTACCGGGTGCTGGAAGTCTCCAGCCAAACGCGGGAAGGCATGGCGGAGTTCGAACAGGCGCTGGCCGGGCGCATCAGCATCTTCGCCGGTCAGTCCGGGGTCGGCAAGTCCAGCTTGCTGAACGCGCTGCTGCCGCCGTCTGAAGAGCAAATTCTGGTAAATCAGGTTTCCGACGTCTCGGGCCTCGGGCAACATACCACCACCGCCGCGCGGCTGTACCATTTCCAGCACGGCGGCGACGTAATCGACTCCCCGGGGGTGCGCGAGTTTGGCCTGTGGCACCTGGAGCCGGAACAAATCACCCGCGGCTTTGTCGAATTCCGTGATTATTTAGGCGGTTGCAAATTCCGCGACTGCCGCCACGATACCGATCCCGGCTGCGCCATTCGCGCGGCAATGGAGAAAGGCGATATCGCGCAAGAGCGGTTCGACAACTATCACCGTATTCTGGAAAGCATGGCGCAGGTGAAGGTTCGCAAGAACTTCACGGACGCCGCAGACTGACACTGACGAGCGAGCATTGACGACGGCGGAGCCCTCGTTACAATGCGCGCCCTTTACCCTGATTCACGAGGTTAACGTGCTGGATAGCATCAAGATTAAACTGCAATATTGGCTGCCGAAGCTGGCGCTGACCCGCCTGGCGGGCTGGGGCGCCGACAAACGGGCCGGCTGGCTGACCCAACTGGTGGTCAAAACCTTCGCCCGCTTCTACCGCGTGGACATGCAGGAAGCGCAAAACCCGGATCTGGCGTCTTACGCCACCTTCAACGACTTCTTCGTGCGCCCGCTGCGCGACGGCGCGCGCCCCATCATCGCCGACGCCAACTGGCTGGCGCTGCCCGCCGATGGCGCCATCAGCCAGCTCGGCCCGATCCGCGAGGATCAAATCTTCCAGGCCAAAGGCCACCACTACAGCCTCGAAGCGCTGCTGGCCGGCAACTATCTGTTGGCCGAGCCGTTCCGCAACGGCCTGTTCGCCACTACCTATCTGGCGCCGCGCGACTATCACCGCGTACACATGCCGTGCGCCGGCGTGCTGCGCGAAATGATCTATGTGCCGGGCGATTTGTTCTCGGTCAACCCGCTCACCGCCGCCAACGTGCCTAATCTGTTCGCGCGCAACGAGCGCGTGATCTGCGTATTCGACACCGACATTGGGCCGATGGTGCAAATCCTGGTCGGCGCCACCATCGTCGGCAGCATCGAAACCGTCTGGGCCGGCACCGTCACGCCGCCGCGTGAAGGCATCATCAAGCGCTGGACCTACCCGGCCGCCGGCGAAGAAGGCGCCATCGCGCTGGAAAAAGGCGCCGAGATGGGCCGTTTCAAACTCGGCTCCACGGTGATCAACCTGTTTACCGCAGGCAGCGTGCAGTTTGCTCCGCAGCTGCATAACGGCACCGTCACCCGCATGGGTGAAGCCTTCGCCGAAATTCCGGCCGCCGCTGAAACGCCACAGACCCCGCTCTAAAGGAATCGACGCCGTGCGCCTTTTCATCACGCTTTTGCTCGGTTGCCTGCTGTGGCAACCGGCGCTGGCCGCCCCCGTGCCGACCGAGACCCAGCTCAAACAGGAGCTGAAGCAGGCGGAAAGCAGCAAAAACGCGCCGAATCAGGCGGAAACCACCGAGGCGCTGCAAAGCGCCCTCAACTGGCTGACGGAGCGCAAAGAGTCGCAGACTCGCTCCGAGCAGTATCAGAGGGTGATCGACGATTTTCCGAAGATGACGCAGGAGCTGCGCCGTCAGCTGGTGCTGGAAAGCAACAAGATCTTGCCTAACGGCGACGATCTGCCGGCCGCCGAGCTGGAACAGCAGATCCTGCAAACCAGCAGCCTGCTGCTGGAACAGGCGCGCCTGCTGCAGCAAGAACAGGATCGCACGCGGGAGATCAGCGATTCGCTCGGCCAGCTGCCGCAGCAGCAGACCGACGCCCGCCGTGCGCTGACGGAAGTGCAGCGCCGCCTGCAGGCGCAGCCCGCCAACCCGACCACGCCGTATGCGCAGGCCGCCCTGGCCTTGCTGCAGGCCGAAGCCGCGGCGCGCAAAGCCAAAGTGGACGAGCTGGAGCTGGCGCAGCTGTCGGCCAACAACCGTCAGGAGCTGGCGCGCATGCGCGCCGAGGTCTATAAAAAGCGCCACGAGAAAATAGACGTTCAACTGCAGGCGCTGCGCAATAACCTCAACGCCCAACGCCAACGCGAAGCAGAGCTGGCGCTGGAAAAAACCGAGCAGTTGGCCGAGCAGAACGGCGATTTGCCAAAAAGCATCAGCCAGCAGCTGCAGATCAACCGCGAACTGTCCGCCGCGCTGAACAGCCAGGCGCAGCGCATGGATCTGATTTCATCGCAGCAGCGGCAGGCGGCGGCGCAGACGCTGCAGGTGCGCCAGGCGCTGAGCACCATCATCGAGCAGGCCCAGTGGCTCGGTTCGTCGTCGGCGCTGGGGGAAACCCTGCGCGCCCAGGTGGCGACACTGCCGGAAATGCCCAAGCCGCAACAGCTGGACGGCGACATGGCCCAGCTGCGCGTGCAGCGCCTGCAGTTTGAAAACCAGCTGGAAAAACTGTCGCAGCGCGAATTCAAACGCGACGACGGCAGCGCGCTGACCAACCAGGAGCAACGCATCGTCGATGCCCAGCTGCGCACCCAGCGCGAGCTGCTCAACTCGTTATTATCCGGGTGCGACACCCAAATCCTCGAGCTGACCAAGCTGAAGGTGGCCAACACCCAGCTGATCGAAGCCTTGAACGAAATTCGCGACGCCACCCACCGCTATCTGTTCTGGGTGCCGGACGTCAATCCGATCAACTTCTCCTACCCGCTCAACGTGGCGCACGATCTGACGCGCGTCCTGTCGCTGGACACGCTGTCTCAACTCGGCGGCGCCTTCATGATGATGGTGACCAGCCGCGAAACGCTGATCCCGATCTTCGGCGCCCTGCTGCTGGTGATTTTCAGCATCAGCTCGCGCAAGCATTACCACGCCTTCCTCGAGCGCGCGAGCAGCCGTGTCGGCAAGGTGACGCAGGACGAATTCTTCCTGACGGTGCGCACCGTGTTCTGGTCGATTCTGGTGGCGATGCCGCTGCCGGTGCTGTGGGCCGCGCTCGGTTACGGCCTGCAAAGCGCCTGGAACTACCCGGTGGCGGAAGCGATCGGCAAAGGAGTAACCGCCACGCTGCCGATCCTGTGGATCTGCATGATCTGCGCCGCCTTCGCCCACCCGCAGGGACTGTTCATCGTGCACTTCCGCTGGCCGGCGAAGCAGGTTTCGCGCGCCATGCGCTACTACAAGATGTCGATCTGGCTGATCGTGCCGCTGATCATGGCGCTGATCACCTTCGATAGCCTGAAAGAACGCGAGTTCGCCAACACCCTGGGGCGGCTGTGCTTCATCCTGCTGTGTCTGGCGCTGGCGCTGGTCACCCACAGCCTGAAACGCGCCGGCATTCCGCTGTATCTGGATAAAAACGGCTCCGGCGACAACATGCTCAACAGCGCCTTCTGGGGGCTGCTGCTGTCGGCGCCGCTGCTGGCGGCGCTGGCCTCGACCGTCGGTTACCTCACCACCGCGCAGGCGCTGTTGGCGCGTCTGGAAACTTCGGTGGCGATCTGGTTCCTGCTGCTGGTCGTCTACCACATCATCCGCCGTTGGATGTTGATCCAGCGGCGGCGCATCGCCTTCGATCGCGCCAAGCAGCGCCGCGCCGACATCCTGGCCCAGCGCGCCCGCGGCGAAGACGAAACTTCACATACCCCGAACAGCACCGAAGGCGCCATCGATCCGGACGATTCGGACTTCGATCTGGACACCATCAGCGCCCAGTCGTTGCGGCTGGTGCGTTCGATCCTAACGCTGATCGCGCTGGTGTCGGTGATCGTACTGTGGTCGGAGATCCACTCCGCGTTCGCCTTCCTGGAAAACATCTCGCTGTGGGACGTAACCTCGACGGTGAACGGCGTGGAAACCGCCCATCCGATCACCCTCGGCGCGGTTCTGATCGCCATTCTGGTGTTGATCATCACCATGCAGCTGGTGCGCAACCTGCCGGCGCTGCTGGAGCTGGCGGTGCTGCAGCACCTGGATCTGTCCCCGGGCACCGGCTACGCCATCACCACCATCACCAAGTACCTGCTGCTGCTGTTCGGCGCGGTGCTCAGCTTCGCCTGGATCGGCATCGAATGGTCGAAACTGCAGTGGGTGGTTACCGCGCTCAGTCTGGGGTTGGGCTTCGGCATGCAGGAGATCTTCTCCAACTTCATCTCCGGCTTGATCATCCTGTTCGAGAAACCGATCCGCATCGGCGACACCGTGACGATCCGCAACCTGACCGGCACCGTCACCAAGATCAATACCCGCGCCACCACCATCTCGGACTGGGACCGCAAAGAGATCATCGTGCCGAACAAAGCGTTTATCACCGAGCAGTTCGTCAACTGGTCGCTGTCGGATACCCTGACCCGTGTGGTGCTGACCGTACCGGCGCCGGGCGAGGCCAACAGCGAAGAAGTGACCAAGATCCTGATGAACGCCGCCGAGCGCTGCGCGCTGGTGCTGGATAACCCGGCGCCGGAGGTCTATCTGGTCGATCTGCAGCAAGGCATTCAGATCTTCGAGATGCGTATTTACGCCGCCGAGATGGGCCACCGTATGCCGCTGCGCCATGAGATCCACCAACTGATCCTGGCGGGCTACCGCGAGCACGGTATCACGCTGCCGTACCCGCCGTTCCAGGTGCGTACCGAGACGCTGTCGCGGCTAACCAACAACGGCCGCACGCCGCCGTCCACGCCGGCGCCGAACACCAAGCGCGACGCCGGGGGGTTGTAAGCGCTTCTCGCGATAAAAAAGGGGGTCGGCAAATGCCGACCCCCTTTTTGCTTTTTCGCCGCCTCAAACGTCAGGCGATCCCGACCGGGAAGGCTAATACGTCGCTCAGGCTCTCGGCGCCCAGCGCCAGCATCACCAGACGATCCACGCCCAGCGCCACGCCGGAACACTCCGGCATGCCGTGCTGCAACGCCGCCAACAGGTTGTAGTCGATCGGTTGCTGCGGCAGGCCGCGCTCCGCGCGTTTGCGGTTGTCCTGCTCGAAGCGCTGCTGTTGTTCACGGCCGTCGGTCAGCTCGCGGAAACCGTTCGCCAGCTCGATGCCCTTGAAGTACACCTCGAAACGCTCCGCCACGCGGTGATCTTCGGTGCTGATCTCCGCCAACGCCGCCTGGCTGGCCGGGAAGTGGTACACGAACGCCGGTTTTTCACGGCCGATATGCGGTTCCACGCCCACGGTGAACAGCAGCTGCAGCAGCGTATCGCGATCTTCTTCGGTATCGGCGATGTTGCTCAGATCGAGTTTGGCCGCCGCTTCGCGCAGCTGCGCCTTCTCCGCCGACAGCGGATCGATGTCCAGATGGCGCAGGAACGCCTGCTGATAGGACAGGGTCTCCGCGCTCTCGCAGTCCAGCACCTGTTGCAGCAGATCGTCCACTTCATTCATCAGGCGGTACATGTCGTAGTGCGGACGATACCACTCCAGCATGGTGAATTCCGGGTTGTGATGCCGCCCGGCTTCTTCATTGCGGAAGCTGCGCCCCATTTGGTAGATCGGGCCGCTGCCCGCCGCCAACAGGCGCTTCATGTGATATTCCGGGCTGGTCATCATGTATAGCGTCAGGCCCTCTGCCGCTCCCGGCCCGACGAAACGCGTCTCGAACGGGAACAGGTGAACGTCGGTGACCGTCGCCTGGCTCATGGTGGGCGTCTCAACTTCCAGCACGCCACGATCGGCGAAGAAACGCCGGATCTCAGCCAGAATCGCTGCGCGTTTCAACAAATTGGCGATGGGTGCACTAGGCTGCCAGCTTGCCGTTTCGCTCATGGTAATTAACTCCGAAATCAAACAGGGGATGCAGTCTACTCGCATCCTTGCAGCCAAACAAATTCTTCACGATGCGCAACCGGCGATAACGCCAATTTCCGATAAAAGGGCGGCAAAAGCGCGTTAAAAAGGGTAAAGCCGGCCGAACGCGCAAAAAAACAGACAAGCCTGCCGGGCAAGCGTTAATCGACAAAACAATCGATCACATCAAATTTCGACTACTTAACTTTAGGTATAGTTAATTCCCCATTATTGGTGGGAGATATCTATCCTTAACCTTTAAGCAACATTAATCGGTTCAATTAGTTAGCACCCGAAGAGTTCGCTAAATTTTAAGCATAGATATTTAACTTGCCGTTCTTAACAAGAACATTGGAGGAATGCAGTGCAAACCTTTAACGCCGATCTTGCCATTATTGGGGCCGGGGGCGCTGGTTTACGTGCAGCAATAGCCGCAGCGGAAGCCAATCCCCAACTGAAAATCGCGCTGATCTCTAAGGTCTACCCGATGCGCAGCCACACGGTCGCCGCCGAGGGGGGCTCCGCCGCCGTCACCCAGGATCACGATACCTTCGACTATCACTTCCACGACACCGTTGCCGGCGGCGACTGGCTGTGCGAGCAGGACGTGGTCGATCACTTCGTGCATCAGTGCCCGCGCGAGATGACCCAGCTTGAGCAGTGGGGCTGCCCGTGGAGCCGCAAACCGGACGGTTCGGTCAACGTGCGGCGCTTCGGCGGCATGAAGATCGAACGCACCTGGTTCGCCGCCGACAAGACCGGCTTCCACATGCTGCACACCCTGTTCCAGACCTCGCTGAAATACCCGCAAATCCAACGCTTCGACGAGCACTTCGTGCTGGATATCCTGGTGGATGACGGCCAGGCGCGCGGCCTGGTGGCGCTCAACATGATGGAAGGCACCCGCGTGCAGATCCGCGCCAACGCGGTGGTGATGGCCACCGGCGGCGCCGGGCGCGTTTATCGCTACAACACCAACGGCGGCATCGTTACCGGCGACGGCATGGGCATGGCGTTCCACCACGGCGTACCGCTGCGCGACATGGAGTTCGTGCAGTATCACCCGACCGGCCTGCCCGGTTCCGGCATCCTGATGACCGAGGGCTGCCGCGGCGAAGGCGGCATTCTGGTGAACAAAGACGGCTACCGTTACCTGCAAGACTACGGCATGGGCCCGGAAACCCCGCTGGGCGAGCCGAAGAACAAATACATGGAGCTGGGCCCGCGCGATAAAGTGTCCCAGGCCTTCTGGCACGAATGGCGTGCCGGCCGCACCATCGCCACCCCGCGCGGCGACGTGGTCTACCTCGATCTGCGCCACCTGGGCGAGAAAAAGCTGCTGGAGCGGCTGCCGTTCATCTGTGAACTGGCCAAAGCCTACGTCGGCGTCGATCCGGTGAAAGATCCGATCCCGGTGCGCCCTACCGCGCACTACACCATGGGCGGCATTGAAACCGACCAGAACTGCGAAACCCGCATCAAAGGGCTGTTCGCAGTCGGCGAATGTTCCTCCGTCGGCCTGCACGGTGCCAACCGTCTCGGCTCCAACTCGCTGGCGGAACTGGTGGTATTCGGCCGCGTCGCCGGTGAACACGCCGCGCGCCGCGCGCTGGAAACCGCGCCGGCCAACGGCAGCGCGCTGGATGCGCAAACCCGCGACGTCGAAACCCGCCTGAGCAACCTGATGAAGCAGGAAGGCAACGAAAACTGGGCGAAGATCCGCGACGAAATGGGGCTATCGATGGAAGAAGGCTGCGGCATCTACCGCACGCCGGAGCTGATGCAAAAAACCATCGATAAGCTGGCCGAGCTGAAAGAACGTTTCAAGCGCGTCAAAATCACCGACAACACCAGCGTGTTCAATACCGATCTGCTGTACACCATCGAGCTGGGTTATGGTCTGGACGTCGCTGAATGCATGGCGCACTCCGCATTTAACCGCAAAGAGTCGCGCGGCGCCCACCAGCGCCTGGACGAAGGCTGCACCGAGCGTGACGACGTCAACTTCCTCAAGCATACGCTGGTGTTCCACAATCCGCAGGGCGCGCCGCGTCTCGAATACAGCGACGTGAAAATAACCAAGCTGCCGCCGGCCAAACGCGTCTACGGCGCAGAAGCCGAAGCGCAGGAGAAAAAGAATAAGGAGCAGGCAAATGGCTGAGATGCAAACCCTGAAGATCGACGTCATGCGCTATAACCCGGAAAGCGACGCCGAGCCGCATTTCGTCACTTACGCCGTGCCTTACGACGAACAGACCTCGTTGCTTGATGCGCTGGGCTACATCAAGGATAACCTGGCGCCGGACCTCTCCTACCGCTGGTCTTGCCGCATGGCGATCTGCGGCTCCTGCGGCATGATGGTCAACCGCGTGCCGAAGCTGGCGTGCAAAACCTTCCTGCGCGATTACGTCGGCGGCATGGAGGTCGAAGCGCTGGGCAACTTCCCGATCGAGCGCGATCTGGTGGTCGACATGACCCACTTCATCGAAAGCCTGGAGGCGATCAAGCCGTACATCATCGGCAACGATCGCAAACCGGAGGATGGCCCGAACGTGCAGACTCCGGCGCAGATGGCCAAATACCACCAGTTCTCCGGCTGCATCAACTGCGGCCTGTGCTACGCGGCGTGCCCGCAGTTCGGCCTCAACCCCGAGTTTATCGGCCCGGCGGCGATCACGCTGGCGCACCGCTATAACCTGGACAACCGCGACCACGGCAAGAAACAGCGCATGCCGCAGCTCAACGGCCAAAACGGCGTCTGGAGCTGCACCTTCGTCGGCTATTGCTCCGAAGTCTGTCCGAAACACGTCGATCCCGCCGCCGCTATCCAGCAAGGCAAGGTGGAGAGCGCCAAAGACTTCATGATCGCCATGTTGAAGCCGCAATAAGGGAGAAAATTGCCATGACAACTCAACGTAAGCCCTATGTGCGCACCATGACGCCCACCTGGTGGCAAAAGCTCGGCTTCTACCGTTTCTACATGCTGCGCGAAGGCACCTCGGTGCTGGCGGTCTGGTTCAGCATCGTGCTGCTCTACGGCGTGTTCGCGCTGAAGGGCGGCGCCGAGAGCTGGGCCGGCTTCGTCGGTTTCTTGCAGAATCCGCTGGTGCTGTTAATCAACGTCGTCGCATTGCTGGCGGCGGCGCTGCACACCAAAACCTGGTTCGATCTGGCGCCGAAGGCCGCCAATATCGTGGTCAACAGCGAGAAAATGGGACCGGGCCCCATCGTGAAAGGGCTGTGGGCCGTCACGATCGTCGTCAGCGTGGTCATCCTGGCCGTGGCCCTGTTCTAATCCGGAGGAAACATGATAAATCAAGCACCTAAACGCTCCGACGAGCCGGTTTTCTGGGGATTGTTCGGCGCCGGCGGCATGTGGGGCGCGATCGTCGCGCCGGCTATCGTGCTGCTGGTCGGCATCCTGCTGCCGCTGGGACTGTTCCCCGGTGAAGCGCTGGGTTACGAGCGAGTGCTGGCGTTCTGCCAGAGCCTGATCGGCCGCCTGTTCCTGCTGCTGATGATCATTCTGCCGCTGTGGTGCGGCCTGCACCGCATCCACCATGCGATGCACGATCTGAAGATCCACGTGCCGGCCGGCAAGTGGGTGTTCTACGGTCTGGCGGCAATCCTCAGCGTCGTCACCGTCATCGGCGTCGTCACTCTGTAAACCGCTCGGGTGGCCAACGCCCGTTGGCCGCCCTTTTCTCATCGGCTACACTGTCTACTCGCCCCCGGTAAACAGGAGTCACCGATGCGTTTATGGTCAAAGCTTTGCGTCATGCTTTCCGCCCTGCTCTCCGTCGCCTGCAGCGTCTCCCCGCCTAAAGACATCAAGGTCGTGAACAATTTCGACAGCCAGCGCTATCTCGGCACCTGGTATGAGATCGCACGTCTGGATCATCGTTTTGAACGCGGTTTGCAGCAGGTGACCGCCCATTACAGCCCGCGCGCCGACGGCGGACTGAACGTCATCAATCGCGGCTTCAATCCGCAAAAACAGCAATGGCAAGAAAGCGAAGGCAAAGCCTACTTTATCGGTTCACCGCAGATCGCGGCGCTGAAAGTGTCGTTCTTCGGCCCTTTCTATGGCGGCTACAACGTGATTGCCCTGGATCCGGCGTATGGCTACGCGCTGGTTTGCGGCCCGAACCGCGACTATCTGTGGATCCTGTCGCGCACGCCGACGCTTGACGCCGCCGTGCGCGACCGTTTATTGCAGACAGCCAAAGGCTACGGTTTCGCCACCGACAAGCTGATCTGGGTGCAGCAGTCCGCCGATCACTGACTGCTGAACTTCAGCCCGAGTATGCCGACCACGATCAGGCACAGGCTGATGATGCGCGCGATATTGGTCGATTCGCCCAACAGCACCATGCCCATGATGGCCGCGCCCACCGCGCCGATGCCGGTCCACACCGCGTAGGCGGTGCCGGCGGGCAGCGTTTTCATGGCGTTGGCCAACAGCAACATGCTGACCACCATCGCGGCGATGGTGATGATGCTCGGCGTCAGCCGGGTAAAACCGTGGGTGTATTTCAGACCGATAGCCCAAACCACTTCGAGCAAACCGGCGATAAGCAGAATAATCCAGGCCATGAGACGGCCTCCCTACCACTGGGGTCGTCCCCGATAAAATGACGCGTAAACGGGTCGTCCCGTTTAGCGAGGTGATGCATGACGGGTAACCTCACCCGCACTGCGGCAGGATAGCAGCAGCGTTAACGCTCAGGCAAGGGATAGAAATGTGGCGGCTCTCCGCAGCCGGAACGCCGCCGGGTGGAATGCGGATTATTCCGCGCTGCGCTGAATAGCCTTGCCGCCGGCCTGAATGTCTTCACCCACACCGCGGGTGGTATTGCAGGCGGTCAGCGAGCTCAAAATCATCAAAGAGAAGATCGCGATAATACTTTTCTTCAGCATAAGAAAGTCCTTATTTGTCGTTGATGAAAAAGTACGGCTTTCTAAGCGTAGTCAAAATTGACGGAGGGTGTGGGATCGTGACCGGCTTTGTGGCGCAAATACATCGGGTTAAAGGCAGGATCAGCTGGCCGTGCGGGAGATGGCGCCGCCGAGATGCTGAACGTCTTCGCCGAAACCGCGAAACGTATTGCAACTGCTGAGGGAGAAAAGGAACAACAGGGAGAGCACGGCCAACAGCGTTTTCTTGAACATGCGGATTTTCTGCCAACGAACGGGGATGGGATAAAACAGAGGAACCGCGGGGGTTCCTCTGTTTTGAAACTTACTTAACGCGAGAGACGTATTCGCCAGAGCGAGTGTCAACCTTGATCACTTCGCCGATCTGGACGAACAACGGCACTTTTACCACGGCGCCGGTGCTCAGGGTAGCCGGCTTGCCGCCAGTCCCTGCGGTATCGCCTTTCAGGCCAGGATCGGTATCGGTGATTTCCGCTTCGATGAAGTTCGGCGGCTGAACGGCGATTGGACGGCCATCCCACAGGGTGATGATGCACTCTGCGTTATCCTGCAGCCATTTGGCCGCGTCGCCGACGGTTTTGCCGTCAACCTGATGCTGTTCGAAAGACTCAGGGTGCATGAAGTGGTAGAACTCACCGTCGCTGTACAGGTAGTTCATGTTGGTGTCCATCACGTCTGCGCCTTCGCAAGAATCGGTAGACTTGAAGGTTTTTTCCACGCGGGTGCCGGTCAGCAGACGGCGCATTTTCACGCGCGCGAACGCCTGGCCTTTGCCCGGCTTAACGAACTCACTGGCTTCGACGGCGTAAGGTTCGCCCTCGAACATGATTTTAAGACCCGGACGGAAATCGTTGCTAGAATAAGTCGCCATGATGGCCCTCTGAATATTTGAACTGGTAGCTTAGCCAAAAAAATGGCACACATTATAACCCAAAGTACGGCACATAGAGAAGATTGGTTGCATCAACTCGCCGATGTTATTACCGATCCCGATGAATTACTGCAGCTTTTGTCACTGAATACGCACCCGGAACTGCCGCAGGGGCGCGATGCCCGTCGGCTGTTTGCCCTGCGCGTGCCGCGCGCCTTCGCTGCGCGCATGCGCCCCGGCGATGCCAACGACCCGCTGCTGCGCCAGGTGCTGACCGCCAGAGAGGAGTTCATCAACGCCCCAGGGTTCACCACCGATCCGCTGGATGAACAGCGCAGCGTGGTGCCAGGCCTGCTGCACAAATACCGCAATCGCGCGCTGCTGCTGGTCAAAGGCGGCTGTGCGGTCAACTGCCGTTACTGTTTCCGCCGTCACTTCCCCTATCAGGATAATCAGGGCAATAAGAACAACTGGCGGCAGGCGCTGGATTATATCCGCCAACACCCGGAACTGGACGAGATCATTTTTTCCGGCGGCGATCCGCTGATGGCCAAAGACAGCGAGCTGGAGTGGCTGGTCGGCGAGCTGGAGGCCATTCCGCACCTGAAACGCCTGCGCATTCACACCCGTCTGCCGGTGGTGATCCCGGCGCGCATTACGCCGGCGCTGTGCCGCCTGCTGTCGGCCTCGCGCCTGCAGGTGCTGATGGTCACCCACATCAACCACGCCAACGAAATCGACCGCGAGCTGCAGAGCGCCATGGCCCAGCTGCGCCTCGCCGGCGTCACGCTGCTCAACCAGAGCGTGCTGCTGCGCGACGTCAACGACGATGCCGATACGCTGGCGGCGCTCAGCAACGCGCTGTTCGACGCCGGCATCCTGCCCTATTACATCCACGTGCTGGACAAAGTGCAGGGCGCGGCGCATTTCATGGTCAGCGACGATGAAGCGCGCGTCATCATGCAGGCGCTGCTGAGCAAGGTGTCCGGTTATCTGGTGCCGCGCCTGACGCGTGAAGTGGGCGGCGAACCGAGCAAAACGCCGATCGACCTGCGCCTGATGCAGGAGTGACGCGCGCCACAGGGCTCGACGAAACGAAAAGAGGAATGCCGTGGCATTCCTCTTTTTTATCTCTTCGCGGCGTTAGGCCTCAGCGCCTTACGGGCACTTGTAAACCTGGCCGACCATTTTGCTGTCCAGCGGCGCGAAGCTGGAGAGCAGGTTCTGGCTTGGGCTGTTGGCGCCGTAAATGACGTTGCCGCCCATCGCCGCTGCCTTGTTGCGCAGATCGTTGGCCGCACCGCGCATGGAGCTGCCTTCACCGCCGTTGCCGGACAGCCAGTTGCTCTGGGTGCCGGTCACTTCCCCCAGCAGCTGGCATTCCGCCGCCGGCTTGCTGTCGGTGAACTTGATCTGCTGACCCGCAGCGGTCAGTTCATGAGTGGTGCTGCAACCCGCCAGCAGCATCGCTGCCGAAAGACCCAGTAAGGCTTTAATCCGCATCTTGTTCCCCATTCGATGTTGAGAATTACGCAAAATCTTCTACCCGTCGCCTTTCAAGCTGTAGCGTTGTTGACTGCACTCGCTCACCCCAGTTACTTACTCAAGTAAGCGCCTGGGGACTCACGAGCTGGCCGCCTAGCTACAACTTGAAATTCATAGGGTATATCAGAAAGCGATGCCATCTCTTAAGCATCCGTTGCCACGCGAGCGGGCCAACGTCTTGAGCGACAGCTGATGACTTACCAGTTTACCAGCTAAATCGCCCCGGGCGGCAAAAATATCATCAAATACAGTGCGGCGGCGCTCAGGCATAAAAAAACCCCGGTCATTTGACCGGGGCTTTCAGCACACAAGCGTGTGGGGGATGATTACATCATGCCGCCCATGCCGCCCATGCCACCCATGCCGCCTGCTGCGCCCAGATCCGGCGCGTCAGCCTTCGGCAGGTCGGTAACCATGCATTCGGTGGTGATCATCAGGCCAGCCACGGAAGCCGCGTACTGCAGAGCAGAACGGGTCACTTTGGTTGGATCCAGGATACCCATCGCGATCATGTCGCCGTATTCTTCAGAGTAAGCGTTGTAGCCGTAGCTGCCTTCGCCCGCTTTCACCTGGTTGGCGATAACGGAAGCTTCTTCACCGGCGTTGACCACGATCTGACGCAGAGGGGCTTCCATTGCGCGCAGCGCAACTTTGATACCCACGTTCTGGTCTTCGTTGTCGCCTTTCAGCGCGGCGATTTTGCCTGCAACGCGGATCAGCGCTACGCCGCCGCCGGCAACCACGCCTTCTTCCACTGCGGCGCGGGTCGCGTGCAGGGCGTCTTCAACGCGGGCTTTCTTCTCTTTCATTTCAACTTCAGTGGCTGCGCCAACCTTGATAACGGCAACGCCGCCGGCCAGTTTCGCTACGCGCTCCTGCAGTTTTTCACGATCGTAGTCAGAGGTCGCTTCTTCGATCTGCTGACGGATCTGAGCAACGCGGCCCTGGATGGTCGCTTCGTCGCCCACGCCATCGATGATGATGGTGGTGTCTTTGTTGATGACAACGCGTTTCGCCTGACCCAGGTCTTCCAGGGTGGCTTTTTCCAGCTCCAGACCGATCTCTTCAGAGATAACGGTACCGGCAGTCAGGGTAGCGATGTCCTGCAGCATGGCTTTACGACGGTCGCCGAAGCCAGGTGCCTTAACGGCAGCCACTTTCACGATGCCGCGCATGGTGTTGACCACCAGGGTCGCCAGCGCTTCACCTTCAACGTCTTCAGCGATGATCAGCAGCGGTTTGCCTGCTTTGGCAACGGCTTCCAGCACCGGCAGCATTTCGCGGATGTTGGAGATCTTCTTGTCAGCCAGCAGGATGAACGGGCTTTCCAGCTCAACAGAACCGGTTTCCGGCTTGTTGATGAAGTATGGGGACAGGTAACCGCGATCGAACTGCATACCTTCAACCACGTCCAGCTCGTCTTGCAGGCCGGTGCCTTCTTCAACGGTGATAACGCCTTCTTTGCCCACTTTCTCCATCGCTTCCGCGATCAGTTTACCCACGGTTTCGTCGGAGTTGGCGGAGATGGTGCCGACCTGAGCGATAGCTTTGGAGTCGGAGCAAGGCACGGACAGTTTTTTCAGTTCTTCAACCGCAGCGACAACCGCTTTGTCGATGCCGCGCTTCAGATCCATCGGGTTCATGCCTGCAGCAACCGCTTTCAGGCCTTCGGTGATGATGGATTGAGCCAGTACGGTTGCAGTGGTGGTGCCGTCGCCCGCCGCGTCGTTCGCTTTGGAGGCCACTTCTTTCACCATCTGTGCGCCCATGTTCTCGAACTTGTCTTCCAGTTCGATTTCACGCGCAACGGAAACGCCGTCTTTGGTGATGGTCGGCGCGCCGAAAGATTTATCCAGCACTACGTTGCGGCCTTTCGGGCCCAGGGTCACTTTTACTGCATCAGCGAGAACATTCACGCCGCGGAGCATTTTCACGCGAGCGTCATTGCCGAATTTTACGTCTTTAGCTGCCATTGGTATTTCCCTTCAACTCGTTCAGTTCAGAAGATAAAGCGCAATTACGCTTCAACAATTGCCAGAATGTCGCTTTCGGACATGATCAACACTTCTTCATTGTCGATCTTCTCTGCTTTCACGCCGTAGCCGTCGTTGAAAATCACGATATCGCCAACTTTCACATCCAGCGGTTGGATGTTGCCGTTTTCCAGCACACGCCCTTTACCCACTGCAACCACTTCACCGCGAGTGGATTTACCCGCAGCAGAGCCAGTCAGGACGATGCCGCCAGCAGATTTTGATTCAACTTCTTTGCGCTTGACGATAACGCGGTCATGCAATGGACGAATACTCATTGAACGCTCTCCTGTAAGAAGGTCTCTATCAGATTTAGGGTTGTACACCGGATGGTTGTTATTACCGGCCTCGTGGCATTTGAGATGGGGGCGTTCCAGCCCCCTTCAAGGGGGCGAACAAAAAAAATTTCGCATTTTTGGTCCGACGAGTGCCGCAGAGATGAAAAACGCGGCCAGAGCCGCGTTTGCTTAACGATCGTGAGGTTTGCGATCCTCGTCCGGGCGGTGTTCCAGCACCGGGCGTTCGTCGTCCTTGCGCTGGAATTCGCCGTCGAAGGTATTGCCGTTGGCGGCGTCGCCGCCCGTCCAACCGCCGGGGCGATACACCGACAGGTGCGGCATCAGTTTCAGCGTCAGCGATTTTTGCACCGGCGGCAGCAGCAGCAACAGGCCGAGGAAATCGGTGAAGAAACCCGGTATCAGCAGCAGGAAGCCCGCCAGCACCAGCGAAACGCTTTTCACCATTTCCGCCGCCGGGCTTTCGCCGGCCGCCAGTTTTTGCTGCATCTGCACGAAGGTTTTCATGCCCTGATTGCGCACCAGCGAAATGCCGACGCAGGAGCTGAACACCACCAGCAGCAGGGTGACAGCCACGCCGAGCACGGCGGCGACTTTGATAAAGATGGATATTTCTATGTAAGCCAGCAGAAATATCAGCAGTAGCGGTAACCAGCGCACCTGGTTCTCCTATCGGTAGGTAAGGCACGGCCGCCACGGGGCGACGGCGCGAAAAAAGAGGCCGTAAACGGCCGACACTATTACAATGAGGGCATCCCCCCACCATTTCAACCGAGAGCCGGTTTTTATTGCTAAAGTTCACAAACGTGAAAGAAGTCACAGAACCGAAAAAGGGCATATCCTTAAACACCATAAGGTGATCTGGATTCAGTCATTTCTTACCAACCAGCATATGATCTGGGCAGCTACGGGCGATTTGGTTAATCGTTTCACGCCCCAAGCCTTCGGCAATATTAATTTAGGCTGTGCCCTTACTAGCCTTGACCTGACAAATTATTAATTCGGCAGCAACACATAGAGAAGGTTCTCATGTCAAACAACATTCGTATCGAAGAAGACCTGTTAGGAACACGTGAAGTCCCCGCAGACGCTTACTACGGAGTTCACACTCTGCGTGCGATTGAAAACTTCTACATCAGCAACAGCAAAATCAGCGATGTCCCCGAGTTCGTTCGCGGCATGGTGATGGTGAAAAAGGCCGCGGCGATGGCCAACAAAGAACTCAAAACCATCCCGCGCAAAATCGCCGACGTGATCATCCAGGCCTGCGACGAGGTGCTGGATAAAGGCAAGTGCATGGATCAGTTCCCGGTGGACGTATTCCAGGGCGGCGCGGGCACCTCGCTGAACATGAACACCAACGAAGTGCTGGCGAACATCGGCCTGGAGCTGATGGGCCATCAAAAAGGCGAATACCAGTACCTGAACCCGAACGATCACCTCAATAAATGCCAGTCCACCAACGACGCCTACCCGACCGGGTTCCGCATCGCGGTGTACGCCTCCAACCAGAAACTGATCGACGCCATCAACCAGCTGCGCGAAGGCTTCGATCGCAAGGCGAAAGAGTTCGAAACCATCCTGAAAATGGGCCGCACCCAGCTGCAGGACGCGGTGCCGATGACCCTCGGCCAGGAATTCCACGCCTTCAGCGTGCTGCTGAACGAAGAGACCCGCAACCTGCACCGCACCGCGGAGCTGCTGCTGGAAGTGAACCTCGGCGCCACCGCCATCGGCACCGCGCTCAACACCCCGGAAGGCTACCAGCCGCTGGCGGTGCAAAAACTGGCGGAAGTCAGCGGCCTGCCGGTGGTGCCGGCGGAAGACCTGATCGAAGCCACCTCCGACTGCGGCGCCTACGTGATGGTGCACAGCGCGCTCAAACGCCTGGCGGTAAAACTGTCCAAAATCTGTAACGACCTGCGCCTGCTCTCCTCCGGCCCGCGAGCCGGCCTGAACGAAATCAACCTGCCGGAGCTGCAGGCAGGATCGTCCATCATGCCGGCCAAAGTGAACCCGGTGGTGCCGGAAGTGGTCAATCAGGTGTGTTTCAAGGTGATTGGCAACGACACTTGCGTTACCATGGCGGCCGAAGCGGGCCAGCTGCAGCTGAACGTGATGGAGCCGGTGATCGGCCAGGCGATGTTCGAGTCGATCCACATCCTGACCAACGCCTGCTACAACCTGCTGGAAAAATGCATTAACGGCATCACCGCGAATAAAGAAGTCTGCGAACACTACGTCTTCAACTCGATCGGTATCGTCACCTATCTGAACCCGTTCATCGGCCACCATAACGGTGACATCGTCGGGAAGATCTGCGCCGAAACCGGCAAGAGCGTGCGCGAAGTGGTGCTGGAACGCGGCCTGCTGACCGAAGCCGAGCTGGATGACATCTTCTCCGTGGAGAACCTGATGCACCCGGCCTATAAAGCCAAACGCTATACGGATGAAAATGAACAATAACAGACCTACCCGGTAGCCCTGAAAGGCACGCTAAATCCTCTGGATAGCGTGCCTTTTTACTTTTAGGCGCCCACAAAATTTTAACGTTTTATTTTCAATTTACACCCTAAATCATTGGGACTGCATCAAGGCGGCAAGAGCGCAAGTCCCCAGGAGCTTACTCAAGTAAGTGACTGGGGTGAGCGCTCGCAGCCAACACCGATGCAGTTTCAAGGATGACGGGAAATCTCATTTTAAGGAGTAAACACTATGCTAGCCGTAGAATTGGTTATCGTTCTGCTGGCCATCTTTTTAGGGGCCAGATTGGGCGGTATCGGTATCGGGTTCGCGGGGGGACTGGGCGTATTGGCGCTGGCGCTGATCGGCGTCAAACCGGGCAACATTCCCTTCGACGTGATTTCCATCATCATGGCGGTGATTGCGGCGATCTCCGCCATGCAGGTCGCCGGGGGGATGGACTACCTGGTGCAGCAGACCGAAAAACTGCTGCGCAAGAACCCCAAGCACATTACCATTCTCGCCCCTATCGTCACCTACTTCCTGACCATCTTCGCCGGCACCGGCAATATCTCACTCTCGGCGCTGCCGGTGATCGCCGAGGTGGCGAAAGAACAGGGCATCAAGCCTTGCCGCCCGCTGTCGACCGCCGTGGTCTCCGCCCAGATCGCCATCACCGCCTCGCCAATCTCCGCCGCGGTGGTGTACATGTCTTCGGTGATGGAGGGCCACGGCGTCAGCTACCTGCACCTGCTGATGGTGGTGATCCCGTCCACCTTCTGCGCGGTGCTGTTGATGTCGCTGCTGGTGACCTGGCTGTTCGATTCCAAGCTGTCTAACGATCCGGTGTACCTGAAACGCCTGGAAGAAGGCCTGATCACCCTGCGCGGCAACAACGCGCTGGCGATCAAACCACGTGCCAAAACCTCGGTGCTGCTGTTCCTGCTCGGCGTGCTGTGCGTGGTCGCCTACGCCATCATCAACAGCCCGGGCCTGGGTCTGGTGGCCAAGCCGCTGATGAACACCACCAACGCCATTCTGATCATCATGCTGAGCGTCGCCACGCTGACCACCCTGCTGTGCCGCGTCGACACCGACATGGTGCTGAACTCCAGCACCTTCAAGGCCGGCATGAGCGCCTGTATCTGTATCCTCGGCGTCGCCTGGCTGGGCGATACTTTCGTCCAGGCCAACATCGATTGGATCAAAGAGACGGCCGGCAGCGTCATTCAGGCGCACCCGTGGCTGCTGGCGGTGATCTTCTTCTTCTGCTCAGCGCTGCTGTACTCGCAGGCCGCCACCGCCAAGGCGCTGATGCCGATGGCGCTGGCGCTGAACGTGTCGCCGCTGACCGCCGTCGCCTCCTTCGCCGCCGTTTCCGGCCTGTTCATCCTGCCGACCTACCCGACGTTGGTCGCCGCGGTGCAGATGGACGATACCGGCACCACGCGCATCGGCCGCTTCGTGTTCAACCACCCGTTCTTCATTCCCGGCACCATGGGCGTGATTTTCGCGGTGGTATTCGGCTTCCTGCTCGGCAGCGTCATGCTGTAAGGCGTCGACCGGGGCTGCGGCCCCGGTTTTCTTTCTGGCGATAAACTCGCCTTCTAGCCAATCCGCCTTCAGGGTATAGTGCCCATTCGAACCGATGAGAGGGCTGAAGATGTCTGATTGCGAAGCTGTCGTCATACTCTGTACCGCACCCGATGAAGCCAGCGCCCAGGAACTGGCGGCGCGGGTCTTGGGCGATAAGCTGGCGGCCTGCGCCACGCTGCTGCCCGGCGCCACCTCGCTGTATTACTGGGAAGGGAAGCTGGAACAGGAATACGAAGTGCAGATGCTGTTCAAAAGCGATCGCCGCCGTCAGCAAGCCCTGCTCGACACCCTGAAACAACATCACCCTTACCAGACGCCTGAGCTGCTGGTCTTGCCGGTGATGGCCGGAGATAAAGACTACCTGTTATGGATCAACGCTTCATTAGACTGATTTTGCTGCTGTGCAGCCTGTGCTTCCTGCCGCAGGCGGCGCAGGCTTCTCTGTTCGCGCCGAAGGGCGGCAGCCAGTTCGTGCCCGTCGATCAGGCCTTCGCCTTCGATTTCAAACAGCAAGGCGGGCAGGTGACGCTGAACTGGCAGATCCGCCCCGGCTATTACCTGTATCGCCAGCAGATCAAACTGGTGCCGCAGCAGGCGACGCTCGGCGCCTTTACCCTGCCCGAAGGGTTAAACCACAAGGACGAGTTCTTCGGCGAAGTGGCGATTTTCAAACAGCAGCTGAATCTGCAGGTGCCGCTGCAACAGGCGGCGGCCAACGCCAGCCTCAGCGTCACCTATCAGGGCTGCGCCGAGGCCGGCTTCTGCTACCCGCCGGAAACCCGAACCATCCCGCTGGACGCGGTCAGCGCCACCGCAGCCGCGCCGCTCTCGGCGGCTGCCTCTGAGCCAGCCGAACAATCCGCAACACCGGCCAGCCTGCCGTTCTCGCCGCTGTGGGCATTGCTGATCGGTATCGGCATCGCCTTCACCCCCTGCGTACTGCCGATGTACCCGCTGATCTCCGGCATCATCCTCGGCCGCGACCGGCCGCAAAGCAGCGGCCGCATTCTGGCGCTGGCGGTGGTTTACGTGCAGGGCATGGCGCTCACCTACACCCTGCTGGGCTTGGTGGTGGCCGCCGCCGGATTGCAGTTCCAGGCGGCGCTGCAGCATCCTTACGTGCTGATTGGCCTGTCGGCGCTGTTCATCGCGCTGGCGCTGTCGATGTTCGGCCTCTATTCCCTGCAGCTGCCCTCGGCGCTGCAAACCCGGCTGGCAAACTGGAGCAACACCCAGCGCGGCGGCTCACTGACCGGCGTATTCCTGATGGGCGCGCTGGCTGGGCTGATCTGTTCCCCCTGCACCACCGCGCCGCTCAGCGCCATCCTGCTGTATATCGCCCAAAGCGGCGATCTGTGGGCCGGCGGCGGCACGCTGTACCTGTACGCGCTGGGGATGGGCATTCCGCTGGTGATCGTCACCCTGTTCGGCAACCGCCTGCTACCGCGCAGCGGCCCGTGGATGCAGTACGTGAAAGAGGCCTTCGGCTTCGTCATTCTGGCGCTGCCGGTGTTCCTGCTGGAGCGGGTGATCGGCGATCTGTGGGGCATGCGCCTGTGGAGCCTGCTCGGCCTGGCGTTCTTCGGCTGGGCCTTCGCCCTGAGCCTGAGAAGCGCGCGCGGCTGGGCGCGCGCCCTGCAACTGCTGTTGCTGGCGGCGGCGGTGATCGCCGCACGGCCGCTGCAGGACTGGGCTTTCGGCGCCGACCAGGCGCAGCAGGCGGCTCAGCCGCACCTGGCCTTTACCCGCATCAACAACGTCGCACAGCTCGATCTCGCGCTGCAACAGGCGCGGGGCAAGCCGGTGATGCTGGATCTGTACGCCGACTGGTGCGTGGCCTGTAAAGAGTTCGAAAAATATACCTTCAGCGATGCGGCAGTGCAGGCAAGCCTGGCCAACGCGGTGCTGCTGCAGGCGGATGTGACCGCCAACGGTGCGGAACAGGCGGCGCTGCTGAAGCACCTGCAGGTGCTGGGGCTGCCGACGATCCTGTTCTTCGATCCGGCGGGCCGCGAGCTGACGGCCGAGCGTGTCACCGGTTTTATGAAGGCAGAAGCCTTCAACGCGCATTTGCAGAAAGTGATGCGATAACTGACACTGAAGATCGGAAGCGAATGGGAGGAAGCACAAGTGCAACGTGAACACGTCCTTGATACCGCGCTGGGCCTGTTGGAACAACAGGGTCTGGCGACCGCCACATTAGAGATGCTGGCGGAAAAACTCGACGTTCAGCCCGGCGATCTCAAACGGTTCTGGCCGGATCGCGAAGCGCTGCTGTACGACTGCCTGCGCTACCACGGCCAGCAGATCGACACCTGGCGCCGCCAGCTGCTGCTGGACGAAAGCCTGAGCCCGCAGCAAAAACTGCTGGCGCGCTATGACGTGCTGGCGGAATACGTGCAGCAAGACCGCTACCCCGGCTGCCTGTTTATCGCCGCCTGCAGCTTCTTCCCGGAAACGGATCATCCGATCCACCAACTGGCTGAGCAACAGAAGCTGACCTCGCTGGAGCTGACCCGCGAGCTACTGCGCGACATGGATGCCGACGACGCCGACATGGTGGCGCAGCAAATGGAGCTGATTCAGGAAGGCTGTCTGAGCAAACTGCTGGTAAAACGCCAGCTCCAGGACGTATCGGTCGCCAAACGGCTGGCGGAAGACATCTTGCAGGTGGCGCAGTGCCGCCGCAACGGGGCGTTGAGCTGAATCGGCAGGGTTGGCAGCGCCACCAACCCGAGGCGATAGCCCCAACAGGCGCATTTTTTGCGCCCTTTGCCTGAAAAGCCAGCAACCGGAGGCATTTTCGCGTATTTCACGCATAAAGCCGTTGACGGCTTTCGGCCAATACGGTTTAATGCTGCCCGTTGCCCGGATAGCTCAGTCGGTAGAGCAGGGGATTGAAAATCCCCGTGTCCTTGGTTCGATTCCGAGTCCGGGCACCATATTTAGAGAACCCAGCCTATGGCTGGGTTTTTGCTTTTCAGGGACTGGACTCTCCATCGAACTGCGTTCGATTATTCGGCCAAGGGCCTCACCCTGCGGGCCAGCGCTAAAGCGCTGTTCAACACGGCGCCAGCGCCGGTTGTCCGAGTCCGGTCGCCCTATTTAGAAGAACCCGCCTATGGCGGGTTTTTCGCTTTCTGGGGTACGGACTCTCCATCGAACTACGTTCGATTATTCGGCCAAAGGCCTCACCCTGCGGGCCGGCGACACAGGCCGAATGCTCCCTTCTCTGCTTGCATCCCCCCAAAAACGTTGGCTCCAAGGGTAAGCGAATTGCCGCATTCTCGGCATTAGGCGTGAAAGTGGCCTCGCCAGGCGAGTAATGCCCAATTTCGTTGAGGCGGATACTCACTCTCTGGTAAAAAACGCTACCTCATACAATGTGCAGCAGCGTCAATGATGACGTAGTAATGCCAACCACCAGGAAGAATGGCCGTAGTCTTGGATAGACAACTGCCTTTTCTTCATCCGCTGCGCATGTTTGTAGAATGAATAGATGCTTAAACAGAACAAGAATATCGCAAAATAAAACAAATCCACTTCACCTTTCCCTTGGTGTAGATAATACCCAACGTAAATTACGCACAGCTACCATCACTGCCAACGATAATAATTCACCGAACTGATGCTTTGAGTCGGAACAACAGGCTATTTAATCAATAGTCACAAAAAAAGCAGGGAGGATAACCCTGCTTGTCATTTTAAAATCAATATTACTGACATAGCGGCAAGTACTTCTTCATAAACGGTGATTCACAGATCGCATTCATGACTTCGCCTTTATCTTTCTCTTTAGGCTTGGCGCCTGTATTGGTGTTACCTGCACATTGCCCGCCATTTTTCCCCTGGCCATTGATGCATTGACCAAAATCGCTATTGCCGGCTCCGCTGGCGTTGCCATGATTCCCCTGCACATTCTGATTGCCGTTAAAACCGGCGTGCGCATAAGACATCATCATGATGCCAGCGCCAATAAGTAAAGCCGCTGTCGTTTTCATAACTGTCCCTTTGTGTTATTTAGCAATTGAATAAAAAAACACTTAACATTCCCTTGGGGAATTTTAATCACAACTCATGATTTTTTAGCGTTATGAAGATATCAGATGAGAATAATTTAAATTATCCCCCATCACGGTTAGGAATACTCTGCCTCCGGTGATAACAACCAATAAATAAAATCATGGCTGCGATTTAGCATCAGTTTGCCCATCACCGAACGTTTATGGCTGTGCACCGTTTTAACGCTCACCCCCATCACCCTGGCGGTTTGCGATTGATCCAACCCGCGCCGTAAATAGCCGATAACCTGCCGCTCACGGGGAGTCAACAGCTTAGTGGGAAATCGACATACCGGCTTCGGATTAGCCAACGTCTCAGACAGCAGCGTAAACAGGCACTGTTGATCGTCGGTGCGGTACAGCACCCGGCTCGCGCGCCCGGAAGCAACGGTCTGCTTTTCCTTAATGGTGACGACATGCGCTCCGGAATAGGCGGCCCAACGCCGGGTGCGCCGGGCCGGGGAGGCCAGCACGATGTCAGGCCGTTCATCGCTGCCCGGCGGCAGGAAGTGCGCAACGTTATTATGCTGCTGTGCATATTTCACAATGCTTAACCGCAAGCCGGCGGCGAAATAGCGGTTCTCGTCATCGATGACGATATTGAGTGGTTTCATTATCCCCTCCTAATTTATCCATCATTCTATTTAGATCAAAAATTTAATAGAAACACGATTGACCGCGTCATTGCACCCGTCATTTTCACCCGTTGTTTCAATGCATTTTTAACTTATTTTTATAAGCCTAAGCTTATAAATCAGGGAAGAGTCAGCATAATGACCTTATACCCCTGAAAATCGCCGGTACCGCCTCTGTATCCGCTTAATGTTGACGTCAGCGTGAGGGTTTTCCCTTCAGGGCCAATCCGGTCTCGATAACCAGAACCAATATCGACACCATTTATTTTAAGATGGCTGATAATGCCACCACCAAGAGAGACGGAACCATTTTTATCCACAGCGATGATAGCCAAGCTAAATGCATTATTGCAGGCAACGCGAAATTGCTTCGCTGCAACACTCCCATTAACTGAGTTAGTGTTTATCGTGCCGTGATTCAGCTCGATATAAGCATCGGCAATGCTGCAATAGGTTGGATCTATTTGTGGTGCAAAGCATTCAAACTCGCCGCCTGGCAAAGGAACATAAGGGATCGACCCGGCACTATATACCGGATAAGCCAAACCCAGACAAGGCTCCTCGTATAGGCCGAATTGTGATTTAACTTCCCGATTGAGATAACCTTTCCGTGCAAATAGCTGGGCTAATTCCCCCATCGTATTTAGATCTGACGCCTCTGGCATATCCATGTAGCCAAAAGGATCTATATAATGTGAGCGGTCAGAGTACGTAAAAGCCAGTTTACAGGTACTGGTAAACCTGCAATTTTTTAATGGATTCCGCGCAGGATCGTACTCATCCCACCGAATTACCTTCACGATAAATCTCTTTTGAGACGGCGAGTATTGCGCATCGATCACCCAACTGGCAGCCGCCTGCGGCACGTGCAACAACAACCATAAAAAGAGTATTTTTTTCATCTTTCCTTCCCGTTATCGAGCTGGCGATTTTCACATTTACATTTCGGGGCACCGTCGTGGAGTCGCCTTCGTCGGTCATTACTGAGGCTAACCCCTCCTGCCCCGTAAAAGCGCGTCGGTGCACTCCGCCATAACGCTGTCGTTCAACACATCGCGGCCCGGTGGCAGGAAGTACGCGACTTTATTATGCTGCTGCACATATTCCGCAACGCCTAACCGCAACCCGGCGGTGAAATAACGGTGCTCGTCATCGACGATGATATTAGATGGTTTTTCATGCCCCTCCTTTTTCAGAGAGGGCTATTTAAAATAGTGGCCAAGCAGGGAGCACATCTTTCATTTGGCAACCTCATTAAGGAATAGACTTTCCACCATTGGATTATTTAATCCACGGCATTAAATACCGTTTTTTTCTGCATTATTGCCTTAATGTTAGAGAACATCGACGACCGCCACCGCCGAACCGGAAAAATCCCCTGGGGCCGGCGCTCCTGCAGCTATCAGTAAAGAGGAGAAGGTCGCCGCTTTCCATCCTCCCCCCGGTACATCCAGCGTCACCCCGGCGTTACCCACAACCCCATTGACGCTCAACATCGATTTCAGGCTGCCGTCAGCGCGCAAATTGACGGTGTAGCTGTCGCTGCCGACGGAAGCTAGCGCACGCACCTTCACTTTGGCGGCCCCGGAGCAATAAACATAGGCCGTGCTCTCGGCACGATTGCCGGTTACTTCGCTATCGGCGAGAGAACCGTGGCGCAAATCAATATTGCCGCTCATAGAGCATGATACCGGCGGTTTTGGCGGATCAATGGTGGGTGGCTCAGTAACGCTACCAGAGCAAGAATCAGCGAACCATCCGGTATTATTGGTGCCAACATTAAAAACAATACAGGGCGATTTACCACCGTTCTGCTTTACCCACTTATCCCAATCTAATATCGCACCGGTTTTCGGTAAATTAGAAGCCCAATAAGCAACCAACGCACTCGCTTTTTGCTTATTTTTTTGAGGCAAATCAAATGAATATACAGG
Source organism: Serratia sp. CY52157 (assembly GCF_052168495.1). NCBI lineage: Bacteria > Pseudomonadati > Pseudomonadota > Gammaproteobacteria > Enterobacterales > Yersiniaceae > Serratia > Serratia sp. CY52157. Next base: position 47,405 of record NZ_JBJNMO010000003.1, on the reverse strand, counting down.
GGCAGCGAAACCACCAGGCGACATTGTTATTTTGCATTGCGGTCGAGAAAGAATGCCCCCACATTCAAGATCCCAATCTCTCGGAGCGCCAGAGAAATCTGCGGACAAAATAGTAAACCGCAATACACTCCCTCCGCTATCTAATTTCCAGTCAACATTAATTCCTGCATAGCTTGGGTGGAAGAATAAAACCAAAAGACCAAGAAATAACTTTTTCATTTTTTAATACCCATTTTGTGCATCGTTAATTCAGTCTTTTCAGCCATTGGCATTTTCACTCCGGGCACAAAACTATCTAAAAATAACCGGTGTATTACTGATAATCCGCCAGCAGCGTCGCCTGGGCACTAAACGCCTGCGGCGTTAATCCGGCTCCCTGTCGTTTGATCGGCACGGCTTGCAACGTCGGCGGATTGGCAGCATCTATCGCCACACGTTTATTCAGAACGAAAGCATTCCCCGCCAACAACAGACGCACAGCCAGATCGGGAACGTTGGTCGGCACGGCAGCGTTATCGAACCCACTGGCGGTGGCTACCATTGTTAATCCCAGCGCCTGCCCATTGCCACCCGGCTCACACTCGATCCGGTAATTGACGGTTTGCAGATAATTCCTCCCATCCACTTTACCGATCCCGACCCTCTGACCAAAATCCACCTCGATTCGCTGGCCGTTATTGATCACGCATGACGGCGGTTCGTTCAGCGTGCCGCTGAACGACAGGCCCGCCTCGTTGTCTGCCGCCCATCCCTGCAATGCGGGCAGAAACAGGCTACAAGCCAGCAAGGCCCACGTTTTTCCAACGTTTATCTTCATTGATAATCCACCATCAGCGTCGCTCCCGCGCTAAAAAAACCGACGGTCAGAGCGCCGCTGCCTTTCACAGGCACCGCCTGTAACACAGGCTTATTCGGGTAGGTAAAATTAAGCCAACTGCCAATGATCAGCGGCACACCGTTGGCCCGCAGTGCAATCGCCAGGTTGCCTTTGCTACTTTGAATCGCACTGCTGTTGAACGCAGCAGCAGCGCCCACCACTTTCATCTTCATGGTATTTCTGCTGTTGTTTTTGCACTCCAGCGTATAATCGATCGTACGAAGATAGTTGCTGCCATTGACTTTAGTGGTCACAAGATCATCGCCAAACTCTACGCGGAGGGTTTGATTGTTGTTCACCACACACTGCGGTTTGCTGGTGATCGTGCCGGAGATAGAGATTGGGGTCGTCGACGCCAATCCTGGTGAGACACAGAGCACCTCGGCCAGAACCGTCAATGCCAACACGCCATAGCTTCTGCAAGATTCGGGCAAAGATCGCCGTTTCACGCGCACGCCTCCCCCAATTAGTCATAACTCAAGCTAAAATCCACCACGGCATCAAAACTCCCCGCCCGCAGAGGCGCGCCGGTACGTTCCGCCATCACGCTGTAGTTCAACACGTTGCTGCCCGGCGTCAGCCACAGCGGCTTGCCGCGGCTGCCCAAGCGAATGTCTTCGCCCTGGGCATCCAGCAGGCGCAGCCCCATACCGCTCACGCCCTGCGCTTTCACCAACTGCGGGCTGTCCGCATCGGCCGGTGCACGGAAGCTCACCCGCACCGCCGGCTGATCCGCTGCCCAGCTCAGCGCACCGGTGCGTTCATCCCGGTTCGCCGCCGGGCTGCGCAGGCAGTCGCGCAACCGCAGCGCAAAGCTTACCGCCGCGCCGCGATCGCCGGTTTGCGTCAATGACCCGGTCGCTACCTCACCCAGCCAGACTTCCTGCCGCAGGCTGTCCATCTCCAGCCGGCAGGCGCTTTCGGTCAATGCCCCCCTGACATAAAGCACGCCGTTAGCGCCATCCACTTCCCAGTTATCGACGGCCTGCGCCGCCGGCAGCAGCCACATCATGGCCGCCAGGCTGAGCGGCGCCATCAGCGCCAGGCCGCCCAACGAGGCGTAATAGCCCAGTTCACCGCGCAGGTATGCCCAGTCACGCACCGTCTGTTTCCCTGTCATAGTTCTCTCCTGATAAAATGGGCGCTTAGGGCCGTTTGCCGTCACGCTAAACACGCTTACTCATATTCCAGGCCGAAAGTCGCGACAGACGAAAACGCCCCCAGACCGATGCTCTTTTGCGCTATCGCCTCTGGTTCGCCCCGAACGTACACCTGCAGTTGTAAACTGTTGCTGCCTTTGCCGATGACGTATCCCTCACTCGGCTTATTCAGCGCCAGCGGCGCCCCCGCCATCGTTTCCAACCCCAAGGCGATGCCCGTCGCCTGGCTGCCGCCATCCGGCTTCAGCAGACCTGGCAGCGCACCGCTTTCAGCGCCGCTGAAGGTCACCTTCACCGTGTTGCCCAGGCTGATGTCACAATCCTGCAGCACCAGACTGAACGCCTTGCCGGGAGTACGGCCATAGGTATACAGGTACTTATCGATCACCGTACCGAAATCCAGGCGGATATCCTCATCACCCGGCCGCAGCGTGCAAGGCTCGGCGACCAATGCGCCGCTGAAATGCATATTGTCAGCTGCGGCCCAACACCCGCTCGCGCCGATCAGCAACCCCACGCCGATAACGCCTCGCCACATCGCCGTTTTACTTATCCTCTCCATGCATTTTTCCTCTTCTTTCTCCCGGCCGCCGAGCGTGGGCTCAAAGGTAATTCGCCTGCAGCGTCGCCGTGGCGGCGAACGCGCCTTCTTTCAATGGCACGCCCGCTTTGGCAACCGGCACCGCTTCCAAACGCGGCGGATTCGCCGGATCGATTTTGATGCTGCTGTTCGGGGCGAACGGTTTGTCATCCCGGTACAAGCGGATACCGAGGTTGCCGTTATCGGTTTGCAACGCGGCGTTATCAAAGGACGCAGCGTTGCCCTTAAAGGTCAACGTCAGCTCCCACGGCAGGGCACCGGGCAAATCACATTGGATGCGGTAATTCACCGCCTGCCGGTAATTGACGCCATCGACTTTGTTGATACCGACGCGCTGGCCAAAATCCACTTCGATCACACCGCCGTCGTTAATGCGGCAGGGCGGCGGCACGCGCAGCGTCCCTTTCAGGTGCATGGCGACCTCTTCGGCCGCCTGAACGGAATGGCCGACCAGGCTACTAGCACACAACAGCATCACGGCAACGCCCTGTTTCATGTTCGTCTCCCGGTTCATTGATAATCGACACGCAACGTGGCGGAGGCCGTAAACTCCCCCGTCGGCAGCGTAGCGTTCGCCTGCTTCACGGGCACCGCCTCCAGCTTCGGCAAAACGGGAAAGGTGAAATTCTGCCAACTGTTCAACGCGATACGCGCACCGTTGTTTAAAAACGCAATGCCCAAGCCGCCGACGTTAGTCTGGAGCAGCTTGCCGTCGAACCCCGCTCCGGTGCCGGCAATCAACAGCCGCATGCCGTTCTTTTCCGGTTTGTTGCAGGTCACCGAATAGTCGACGAGCGTGCGATAATTTTCGCCATCGACGCGCGTCGTCATCACCTCATCGCCGAAATTCACCTCGATCGGCTGATTGCCGTTGATCACGCAAGGCAGCGGCGCCAGCACGGTCACCCTGACCGATACCGTGGTGGCGGCCCAAGCCGGCATGTTCGTCAGTAAGCAAGCCATCATTGTCAGAAAAAACATGTAGGCTATATTCGATGCGATATTCACTTTATTTATCTCCCTATCAATCGATATATCACGCCCTACAAGCATGCACCCCTTTTGCACACCGCGAATCATTAACTTATTTTCGTAAAAAGCCTAAAGCATCATTAATAATCACGGTAACGAAATGATGATGCTTTTCGCCCCCTGAAACTCCCCCACGCTGCCGTCATATCCCGCAAGCGTTGATGTCAGCGTTAAGGTTTTTCCGGCCGGCGTCGCGGTAATCAACAAGCCATCCCCCACATTGACGCCGTCTAATTTCAATTCGCTGCGAAACTGTTTTTTATCGTTAAAATAAACCGTTCCAGACCGATCTGAACTCATAATTCTTACTTTGAAATTAAACGTGCAGGCCACCGTCAATTGCGCTTCAGCCGTACTGCCGTTAATCACTTCGGCCCGCAGCATGCCATGATCCAACTCCACCAGCGGCTCACGTAACTCACACACGTTGGGTACGATCTCCGGCACCCGGCACTGTTCGCCGCCGGGAAACCTAATTACCCCCCATGAGCTATTACCTGTAGGGGTGTTATAACCAAAGTAAATGCAATGCGGTTGATTCGGGTAGTCATAATCTTTACTACGATACTCCCGATTGAGTAACCCATTCTGGATAAATTTTTTACCCAGTTCACCCAATGTTTTACTGGTTGTAACACCTGAAAAATACACTTTATTCATAAATGGGGTGTTACCATTAACAAATGCAAGATAGCAATATTCCTGACCAGAATTACAACCATATAATGGATTAGGGGTTTTGTCCTCCGTATCCCAGGCAATAATTTTTGCAACAAAATGGCCGTAAGTCGCATTTATCGGCCGATATTCCGTTTTCATTTCCCACGCGGCGGAAAAAACATTAACGGAATAAAAATAAATAAAAAAAGGAAAAGCCATCCGTTTTAACATAGGGTAATCACTGGTATAAATAAAAATTCAATTATCCTTTCGTTAATCGAAAACGGCGATGGAAAACCAGCCCGTTCTCCCCTTCAGCATATCCCTTTGCCTGTCTGATTACCGCTGGCGGTGATGCGTTGCGGCCCGGCACTAAGACGCTTTCTTCTCCGGCACCACTTTGCAGACCGCACCCGCACAGCTGAAGCTCAACTGTGGGCGGCCGCCGTAATCGTTGATATAGGTCAGCACCGGGCTGTTCCCCACGCTGCCTGCGCTCACCGTCAGCGGCAGGCTGCCCTTCGGCGGCACCATCAGCGGTTCAAACCCTTTGGCGCCTTCAATGCCCTTGCGGCTGGCGGCGTCAACCAGAGTGACGTAGTACGGCGTCGGGTTGTTGACCACATACTTGTCGCCCTGCTTGCTCAGCGTCAGCTGCTCCTGCCACGGCGCGGCGTTGCGCTCCGGCGCGATCGCCGCCGGGCGGTAGAACAGCTTGATGCGCGTCTGCAGCGCGATTTGCAGCGAGTTCGGCTTATTGCTCTTCGGCGGGATCTCGCGCAGGTTGAAGTAGTACAGCGTCTCGCGGTCCTGCGGCAGCATCTTCGCCGCCGGCAGCGCCTGGATCTTCACCTGGCTCGGTTTGCCCGGCTCAATGCGCTGCACCGGCGGCAATACCGTCAGCGGGCTCTGGATCTTGTTGCCCTGTTCGTCTTCCAGCCAGCCCTGCGCCAGGTACGGCAGCTGTTTGTTCTGGTTGCTCACGCTCAGGCTCACCGACTGCACGCCGCCGTCGAAAATCACCCGGGTGCGATCCAGCGCAATGGCCGCCTGCGCGGTTGGCGCCAGCGCGCCGGCCAGCAGCGAAGTGGTGGCCAGCAGGCCGATAGCGTTACGTTTGCTCATCATAAAAACTCCTTAATTCAGTGTTCGTCGCCGCCCGTACCGGCGCTTAATGCCCGGCACGGCAGCAGTAAATTGGCGGTCAGCATCTCGGCCGGCAGCGGCGTCGGCATCTGCACTTCGCACTGTTCGGCGCCGTTCCAGCGCACCGTCATGCGATCGCCGGCGTTGATGCCGCTCAGGTAAACGCTGCCGCCGTCGTTGACGATGCCGGTCTCTTGTTTACGCGCGTTCAGCACCGTGGCGCCGAACGGCGGCTCGCCGCCGTCCGCCAGCTTGATCACGGCCATCGCCTTCTCCCCGGCGATCACCGCAAACTTGCGGTAACCGATGGCGCCTTCGGTCAGCGTCGCCTGCACCACCGAAGTGGTGGCCTCGGCGTTATCGCCAAGCTTGTCCAGATCGATGCTGGCCTTGTTGCGGTAGTAGCTGTTGACGTCTACCACGACCGCCTTGCCCCAGCGGTTGGTCGCCATCGTGCTGCCGTAGCCGCGCACCGGCACCCCGGCTACCCCTTCGGTATCCAGCAGCAGCCGGGTCCCGCCGGCCATGTTGCTGCGGTGCAGCGCCCCGCCTTCGGCGGTCAACGTCATCCCGCCCTGCAGCGAACCGCCGATGGCGCTGTACCGGTCCTGCTGGTAGCTGGCGTTGGCGCTCATCCGCGCCAGATCGCCATCGCGGTTGTAGTAGCCGCTCAGGTTGGCGCCGCTGCGTGAACCGCCGGCGCTAATCTGGTAGTTGCTGCGATCGTCGATGCGATCGTAGTACCCCACCCGGTGGGTGCTGTCGTCACGGTTGAGCGTGGCGTTGTAGCTCAGCGTGGCGCCGTTGCCCCACGGCAGCGACAGCGACAGATACATGCCGTCGTCGTTGGTCTCGTTGTAGCGGTTGCGGTACGCCGACAGCGACAGACTCAGGTTTTTATAATCCCCAAGGTCAAAATAGCGCGACATCGTCAGGCTGTAGCGATCGTTGGCCGGCCGATCCCAGTAGGTCTGGTGGCTAACGTTGAGATACGCGCTCAACCCGATATCACGCAGCTGCTGGTTGTAGGTGATGGTGTACATCTCCTTGCTGTTGCCGAACCGCTGCCCGTATTGGCGCGCATCCAGGTACTCGCTCATGCTCATAAAGTTCTGCTCGGAAAAGCGGTAGCCGGCAAAGGTCACCTGGCTGTCCAGCTCGTCGAAGCTTTTCGAGTAGCTGAGGCGGTAAGAACCGCCGCTCAGCGTCTCGCCGTTATACGGCAGTTTGGCGCGCGACTGGGTGACGTCGAACGACAGCGCGCCCAGCAGCATCAAATCGCGGCCGATACCCAGCGCCGCCGCGTTGTAATCCCCGCCCAGCAGCGCCCCGCCGAACAGCGACCACCCGTTGCTCACCCCCCAGGAGAATTCGCCGGTGCCAAACATCGGCCCCTGGTAGCGGTGATCCATATCCGACGGCTTGCCCGCCGCCAGCTTGTAACGCAGCGAACCGGGGCGCGTCAGGTACGGAATGCTGGCGGTGCTCATTTTGAACTCCTGCACACTGCCGTCCTGTTCCTCCACCCGCACATCCAGGTCGCCCGAAACCGCATCGTTCAGATCCTGAATACGAAACGGCCCGGCGGCGACGGTGGTCTCATACAGCACCCGCCCCTGCTGGCTCACGGTCACCTTGGCGTTGCTCTTCGCCACTCCGCTGACTTCCGGCGCATAACCGCGCAGGTTCGGCGGCAGCATGTTGTCGTCGGAGCGCAGGCTCACGCCGCCGAAGCGAAAGCTGTCGAACAACCCGGAATCCAGGTAGTCCTCGCCCAGCGTCAGCTTGGATCGCAGCGCCGGGATCGCCCGGTAGGCGTAGTAGCGGCTCCAGTCCAGTTGCTTATCGGTTGACTGCCCTGAGCCGGTCTGGTGGTTCAGGTTCCCTTGCCAGTCGGCGCGCAGCCGCCAGGCCCCCAGGTTGGCGCCCGCCGTGCCGTTGCCGCTGACGCTGTAACCACGCGTGCCGGCCTGCAGCTGATGCTGGGTCTGAGCGTTAATGTTGTAATCAAGCAGCACGCCGGGGACACCTTCGTCCCAGCGCGAAGGCGGATCCCAGTCCTCCGAAACGTAGTCCAGATAAGCCTGGGGGATGCTCAGATACAGCGCCGACGTAGCCAACTCCCCCCGCACCTCCATGCCCGGCAGGCTGGCCTCGTCCAGACAGGCGCCTTCGCGCCACCAGGTTAACTTTTTCAGCGCCTCATCCCTGATACCCAGCTGCGCCACCAATTCTGGCGATAAGCAGGCGCGGCTGCCGCCGGCGTCGTCGTCCGGTGCGTAAAACGCCACCGGCTGTTCCGGCAAATCGATTTTATTGACGTGCACCACCATGCCGTACTGGCCGGGCATAATGTAGCCGCCGCGCGAGAACTGGCTCAGATCGATGTTTTTGCGATCGTTCACGTCGAGCACGTCGGTATTGAACTGGATGTCTTCCACCGCGCCGGCTTTGCTCGCCAAGCTGCCCAGCACCAGCGCCACGCAGGCGCTGAGAATATGCAAACGAAACGGTTTCCCGGCAGGTAAAAACATCATTTCCAAGACCTTTTAATTTATTGATTTCCCTGACTCATCAGCCGGCTCAGTAATAATCCATTTTGAAGCGCACTGATGAGAAATAGTCCCCGGCCTTCAATGGCCGCTGGTTACTGATTAACGTCATGGCGTAATTCAGACGGTAATTCCCCGGCAATATATTTACCGACGGAAGAGATTTCCCTGGCGTGGCAATATTGCCGTCGGCATCGGTAATTTTCAGCGCAATACCGGAGGCATTACCGCTAATGCCAAACATTTCACCATCGCTATTGCCGTCAAACGTAATGCGAAACTGTTTCCAGTCCGGTAAGTTTTTATCGGCGCGTTCGAGCACGCAATTAACCAACTCAATACTGAATGGCACCGTTCGACCTCTGCCGTCGCGCGCAATATCTGAGACAGGCATAATATCCATATCGATAATTTGCTCTCGGCTTTCCGTTGCTATTGCACAGGCGGTGTCAATAATAGCCCCTTGCATATTGACGCGCCCTTCGCCCTGCACGGCAGACATTGCCTGCTGGGAAATGAAAAATGGCGCCAGCAATAGGCAAAAAGCCCCTATTTCTTTTATTTTTTCGTTCATTGCCATTCCCTGGTGAAATCATGCTGCTTTGAAAATGGCATGCGGGTTGCCCCGCATGCCCGATAATCACACGTATTTCGTCAGGTAACGACTTACTGGTAAGCCAGGGTAAAGTCGGCTACAGACTGGAACTCACCCGGGACGATCACGGCGGTGGAAGCCGAGCTGCCCTGCAGGTAAGCGGCGAAGCTCAGGGTGTTGGCACCGCTTTGCAGCTCACGCGCTTTAGAAGGTTTGCCCAGCTCGATGTTGGTACCTGCGCCGTCGGTGATGGCGATGCCGGCGCCTTTAGCGGTACCGGTGATGCCCAGCAGTTTGCTGTCGGCTTCAGAAGCGGAACCGGAGAAGGTCAGCGCAACGGTGTTGTTTTTGCCTGGATTCTTGGTGGTCAGCTCACAGTTTTCCAGCTTGATCTGGAAGTTGCGCGGGGTGGATTTACCGCCGTTTTTCAGCGCCACGTTAGAGATTGCACCCAGTTCAACGGTCTGATCCAGAGATTCAGGCGCGATTGAGCAAGGAGCGTCAATGATAGAACCGCTGAAGGTCACTTTACCGTGACCCTGGTCAGCAGCGTGCGCCAGAGAAGAAACACCCAATGCCATAACGGCGGCCAGCATAATTTTATTCAGTTTCATATAAATCCCTTACATTCCTTAGTAAGTAGTGGAGTAAATTAAATCCGTAAGTCACGCATGCAATGCCGCAGCTTTATTCCTGAGCGTTGTATTCGTGGCTAATACATAGCGTTTTTGCGCTCCGTATCAGTGGGAACAAATTTACACCCCCCGATCTGATTTTGAAATGTTATGTCGAAAAAATACAAAAACACAGGATTATTATCGATTAAATAATAATTAAATAGATTTTAACACTAAAAAATAGAATTTAATTATCAATATTTATTTAAAAAAACTTGTAAGAAGATAAACATTTCATGTCAATTATACGGATAGAGAGAAAAATCCTATTTACACACAGCGTGAAGGATTGAAAAAAGGCGCATCAGGTCTCAGAATAATCCCTCGACAGGAAAGTTGATGGGTAAATGAAATGATTTTTATCATAAATGAAGACATCCTCTTTAATGAGGATGAGGGCACGCTGTCGCATATTGATAATGCCAGCAATAAAATAGCTTTACTTAAACCGACCGGCAGATTGCTTTCGTTGTTTATTCGAAATAATGATAAGCTGCTGCTGCGAGAGAGGTTGCTTAATGATGTCTGGGTTGAGCATGGGCTCAAAGCCTCCAATAACAACCTGAATAATTACGTTTCCGGCCTGCGTAAGTCATTGGCGCAGTTCGGCGTAGAAGATATTATTGTGACCTACCCCCGCCAGGGGTTTAAATTTAATGCCGCAAGCATTCAACAGATGGATATAAAAGCCAGTGAGATTAATAATAATGATTATAGCGAAACCGAAATAGCGTCAACGCCGCCGCCGGCAAGAACGCCGAACTTTCGCCGCTCGGTACAGCGCTTAATTATGATCATGGCCGCTTGTTTAGTGCCGTTTGCCGCGATTGTGCTTTACCAAAACAGCACGCGCATCAGCGTTTATCCGTTGGGCAATGAGCAAAATTGCCAAATTTACACCATGCGGTTAGGCAGCGGCGAGCTGGCAAATATTAAGCGAGAGATACGGCAAGCCGGCTTCGACTGCCAATACCGGGCGGATGTCTATTACTATGACAACATTCGCAATGAGGATGCCGAGAAGGACGAACAGTGGTTAACCTATTGCCCGCGGGCGAGCAATAGCCCGTGCATTAACAATTACATAAAAAAATAACGATATCTCAATTCATTTTAAAATAGCACCTGGGTTATGAATCCACCTTGCCCCTCGGTCGTACCGGGGGCGCAGGCTGCTGTTATGATGACGTCACGCAGACATAATACGGCGCATGGTTATCCACAAACAGATAATGGCGTGCATCCATGCGTTCAATACGCAGGTGAATCGTCTGCCCTTCGATGGGTAAACTGCGGTTCAGCGCCTCATCTTGTAGCGTGTCCTGCGGTTTTCGGATATTTTCCCGCACCTGAAATTCGTAGTTCCCCCCCCATTTTCGGTAATCGACCCCCATGGATCGTTCAATGATGTAACGCTTGCCATCGTAAAACACACTGCCGTTAAACAGTATGGTGGCATGCCTCACCCCATCAGGGACCACGCTTATCAGCAGCGTTCTCTCCAGCATTTTTCCTTCATATTGGTTGACGAAACGTTCAACCGCCGTACATTCCGGAATTTGCGGTTTAAAAAATAAAAAATAAGCAGAAACGCTGCATACCAGCACGGCCACCGCCGCGGCAATCGCATAACCGTGGCGGCATACCGAGCTATAGACCCCTGCTTTCATAGTAGTTCTCACATTGTACTTTGCCCGAGGTCATGGCCTCTTGCGGACAATAATAGAAATAAGATGCTCTGACCCGTCCACTGGCATTTGGCACCAGGGCCTGGCTGTCATAATAAAGCAACGTCGCCGGCTCGCCGCAGGTTGCCGTTTTCTTCTCTTGCAACATGTTCTTCAGGTGGTTCAGGTCGATCTCGCCGGGGCCGACATTGTGATAGGAAGTGACAAATTGCACATTACAGCTCCCGATCTTACCCACCGTCATCAAACTGGCCGAGGGATACCCCGTCTCCTGCCAGGCCAAAATCCCGCTCCCCGCCGCCAGCAGCAGCAACACGGCCAACCCGAAGCACTTAAATCGCTGCACTCGCAGCGGCCTGGTCGGCAAGGGGTTTTCTGCAGCCGCCAGGATCGGCATCTCCGGCAAACTCTCCGCCAGGCTGTCCGTCGTCTTCAACGAAGCGGCGGTAAACATGAATCCCTGGCGCGGCAACGTGACGATAATGTCGTCCTCGCCCATGGCGGCGAACATCTTGCGCAGGATGGAAATGGTGTTATTGAGGTTATTGCCGGAGGCCACCTGGCCGTGCGCTTCCCATACTTGCGTCAGCAGGGTATCGCGGGAGACCACCAGATTATTGTTTCTGACCAACGCGGACAGCAGGCGGTTCAGCGTGGCGGTGAGCGGTTGAGGCGGCAGCTCAGCGGTGAGATCCACCAACTCTGATCTATCTTCATGATATTTAATCTTATTATTAATTATGTATCTCATTGTTCCCCGCTCAAAAAACTAATTAATAATAATTAGCCCTTGTTAAACATGAGAATAGTAGCACACGGCATGAGTTAAGAAAATTCCTAGAAAAACGCATAAAAAGCTAAATAAACATAAATATGGGAAATAACATTGCGCTGTCTCACAGGGCGCCAAACATTTAACTGATGATTGTCGATTTTTATCATGTCGACATTAAAAATGCCGCCCGGCAAATACCGGGCGGCACGAGAAATATCCATTTTCACCAGGCTCAACCGCCGCCGGGCTTACGCCTTTAAACGCCGCAGTTGCCGATCCTGCCAGCCACCAAACAGCCATTGGCCGGCTATCGCGCCGAGCAAGGCGCAGAACATGTCGGACTGCGTGTCCCACGGGTCGCCCTGGGTGCCGAGAAACTCATCGGCGCCCTGGCCCAGCGCCAGCGCCGCCCACCACTCGATAAGCTCATACACCGCGCTGATCGCCAGCGCGATACAGCACACCACGAAGCCCAGCATTTTGCGGCCCTGCACATAACCGCCGCGTAGCAGGATCTCGCGCGCCGCCAGCGCCGGCACCAGCCCCTGGAAGAAATGCCCCAGTTTGTCGTACGGGTTGCGGCCAAGATCCAGCCACTGCTGCACCTCAAACCCCAGCGGCACGCGGGCGTAGCTGTACATGCCGCCGAAAATCAGGATCAGCGCGTGGAAGAAAATCAGCGTATAGAGCAGCGGCGTCAGTGGATAACGGCGATGGGTCAGCCACAGCAGCGGCAAAACAATCAATACCGGCGCCACCTCCAGCAACCAGGTGGTGCGATCGTAAGGACTGATGCCGCTGTGGATCAGCGCGGCCAGCAGCAGCAGGGTGATAACGGACAACAACCGCGGTGTGCGTGAGGCAGGCATAACCAACGTTCCTTCGGATAATAAGGCAATCCACACTTTATACCGCAGATCGCACGGCAAAAAAAAACAGGCGGAGCGTCGCCGCTTCGCCTGTTCGAGGGGGGGATTCTGCGCGGGATTACTTCAGCGCTACGCGGATCACGTCGTCCGGCGCGGTCGCTTCTTTCTCGCGGCTGGAGGCCTGCTTGACGCTGACGTACAGCGTCTGGCCATCCGGCGACAGCGCCAGGCTGTTCGGATGGGTCGGCGTCTTGATGGTGTTCAGCACCTTGTAGCTCTTGGCGTCAATCACGCTCACTTCGCCCGCCTGGCGATGGGTGACGTAGACTTCATTGCGCGCCGGGTTGAACAGCACCGCCAGCGATTCCGGCACGTCGATCTTGCTCAGGATGTTGCCGTTGCGGGTATCCACCACCAGCACCTGCGGCTGCTTGGAATCGGTGATAAAGGCGCGGTGGGTGGCGGTATCCAGGCTGAGGTTCAGGAAGAAGTGCTCTTTAGTCTCATCCAGCTTCTTGCGCGACAGCACCTTGTTGCTCTGGGTATCGATGGTCACCAACTCGCCGTCGGCGTTGGTGACGTACAGGCGCTTGGCGGCAGCGTCCAGCGCCAGGCCGGTGCCGTATTTGCCGGTGTCGGCCACGGTGGCGCGCAGGGTCAGATCCTTGCCGTCCACCACCCACACCACGCTGGATTCACCCAGCCCGGTGATATACAGGGTATTGCTGTCGGCATCCGCCACCAGCTCGCGCGGCGCCAGCGGCTTGACGGTCTCGGAGCGCTGGCGCGCGTCCAGCACCAGACGGCCTTTTACGTCGCCGGTCTTGGCGTCGATGGCGGTCACCGAGTTATTGACGGTGTTGCCGAAGAACAGCGTGCCGGTCTTGGCGTTGATGGCGGCGCCAAACGGCTTGATGTCGTTATGGATAATCTGGGTCACGTCCAGCGTGGTCGGATCCAGGCGGTAGACGATGCCGCCCTTATCCAGCTTGCGGCTCTGCGACGTGGCCAGGTAGAGCGCATTTTCGCTCGGGCTGTAGGCCATTTCATAGGCGCCCTTGCCGACCGGCTTGCGCAGCACGTCCGGCGCGGTCTGCGCCTGCAGGGTGTTGGAGAACAGCAGCGTGGACAGCAGCATCAGCGGAAATGCCGCCCGTTTTCCCTTGGTGATCAAAGCATTCATCGAAATTTCCTTATAGAGCCAACGGGGCGACCGCGCGGCCGCCCTCTTTTCATTATTAAAATCAGGCTTTCTCTTCGGAAAGCAGCGCCCACCAGCTGTCGATGGTCGGATTGCGCGCCAGCGCGATAAAGTCGATATCGCCGCGGATCTTGCGCCAGCGGGTCGCCAGCTCCATGATGCGCACCGAATCCAGACCGTAATCAATCAGGTTTTCATCGTTGCCCATGTCTTCGCTGTCTTCGTCCAGCAGCGGCAGGATTTGCTGACGCAACGCGTCGATGCTGGCGATGCCGGCCGCCGGCAGCAGAGACGCGGTGGTCACCACCCGGCCGCAGCGGCCGGCGGTGTAGCGCAGCGCCATCAGGTGTTCGTCACGCGAGAAGTCCGCCAGGCCGTCGGCCACCATGAAAGGCTGGATGTTGCGCATGAAGGCGTCGATGGCGGTGGTCAGGCAGCCGATGTGCGCATACACGCCGCAGATGATCAGCTGATCGCGGCCGGACTCCTGCAGGATCTCCTGCAGCGGTGAGCGGTGGAAAGCGCTGTAGCGCCATTTCACCAGCACCGTGTCGTCTTCGTCCGGCGCCAGCGCGGCGGTCACCGCCTGCTGCTCGGGGTGTTTGTTCAGGCCCGGCCCCCACATGTCGTTCAACAGCGCGCGATCTTCATCGCTCTGCTGATTCGGCTGAGCGGTATAGAACACCGGAATGCCCTGCTGTTTGCAGTAGCGACGCAGGTTGGCGATGTTCTCCACCACCTGTTTAATCAGCGCGCTGTCTTCGCCCCAGAAATTGAGGAAATACTGCTGCATGTCGTGGATCAGCAGCGCGGCGCGCTGCGGTTCTACCTGCCAGGTGACTTTATTTTGCGGCAGTTCGTCCGCCGTCGGCAGCGCGTAATCATTAAGTTTTGGAATGGCCATCAATTAATCTCCCTGAGCCTGAGTCTGTAGTTGCGCGTCGAGCTGCTCGCGCAGCCGTTTTTTGTCCACTTTGCCGACCGGGGTCAGCGGCAGGCTGTCCACCTGAATAAAGCGATCCGGCAGTTTGAAGTCCGCCACACCCTGTTCGCGCAGGTGGCGACGCAGCACCACCGGCTTCAGCGGCGCGTTGGCGATGATATAGGCGCAGCTCTTCTCCCCCATCAGCGCGTCCGGCATCGACACCAGCGCGGCGTTGATCACGTCCGAATGACGCAGCAGCAGGTTCTCGATCTCCTCGGCGGCGATCTTCTCTCCGCCTCGGTTGATCTGGTCTTTCTGCCGCCCCTGCACGGTGATGTAACCGTCTTCGCTAATGCTGATCAGATCGCCGGAGCAGTAGAAACCGTCGGCGTCGAAGGCGTCGGCGTTGTGCGCCGGGCTCTGGTAGTAACCGCGAAAGGTGTAAGGCCCGCGCGTCATCAACCGTCCGATCTCACCCGCCGGCAGTGGATTGCCGTCGTCATCCGCTACCCACACTTCGTCGTCCGGCGACATCGGCCGCCCTTGCGTCGTCAGGATGTGGCGTTCGTCGTCGTCCAGCCGGGTGTAGTTCACCAGCCCTTCCGCCATGCCAAACACCTGCTGCAATTGGCAGCCGATTTCATTCTGAATGCGCGCCGCCAGCGTTTCGCCCAGCTTGGCGCCGCCCACCTGCAGCAGTTTCAGGCTGGCGAGCTGGGCATTGCCGCCCCACTCTTCGATCGCCTGCAACCATAGCGTGACCGCCGGCGGCACCAGCGCCGTCACGTTGATTTGATGCTGTTCGATCAGGCGGAAGCACTGCGCGGCGTCCGGATCGGCGGCGAACACCACCAGCCCAGCGCCATAAAACACGCCCAGCACGCCCGGCGAACTCATCGGGTAGTTGTGCGCTACCGGCAGCGCGCACAGATAGCGGGTCTGCGCGTCGAAACGGCAGATCTCCACGCTGCGGCGAATGCTGTAGTAGTAATCGTTGTGGGTACGCGGGATCAGCTTCGGCGTGCCGGTGCTGCCGCCGGAAAGCTGGAAGAACGCTACCTGATCGGCCGCGGAAGGCTGTGCGACAAAGCCGTCGCTGGCTTCTTCCAGCCAGGCGGCCAGCGCCAGCTCGCCCTCGGGCTGGCTGCGCAGCGCCACGGCACGCAGCGAAGGATGCGCATCGCGGAAGGCGTTCAGGAATTGATCGTCGGCAAACAGCGCGTGCCGGCGATCGGCGATCAGCAGCGCCGGTTTGATCTGCTCGGCATAGGCGTTCAGCTCGCTGCGCTGATGGCTGAACAGCGCGTTGACCGGCGCCACGCCAATTTTCAGCAGCGCGAAGAACACGATATAAAATTCCGCCACGTTGCCCAGCTGCACCAGCGCGGTGTCGCCGGATTTCACGCCGCGGCGCAGCAAAGCGGCCGCCAGGCGATCGGAGCGCTGCTGCAGCTCGCGGTAGGTCAGGCTGCCCTGGGCGTCGATAATCGCCGGAGCGTCGTTGTTGGCCTGGCGGTCGAGGATCTCGGTCAGCGGCTTGTCAATCCAGTAGCCGCGCTCGCGATAGCGGCTGGCGAACTCCGCCGGCCAGGGGGTAAAGGCAATGCTCATCTTGTCGTTATCCTTGATTCATACCAAAGGCACGCAGAATGGTGCTGAGTTTGGTACCTGTTTCATGCCATTCAGATTCGGGTGAAGAGTCTTCCACGATGCCGGCGCCGGCGAACAGCCTCACCCGGTTGCCGTCAACGGTGCCGCAGCGGATAGTCACAACCCACTCGCCGTTGCCTTCGTCGTCGCACCAGCCGACGATGCCGCCGAACAGGCCGCGATCGAACGGCTCCAGCTTGCCGATCAGGGCGTGCGCCTCGGCCGTCGGCATGCCGCACAGCGCCGGCGTCGGGTGCAACAGGCAGGCCAGCGACAGGGCGTTTTCGTCCGGAGACGCCGCCTCGCCGTCGATCGGCGTGGAGAGATGCCACAGCGTGGTGGTGGTCAGCAGTTCAGGGGTGTGCGGCACGTTCAGGTAGCGGCAGCGGCCGGCCAGCACGTCGCGCATGCTTTCGGTGACGATGCGATGCTCGTGGCGATCTTTCGCCGAAGCCATCAGCCGCTCCCCCACTTCGCGATCGCGCTGCGGATCGGCCTCGCGCCGGGCGGAACCGGCCAGCGGGTTGGAATAGAAACGGCCGCCGTCCTGGCGCAGCAGCAGCTCTGGGCTGGCGCCCAACAGCGCACCCTGCTCCAGCGGCACATGGAAGTGGAAACCGTGCGGGTTCTGGGCGATCACGCGCGCCATCAGCGCATGGCGATCCACCGGCTGGCGCGTTTCGATCTCCAGCAGGCGCGACAAGACCACTTTATCCAGCTCACCGGCCTTCATCGCGGCAACGGCGTCGCTGACCATGTTCATGAACGTCTGCTGCGGCGGCAGCTCCGTTACCCCGGCCAGTTCAGGGCCGTTCGCCGAAGGCCGAACGCCGGCCATAAAGGCGGCGCGGTCGAACCAGCGGCTCTGCTGGGGAACAAACAGCGCCGAAGGCTGCCGGGTATCGAACGGAATGGCGCCGCACAGCAGCGGCTTTTTGATGCCGGCCTGACGGGCCTCGGCAAACGCCTGCCGCACGCGGCGCTGGAACTCGCCGTTCAGATCGGCGCCGTCCGCGGCCGGCAGGCGAATGCGGCTGAAACAACCGGTGGTGCTCAAGCTGCGGTAAGGGGAGGTAAAGAAGAAGCCCGACGCCGGAGAAAAATCAGCGGCGAACCGGTGTTCTTCGCGCTCCTGCATTTCCTTTCGATTGATGTCGTTCACGGCAGTAACCATCGCTTCGCCCTCAAGAATTTGAAGTGATAACCAATATAATAATGATTATCATTTGAGTTGATTCCGCGCTAAATTACTCGCCGATATTTGCTATGTCAATAAACGTAAGCACTTCTTTCATTTCGAAATCATGACATAAACGCTGTGGGTTTTACGCATGCCGATGATAAGCATTGCTATTTGATCCCACAGCGTCGCATTAACGCATCGAGTTACTTTTCACTGGCCGGCTGAGGCTCGTTCTGCGGCTCCGGTTTGTGCAGCGTAACCTGGCGCAAACCGGTCATGGCGAACAGCAACAGGATGCCGAGCAGCGCCGCGCCGAAGCCGAAACCGCTGGCGCTCATCGCCGGCAGCATAAAGGCGCCCATCGCCCCCAGCAGCAACGCGCCCAACGCATCGCCCACCACGTTCTGCGCCGTCCACAGGCCGTTGATGCGGCCAAGGAAATTGTCCGGCGTCAGGCCCTGGATCAGGCCGTATTGCAGCAGCGAGTTCAGCGCGCTCAGGTAGCCAAACGCCACCAGGCACAGCAACGCCAGGCTGTACCACGGCATCAGGCCGAACAGGCCAATAGAGGCGAAAGCCGCGATCGCCGTCAGCAGCATCACCCAACCGGGGCGCGCCACGTGCGCCACGCGCCCGCTGGTGAACGCACCAATAGTCGCGCCGAGCGGCACGGCGGCGTACATATAACCGAGGTGGGCTGCGTCGATGCGCCAGCTTTCCGCCATCGCCGGGTACAGCACGCGCACCGCGCTGGCCATGGTCAGCAACGCGCCGATCAGCGCCACCATGCCTATCACCTTGTTCTGGAACAGGAAGGCGAAACCGCCCGCCAGCGCGCGCAGCGGATGTTCCCGCGGCTGCGGCGGCGGCATCAGCTGCGGCAGGCTCAGCAGCGGCAGCAACGTCAACAGGGTGCCGAACGCCGCCAGGCCGTAGTTCCAGGCGATGCCCATATGGGCGATCACCAAGCCGCCGATGGCCGGGGAAAGAATCGAGCCGAAGCGCACCGTCAGCATGCTGATGGCGCCCGCCTGCACGATGTTTTCGCGGCCCACCAGCGCCGGCGTGGCCGCCAGCAGCGCCGTCACCCCCACTGCGCCGAAGAAACCGTCCCACACCGCCAGCAGATAAATGGCCGCCAGCGAAGGTGATGGCAACAGGGCGTTGAGGCACAGGCCGACGAACCCGATGCCGCAAGTGGAGCGCGCGAACAGGATCAGCCGGCGCCGCTCATAGCGATCGGCCAATACGCCGCCCATCAGCAGCCCGGCGAACATGCCGCCGCCGGCCAGCGTCACCGCCAACCCGACCTGCAGGGTGGAACCGGTCAGCGCCTGGATCTGCACCGGGATGGCGATCGCCATCAGCCCCAGCGCCACAATGGAGATGAAACGCGCGCAGAATACCGCGCGAAAGGCCCGGTGGGTTTTCAGCAGGCTAAAATCAAGCAGGATGGAGGGTTTGCTACTCATCGGTTGTTCACCACATCTTTAAACGGGGATTCTGCAGTTGCGGAGCGCTATGCTAGCACAGATAACGAAATCAATAATGATAATAGAAATCATTGATATTCAATTGTGAGCGGACGCAAGAAACGCCGCCAAACGCGGGGCAATCCCCGTGCCTGGCGGCGAGATGACGGGCGTTATTACAGCGTGCGCAAAATCCGGTTCAGCAGCGGCCCCAGCACTTTGAACGACGCCGGCGAAACGATATCGACATGCGCGCAGTCGAGCTCGTGCGCCTGCAGCGCATCAACGTACTGCGACCAGGTCTGCTGCACGTCCATCCCTGCCTGCAGCGTGCGTTTGGCGACGAACAGCGTCGCCTGGCCGTGGAAGCGGGCGGTCCGCGTGTGCGACAGCAACCGCACCGAATCGGCGTAGTTGGCTTCGATGTTGTCGAACATCAGGGTGCGCGTCTCGCCCAGCGCCGGATCGAGCGTATCCTGCGACACCGCCAGGAACTGTTCGCGCTCGCGCTGCACTTCCTTCAACACGTTGTCGTCCAGCATCACGTCCCAGTTTTGGGTCTCCGGCGGATAGGTATCCAGCAGGCCGAGGAACGCCACCTGCTCGCCGCGCGCCTGCAGCCGGGCGGCGATGCCCTGGGCCAGCGTGCCGCCCAGCGAGTAGCCGATGAAGTGGTACGGCCCGTGCGGCTGCACCTGCAGCACCGTCTGCAGGTGCGCCTCCACCACCTGGTCCATGTCTTCGCTCAGCGCCAGCGGGCCGTCCGGCCGCGGCGACTGAATGCCGACCAGCGACCAGTGCTGATCGAGATAGCGCGGCAATACGCTGAACTGCCAGGAGAAACCGGACGCCGGATGCAGACAGAACAGCGTCGGCCCCTCGGTGACGCGCAGCGGCAATACGCTGTCGAAGCCACTGCGATCGGCCTCTTCCTGCGTGCGATCTTCCGCCAGCAAGGCGGCCAGTTGCTCGACGCGCGACGCCACCATCACCTGGCCGACGGACACCGCCTTGCCCAGATCGCGGCGCAGCTCCGCCGCCAGACGCATCGCCAGCAGCGAATGGCCGCCCAGCGCGAAGAAATCGTCGTCGGCGAACACCTGCTCGCGCTGTAGCAAGCGGGCAAATACTGCGGCGATCTCGCTTTCCAACCCGGCCTGCGGCGGACGCCCTGCCTTGCGCTCACCGCCCTGCGGCTGCGGCAGGGCCTTGCGATCCAGCTTGCCGTTGGCGCTCAGCGGCAAATCGCGCATTTCCACCAACGCCACCGGCACCATGTGCGGCGGCAGACGGTCGGCCAGCGCCGCGCGCAGGGCTTCCGCATCCCAGCTCGCGCCAGGCTGCATCACCAGATAACCCACCAGCTGGCGCGCATCGCCGCCGGCGTCCACCGGCGTGCCCTGCAGCACCCGCGCGTGCGTCACCGCCTGGCGCACGCCCGGCAGCGACAGCAGGGCGTGGTCGATTTCACTCAGCTCGATACGCTGCCCGCGGATCTTCAGCTGGTCGTCGCTGCGGCCCAAATATTCCACCGCGCCGTCCGGCAGCCAGCGCGCCACGTCGCCGGTGCGGTACATGCGCCCGCCCTCGCCGAACGGATCGGCGACAAAGCGGCTGGCGGTCAGATCCGGCCGGCCAAGGTAGCCGTGCGCCAGCTGCACGCCGGTCAGATACAGATCGCCCGCCACGCCCGGCGGCACCGGCCGCAGACGCGCGTCCAGAATGCGCAGCCCGGTGTTCCATACCGGCAGACCGATCGGCACGTTGGCGCCGGTCACTTTCGCCAGTGCGTCGCCGTAAGCCGGATGCCAGGTCACGTCCACCGCCGCTTCGGTCGGGCCGTAGAGGTTGTGCAGCGGCACCGCCGTGCGGCTTTGCCACTGGCGGCACAGCTCCGCCGGCAGCGCTTCGCCGCTGCAGAACACCTGGCGCAGCGCGGCGCAGCTCGCCACCGCCGCGTCATCGTCCAGGGCGGCTACGAAAGCCGCCAGCATCGACGGTACGAAGTGCATCGTGGTAATGCGGTGTTGGGCGATCAGCTGTTGCAGCTGCTGCGGATCGCGGTGCGCCTCCGGCGGCGCCATCACCAGCCGGGCGCCGACCATCAATGGCCAGAAGAATTCCCACACCGAGACATCGAAACTGCACGGCGTTTTCTGCAGCACCGCGTCGTCCGCCCCCAGCGGATACTGGTGTTGCATCCACAGCAGGCGGTTGACGATCGCCTGATGGCCGACCAGCACGCCTTTCGGGCGCCCGGTGGAACCGGAGGTAAAGATGATATAGGCCGCATGGTCCGGCGTCGGGCCCGCGATCGCCACCCCGGCGGCGTGATCGGCCGCCAGCGGCGCGTCATACAGCAACATGTCGCCCTTGTCGGCGAAACGCGCCTGCTGCGTCGGGTGAGTGATGATCAAGCGGGGCGCGGCGTCTTCCAGCATCATCGCCAGCCGCTCGTCCGGATAACCGGTGTCCAGCGGCAGGTAGGCGGCGCCCGCTTCGACGATCGCCATCAACGCCAGCGACAGGAACACCGAGCGCGGCAGCGCCACCGCCACGATGTCGCCCGGCCGCACGCCCTGCGCCACCAGTTGGCGCGCCAGCGCCGTGACCTGCTCGCGCGTTTCGCGGTAGGTGAAGCTGAAATGCGCATCCGCTAACGCCGGCGCGTCCGGCGTGGCTTGCGCCTGCTGCGCCAGCAATTGGCTCAGCGTGGTCGCCGGCACCGGATGCGCCGTGTCATTGATCCGCGCCAGCAGCGCGCGATCGTCGGCGGTCAGCATATCGGCCTCGCCGATCGGCAACGTTGCCTGCGCGGCGAACTGCGCCAGCAGCAGCGGCAACCGTTGCAGGTGCGCCTGCAGCTCCTGACAGCTGTAACGTTCGGCATTGGCCAGCAGCTCCACCTTCAATTGGTGGTGTTCATCGATAAACAGCGCAATCTCCAGATCGCGCACCGGCCCGGAGGCCAGATCGTGGGTAATGCCCTCGATGCCGGCGAAATCCAGCTGGTAATCGAACATTTTGAAGTTGAAGACCGTGCCGTACAGCGGTTCGCCGTCGCCGATGCGCCCCAGATCGCGCTGCACCTGTTCGGCGTCGTAGCGCTGATGGCGGCGCACCGTTTTCAGCTCGCGGCTGATGCGGGCGGCGGCCTCATACAGCGTGGCCTGCGGCTCGAGATGCATCTCCATCGGCAGCACATTGATCACCGGGCCGGCGGCGCACAGGGCGGCCGAGCCGGTACGGCGCATGAAGATAAAACCGGCGCTGAAGCTCGGTTGGCCGCTCAAGCGCGATACCCACAGCGCCACCAACGCCACCGCCATATCGGCGGCGTTCAGCTTCTGCTGCGCGCCACGCTGCACCAGTTCGGCGAAGGCCTGCGGATCGCAGCGCTGTTCCAGCCGGTGGATGCGCGGCGTGGGCGTTTGCCCGGCCAGCGGCTGCGGGCAGATCGTGGCCGGCGGCGGCAGCTGCCGCGCTTTTTCGCGCCAGAAATCGGCGTCGCGTTGCCAGGCCGGCGCCTGCCGGTAAGCCTGGTATTCCGCCACCACGTCGCTGAACGCCGTGAAAGGCGTCGGCTCCAGCGCGTCGCCGCGGCAAAGATGGGTATAAATCGCCGCCACGCGGCGAGCGATGGCGGTGAAGCTGAAACCGTCCACCAGCAGATGGTGATAGCGCTGATACCAGAACCAGCGATCGTCCGCCAGGCGCATCACCACATGGCGATACAGCGGTGCGCCGCTGCCGGCGCGCAGATCGCTCGCCAGATCGATGTCCATCAGCGCGCGCGCGGCGGCTTCGGGATCCGGCGACGTCGTCAGATCGACAAGTTCCGGCGCATGCACCGCCAGCGAGTCATCCAGCCATTGCACCGGCACGCCGTCGCGTTCCGCAAAACGCAGCCGCAGCATGTCCACCTCGCCGAGGCCCTGGGTGATGGCCTGCAGCAGGGGCTCCACGGCGACGGGGCCGTTGAGTTCGATGGCATGCGCCACCGCGTAAGCATTGCGATGCGGGGAGATTTGATCGGCGACCCAAATGCCGGGTTGCGCCGCGACCAGCGGCCATTCGCCCGCAAGCGCCGGGCCGCTGAGAGAGTTAGGGGTGTGTGACACTGCTTATTGCTCCCGTGATTACCAGGCGCCGGTCACGCCTTGCGTGCTGCGACCGGCAGAATATCTTGCCAATGCTGTTCCAGCCACTCGGCGCACTCGGTGCGCGCCGCCGGGCCAAATACGATCGTCCAATCGGGTGGAATGGCGCGGAAATCCGGCCACAAACTGTATTGTTGTTGTACGTTGCGCAGCACCAGGCTGCGCTGCTGTTGATCATCGAACGGATTCAGTCTTTCCATCCTGCGTTCCTTGTGCCGCCGTCGTTACCGATGCCGGATAAGCGGTGGCGAAAGCGGAAGCCCACACCGCCTGCAGCCCGTCGGTCAGGCCGCTGCGCCAGCACAGCGCGTCGTGCCCGCCTTCCACCACCCGGTAGTGCACCCGATGGCCGGCTTCGCTCAGGCGCGCCGCCATTTGCCCGCTGACCTGATGCACCAGCTTTTCCTGCGTACCGGCTTCCATAAATACCTTCAGCGCGCCGTGGTTGCCCAGGCCGTGGCGTTCGACCTGTTGCATCAGCCAGCAGGCGTCGTCGGGAATGCTCGGCAGCTGCAGCATGTCGCGCCGCGGCCACCAATAGGAGCCGGACTGGGTGATCACCGCGCCGAAGCGCTGCGGCCAGCGCAGCCCGGCGTACAGAGAGGCCAGGCCGCCAAAGCTTTGCCCCGCCACCACAGTCTCGGCCGGATTGTCGCTGTGCGGCGCCCATTCGGCCAGTTGCGGCATCAGTTCTTCCTGCACCGCCAGCCAGAAATCGTCCTTGCAGGTCAGCTCACGCGCCCGGTGCGGCAGATCGATGATGTCGATCAGCACATACACCGCTTCCGGCAACGCCCCCTCGCGGGTCAGTTGCATCAACGGCGCCCAGACCGGCATTTGCTTCGCCCAGAACTGGCCGTCGAGCAGGATCGCGAGCGGGCGTTCGGCCGGCTTGCTGTCGCCGGTGGTGTAGATCCAGACATCGCGGCTGTTGCCCAGACGCTCGCTCTGCCAGGTATGGCGCTGCAAACGCGCCGGCAGCGGTGGCGTGCAGCGCCCGCTGGCGATCTCATACTCATCGAACGAGCGCCACACCGGCTGCGGCGGCGCATCCGGCATGTGCAAACCGGAAACGCTGTGGCCGCTGGTGCTTTGCCAGGAGCGATAGGGGTTGAGCAGATCGGGAGTGGCGCAGGCGAACACCTGGTGCCACCAGTGACGCAGGTTGTGCATGTTGGCGTGCGCGTCGTCGTCGCTGAACGCCGGCGGCCGCTCGTCAAAACAAGGAATAAAGCAGTAGCTGCCGCGCCAGGCGCCGTTCAGCTCGGTCTGCCAGTACCATACGTCGGTACCGGCCAAACGCAGCAGGCTTTGCGGCGGATTCGGCTGATGGTGGTCGGTCAGGCAGTTGATGTTGATCCACACCCGGCGGTAGGCGGAAGTCAATTCGCATCCCTGCGGATCGCGCCAGAAAAAGGTGGTTCGCCACCGGCCGTTACCCGCCGGTTCTACCCATGGCGTACCGCGTCGTGCCACCGTCAACCACCACCCTGGACTGCCCGCATTGCTGCTGGCCAATAATCTGCTGCTTTCTGACTCTAGTTCTGTATTCACAACGCCTACCCATTTTGTAGTTGGCGGCACCGGGAACGTCGACTTTTCCCTATCGCCGGCCACCGCCCGAACACACTGTAGGCCAAATACTATTGATAATAATTTGCATTTGCAATAGTGTGTAAGGCTTGGAGATCGTGCTGGTATTGCGCGCAACGGACAGGGATCGGGGATACATCAATGGCATCCCTTGCCGCAGCCGATTTTCTATTCCGACTACACAAAAACTACAACCGCCTTTCCCCCATTCGGCGAGGGAGGGCAGCAAGGTAGGACACTCAAATGAAAAGCAAGCTATCACGTTATTCTTTGGCCACTCTTATCGGCTTGGGATTGGGCGCGTCCGCGTTCGCCAACGCCGCGCAGCAGACCGACACCCCCACCACGGAAGAAAACAGCGGCACAGCGGATAAAAAGCCGCGCGGCGAAGACACCATCGTCGTGACCGCCGCCCGGCAGAACCTGCAGGCGCCGGGGGTATCCACCATCACCGCCGATGAGATCAAGAAACGCCCGCCGGCGCGCGACATCAGCGAACTGATCCGCACCATGCCCGGGGTTAACCTGACCGGCAACTCCACCAGCGGCCAGCGCGGCAACAACCGCCAGATCGATATCCGCGGCATGGGCCCGGAAAACACCCTGATTCTGATCGACGGCAAACCGGCCTCCAGCCGCAACTCGGTGCGTCAGGGCTGGCGCGGCGAACGTGACTCACGCGGCGATACCGCCTGGGTGCCGCCGGAAATGATCGAACGCATCGAAGTGCTGCGCGGCCCGGCTGCGGCGCGCTATGGCAACGGCGCCGCGGGCGGCGTGGTCAACATCATCACCAAGAAGGCCGGCGATGCGCTGCACGGCTCGCTGAACGGCTACTTCAACGTGCCGCAGCACAAGCAGGAAGGCGCCACCAAGCGCACCGATTTCAGCCTGTCCGGCCCGCTGAGCGATTCCCTGAGCTTCCGCCTGTTCGGCGGCTACAGCAAAACGCAGGCCGATGCCTGGGACATTAACGAATCGCACAAATCCGAACGCGTCGGCGCCTACGCCAACAGCGTGCCCGCTGGGCGCGAAGGGGTGGTCGATAAAAACATCGACGCCTTGCTGCACTGGGATTTCGCCCATCTGCAGTCGCTGGAGTTCGAATACGCCTATGGCCGCCAGGGCAACCTGTACGCCGGCGATACCCAGAACACCAACACCAACGCCCTGGTACAGAGCAACTACGGCAAAGAGACCAACCGCATCTACCGTGAAACCTTCGGCCTGACCCACCGCGGCGCCTGGGACAACGGCGTGAGCACCAACAACTACGTGCAGTTCGAACGCACCCGCAACACCCGCCTGAACGAAGGCTTGGCCGGCGGCACCGAAGGCATCTTCGATACCAAGAACACCGGTTTCGGCACCACCAAGCTGGATGACTTCCTCGCGCACAGCGAAGTCAGCGTGCCATTCGAGCTGGGCGTCGCGCAAACTGCTACGCTGGGTACCGAGTGGAGCCAACAACGCATGAAGGACGGCACCTCCACCAGCCAAACGCTGATGGGCGGCACCATTCCCGGCATGACGACCGGTACGCGCAGCCCTTACGCTTCCGCGCATATCTTCTCGCTGTTCGCCGAAGACAACATTGAACTGACCGACACCACCATGCTGACACCGGGTTTGCGCTACGATCTGCATTCGGAATCCGGCAACAACTGGAGCCCGGCGCTGAACCTGTCGCAGGAACTGGGCGACTACTTCACGCTGAAGATGGGCATCGCCCGTTCCTACAAGGCGCCGACCCTGTTCCAGACCAACGGCAACTATCTGCTGTACAGCAAAGGCCAGGGATGCGCCGGTAGCGATACCAGAAACGGCTGCTACCTGCTCGGCAACGACGATCTGAAGGCGGAAACCAGCGTCAACAAAGAGATCGGGTTGGAGTTCCATAACGACGGCTGGCTGGCCGGCGTGACCTACTTCCGCAACGATTACCACAACAAGATTGAAGCGGGTAACTCCCGCATCGCCACCAGCAGCACCGGCACGGCGGTCTATCAGTGGGAAAACGTGCCGAAGGCGGTGGTGCAAGGGCTGGAAGGCTCGCTGAACGTGCCGGTCAGCGAGACCGTCACCTGGAGCAACAACGCCACCTACATGATCGAGAACAAGAACAAGACCACCGGCGATTACCTGTCGGTGATCCCGAAGTTCACCGTCAACTCGACCCTCAGCTGGCAGGCCACGCAGGATCTGTCGATGCAGTCCACCCTGACCTGGTACGGCCGGCAGAAGCCGAAGAAGTACAACTACCAGGGTAAACCGGCCACCGGCGGCGAAACCCGCGAGGTTAGCCCTTACGCCGTCGTCGGCGCCAGTGCGACCTATGATCTGACCAAAAACGTCAGCCTCACCGCCGGCATCGACAACCTGTTCGATAAACGCCAGTTCCGCGCCGGCAACGCGCAGAACGTCGGCGACCCGAACACTGGCGCGATCAACATCGCCGGTGCGGGCGCGGCCACCTACAACGAACCGGGCCGCACCTACTACATGAGCATCAACACCCACTTCTGATGACATGAACCAACGACAAAGGGGTGCTCAGCACCCCTTGAGGTAAATGACAAAGCGGATGACGTTGCCGGGCTTTCATTAGGCGACAGATAGAAAACAAGGAAAATCAATTCATTGATTTTCGGCTGATAACCACAAAGGAGGAAAAACCACGCTTTTTCCTCCTTTGTCAGCCACGAGAAAGGGCGCCGCGGCGCCCTTTTTTTATCTTTCCATTCGGTTATTTGGTGTGTAGCTGAATGCGCACCACGCTTTCAGCTTTGCCGGCCTTGGTGGCAGCGCCGTCGTTTTTCACCGTTACGAACAGCGCATCGCCTTTCGGATCCAACGCCAGGCTGTTAGGGTGCGGTGGCAGGTCTACGGTTTGCAGGCGCTTGAGGGTCTTGGCGTCGAACACCGTCAGCGTCCCGGCACCGTGATCCACGCGCACGCCCTTGCGGTTGGCGACATACAGCCGCTGGCTGCGCTCGTCGAGCAGCAGACCTATCGGCACTTCATCCGTCAGTTCGCTGGCCAGCACCTTGCCGCTGTCCGCATCCAGCGCGAACACCCGGTGGCCGCTGCTGCGCTTCACGTAGTCGCGCCCCAGATGATGGTTGCGGTAGTCGTCGCGGTCGATGCCCTGATCGACGCCCAACAGGCGGTTGCTCGCCGGGTCATACACCAGGTTCAGCAACTGATCGGCCTGCACCTCGTGCGTGGCGGCGATCGCCAACGTGTCGGCGTTCAGGGTGATCACCTGCCCCTGCATGTTGGAGACGAACACTCTGCGGCCCTTCTCATCCAGCGTGATGCCCACCGCGTTGTAACCGAAGCCCGGGATCACTTTCTCCAGCTTGCCGGCCTTGGTATCGACCACGTACAGCACGCTGTCGACGCCGAAGCCCAGCCCCGGCAGGAACAGGCGGCCGCTTTGCGCGTCATATTTAATCTCGCGGATGCGGTACAGGTAGTCCTCAGTGATCTTGAACTTCTTCAGCTCCGCCAGCAGGAAATCCAGGCGCTTGCCGCTGATGCCCGCCTGCTTGTAGGCCTGCTCCAGCACCGCTTTATCCAGCAGCTTGATGCTGCCTAGCGCATGGTTGGTGGTGGTGTCCACCACCCCGACTTCGCCGTTGAAGGCCTGCGTCAGGTACAAACGGTTGCCCGCATCGTTCAGCGCCACGCCGAAGCCTTTCACCTTCAGCGGGATCTCCGCCTTGATCGCCAGGGTGTTGGGATCCAGCCGCAGCACGCGGGAGCGCGCTTCTTCCTTCCAGTCCGGCGCGCTGACGAACAGCGCCTGCTGCGAGGTGCTGTAGGCCATCTCCACCACCGCCGACGACAGCGCCTGGCGCTTGATGTCCTGCGGTTTGATACCGGCATCGTCCGCCTGCGCGGCGCCGGCGACCACCAGAGAGGCCGCCACCAGCAGCGACAGTAACGCGCGCGGGGTTGCTAGGGTTCCAGACATCCTTTTATCTCCTTGAAAATCATGCTTTCGGTTAGAGTGAAACAACGTCATGCCTGCGGCCCGGGCGGCAGCGCCGCCAGAGCGATATCACCAGCGATGTGCTGTGCAAACTGGGTAAAGACGTGCTGAACGCCGTCGGCGATCAGAGTGGCCTGCTCCCTGCTGTAGTGATCCTGACGATAGGTCATCATCACCCGCAGGGATTTCTTCCCGGCCAGATCGTCTTCCATCACCTCAAACTGCAGGCCGAGCAGCGATTCGGCTTTCTCCGGCTCCACCTGACGGTAGGCGATCGCACGGCCGTCCTGCAGCCGGAACTCGCCGTTCAGCTTGATGCGGCTGTGGATCTGGATGAACACTTCGAACATGTGGTTTTTGCGGTCGGCATCCACGCCGAACAGCCCTTCTTCCACCAGGTCGATCGGAATGTCGGTGTACGGCAGCGAGCCATTGATGGTGTTTTTCACCTGACTGACCAACCCGGCGACCGTCAGCCCTTCGTCGAAGCGCACGCGGTGCACCACCACGGTGGTGAAGTAGCCGACGGTATCGAAGAACTCGGCGTCGTTACGGCCGGAGGTCGAGGTGCCCACCAGCAGATCCGCCGGGCCGCCCAGCAGGCGCAGCGCCGAGGTAATCCCGGCATACACTACGTTAAACAACGAAGCGTTGTTGCGGCGAGCGAGCTGATACAGGCCTTCCGCCACGGCGGGATCGACCTCGAACTCCAGCCAGCCGCCGTTGACGTCCGCCGGCGCCGGCACCGCCGGATGGGTGGACGGTTCTTGCCGGAAGATCGGCTGGCCGACCGGCGCGCCGCGCAGCGCGTCGAGCCAGTAATCCAGATGTTGCTGCTGCACCCCGGAGGCCCGCTGCTGCCGGGCGAAGGTGTGGAACTGCGGCGGCTGTCCGCTCCACTGCGGCGCCTGGCCGACGACGCGATGGCGATAGGCGACGCCCAGCTCATCCATCATCAGGTTGAGCGACCATTCATCCAATACCACGTGGTGGAACAGCAGCGACAGCAGCTGCTGGCCGTTGTCCGCATCGCGCAGCAGCGTGACGCGCAGCGGCAGCTCGGCGGCCAGATCGAAACGGTGCTGGCCGGCGTCGGCCAACAGGGCGGCGGCGTTGCCCGCCGGCGTTTCCTGAGAGAAGCGGAACCATTGGTAATCCGACAGTTCGGCAGCCGGCACCACCACCTGCACCACCTCGCCCTGCTGCTCGACGAAGCGTGAACGCAGCACGGTATGGCGAGTCATGACGTCGATAAACGCCTGACGCAGCGCCGTTTCATCCACCTCATCGAAGAAACGCAGAGAGAACGGCAGGTTGAAGATCTCGTCATGACCAAAGGCTTCATACACCTTCCACAACGATTCCTGCGCCAACGACAACGGCGCCTGCGCCCGCTCATGATCGTCGGCGGTCGTCAGTGCGGCATTCGGCTGCGCGACGTTCAGGCGTTTGGCGTACCCCGCCAGCCCGCGCGCCGTCGGATGGCTGAACAGATCGTTAATGTTGATTTCGATCTGATGCAGGCTCAGCAAGCGGCCGATCACCCGGGTGGCGACCAGCGAATGGCCGCCGCGATCGAAGAAATCTTCATCCAGGGTCATTTCCGGCGCCGCCAGCGCCTCGCTGAACGCCTGCAAAATCAGTGATGCAATGCTTTCGTCCGCGTCGCCGTTCGCCACCGACGCGGCCATCGCCGGGGAAACGGCCTCAGCCGCCGGCAATGCGACGGCAATCCGCTGCCCGGCCAGGAACGCGCTGAACTGCTCCAGCAGGAAAGGCGCCGCGTGCGGAGACAGACGCGGATCGGTGACCAGCTCCAGCGTCAGCGTTTCCGCCTCGGGCGAGCTCAACAGCAGCGCCAGTTCAAACGGCGTATGCAGCGGCGGCAGCAACAGGCGTTCGGCGTGAACGCCTTCCAACCGCCACTCTGCAGCCAGATCGTCGCGCCAGGCCACCAGCAGCTGCGCCCGCTGCGGATCCGGCTGTTCAGCCACGGGCTGCGCCAGCAGCCGTTGCCCGGCATCGCCGTCGCCGTGACGTACGGTCAGGCGCATCAGCGGCGCTGCCGTCAGGCCCAGCTCCAGACCGACGCACTCCGCCGTTTCTGCCGCCGGCACGCACAGCTGCACCGCTTGCCCGCCGGCCTGCGCGGCGATGAACTCGGCAAAACGCGCCGCCACCGCCGCCAGCAACACCCGCGGCGCGTCATTGGCGGGCAACAGCGAGCGCGCAATGCGCGTGACCACGCGCCCACCCACCGGCGGCAACGCTTCAGCACGCTGCGCCGGGCTGCGGTAATCCTGCAGCGAGACCGCCTGGCGCGCCCAGGGCAGCTGTGGCTCCGGGATTTCCGGCGGCTCGACCGGCTCCGCCGCGAAAGGCAGAGGCATCGCATCTCCGTTATAGCGGGCGGACAACATCGCCGGCAGGTGGCGCCACGGCAGCGTTTCCGTCAGGATGTCATGCAATACCGCGCCCAACATCACGTCACCGCCCGACGTGAGCAACAGCAAGAAGCGCAGCGGCGCTTCGCCTTCCAGTTCAAACGGCGCCGCCTGCGCCTGCAGCAGGCAATCCATGGCGTGTTGTTCATCCGCCACCTGACGCAGACTCACCGGCAACGGCGCCGAATCGGCGGCGCGTTTAATCAGACCGTTTTCGTCATCAAAAACGTAATGCACGTTCACGCCCGGCGTTTCCCGCACCAGCGCCTGCAGCGCCGCCGTCAGTTGGGCGATATCCACCTCTCCCGTCAGGCGCCAGGCCAGCGCCCGCTGCCCGCGTGCGTCACCCTGCTGCAGATGGGCAAACCATGCCCGTTCTTCGGCTTCGCTTACCGGCCGCTCGCCGTTCGCCGCCCCCGCGCCCAGCGCCTGAAACGCGCTCTCCAGCCGCTGGGCCTCTTCATCGCTCAGAATGCTGTCAAAATCACCGATCACTGCGTTATCTCCTTTGCCCGGCCGTGCCGGGATAGCGCATAAAACGGGGGACATTCGTCCCCCGTCACCGCGATAGCGTTAGAAAGTCAGCTCAACCGCTGCGCCGACCAGGCGGCCTCGCTGGAGCGTCGCCGTGTAAATGTCATTGCTTCTGACCATCTCGCGGCGGTCGGAATCAAACAGGTTTTTCGCATACAGCGTGGCGCGACCGTAGTCAAAGGTGTAAGCCAGCTGGGCGTTGGCCGTCCAATAGGAGCCGATCAGCCCGCGCGAGTCGTTGTCGTATTGCGAATAGTAGGAGTCGGTAAACGCCACGTTGCTGCTCAGCTCCCACCCTTTCAGGAATTGATATTTGGCGCCCATGTTGGCGGTGTAAGCCGGCGCGCGCGCCAGCTCATGCCCTTCCACGCCGCTGCCTGAGAACTTCTTGATGTCGGTTTTCAACAGGCCGAGGTTGCCGAACAGTTCGAAATCCCAGCGCGGCTGCCAGGTGGCGCCGATTTCCGCGCCGTAGGTTTCCACCTTGTCGGCGTTGCGGATCACGCTGGAGTTCTCGCCCAGCGAGTACGGCAGCTGCATATCCTTGTAATCGTTGTAGAAGATGTTACCCGTCAGCACCACGTTGGCGTCTTTCAGGTGATGGCGGGTGTACAGCTCGTAGTTCCAGACATACTCGGAACCGTAGGTGTAGCTGACCACCGGCGTGCCGATAGTGATGCCGCCGCCGCCGGCGTTATAGCCACGTGCGATCTTGGCGCCGTAGGTTTGGGTATCCGTCGGTTTCCAGGCCACGTCCAGCTTCGGCAGGAACACGGTGTAGGTTTCATCGAAATCGATGCGCACCGCCTGGCTGCCGCCGTCGCGGCGACGGTGTTCGCGCTCCAGACGGCTGGCGGCGGTCACGTCCACCTGCGGCGTCAACGCATAGGTCAGCTCGGCGAACGCCGAATGGGTATCGGTTTTATCCTTGAAGGTCGAGCCGCCGAAGATGTTGACGAACTCATCCTGCGTGCCGTGGAAGTAACGCAGCCCCGCCAGCCCGTGCAGGCGGCTGTCCGCGCCGCCGAAGCGCACCACCGGCTCCACGTGAACTTCCTGACCGTCGATCTCGGCGTATTGGATGTTGTAAGCGGTCGGACGGTTGATGTTGAAGTCGGTGTAGATAACGCGGTTTTCCAACGTCAGTGCGTCGGACTGCTCCCAGGCCAGATCCCAGATGGTGCTGTTCATGTTGCTTTTGAACACGGCGCGGCGCGGATCGTGGCGCGGGTTGGTCGGATGCGGCTGCGGGTTAAGGCTTTCGTTCTGCGGCGCGGTGCTGCCGAAGTGGTTGAAGGTCAGCTTGGTGGTCAGATCGCGCAGGCCGGCCGGGTTGAACAACAGCTTGGCGCGGGCGGTGGTGGCTTCCACTTCGCGCGGATCGCCTACCGGCGCATAGGCCGGCAGATCGGCTTCGCTGCGGCGGCGCTGGCGATCGACGCTGACGCGGAACGCCAGCTGATCTTCCACCAGCGGGCCGGACGCCATGGCCGCCAACTGTGAAGAGTGCTGGTTGCCGGCCCCGCCCTTGAAGGCGCTTTCCCACTCAAAGGTCGGATCCTTACTGGCCATGACGATGGCGCCGGCGATGGCGTTGCGCCCCTGGATGTAGCTTTGCGGGCCGAGGAACACTTCGACGCGATCCAGATCCCACAGCGACTGCGGACCGAACGCCTGTTCGTTATAAGTCAGCGAACGGCCGTCCAATGACAGATTGAGGCGCGGGCGGGTGCCGCTGAGGAAAGCGTTGGCGCCGACGTTCGGGCCGGAACCGTCGATGCCGCGCACGGTCGGCAGTTCGTTGCCGATGCCCAAATCCACCACGTTGGGGGTCATGCGCAGCAGATCGGGGATCTGCACCGCATCGGGCATCGAGGCGATGCGGTTGCTGTCGAACACCTGCACGCTGGAGCCGGTGTCGAAAATGGACCGTTTGATCTTCTCACCGGTGACCAGCAGCGTTTCCGCGTCCTGGTAGGTTTCGTTGCTCTTCGTTTCCGCCGCGTTGACGTTACCGATCGCCAGTGAACAAACCCCTAAAAATACGGAGGAAAATGCCCCAATGGCTTTCAACCCCGCCTTTTCCCCGTTTCCTACGCTTTCATGCCGTTGAGCCGCAAAATGCTTGCCCATAGATGTCTTCTCCTTTCATCCCAGAGGTGCACAAAATTTGATTTTTTTTTACACAACCTACATCGACACTCACACAGATCATGACGCTGCGGCCTTCCCGGCCTTGCTGTTGCTTATCCCTGCGGCAAACCCATGTCTTTCGCGGCCGAACGGGCGCGGCCCCGTCCACGGCCAAGCCGCCGGCGGAGCGGCCGGCAGCTTGTATAAAAACGTAAAATAATGTTAAGAATGATAATATTTTGCATTTTCTAATGCAAATCATTATCAACAAAGGTGTGAGGGCTGACAAGATAACTGCCAGAAACCCTTATACTTTCGCAGGAAAAACGAGCGCTGCAATAACAAGCAATCATTTCAATGCTAAGAATAATATAGATAAATTATTCACACCCAACGCCCTCTCTGCTCGGTGTTGCTAAAACGCCTTATAGATAGCACCCGTGCGCCAAATGGATCAAATAATAATAATTTTCATTCCTATTAACATTTGGATATATTCTTGCAGTCTCGTTGGCTGAATCAAAATGGATACCCGATGAAAGCGTTAACCACGATGCAGGCCGCCTATTGGGTAGGCCGACAGTCCGCTCCCCCTCTGGGCGGCATGGCCGCCCACCTGTATGCGGAGTTCGACGGCGGCGAGCTGGATGCCGCTCGGCTCCGCCAGGCCGTAGAGATGTTGTACCTGCATCATCCGCTGCTGCGCCTGCGCATTACCGACGATGGCCAACAGACGATCGCGCCCCCCGGTCCCCGGCATACCTTGCATCTCGACGACTGGCGACACGCCGATGAAGCGACGCTGGCGGCCGCGCTCGACGCCAAACGCCAGGCGAAAAGCACCCAGCTGCTGCCGCTGGAACAGGGCGTTCCCTGCGATATCAGCCTGAGCCTGCTGCCGGCGGGACGCAGCCGCTTGCACGTCGATCTCGACATGATCGCCGGCGATGCCATGAGCTTTCGCCTGCTGATGGAGGATCTGGCGGCGTTTTATCACCAGTGTCCGGCGGTGCCCTCCCATGACGCGCCGCCGGCCTACTTCGATCACCTCGAACGACGCAACGCCGACGAGGCGCTGCGCCAGCGGCGCGAACGCGGCCAGCGTTGGTGGCGTGCTCGCCTGGCGCAGGTGCCGCCGGCGCCGCGCCTGCTGCGCACGCCGGATCGCTGCCGCAGCGATCGTTTGGCCATCCAGTTGAATGCAGAAGAAAGCCGCGCGCTGGAGAGCGTGGCCAAGCGGCACCACACCTCCCTCTCGACGCTGTTTCTGGCGCTGTTCGCGCTGGCCGTCGGCCAGGGTTGGAACATGACGCGCTTCCGGCTCAACGTGCCGCTGTTCCACCGCGAGAGCGAACGGGAAGACGCGCATCGCCTCGTCGGCGACTTCTCTAATCTGGTATTGCTCGGCGTGGAATTGAACCCGACGGAAAACCTGAATGCCTTCTGCCAACGCCTGATGGCGCAGCTGGCGGAGCTGATCGAGCATGCGGATTATCCCGGCGTCAGTGTGATGCGCGATCTGTCACGCCTGCACGGCAGCCTGCAGCCTTCGCCGGTGGTGTTTACCGCCGGTTTCGGCATCCGCGGCAAGACGCTGTTTTCCGAACGGGTCGCCGACACCTTCGGCCCTCTCGGCTGGGTCATCTCTCAGGGGCCGCAGGTCGCGCTGGATGCGCAGGTCGCCCATGTCGACGACGGCATTCTGATCAACTGGGACGTGCGGCTGGACGCGTTTCCCGAGCACGTGTTGCCACGCCTGCTGGCCTGTTACCGGGCGCTGCTGCACCTGGCCGTGCGGCAAGCGGGGGCGTTCGATCGCCCGCTGTCGCAACTGCTGGCGCAGTGTACCCCCGACGCGCTGGCGCAGCAGGCGCCGGTGCGCCAGGTGTTGCACCGGCTGCTGGCGCGGGTGGCTCCCGAGGCCGACTTGCGCGACCACGACGATATCCACCGCTTGGCCCTGCCGGATGCTGGGGTGAACGCGCTGCTGACGGTGCTCAACAAATATCTGGCGGCGGCGCTGACGGCGCAGGATCTGGCGGCGCATCCCTCTCCGGCGACGCTGGCGGCATTGATCTGCCAACGCTCGCCTGAGGCAGGACGGCATGCGAAAACGCTGCTCGCCGCGCTGGCGCCGCAGCACTGAGATCGGTTTCCGGGCGCGCGACGTCCGGCACGTTTTAATCGGTTAGCGACTATAGGGAAGCACCATGGAGACACCATTAACCGCACTGCAGCAGGCCTATCTTCTCGGCCGCAGCGATCGATGGCCGCTCGGCGGCGTGGCGATGCACGACTTCCGCGAATACCGCGCCCGGCAGCGGGATGTGCCGCGCCTTGAAGCGCGCCTGGCCGAGCTGGTACAGCACTACCCGGCGTTGCGCACCTGCATCGATGTGCAGCGCGGCACGCAGCACGTGCGCCCGGAAATCACGCTGCATCTGGATCGCCACGACCTGCGCTCGCTGGATGACGAAGCGGCGCAGCGCCAGACGGAACAACTGCGCGAGCGTTACTCCCACCAGCGCCACGATCCGAGCCAACCGCTGTGGCGCATCGCCGTGATCCAACTTGCCGAACAGCAGGATCCGACGGGATCGCCGTACGATACGCTGATCTTTACCAGCTTTGATGCCTTGATCCTCGACGGCCAGGGGATCTCCGCCGTGATCGCGCGCCTGTTCGACGATCGCCCTCTGACGCCGACCGCCGCCGCGCTGCCGCCCCCTGCGGCATCGGCGGCGCAACGCCAGGCCGATGCCGCCTATTGGCGCGAGAAGCTGCAGGATGTCACCACCCCGTCGGCGTTGCCGTGGCGCGCCCCGCTCGCCAATCTCACCGCATCACGCTATCGCCGCGCCACCCTGACGCTGCCGCACGACACGGTCAAACAACTCGGCCGCCTGGGATCGCCGCATGCGCTGCTGCGCAACAGCCTGCTCTCGGCGCTGATCCTCGATACGCTGGCCCACTGGACCACCGACGGGGAGCTGTGCGTCGGGGTGCCGGTGGCGTTCCCCGCCGCCGACGGCGCGCTGGGCAACGCCTCCAGCTTCGTGGCGGTGCGCTATTCGCGCTATGGCGAAGACTTTATCCAGCGCGCGCAAGCCTTGCAGGACGATGTGCTCGGCGCGCTCGATCACCTGGCGTTTTCCGGCGTCGATCTGGCGCGGCAGTTGCTCGGCCAAAGCCAGGGCGGCCCGGCGCTGCCGGTGATCCTGACCAACTGTTTGGGTTGGGAAACGCTGCCGGCCGAGGCGCCGGTGCGCTTCCACGATGGCCTGACCCAAACGCCGCAGGTCGCCATTGATATCCGTCTGACGCTGGACAGCGAAAAAAACCTGCAGCTGTGCGTGGATTACGCCGAGCAGGCGCTGCACGGCGAGCAGGTAGCGGCCATGCTGGCGGCCTTGCAGCGGCGCATCCTGCACAGTTGCCAACGCGCCGATCTGGCGATCGCCCCGCGAGATTTCATCGATCTGGCGCATTACCGCCACAACGACAGCGAAGCGAATTACGCGCCTTATCCTTATCTGGCGCAGCTGGCCGAGCGGCTGTTCGGCGCGCATAACGGCGGCAACGCGCTTATCTGTGGCGAGCAGACGCTGACCTATCGCGAGCTGGGCCAGCGGATCGCCACGGCGATCGCCAACCTGCAGAGCCGCGGCGTACAGCCGGGCAACGTGGTGGCGCTGTATTTGCCGCGCAGCCCGGAACAGATCATCTTCAGCCTCGCCTGCGCCCTGCAGGGGGTGATCTGGGTGCCTATCGACATCAACTCGCCGCCGGAGCGCACCGCCTACCTGCTGGAGAACTGCCGGCCGACGCTGGTGGTACACGGCGGCGATCTGGAGACGCCGATCGGCGTGACGCCGGCTACCCTGCTGACGCCGACGGATCGCGCGCCCGCGCTGCCGGATGAACAGGCGTTGGCGGAACGCAGCGCCAGCCAAGCCGCGAGCTATTACCTGTATACCTCCGGCACCACCGGTAAACCCAAGTGCGTGGTGCTCAACAACCGCGCCACCGCCAACGTCGTGCACCAAACCCAACAGCGCTGGAGAGTCACCGCCGACGACGTCTTTATTTCCGTGACGCCGCCGCACCATGACATGTCGATGTTCGATCTGTTCGGTTCGCTGTGCGCCGGCGCCACGCTGGTGCTGCCGGCGCCGCATCAGGAAAAAGACGCCATCAGTTGGAACCAGTTGGTGGAAAAACATCGGGTCAGCCTGTGGTGCTCGGTGCCCGCCATTCTGGAGATGCTGCTCACCTGTAAAACGGCCGACAGCCTGCGCTCGCTGCGCCTGGTGGCGCAGGGCGGCGACTACATCAAGCCGGCGACGGTGCAAACCCTGCGCACCTTGCGCCCGGATCTCGCGCTGTTCTCACTCGGCGGGCCGACCGAAACCACCATCTGGAGCATCTGGCACCCGATCGCCCCGCAGGAGAGCGGCACCGTGCCTTACGGCCGCCCGCTGCCGGCCAACCGCTATTTCATCTGCCATGACGACGGCAGCCACTGCCCGGCCGGCGTGGTCGGCTGCATCCATACCGCCGGGGTCAACCTGGCGTTGGGCTATCTGGAGCAGGGGGAGCTGAAGCAGCACGACTTCGTCACCCTCGCAGGGCCGGACGGGCAGCCGCTGCGCGCTTTCCGTACCGGCGATCAGGGCTATTACCGTGCGGACGGCAACATCATGTTCGCCACCCGGGTGAACGGCTATGTGAAGATCCGCGGCGTGCGCGTCTCGCTGCCGGAAATCGAAGACGTGCTGCGCCGCCATCCGGCGATCCGGGATATGGTGGTCGTGGATTATCCCAGCGGAGAGAACAACGAGGCGGCGCTCGGCGCCCTGTATCTGACCCGCGACGGCAAGCCGCTGCCGCTGTCCGAGATCCGCGCCTTCGCCACCGGCTATCTGCCCTGTACCCATATTCCCACGCGCTTTATCCACGCCGAGGCGCTGCCGCTGTCTGCCAACGGCAAAACCGACCGCCATCGTATCCGCGCCGAACTGAGCCAGCGGCAAACCGCGCCGGCGCTGAACGCCTGCGCAGCCCCGCCGCCGAACGCGCCTTTGGCGCGCAGCGCAGAGATCCTGACCATCTATTGGCAGGCGATCGGCGTGACGCCGCGCCCGGAATGGGGAGAAGAGACGGCGTTTATCGCCATGGGGCTGAAGCTGCCGCATATCAAACAGGTGGCGGAGCGCCTCAATGACGCTTTCGGCACCCGGCTGGTGAGCAGTGCGCTCTTGCAGTGCAAGAATGCGCGCGAAGTGGCGGCGTTACTGACCAGCTGAAGCCACACCACTCGGGCGGGGATATCCCCTGCCCGCAGATTATCAGGCGGGCAATGCCGTCAGGGCCGCGAGCGGTTGCTCCCAGGCTTCCCGCTGCAGCGCGCGCAGCAGAAATTCTTGCAGCGCCTCGCCATAGTCCAGCGCATCCTCCGTCGGGAACTGTTCCAGATAAATATCGATATCCACCTGCAGATCGCGGGCGTCGGTGCGGCCGCGATAAGTCAGGTTGAAACCGTCGCCCGAGCCGCCGGCCAATACGCTGCGCGTACCGCTGCAGCCGGTAAAACGGGGCGTATCGAAGGGCTGCACGTTGATGAAAGGGGAAATAAAGAAGCGCGAGTCCGGATCCACGCCGCGATCGGCGGCCAGTTGGCGCAGGCGGTAGCCGCCGTGGCTGCGCAGCTCGCGCAGCTGCTGCGTCAGCGTGGTGAGAAAGCTCCCCAGCGTCTCCGCTTGCGGCGGTGACACCAGCAGCGGCAGAGTGTTGACCGCCAGCGAAGGCACGTTGGTGGCGGCCTGTCCACGACGATTCAGCGCCGGCATCCACATCGGCAGCGTATCTCCTTGCCGGGTACAGCGCGGCATCACCTGAAACAGCCAGGCCGCCGACAGCGCCACCAGCAAGTCGGGCCAATTGATGCCACTGCGTTCCGACTGCTGCGCCAGACGTTGCGCGACTTCTGTCGGCAACCGACGGTTGACGCTCAAGCGTCGCACGCCATACTCACCGCCGCCCTTACGCACCGTCGGCAGCGCCTGCGACGGCGGCAGATAGGCCTGCCAAAAGCGCCGATCGCGCTCGCAGCGTTCAGAATCGACGTAGGCCAACTCGGCCTGTTGAAAGGGGGCGAAGGCGCCCAAAGGGATGCCCGCGCTCCCCTGGCCGAGGTAGTGCGCATAGAGCGCGGCGCAGCGGTGCTCGATTAGCGCCATGCCGAAACCGTCGACCAGAATATGGTGCGCACGCACGTACCAGAGGTAATGCTCCGGTCCCAGCTTCAGCAGCCAGGCGGCGGCTAACGGTTCGCGGTGCAGCGCCCGGTGCTGCGCGATATCCTCGTGCATCAGGCTTTGCGCCGCCTGCCAGGGATCGCGATGCGTTTGCAGATCGATACGTTGCAATGACGGTATGCGCTGTGGCTCGTGCCGTAGCGGCGGTGGATGGTCGCCACGCCGTTCGCCAAAGCGCAGGGCAAACGCCTGCGTCTCGGCGAGGGTGGCGGCGATCGCCCGGCAGAGCGCCGCTTCCTCTATTGCGCCACACAGTTCGGTGCAATGGGCGACGGTGGATAAGGTCTGCCCAGGGTGCAAGGTGTATTCTTCCCAGAAATCAAGCTGCGCTGGCGCCAGCGGCAACCATTCAGAGGCCAAAGCGGTGTCCGACATGTTACCTACCTTTGATAAGCCTGAATAAAAGCGCCGAACGGGCGATGCCCCCGTTCAACGGCTTTTGTGTGTCTCCATACATCATCAAATGAAAATGATAATAACATCTATTATCATTTCCAATAATTTGGTAACACTTTAGATTCTGTTAAGCGGGGATGCAAGCGACGCATTGGAGGCAGAGAAAAGAAAGTGGCAGGCTGAAAGGGCATAAAAACAAAACGCCCCGGGCACGGATGCCCGGGGCGATTTTCATATCCCGCTAGCCGGTGATTAGCCTTGATTGGCCGGCTTCACCTTCTGCGCCAGGAACTCCGTTTCGTAGGCCAGCGCCTTCTTGCGATCGAACTGGTGCTCCCACTTGGCGATAACCAGTACCGCCAGCGCGTTGCCCACGACGTTCAGCGCGGTGCGCGCCATATCCAGGATACGGTCCACGCCGGCGATAAACGCCAGGCCTTCCAGCGGAATGCCGACGCTGCCCAACGTCGCCAGCAGCACCACGAACGAGACGCCCGGCACGCCGGCGATCCCTTTCGAGGTCACCATCAGCGTCAGCACCAGTACGATCTCCTGCCCCAACGACAGCTCGATGCCGTACAGCTGGGCGATAAAGATGGCGGCGATGCTCTGGTACAGCGTCGAACCATCCAAATTAAAGGAGTAACCGGTCGGCACCACGAAACTGGTGATCGACTTGGGCGCGCCGTAAGCCTCCATCTTTTCGATGATGCGCGGCAGCACCGTTTCCGAACTGGCGGTGGAATAAGCCAGGATCAGTTCGTCTTTCAGGATGCGGATCAGCGTCCAAATGCGCAGGTTGCACAGCCGAGCGACCGCCCCCAGCACCACCAGGGCGAAGAACGCGATGGCGAAGTACACCAGCACCACCAGCTTGGCCAACGGCAGCAGCGAAGCGAAACCGAAGTTCGCCACCGTGACCGAAATCAGACCAAACACCCCGATCGGCGCATAGCGCATGATCATGTGGGTGACTTTGAACATGCTCTCGGACACTGCCTTGAAGACCTTCAGCAGCGGCTCTTTGGTCTCTTTCGGCAACGACGACAGCCCCAGACCGAACAGCACCGAGAAGAAGATAATCGGCAGCATGTCGCCCTTGGCCATCGACGAGAAGACGTTCGACGGGATCAGCGACAGAATGGTCGCCACCAGGCTGTGCGAACCGCTTTGCACCTGTTCGGTGGTTTTCTCATACTGCGAAATGTCCACCGTGGTCAGCGTCGACATATCGATGCCGTGGCCCGGTTGGAAGACGTTGGCCAAGGTGAGCCCCACCACGATGGCGATCGTGGTGATCACTTCGAAGTAAATAATGGTTTTCAATCCGATGCGGCCCAGCTTTTTCGCATCCCCCACGCCGGCAATACCGACGATCAGCGTGGAAATAACGATCGGCACCACAATCATCTTAATCAGACGAATAAAGATATCACCCGCCGGGCTGAGAATATTGCTCACCAGCCACTCACGAGATTCGGTCTGGTTGTGCAATACCGCGCCAACAATAATACCCAGCACCAACGCGATCAGGATTTGCCAAGCCAGGCTAATTTTTACACTTTTCATACCCAAAAAGTCCTCAAAGACTCTTTGCGCCGTACAAAGTCGCAACACGGCGAAAAGAATACTTAATCATTTATTACAGGCTTATGTTAATTCAGTGGAAGCGTTCACCTGCCCTGGGTGCGACGCAGTATAAATCTGTATCATCCGGGCGGCATGCTCTGCAAGCCTTGATTTGTCAGGGTTGAGCGCTGAATCGAATCACAAAAAATTCGCGCAACTATTTCAAATGGCATAATTGCTTGTTATTAAAAACATAATTTTTCATATAATGAAGCACATAACCGCGCCAGCGACGTTTTTTTGAACGCGATTAAAATGCGTTATTTTTCGTCCATTCTGCATATTTAGTCCGCATTAAATGTTTATATTTTGTTACTCAAAAGTCAAATAAATGGGAATTGACCGAGTGACATTTTCACTCATAAATGCAGCGCCGTTTTATATTCCGATTAAAAATCGAACAATTCGGCATGATGAATG
Organism: Serratia sp. CY52157; assembly: GCF_052168495.1. Lineage (NCBI taxonomy): Bacteria > Pseudomonadati > Pseudomonadota > Gammaproteobacteria > Enterobacterales > Yersiniaceae > Serratia > Serratia sp. CY52157. The sequence continues at coordinate 4,719 of NZ_JBJNMO010000003.1, read as the reverse complement.
CCACACGGTATTTCCCGAGTTTTCATCAGGAATTAAGCGTTAATAGAACGTTATTTCACGATGTGCCGTCCATCGTTATATCGCGTTAATACCAACTTCGAATATTAATAGCGAAAAATAATCAAAAAAGATTTATAGCGCGAAATAATGTCGGTCTCTCCCCCCCTTATTAAGCGCGAGGCAAACACCCTCGCCTTTGTTTATTCTTTTTTGTTCTTTAGATAAGTGTTTTTGGCTAAAAAAGCGGGTTTATGATGATTTAAACGCCAAATAGATAGATACGTACTGCAAATGCGACAGAACTATTACAAATCAATATCTTTGTTGCGTGATCTGCCGCGCAAAAAAGAAACAAAGAATCGTAGCAAACTATACTTAACCTTCAGTTGACATATCATTAACAACTTCAAGGAGAAAAGCTATGAGCCAACTGCATAAACACGCTATTCCTTCTGCAATTGCAGAACGCGCCCTGATTAATCCGGCACAATACCAACAGTATTATCAACAGTCGGTTCAAGACCCAGAAGCTTTCTGGGGTGAGCATGGCAAAATCCTGGACTGGATCAAACCCTATACCAAAGTCAAAAACACCTCGTTCGATCCGGGCCACGTCAGCATCCGTTGGTTTGAAGACGGCACGTTGAACCTGGCGGCCAACTGCCTAGACCGTCATTTGGCTGAGCGCGGCGACCAGACCGCCATTATCTGGGAAGGCGATGACCCGACCCAATCCAAGAAAGTGACCTACAAACAGCTGCACCATGATGTCTGCCAATTCGCCAACGTGCTGAAAAAGCTCGGCGTGAAAAAAGGCGACGTGGTGGCTATCTATATGCCGATGGTGCCGGAAGCAGCGGTCGCGATGCTGGCCTGCGCCCGCATCGGCGCCGTACATTCGGTGATCTTCGGCGGCTTCTCACCGGAAGCGGTCGCCGGGCGCATTATCGACTCCAACGCCAAACTGGTGATCACCGCCGATGAAGGCCTGCGCGCCGGCCGCGCCGTGCCGCTGAAAAAGAACGTCGACGATGCGCTGAAAAACCCCGGCGTGGTCAGCGTGGCCAACGTCGTGGTGTTCCAGCGCACCGGCAAACCGGGTTACTGGCAGGAAGGGCGCGATCTGTGGTGGCATGAGCTGACCCAGGGCGTTTCCGCCGATTGCCCGCCGGAAGAAGTGAACGCCGAAGATCCGCTGTTTATCCTGTACACCTCCGGCTCGACCGGCAAGCCAAAAGGTGTGCTGCACACCACTGGCGGCTACCTGGTGTACGCCGCGATGACCTTTAAGTATGTGTTCGACTATCACGACGGCGACATTTACTGGTGCACCGCCGACGTCGGCTGGGTCACCGGTCACAGCTATCTGCTGTACGGCCCGCTGGCCTGCGGCGCCACCACGCTGATGTTCGAAGGCGTACCTAACTATCCGGGCGTCAATCGTCTGTCGCAGGTGATAGACAAACACCAGGTCAACATTCTGTATACCGCGCCGACCGCCATTCGTGCCCTGATGGCCGAAGGCGACAAGGCGATCGAAGGCACTCGGCGCGATTCGCTGCGCATCATGGGCTCGGTCGGCGAACCGATCAACCCGGAAGCCTGGGAGTGGTACTACAACAAGATAGGCAACGCCAAATGCCCGATCGTCGACACCTGGTGGCAAACCGAAACCGGCGGCTTCATGATTACCCCGCTGCCGGGCGCCACCGAACTGAAGGCCGGTTCCGCCACGCGGCCTTTCTTCGGCGTACAGCCGGCGCTGGTCGATAATGTCGGCACGCCGCAGGAAGGCGCCTGCGAAGGCAACCTGGTGATCGTCGATTCCTGGCCGGGCCAGGCGCGCACCCTGTTCGGCGATCATGACCGCTTCGAGCAAACCTACTTCTCGACCTTCAAAGGCATGTATTTCAGCGGCGACGGCGCCCGCCGCGACGAGGACGGTTACTACTGGATCACCGGCCGCGTCGATGACGTGCTGAACGTCTCCGGCCACCGTTTGGGCACCGCCGAGATCGAGTCCGCGCTGGTATCTCACCCGAAAATCGCCGAAGCGGCGGTGGTCGGCATTCCTCATAACATCAAAGGCCAGGCGATCTACGCCTATATCACGCTGAACCACGGCGAAGAACCGACGCCGGAGCTCTATGCCGAAGTGCGCAACTGGGTGCGCAAAGAGATAGGGCCGATCGCCACGCCGGACGTGCTGCACTGGACAGACTCGCTGCCCAAAACGCGCTCCGGCAAGATCATGCGGCGTATCCTGCGCAAAATTGCCGCCGGCGACACCAGCAACCTGGGGGATACCTCCACGCTGGCGGATCCGGCTGTAGTCGACAAGCTGTTGGAAGAAAAACAATCAATGAAAGTGCCGTCATAATTTACGCCGCTTCAGGCCGCTCATTCGGATAACGCGCCGTTGAGCGGCCCTGGCGCGGCGTACTCTATCAATACCTACTGGAGACACTCTGATGAATGACACCATTTATCAAGGGATTGAAGAAAACCCGCGCTTTAAAGAGCTGGTGAGAAAACGCGGCCGGTTCGCCTGGCTGCTTTCGCTGATTACGCTGGCGCTGTACGTCGGCTTTATCTTGTTGATCGCCTTCGATCCCCAATGGCTCGGCACGCCGATCGCCGCCGGATCGACCATTACCCGCGGGATCCCGGTCGGCGTCGGGCTGATCGTGATCTCTTTCGTCTTGACCGGGATCTATGTGTTTCGCGCCAACGGCGAATTCGATCGCCTCACCGCAGAGATTCTGCGCGAGGTGAAACAATGAAGCGCTTATTGTCCGCCGCCGCGCTGCTGTTGCTGCCGGGCCTGGCCTGCGCCGACGCCATTGGCGGCGAGGTGCATCGTCAGCCGCTGAACATCCAGGCGATCGTGATGTTTATCCTGTTTGTCGGCGCCACGCTCTACATCACCTATTGGGCCTCCAAACGCACCCGTTCCCGTCAGGACTACTACACTGCGGGCGGGCGCATCACCGGTCTGCAAAACGGGCTGGCGATCGCCGGCGACTTCATGTCCGCCGCCTCGTTCCTCGGCATCTCCGCACTGGTCTATACCTCGGGCTATGACGGCCTGATCTACTCCATCGGCTTCCTCATCGGCTGGCCGATCATTCTGTTCCTGATCGCGGAACGCCTGCGTAATCTCGGCCGCTATACCTTCGCCGATGTCGCCTCTTACCGTCTGCAGCAGAAACCGATCCGCACCCTCTCGGCCTGCGGCTCGTTGGTGGTGGTGGCGTTGTATCTGATCGCGCAGATGGTCGGCGCCGGCAAGCTGATCCAGCTGCTGTTCGGGCTCAACTACCATGTGGCGGTGATCCTGGTCGGTATCCTGATGGTGCTGTACGTGCTGTTCGGCGGCATGCTGGCCACCACCTGGGTGCAGATCATCAAAGCGGTGCTGCTGCTGGCCGGCGCCAGCTTTATGGCGCTGATGGTGATGAAGTCGGTTAACTTCGACTTCAATACCCTGTTCGCCGAAGCGGTGAAGGTGCATCCGAAAGGCATCGCCATCATGAGCCCCGGCGGGCTGGTGTCAGATCCAATTTCCGCGCTGTCGCTTGGCCTGGCGCTGATGTTCGGCACCGCCGGTCTGCCGCACATCTTGATGCGTTTCTTCACCGTGAGTGACGCCAAAGAAGCGCGCAAGAGCGTGTTCTACGCCACCGGCTTTATCGGTTACTTCTATATTCTGACCTTTATCATTGGCTTCGGCGCCATCTTGCTGGTCAGCGCCAATCCGGCGTTCAAAGACGCCACCGGCGCGCTGCTGGGCGGCACCAACATGGCGGCGGTGCACCTGGCCAATGCCGTTGGCGGCAACTTCTTCCTCGGCTTTATCTCGGCGGTGGCGTTCGCCACCATTCTGGCGGTGGTTGCGGGCCTGACGCTGGCCGGCGCCTCGGCCGTGTCCCACGATCTGTACGCCAGCGTGATTAAAAACGGCAAGGCGACCGAGCGCGATGAGCTGAAGGTCTCCAAGATCACCGTCGTGGTATTAGGCCTGGTCGCCATTGCCCTGGGGATTTTGTTCGAGAAGCAGAATATCGCCTTTATGGTCGGGCTGGCGTTCTCCATCGCCGCCAGCTGTAACTTCCCTATCATCATCCTGTCGATGTACTGGTCGCGTTTGACGACCCGCGGCGCGATGATTGGCGGCTGGTTAGGCCTGCTGACGGCAGTGATTCTGATGATCCTCGGCCCGACGATCTGGGTGCAGATCCTCGGCCATGAGAAACCGATTTACCCGTACGAATACCCGGCGCTGTTCTCGATGATCGTGGCCTTTGTCGGCACCTGGCTGTTCTCGATCACCGACAGCTCACTGGCCGGGCAGCAAGAGCGGGAACGCTTCCGGGCGCAGTTTGTTCGTTCGCAAACCGGGCTGGGCATTTCTCAGGGCAGCTCGCATTGACCGAATAATAAGTGAAAAAAGCAAACACACCCTAATCAAAGGCCCTTCGGGGCCTTTTCTCTGGCTCGCTGACGGAGAAGAAGGAGGAGAAAGCAGCGCAGCGTAGCTGCGCTTTTTTGCGTTTTACGCATAGCAAAAAGCCCTGAACGTCAGTTCAGGGCTTTCGGCTTTATTTGATGCCTGGCAGTGTCCTACTCTCGCATGGGGAGACCCCACACTACCATCGGCGCTACGGCGTTTCACTTCTGAGTTCGGCATGGGGTCAGGTGGGACCACCGCGCTATTGC